>CACKWQ010000039.1 GCA_902603925.1 uncultured Pelagibacteraceae bacterium | reverse complement strand
ATGGAGTACCATTTAGTAGAACTGAAGAGGGAAAAATTTATCAAAGACCATTTGGTGGTATGACAAAAAATTATGGCAATGGAACAGTTCAGAGAACTTGTGCTGCAGCTGATCGAACAGGTCACGCAATTTTACATACACTTTACGGACAAGCTTTAAAACATAATACCGAATTCTTTATTGAATATTTTGCTTTAGATTTATTAATGAAAAATGGAGAATGCAAAGGTTTAATTGCTTGGAATTTAAATGATGGAACTATTCATAGATTTAGATCTCATATTACTATTATAGCAACTGGAGGATATGGAAAGGTATATTATTCAGCCACGTCTGCTCATACTTGTACAGGAGACGGAAATGCTATGGTTCTAAGAGCAGGATTACCTCTTCAAGATATGGAATTTGTTCAGTTTCATCCTACAGGAATTTATGGACACGGTACTTTAATATCCGAAGGTGTAAGAGGGGAAGGTGGATATTTGGTAAATTCCAAAGGAGAAAGATTTATGGAACGATACGCTCCTAAAGCTAAAGATCTTGCTTCTAGGGACGTAGTAAGCAGATCTATTGCGGTAGAAATTAATGAAGGCCGAGGAGTGGGAGACGAAAAAGACCATGTTCATTTACACTTAGATCACTTAGATCCAAATGTTATAGAAGAAAGATTACCGGGTATATCTGAGTCTTCAAAATTATTTGCAAATGTTGATGTAACAAAGGAACCAATACCAGTCGTCCCAACAGTTCATTATAATATGGGCGGTATACCAACTAATTATAAAGCCGAAGTCTTAACTTTAAATGGTTCGACAAAAACTGTTCCTGGACTTATGGCAATAGGAGAAGCTGCGTGTGTGTCCGTACACGGAGCTAACAGACTTGGATCTAATTCTTTAATTGATTTAGTAGTTTTTGGAAGAGCAGCCGCAAAAAGAGCAGCTGAACTCATAAAACCAGGTACACCTCATGAAGAAATTTCTGTGTCCGAAACAGATAAATGTTTAGATAGGTTTGATAAACTTAGAAATGCAAGTGGATCAAATAGTACAGCAGAACTAAGGTTAGCGATGCAAAAAACTATGCAATCAAAATGTGCAGTTTTTAGAACTGAGAAAACTTTGAAAGAAGGTATAAACGAAATAAGAAAACCATATAATGGTATGGAAAATTTGTCTGTTAAGGATAAATCTTTAATTTTTAATACCGATCTAGTTGAAACACTAGAATTTGATAATTTAATTAGACAGGCTATCACAACAATGGACTCCGCATATCATAGAAAAGAGAGCAGAGGTGCTCATGCTAGAGAAGATTTTCCAAAAAGAAATGACGAGAAATATATGCAACATACATTATCTTGGTGTGATGGTATAAAAACTAAAATCGATTATAGACCAGTACATAATTCAACATTGACAAATGACGTTCAATATTTCCCACCTCAAGAAAGAGTATATTAATGGTTCAAATAAGTTTGCCACAAAATTCCAAAATACAAAAAGGCAAATATTATAAAGACAAAACAGGATCAAAAAATTTACGCAAAGTTAATATTTACAGATGGGATCCAACAACTGGCGAAAATCCTAGAATAGATACTTACGAAGTTGATATGGATAATTGTCCGTCAAAAGTATTAGATTTGCTGAATAAAATTAAAAATGAAATAGACTCATCAATTGCTTATAGAAGATCTTGTGCTCATGGAGTATGTGGATCTTGTGCTATGAATATGGATGGTAAAAACGGTTTAGCTTGTACAAAACCTCATTCGGAAATAAAAGGCGATATAAATATTTATCCCTTACCTCACCTAAAAGTGCAAAAAGATTTGATAGGAGATCTATCAACATTGTACAAACAATATGCATCAGTTGAACCATGGTTGAAAAACTCAAATGTTAAAAGTGAGAAAGAAAACTTTCAATCAAAAGAAGATAGGGCCAAGTTGGATGGGTTATATGAATGTATTATGTGTGCGTGTTGTTCAACAGCTTGCCCAAGTTACTGGTGGAATGGTGATAAGTATTTAGGTCCTGCTGTGTTGCTTCAAGCATATAGGTGGATTATCGACTCAAGAGACGAAGAGAGAAAAGAGAGATT
>CACKWQ010000038.1 GCA_902603925.1 uncultured Pelagibacteraceae bacterium | reverse complement strand
CCTTTCATTAGGGGGTCCCTTTGGAATGCTCCTAGGTTCTATTTTAGGTGGAAAGATTTCAAGAACACGGGCACAAGGTGGTTTTTCAGCAATAGGGCAAAGTCAAAAAATTTTTGCATTGTCATTAATCGTTTTGTCTGCAAAACTAAGTAAAGCAGATGGTCAAGTAAGCCGTGAAGAATTAATTGCTGTTAAAGATAAATTAAAAATTCCAGATAACGAATTAGATCAAGTAGGCAAAATATTTAACCAAGCCAAGGAGGAAAGCACAGGATTCGAGCCTTACGCTCAACAAATAGCACGGTTTTATAAAGGGAACTTAAATGTTTTAGAGGAAGTAATAAATATCTTATTTTACATAGCTGAGTCGGATGGCAAGGTAAGCGTTGAGGAAACAAAGATGATTGAAAAAATTGCATATATTTTTGGATTGAGCGAAGTACAGTACAATAGTATTAAAGAAAGCAGAAAATCATCCGATAAATTGAACCCTTATATGGTTCTAGAAAGTAGCCCCGATGATGATTTGAAGATTATTAGAAAAAGATATTTGAAACTTTCAAAGGAACATCATCCTGATTTGCTATTAAGTAAAGGGGTACCAAAAGAAGTAATAGAAGAAAGTAAAAAAACAATGAGAGCTATTAACTCTGCATGGGATCAAATTCAAAAATTGAAGACTAATTAAAATTGCTCGGACTCTGTTGAGCCATCCATGGCTGTAGTAGAGCTTTTCCCACCAGTTATAGTGTTTGATACTGCATCGAAGTAGGAAGTTCCAACTTCTCGTTGATGTTTTACACTTGTATAGCCATCTTTTTCTTTATCAAATTCTTGTTGCTGAATTTTTGAGTATGCGGCCATTCCATCTTTTTTATATTTTTCTGCTAGTTCAAATATTGCAATATTTTGTGTATGAAATCCTGCTAATGTAATAAATTGAAATTTGTATCCCATCTCACCAATCTTTTTTTGGAATTCTGAAATCTCGTTATCATTAAGATGCTTTTTCCAATTAAACGATGGTGAACAATTATATGCTAGTAATTTTCCAGGGAATTTTTTATGTATAGCATCTGCAAATTTTTTCGCCTCATCTAAATTAGGCGTTGCAGTTTCACACCAAATTAAATCTGCATAAGGTGCATAAGCTAATCCTCTTGAAATAGCCTGATCTATTCCAGCTTTGACATAGTAGAAACCTTCGGGTGACCTTTCGCCAGTTAAAAAAGGTTTATCATTATTATCGTGATCATTTGTAATCAATTTTGCTGCATTTGCATCAGTTCTTGCTAAAATTATTAATGGAACATCAGCTATATCAGCAGCAAGTCTTGCTGCTTTCAAGTTTCTGACCGCTGTTCCAGTTGGGACTAAAACTTTTCCTCCCATATGACCACATTTTTTTTCACTAGCTAATTGGTCTTCAAAATGAACGCCTGCCGCTCCGGCCTTTATAAATTTTTTAGTTAATTCGAATACATTTAAAGGTCCACCGAATCCAGCTTCTCCGTCCGCAATGATTGGTAGCATGTAATCAGTTCTATCCTTTGAATTCATATCACCATCATTTATTTCCATATGCTGAATTTGATCAGCTCTGACTAATGCAT
This sequence comes from uncultured Pelagibacteraceae bacterium, assembly GCA_902603925.1. Lineage (GTDB taxonomy): Bacteria > Pseudomonadota > Alphaproteobacteria > Pelagibacterales > Pelagibacteraceae > Pelagibacter. Next base: position 508 of record CACKWQ010000038.1, on the reverse strand, counting down.
TGTTTATACTATCAACTAATTTTGGGGCACTGTCGAATGGATATAATGATTGGTCTGGATACATTTCTCCTGCTGTATTAGCATCGGCCGCTACCTGCCATCCACTAACATAAATTGCTTTTAGTCCAGCTTTCGCATGTTGAACAGAATGGTTTCCTGATAAAGAGCCTAGTGTATTGACGTATGGTTCTGTATTTAACAAATTCCATAGCTTTCTTGATTGCTGATTACACATCGAATACTCAATCTTTATTGATCCTCTTAGTCTTTCAACTTCTTCAGGCGTATAATCTCTTTTAATCCCTGCAAATCTTTTTAAGTCGTATGAAACTTTTGGTTCTGAGCTCATTTAAACCCCTCAATTTAAATGTTAAAGTAATGAATTTGATATGATTAGTTGTTGCTAAACTCGTTAGTAAACTCGTTCATACCACTTGAACCCCAATCACAATGGTCGTCTCTTAAGTAAATTCCTGAATTATTATCCTTATCACTTGTTCCTAGTTCC
>CACKWQ010000037.1 GCA_902603925.1 uncultured Pelagibacteraceae bacterium | reverse complement strand
GCTGGATGGTAACAGACAGCGCATGGAAAACCCCACCAAGAGCAAGACTGAGTAGAGATGACATTGCTAGAAATAGCTAAAAGCAGTCTTTGGCTAGTCATCAGGGTTAGTTGCTTGAGCCTTAAAGTGATTTAAGGCCTAGAGAAATGATAAGTTTAAAAGACAGAACCCGGCTTATAGTCTATCTAGCTTAATACCTAAATTTTATTTAATCAAAAAAACCCTAGATTTCTCCCCAAAAGTTAGCTATTGACTAAGAAATATAAAACCCATAATATCCCATAAAAACCCAAATTAGGGATATATGAGATATGTTTTTATCTACATTCGAAAACAAACTAGACAAAAAGGGAAGGGTATCTGTGCCATCATCTTTTAGATCTTATCTGTCAAACTTAGGATATAATGGAATAGTTTGTTACCCATCTTTTAATCATCAATGTCTAGAAGCTTGGCCTCAGGATAGAATAGAAAAATTAACGAATGCTATAGATAGCTTAAATCCATTCGAGGAAAAGAAAGACTTTTTTGCAACCTCAATTTTAGCAGAAAGTACTAGTTTACAATTTGATAGCGAGGGAAGAATTTTATTATCATCAAAATTATTAAAACATGCAAGAATTAGAACAACCATGTTGTTTGTTGGTCAAGGAAAAACTTTTCAAATATGGGAACCAACAACTTTTGAAAAATTTAAGGTAAATGCAAAAAAAAAATCAAATATTAATCGTGCTAGCCTTAAATGGGAGCATAAACTTAATAATTAGGGGGATAAATGACTATAAACTTTAAAACACCAGATATTAAAGAATTAAAACCAAGAATTTTAGTTCTTGGAGTTGGAGGAGCAGGAGGCAATGCAATAAACGGGATGATTGATAATGGCCTTAAAGGGGTTGAATTTATTGCAGTGAATACAGATGCGCAAGATCTTAAACTAAGCAAAGCAAATGCAAAAGTTCAAATTGGATTAAATTTAACAAAAGGTTTAGGTGCTGGTGCAAAACTAGATATTGGACAAGCAGCAGCAGACGAATCTCTAAACGAAATTATTAATATTTTGCAAGGTGCAAATATGGTTTTCATAACAGCTGGTATGGGGGGTGGAACAGGGACAGGCTCTGCACATGTTATTGCACGAGCAGCAAAAGAATTAAATATTCTAACTGTTGGAGTAGTAACTCTCCCATTTCTTTATGAAGGTCCTTCAAGAATGAGAAGAGCAACTCAGGGATTAGAAGAATTAAGAAAGCATGTTGATACAATAATAGTTGTTCCAAATCAAAACCTATTTAAAATAGCAAGTGAGCAAACTACATTTGAAGAATCTTTTGAACTATCAAATGATGTGCTTCTTCATGGAGTCCAAAGTATAACCGACTTAATGGTTAGACCTGGGTTGATTAATCTAGACTTTGCAGATGTTGAAACAGTTATGAGTTCTATGGGCAAAGCAATGATGGGTACTGGCGAAGCTGAAGGAGAAGGTAGAGCTACTAAGGCTGCTGAAATGGCAATTAACAATCCACTTATAGATGACTATACACTTAAAGGAGCAAAAGGTCTTTTAGTTAATATTACGGGTGGCAAGGACCTTAAATTATTTGAGGTTGATGAAGCAGTTAATAAAGTAAGAGCTGAGGTTGATCATGAAGCTGAATTGATTATTGGTGCAATTACCGATCCTGAATTGGATGGCAAAATGAGAGTATCCATAGTTGCAACTGCATTAGACGGCCAACAACCTGAAGCAAAATCAGTGATTAACATGGTACATAGAATACATAATAGAAATCCAGGTTATTCAGATTTTTCTAGCATGGGACAAGCAAAAGCTTATAACTTTAGTGATACAGCAACTTCACCATTATCCGATGGTGCAAATGCCTTAAAGTTAGAAAATGAGATTTCTGTTGAGGAAGATAGTACAATTCTTCAGCAAGAAACAAATAGCGATAATTCGATAGAAACTAGTTCTGAAATAGTTAATCAAGAATTAGAAAAAAAATATGTCTCCGAAACTTCTATTGATCAAAATGATGTAAATAATGAAAGCAATGATTTAAATGGCTTAGAAAATTTTGGAATTGACGAAATAGAGGAAAATACTCCTGATTTATTTAATTCTGATAGTAATAATAATTCTGAACAAGAATTTAAATCATTTGAAAA
>CACKWQ010000036.1 GCA_902603925.1 uncultured Pelagibacteraceae bacterium | reverse complement strand
CATTTTCACTAAATAGATATATGGTTTTTACTGGAAACGCAGTAGCGTATAAGAGATATTCAAAAGAATATTTAGAGGATGAAGAATGGGCCAAAAAAAATAATTTAGGAATTTGGAGTGGAAAATTCATGAGACCTGAGGAATGGAGAAGAAAAAGTAAATAATCTATAATATTTTGATGATTCGAAATAACAAATTAATAACTCTTTTTTTGTTTTTTCTAATTTTTGCATGCTCATCAGTTCCAAAAAATACTGCAGATGGATGTTCAATATTTTCTGAAAGATATCTTTGGTATAAATATGTAAAAAAAACTGAGAAGAAATGGGGGACTCCAGTTCATTTACAATTAGCTTTTATTAAAATGGAATCTGATTTTGATTGGTTAGCAAAACCACAGAGATATAAGCTGTTTAAAATTATTCCATATAAAAGACCTTCATCTTCATTTGGATACTCACAGGCGGTAAAAGGCACGTGGAGGCAATATAAACAAGAAACAGGAAATCAGTTTGCATTAAGATCAAGATTCAAAGATAGTGTAGATTTTATTGGGTGGTATACACACAAGACTGAAAAAATATTAAAAATTTCAAAACATGACACTTTTAGGCAATATATCGCTTATCATGAGGGTTGGGGTGCTTATAAAAGTTACAAAAAAAATCAAAAAGTTATCTTGCTTGCGAACAAAGTTAAAAAACAATCAAATAAATATAAAAAACAGCTTGCTAAATGTAAAAAATCTTTAACAACAAGAAAATATATAATATTTTAACGAAGCTGTTTTTTAAGCTCAATATCGACCGCATCAATTCTCTTTGTATTTTTAGCCAATGTTAAATACATTACAGGTGTAACATAAAGAGTAAAGAAAGTTGATATTAACATTCCTCCAAGAATTGTTGAACCAACTGCTAATCTAGATCCTTCACCAGCACCAGGACCAATATTACCAATAACCAAAGGTATCATGGCAATCATTGTGCTTAAAGATGTCATTAAAATTGGTCTAAATCTTAAAAGACAAGCTTCTTTAATAGAGCTCTCAATGCTTTTTCCCATCACTCTTAATTGATTCGCATAGTCTACAATTAAAATGCTGTTCTTTGTAGATATACCAATCAGAATAATTAATGCGATTTGTGAAAATACGTTAATTGAACTATTTAAAAATAATATAAATACCAAACCTCCAAAAACAGCAAGAGGCACAGTGAGAATAATTATGAATGGATGTATAAACGAATTAAATGTTGCTACCATAACAAGGTAAGCAGTCAGCAAAGCAAGCGCAAAGATTATGTAAAGCTCGTTACTTGTCTCCTTAATTTCCTCAGATTTTCCTTTCCAGGTAATTTGCTTTTCAGGAGCAACTTCTTCCATAGTTTGTTCTAAAAATTTTATTGCTTCTACTAGAGTATAATTTTCGCTTATATCTGCAGAGATTGTTATTGCTCTTTGTCTATTATATCTTGATAATTTGTTTGCTGAACCCTCCTCTTTAAAATCTACTAAGTTAGCTATTGAGATTAATTCACCAGAGTTTTCCGATCTTACAAAAATTTTACTAAGGCTTTGTTGATTTTTTCTATTTTCACTATATTGCTGTAAAATTATTGGATATTCCTTACCCAACTTGTTAAATTTTGTAACAGTCTTTCCTCCATAAAGTGTTTCTAGTGTTTGTCCTATTGACTGAGCAGATATACCTAAATCCTTTGCTTTATTTTTGTTTATAATTATTTTAATTTCAGGTCTATTTCTTGAATAATCTGACTCAATTCTTGATAAATTTTTATTTTTTCTAATTGATTGAATTACTTTATTTTGAATGTCCTCTAGCTCTTCATAAGAATTACCATAAATAACCATTTGAACAGGTTTATTATAATTTGAGGTTCTTATTGATTGGGGAGAAATTGGAAATGCTAAAGTTTGTGGAACTGTTACTATTTTGCCGATTGCTTGCCTCATTACAGTCTGTGAATTTTCTTTCCGATTTTTCCAATTATCCAATAAGGAAATTATAAGGAAGCTATTATCAGCCCCAAAACCTGGAACTATCATCAAAAATTTCTTATATGGGCTTTCTTCAGATTTCAACAAAGGTATTAATCTTTTTTCAACATCACTAGCTCTATTTTGGGTGTATTTAAAAGAACTTCCTTCATCTGTAAATCCTATTACTAAATAAGCCCCTCTATCTTCAAGAGGAAGA
>CACKWQ010000035.1 GCA_902603925.1 uncultured Pelagibacteraceae bacterium | reverse complement strand
TATAGTTATTAAAAGTAGATAAAAAAATTAAAATTATAAAAAATAGTAAAAATCTGAGCCTTTTATTATTTATTAATTGATGCATCTTTTAATAATTTCTCAATTAGAGATAAAAAATCTATATTATTATATCTTGCTATCTCTGGAACTAGTGAAAGCGAGGTCATTCCTGGTTGAGTATTCAATTCTAACAAATAAAATTTATTTTTATAAAATCTAAAATCAGATCTTGATACGCCTCTACATTTGAGTAATTTATGTGCCTTCAAAGCTATTGTGTTAACAATATCGTAATTTTTTTTACTTAAGGGTGCAGGCATAACATGTTTTGTCTTGGCGTTTTTATTATATTTTGCTTCATAATCATAAAATTTCCTTTTAGGGATTAGCTCTATAGCTCCTAATTTTTTATTACCTAAAATAGCAGACTGTATTTCTCTTCCTGGTATATATTGTTCAACTAAAATTTTACTATATTGAGAAAGTTTTTTAAGATTTCGAATTACATTTTTTTTGTTACTTATAAATACTCCCACGCTTGAACCTTCATTAATTGGTTTTAAGACTACAGGGAAACTGCATATCTTGTTAACTTTGTTTATAAATTTTTTTTTTGTGAAAAAATTTTGGAAGCAAAATACAAAACTTTTTGGAATTTTAATTTTATTTTTGCTAAAAATTAACTTAGATAATTGTTTATCAATTGACAGGAAAGAAGATAGAACTCCAGAATGAGTATATTTAATTTTTTCTTTTTCTAATATTGACTGTATATAACCATCCTCACCAAATCTTCCATGCAAAGCGTTAAAAACTATGTCAGGTTTAAATGTTTTCAATTGTAAAATTAAATCACCTTTGGGGTCAAGCAACCTAACATTATATTTTTTTTTTAATGCATTAAATACTTCATTGCCTGTATCTTGACTAACTTTCCTCTCTTTGGAATAACCTCCGGCTAGGATTAATATTTTTTTTTTCATTTAATCAACAACAATAATTTCTAATTCAAGATCGATATTAAATTTTTTTTTAACACTTTTTTTTACATATGCTATAAGTGACATCATATCATCAAATTTGGCATTTTTTTTATTTACAAAAAAATTTGCATGATCTTTAGATATTGTAGCATCTCCGAAACTTATATCCTTTGGTACTGCTTCTTTGATTAATTGCCATACCTTTTTATTTGTTTGTCCAATTGGATTCTTAAAAGTGCTCCCCCCAGTTTTTATTTTTGAAGGTTGAGAATCATTTTTAATTTGTTTTAATCTTGACATTTCATTCTGAATATTTTCTTTATCTCCATTTTGTCCTTGAAAAGTAGCGCTTAAATATATTAAATCCTTTGGTAAATCAGTTGATCTGTATGAAAATTTAATTTCTTCGTATGGTATTTGTAAAATATTACCTAAGAAATCAACTGCTTGAACCGAAAGTAAAATATCTTTAAACTCTCTATTATAACACCCAGAATTCATTCTTATACCCCCGCCAACAGATCCGGGTATGCAAGATAAGAATTCAAAACCAGAAATACTATTTTCCATTGAGAATTCTGATAGACTTTTATCTAAGACACTGCTTCCTGCAACTAATTTATTTTTATCAAGTGTAGATATTCTGTTGAAATTTTTTCCAAGCTTAATTGTTACTCCTTCAAAAACATTGCCAGAAAATAAGGTATTAGATCCGGCACCAAGTAGAAAAATTTTTCCTCTCTTATTATAAAGTTTTAAAAATGCTATTAAATCCTGCAAAGTTTGAGGTTTAAAGAAAATTTTTGTTTTCCCTCCAATATTAAACCAGTTTGACTTACTCAAATCATAGTCAAAAAATAATTGACTATCTGAATTATTTGAAAATGATTTAATATCTTCCAATTCCATTACAACTTATTTTGTAAATTTCTTATCCAATTTGATATTGAACCGGCACCCATTCCTATTGCTAGACTTTCACCGTAAATATTTTGTTTAACGAATTTGAGTAGATCGTTTTCGTCCTCAATCATAATTAAATTAACTTTTGATTTTTGAATAATTTGTTTTGCGAAGTTTTCATATTTAAATCCTAGCTTTATTTTTTCTCCAGCTTTAAAAATTGGACATAAGATTAAATAATCTGCCATTTTAAAACAATTTGCAAATTCTTCCTTTAGATATCTTAACCTGGAAATTCTGTGAGGTTGAAAAATACAATAAATTTTTTCTTTTTTATAAACGTTTTTTACACTTCTTAATACTGTGCTAATTTCAGTCGGATGATGTGCATAATCATCAATGAACAAAGATTTTCTATAAGTAAAAACGTGATTAAATCTCCTTTGAACACCTTGAAATTTTCTCAGACCATCCTTAATTTGTTTGCTGGATACTCCGATTAAATAAGCTACACCTGCCGCTGCTGTTGCATTTCTAATGTTATGAATTCCAAAATTTGGTATTTGCACATTTTTTAAAATATCATTTCTCTTACCCGGTAATTCAATCGAA
>CACKWQ010000034.1 GCA_902603925.1 uncultured Pelagibacteraceae bacterium | reverse complement strand
TTTCCTATTTGCCTATAAACACGACGCGCAACCAAAATTGCAAATCTATAAGAAATAGGTATTTCTTTAATTGCTTTAAAGGAACTATTATAGAACATGTCTGCCAATTTAAGTGTATCCTTTATTTTTACGAAATCTTGATCAATATAATTTCTATTGAGCTTTTCATCCTCAATAACATCCCTGGCTATATTGGTTAGTTGCATGGCTATTCCTAATTCTATTGCGGATACTAACGCATTCTCTGAATTGACTTTTAATATTTTTGCCATCATTAATCCCACAGTTCCAGCAACTCTATAAGAATAAACCAATAAATCTTTTTTACTGTTTAATACAACTTTTTCATCTAAATCAGTTTCAACACCGTCAAATAAATCATCTATAATTTTTAAAGATATAGAAAACTCATCGATTAATTCCCACATTTTTCTTATTTTGCTTGAGCTAAAATCTTTTTCAAAGAATTTTTTTTTAAACTCTGCTAGATTTTTTTTTTTAACAGTTAAATTTTGCTCATCGTCTGCAATATTATCAACTGTTCTACAAAAATCGTATAAAGCTGAACAATTATCGTATTTATCTTTTGGTAGGAAAAAACCAGCCCAATTAAATGATTTAGCATAAATTGATAGATAATTTCCTGACATTAAATAATTTTATCTAACACTTTTGCGGAAGAAAGAACTCCGGGAACCCCGGCGCCTGGATGGGTGCCAGCTCCTACAAAATATAAACCCTTACATATTTCAGATTTATTGTGAAATCTAAAGTAAGCTGATTGACTGAATTTAGGTTGAATTGAAAATCCAGATCCATATTTTGTGTTTAATTCATTCTCAAAATAATCAGGAGTTAAATAAAAATCCTCTACAATATTTTCTTTCAAGCCTGGAAGTAAATGATTTTGCATTTTATCTATAACAAGATCTTTCATTTTATCTCCCTCGACTTTCCAATTTATCTTAGATTTATTATTGGGTACTGGGACTAACACGTAGAAACAGTCATGTCCTTCTGGAGCCATAGATTTGTCAGTAGCCGAAGGTCTGTGAAGATAATAACTTATATCATCATTCAATTTTTTTTTATCAAAAATATCTTGCAAATGTTCTTTATATCTATTACCAAATTTGATTGTATGGTGTGCAACATTTTTATAAACTTTTTTTGTCCCAAAATAATAAACAAATAACCCCATTGAATAATCCATTCTTTTCCTTTTCCAATCAAATAAATAATCCTTTGTTTCACTAACTAACTGTTCATATACGTTAGGAGGATCAGCATTACATATTACATTATCAACATTTATTTTATTTGAATTGTTAATTTCTAAGGATTTGATTGCACCATTTTCAGTAAAAAATTTTGTAGCCTCAGAATTTTTCAGAATTTCGATCTTTTCTTCTAACATTAACTTTTCCAATCCTTTTATTATTGCACCAGTGCCACCCATAGAATAATGAATACCCCATTTTTTCTCTAGGTATAAAATTAGTCCATAAATTGATGTTGTGGTGAATGGATTTCCTCCGACCAACAAAGGATGCATGCTAAGCATTCTTCTTAATTTTTCATTTTCAATATAAGATGAGACTAAAGAATAAACAGATTTATAACTTTTTAAGCTTAATAGTGCTGGCAATTGTTTCATCATAAACAAAGGCTTATCGAATGGCAAATCAGATAATTCAGTAAAACCTTTGTCAAATATTTTTTTAGTAAATTCTACAAGTTTGGTATAACCCTGAATATCCCTCTTATTTATATTTTTTATCTGTTCTTTCATTGAAAATTCATCTCCCGAATAGTCAAAACTAAATCCATCTTCAAAGATAAATCTATACCAAGTATCTAAAGGTTTTATGTTTATGTATTTGTTGGGGTCTTTATTAAAAATTTCAAATAATTCGTAAATCAGATGTGGAGCTGTAATTACAGTGGGACCCGCATCGAATTTAAATCCGTTCTTTTCAAAAGTCCTGGCTCTCCCACCTAAATCTTTCTGTTTTTCAATTAGAATTACTTCATGACCTTTTGCTTTTAGTCTTAGCGCTGCCGCAATGCCTCCAAATCCTGAACCTACAACTATAGATTTCATAATAATAATTTATATTATTTTTTTTATAAAAGTAACGAAATTACTGTCTAAGAATTTATTTTTTTTAATTCTGACTTAGTTTCTTCCAATTTTTTTTCAAATAATGTATCCAGCTTTGATTTATCTACAGAGCTTGAAATAACTTTTTTAGCAGAATCAACGGCTATTTTGATTGAAGCATTTCTTATTTCTTTAATGGCCCCATCTTTCATTTGTACAATTTTGCTCTGTGCAAGTTTTTTTTTAATCTCTGCGTTTTTGTGAAATTTATCATTCATCTCTATTATCAAATTTTCTGCCTCTTTTTTGGCCGCATTAATTATTCTTTTATTTTCAGAATCTGAAGTATCAAGCTTTGATTGTGCTTTATCTAAAAGTAATTTTGACTCTTTCCGAAGTTTTTCGCTTTCATCAATTTCCTTTCCTATGTCTTGGATCATTTTTGATAATAGCTCGTTAACTTTTTGTGGAATTTTGAAATAGATTAGTAAACCAAAAAATAATAAAAAAGATATTGCTACCCAAAATGTTGCATCAAATTCCATGATATTTATCTTTATCTTTCTTAGAGAGATCTTCTACAATTGCTGAAATGCTACTTTTATTAACTTCAGCTCCGATTAATTGTTTTATTAAATCTGAAGAGACATCCATAGCTATCTGATTTATTTTTTCTGGCGATTTTTTCCTTAACTCAGTTATTTCATTTTCTGCAGATTTAATTTCAGCATCAATTTCTCTTTTAAGATTTATTTCCTCTAAGGTCTTTCTTTTAGCTTCATTGATTATATTTTTCGCATTGATATGGCTATCGGAAATAATTTTTTCAAACTCTTTTGTCTTATTTTCGCTTTCTTCTCTTTGCTTCTCCGCAGACTCGAT
>CACKWQ010000033.1 GCA_902603925.1 uncultured Pelagibacteraceae bacterium | reverse complement strand
ATCTCTTAAAAATAATTATACTAAAAAATCAGGACTAGGATTGGGAATATTTATTGGGAAAAATTTACTAGAAAAAAACTTTGCAAAATTAGTGTTTAGAAATTCTGAAACAAGAGGAGGAGCAGAAGTGAATATTAAATGGAAAAATAAGGAACTTCTAAAAATTTAGTGGGTAGCTTTTTGATCAAATAACCCGCTTAATTGATTAATCATTACATCCCCTAACTCATTAACATCAGTAATTTTTATTGCTTTATTATAATATCTTGAAACATCATGACCTATTCCTATAGCTAAAATTTCTATATCTTTCTGATTTTCAATAATTTTTACTGTTTTTTTTAAATGCTTTTCTAAAAAGTCACCTGAATTTACTGAAAGTGTGGAGTCATCAACTGGTGCACCGTCAGATATAATCATTAATATTTTTCTCTCTTCATGTCTTTTTCTTAATCTGTTATATGCCCAAGAGATAGCCTCACCATCAATGTTTTCTTTTAGCAATCCTTCCTTGAGCATCAAGCCTAAATTATTCTTTGACTGTCTCCAGTGCGAGTCTGCTGATTTATAAATTATATGTCTTAAATCATTTAGCCTTCCAGGCTTATTATCTTTTCCTAATTTATTCCATTTTTCTCTACTCTGCCCTCCTTTCCAATTTTTTGTAGTAAAACCTAATATTTCTACTTTCACAGAGCATCGCTCTAAAGTTCTTGACAGAATATCTGCACATAGAGCAGCAATGGTAATTGGTCGTCCTCTCATTGATCCTGAGTTATCGATAAGCAGAGATACTACCGTATCTTTAAATTCTAAATCCTTCTCTTTTTTATAAGATAGTGAATTTAATGGATCTATAATAATACGAGTTAACTTTGAACTGTCTAACATACCTTCCTCCAAATCAAATTCCCAAGCTCTATTTTGTTTTGCAAGTAATTGTCTTTGGAGTTTATTGGCAAGCTTGGTTATCAAATCTTTAAAACTACTCAGTTGTTGATCAAGATTCTTGCGCAATTTTAGTATTTCTTCGTAATCTTCTAATATCTCAGCTTTTGCTACTTCATCAAATTCCGAGGTATATATTTTATAATCTTTGTCGTCAGTAATTAAATTAAGTTTTTGACTTACCGTTTCTGAACTATTTTCCTCTAATTGGTTTTCTGGTAATTGTTCGTCCATTCTGAACTCTGAAACCTCATAATCCATTTCAAGTTTACTATTTTCTGCATCACTATTGTCAGATGCTGTGTTATTTTCGTTTTCTGCATCTTGCCGAGTTGAGCCTTCATTTTCTGATTCTGGATCGTTTTCTTTTTTATCTGAATGCGTATCGCTTCCATCTATATTCATATCAGATATAATTTCAGAAAATTTAGAATTATAGGATTGTTGATTTTCTAAATTATTCATTAAATATTCTTTAGACAATGAAATCTTTTCATTAAATTTTTCCTCCCAAAAACTTAAAATTCTTTGATTTTCTTTATCTATTGTAATATTCATAAAATTTTTTAACATGTATAATTCAAAAGCTAATGTGACCGGGCAATCTTCCTTAGAGTTAATTACTTGATTTTTTTTATTTAAAATTTCTTCTTCATATCTAAAAATCAAATTTTTTTTTATTCCTGCATATTTGTTTGATCCAATTAACTCGTATCTTAATCTTTCTGAAATATTGTATAATTCTTTAGATTTCATATTCCTTGGTTGATTTTTCTGTAAAATTAAATTATTAGAAAAGCGCTTTTTTAATGCTTCAGTATCTGACTCTGCTCTTGCAATCTTAAAATCTTTTCGAGAGTCAATTTTGTCAATATTTATAAATTCAAAATTTTCTTCTTCTTTTTGAATTTTTTTCTCTGAACTTAGCGATAAAGATATTGCGTTGTAAGAACCTATAATTGCTTGTCTTAATTTTTCTCTTAAACTCTCTTCATTATTCATTTAAATTTTTATATTATATAAAGATTCTGGTAGTTCCTCCCCAAAACATCTTTGATAATATTCAGCTATAATATTTTTTTCTGCATCATCACACTTATTTAGAAAAGTAACCCGAAAAGAATATCCTATATCTTTAAATATTTCTGCATTACTGCACCAATTTAATACTGTTCTAGGACTCATTACGGTTGATATATCTCCGGACACAAAACCTTTTCTAGTAAGTGAGGCGACCTTTATCATATTTGATACTTTTTCTTTACCTTTTGAATTATTCAATTGTCTATTTTTCGCCAATATAATATTCATTTCATTTTCTGGACTCAAATAATTTAAAGAAGTAACAATCTCCCATCTGTCTAATTGAGCTTGGTTAATTTGTTGAGTTCCGGTGTACAAACCAGTCGTATCACCTAGTCCAATAGTATTTGCAGTCGCGAATAATCTAAAATATTTATTTTGTTTGACAACTTTGTTTCTATCTAGCAAGGTGAAATATCCATCGCTTTCAAGTATTCTTTGAAGAACAAACATTACATCACTTCTACCTGCGTCGTATTCATCAAATACAAGTGCTACAGGATTTTGAAAAGACCATGGCAAAATTCCTTCTTTAAATTCTGTTACTTGCTTGCCATCTTTTAAAGATATTGCATCCTTTCCAATTAAATCTATTCGACTGACATGAGAGTCTAAATTTATTCTTACACAAGGCCAATTTAATCTAGCTGCTATTTGTGTAATATGAGTACTTTTACCTGTTCCATGATATCCATGAACAATCACTTTTTTATTATAAGAAAAACCACTTAGGATTGCTAACGTTGTATCCCTATCAAAAACATAATCTTTATCTATATCGGGAACTAAATCGTTTTTTTTTGAGAAAGCTTCAACTTCTAAATCAGTATCTATCCCAAAAGTTTGCTTGATAGAAATTTTTATGTCAGGTTTAGCTTCAATATTTTGCATCAATTTTTTTCCTATAGGTATTTTTCAATTGAGTATAAGCTAAAGTAATAACTTTTAACTTCTCCTCAAATTTTTTGTTTCCAGAATTCATATCAGGGTGAAATTTTTTGACAAGCTTTTTAAATTTTTCTTGTACCTTTTCCCATTTTACTCCAACATTTATACCAATAATACCGAATGCTTTGATATCATGATTG
>CACKWQ010000032.1 GCA_902603925.1 uncultured Pelagibacteraceae bacterium | reverse complement strand
GTAAAGTGTTTAATCCAGCGACTGGAGAACAAGAGTCCGAAGTTATACTTGGTACAAAAGACGATTTAAATAAAACAGTAGAAATAGCAAAAAAAGCTTTTCAAGACTGGTCATTAAAACCACCTCTGCAGAGAGCAAGAGTAATGTTTAAATTTAAAGAATTAATAGAGAAAAATTCTGATGAAATTGTAAAATTAATAGTTTCTGAACACGGCAAGGTATATGAAGACGCTAAAGGTTCATTAACCCGAGGTTTAGAAGTTGTAGAATTTGCATGTGGAATACCTCAAATTTTAAAAGGTGAGTTCACAGAAAATGTAGGTTCAGAAGTTGATAGCTGGTCAATAAGACAACCATTGGGAGTATGCGCAGGTATAACTCCATTTAATTTTCCGGCAATGGTTCCAATGTGGATGTTCCCAATGGCTATAGCATGTGGGAATTCTTTTATATTAAAACCTTCTGAAAAAGATCCATCTTGCTCTTTTAAACTTGCAGAACTTCTAAGCGAGGCGGGTTTGCCTCATGGAGTATTTAATGTTGTAAATGGTGATAAAGAAGTTGTTGATGGGATTTTAAATAACAAAGATATTCAGGCTGTAAGTTTTGTTGGATCTACTCCGATAGCTAAGTATATTTACGAAAATGCCGCGAAAAATGAAAAAAGAGTACAAGCGCTCGGCGGTGCAAAAAATCATTGCGTGATAATGCCGGATTGTGATTTAGATCAAGCCGTGAACGGGTTGATGGGTGCGGCTTATGGATCCGCTGGTGAAAGATGCATGGCTCAATCAGTTGCAGTTGCAGTTGGTGACATTGGAGATCGATTAGTTGATAGTCTTTCAAAAAATGTTGAGGCATTAAAGGTTGGTCCTGGCATGGATAAAAATTCAGAAATGGGACCATTAATAACTAAAGAACATTTAGAAAAAGTTAAAGGATATGTAGATATAGGTGAAAAAGAGGGCGCAAAACTTGTTGTAGATGGGCGACATTTGAAACTTCAAGGTTATGAAAAAGGTTTTTTTATGGGTGGATGTCTATTTGATAATGTAACAAAGGATATGAGAATTTACAAAGAGGAAATTTTTGGTCCTGTATTATCAGTTGTAAGAGCAAAAAATTTTAAAGAGGCTTCGGATTTAATAAATAATCATGAGTATGGTAATGGAGTTAGTATTTTTACAAGAGATGGTGATGCTGCTAGAACATTTTCAAGTAAAATAAAAGTTGGCATGGTTGGAATAAACATACCAATACCAGTCCCTATGGCATTTCATAGTTTTGGTGGCTGGAAAAGATCACTTTTTGGAGATCAGCACATGCATGGTCCAGAGGGTGTGAGATTTTATACTAAATTAAAAACAATAACTTCTAGATGGCCCTCAGGAATCAGATCAAATCCTGAATTCACAATGCCTACTATGAAATAAATATGAGCAAAAAAATATCATTAATAGGAGCTGGTCAAATTGGAGGAACATTGGCACATCTACTTGGAATAAAAGAAGTTGCATCTGAGGTAGTTTTATTTGATGTAGCCGCAGGTATTGCTAAAGGCAAAGCATTAGATATAGCTCAATCATCTTCAGTAGATGGATTTAATGTAAAATTTTTGGGTACTGACAATTATAATGATATTAAAAATTCAGATGTAATAATTATAACAGCGGGCGTCCCAAGAAAACCTGGAATGAGTAGAGATGATTTATTAGGGATAAATTTAAAAATTATGAAGCAGGTTGCAGAGGGTATTAAATCAAATTGTCCTGATGCTTTTGTTATTTGTATTACAAATCCATTGGACGTCATGGTAATGGCTTTGCAAACTTATTCTAATTTGCCAAAAAATAAGGTTGTTGGGATGGCAGGCATATTAGACTCCTCTAGATATAAATTATTTTTATCAGAGGAACTAAACGTGCCAGTTAAGCAAATAGA
Organism: uncultured Pelagibacteraceae bacterium; assembly: GCA_902603925.1. Classification (GTDB taxonomy): domain Bacteria; phylum Pseudomonadota; class Alphaproteobacteria; order Pelagibacterales; family Pelagibacteraceae; genus Pelagibacter. The sequence continues at coordinate 1,212 of CACKWQ010000032.1, read as the reverse complement.
TGCATTAGTAATGGGAGGTCATGGTGATACAATGGTACCTCTACCAGGTTTTACTAAAATTAATGGTAAAAAACTTTTAGATTTAATTGAAGATGGAAAAGTATCTAAAGAAAGAATTGAGCAAATTAACCAAAGAACGAGAGATGGTGGAGCTGAAATAGTAAAGTATCTAGAAAAAGGTTCAGCATATTATGCTCCAGCTGCTTCAGGTGTAGAAATGGCAATAAGTTATATTAAAGACGAAAAAAAACTATTACCATGTGCAGTTTATTTAGATGGTGAATACGGGGTAAAAAATATTTATGCTGGTGTACCTGCAATTATTGGAAAAAACGGGGTTGAAAAAATTGAGGAAATAAAATTACAAGACAATGAGAAAAATGAATTTGATAAATCAGTTGTTGCCGTAAAAAAACTTTGGGAAGCAGCTACAAAAATTGATCCTGATCTAAATAAATAATGAATATACATGAGCATCAAGCAAAAAAGCTTTTAAAAGAATTTGGAGCGCCTGTACCGAATGGAGTTTATGGATTTAGTGTAGATGAAATTTTAAAAAAATCAAAGCTTCTTAAGACTGAAAAATATGTTTTAAAAGCACAAATCCATGCTGGAGGAAGAGGTAAGGCTGGAGGAATTACTATAGCAAATAGTCTTGATGAGTTAAAACTAGCAGCAAATCAACTTTTTGGTAAAATATTAATTACTCATCAAACTGGACCTAAAGGAAAAAAGGTTGAAAGATTATATGTTGAGGAGGCATCAAACATAGATAAAGAATTTTATCTTTCATGCTTAGTAGATAGAAAAAGCTCAAAAATTGCTTTTATTTCAAGTGTGCAAGGAGGAATGGACATTGAAGAAACTGCAATAAAAAATCCTGAAAAAATAATTACAACCAAAGTGGATTTCAACGATGAGATATCGGAAGCTGATTGTGAAAAAATTATTAGGGTTTTCAATCTTGAATATGATGCCAAAGATCAGGGTTTAGAATTGATAAAGTGTATTTACAAAATGTTTAAGGAAAAAGATGCGAGTCTTGTTGAGATAAATCCTCTTATTTTGACTAAAGAAAACAATATTGTATGTCTGGATGCAAAAGTAATTTTAGATGATAATGCAATTTTTAGACACCCAGATCATTTAGAATTAAGAGATTTAAAAGAGGAAGAGCCCACAGAAATAGAAGCAAGCAAGCACGGTTTATCT
>CACKWQ010000031.1 GCA_902603925.1 uncultured Pelagibacteraceae bacterium | reverse complement strand
ATCTTCTTCATTAATTAGGAAATTATTAAAAAAATCAAAATTAGATTTAACAAAAAAGTATTTAAAAAGAAATTGGTCTATTCACGGGATGGTTCAAGTCGGAAGAAAAATGGGACGAAAAATCGGTTTTCCTACATGTAATATTGATATTAAAGATTATGTTATACCAAAGAAAGGTGTTTATTCAGTAAAGGTCAAAGTTGACAATAGAGAGAAAACTTACAATGGTATAGCAAATCTTGGGTATAGACCTACATTTAATCAAAAAAAAATACTCTTAGAAGTAAATATATTTAATTTTTCTGAAAATCTTTATTATAAGAAATTGAAAGTAGAGTTTATAAAGTTTATTAGAGGTGAAAAAAAATTTAAGAATATAAATCAGCTAAAAAAACAAATTGTCAGAGATATTATTAGTTGCAAGAAAAAGTAGTAAAATGAGCAAAGAGCAAATTAATTTACCTAAAACAGCCTTTTCTATGAAGGCAAACTTACCAGCTAAAGAACCAGGATTAGTTAAATACTGGGATGATATTAATTTATATAAAAAGCTAAGGGATAAAACGAAAGGTAAAGAAAAGTTCGTACTTCATGATGGCCCGCCTTATGCCAATGGGAATATACACATGGGTACAGCTTTAAATAAAATTTTAAAAGATATTATAACCAAATTTCATCAAATGAATGGCAAGGATTCTATATATGTCCCAGGATGGGATTGCCATGGACTCCCTATAGAATGGAAAATCGAAGAACAATATAAAAAAAATAAAAAAAATAAAAATGATGTTCCAATTGTAGAATTTCGAAAAGAATGCAGAGATTTTGCGAACAAATGGATTCTTATTCATAAAGACCAATTTAAAAGATTGGGTGTGATTGGAGATTGGGAAAATTATTACTCTACTATGAGTTTTGAGGCAGAAGGTCAAATAGTCCGAGAGCTTGGAAAATTCTTAAAAGAGGGAAGTCTATACAAAGGTTACAAGCCTGTTCTTTGGTCCACGGTAGAAAAAACTGCGCTATCTGATGCTGAAGTTGAATACATGGATCATCTATCAGATACAATTTATGTATCTTTTAAAATAAAGAAAACAAATTCTGAAAAGATTAATAATTCTGAAATTGTCATTTGGACAACAACTCCTTGGACAATACCAGCAAATAAAGCACTAGCATATAATCAAAGTTTACAATATTTAGTCATTCAATTAAATGATGACAATGACTTTAAGGGCAGAAAAATTGTAATTGCAAAAGAACTTTTAAATTCATTTTTAAAAGACTGTAGAATAGAAAATTATAACATTGTCGACGAGTTCAACGGAAAAGAGTTAGAGGGGACTATTTGTCATCACCCTTTTTTGAAAATGGGATATGATTATGATGTTCCAATGTTTGATGCTAGATTTGTGACAACGGAACAGGGAACAGGCATTGTTCACTGTGCCCCGAGTCATGGACCTGATGACTTTAACTTATGTTTGAATAATGGTATTAAAGCACTAGAGACTGTTGATGATGATGGAAAATATACTTCACAAATAAAAATATTTGAAGGGACGCATATTTTTAAGGCAAATCCAATTGTTATTGAGAAGTTAAGAGATGAAAAAAATCTTATTGCGAATGGAAAACTCAACCATTCCTATCCCCATTCATGGAGATCAAAGGCTCCATTAGTGCATAGAGCTACACAACAGTGGTTTATATCAATGGAGTCTCATGGATTAAGAAAGAAAGCTTTAAAAGCACTAGATAAGACTAAATTTTATCCAAGTAAAGGCAAAGAAAGAATTAAATCTATGATAGAAACAAGACCTGACTGGTGTGTTTCTAGACAAAGAGTTTGGGGTGTACCTCTGCCAATTTTTATATCAAAAAAAACAAATCAAGTTCTTGTTGATGATGAAGTGTTTGAAAATATTGCAAAAATTTATGAAAATGAGGGTTCAGATTGTTGGTTTTCTGACAATCCTCAAAGATTTTTAGGTGAAAAATATAAGTCAGAAGAATATGAAAAAATGAGTGACATTGTTGAAGTTTGGTTCGATAGTGGCTCAACACACTCCTTCGTGTTAGAAAAAAGAAAAGATCTTAAATGGCCCGCGTCTATGTATTTGGAGGGATCAGATCAACACAGAGGGTGGTTTCACTCTTCTTTATTAGAATCATGCGGAACTAGAGGCAAAGCACCATTTGAAAGTATTTTATCTCACGGTTTTGTTGTTGATGGCAAAGGGTTAAAAATGTCTAAGTCATCAGGTAATACAATATCGCCAGACGATATTTTAAAAAAATATGGTGCAGATATTTTAAGGATTTGGGTAACAGCATCAAATTATGCTGAAGATTTAAGAATAGATTACTCAATTTTAGAGCAACATGCTGAAGCTTATAGAAAAATAAGAAATACTTTTAGATATTTATTGGGTAATTTAAAAGATAACGTGAAAGATTTTGAATCCAAAAGTACAAATGTAAAAGAAATGCCTGAGCTTGAGCAATATATTCTCCATAAGTTATTTCAACTTAATGAAAAAATAAAAAATAACTTTTCAGGGTATAATTTCCACAATTTATATAAAGAGCTCTTGAATTTTTGCACGGTTGATTTATCGGCATTTTATTTTGATATAAGGAAAGATACCTTGTATTGCGAATCATTGAAATCCAAAAAAAGGGAAAATTGTATAGATGCGCTTAATATAATTACAAATTGCCTCCTAAGATGGTTTGCGCCAATATTGACTTTTACGTCAGAAGAAATTTATAAAATTATAAATAAAAAAGAGGAAAGCATTCATTTGGAAAAGTTTCCTCAACTTCCCAACAACTGGAAAAACGATGAACTCGAATCAAAATGGAAAGAGCTAATAAGCATCCGAGATCGTTGCAACATTAGCATAGAGGAAAAAAGGGCAGAAAAGATTATTGGATCAAGTCTTGAAGCACATGTGGTTTTAAAACTTGATGAGAAACAATACAATAAGTTTAAAGATTTTGATTTTGCGGAATTATTTATAACTTCTAAAGTAGATTTAAAAGTTATTAATAAAACTGATGGAGATAATAATATTATAACTTCAAAAGCAGTTGGTGTAAAATGTCCAATATGTTGGAAAATTAAAGAAAAAAAATGCTCGAGACCTAATTGTACATTGAACTAATAAATGAATAGTAAAACTAAAATTTTTTTTTCGTACTCTTTAGTATTTATAGCCATTTTCTTAATAGATAGGATTTCAAAATTATATGTTGTTAATTTGGCAAAT
>CACKWQ010000030.1 GCA_902603925.1 uncultured Pelagibacteraceae bacterium | reverse complement strand
TACGTTAAAAAGATGGTATAACTCAGTAATGGTTAGGTCAGATTTGGTTATCGCTGGATCAAATTTCATTTTTTCCCATATAAAAGAAAATTACTCAAAGTACTTATTACCTAACAAAAAATTTTTAGTTATTTTTAGAGGAATTAATACAGATTTTTTCAACCCAAAAAAAATTAAGGAAAGTGATAAAAGTTTATTGAGAAAAAAATGGAAAATTGAAGATAATAAAAGAATTATTCTTATGCCTGGTAGACTCACAGTTTGGAAGGGACATGAAATGTTTATAGAAGCTATAAGTTTGTTAAAAAAGATTTCACCTGAAAAAGATTTTGTAGCGGTTATATTAGGAAGTGACCAAGGCAGAAAAATATACAAAAAAAAGTTAATTAGATTGGTTGAGCAACATAGATTAAACAATGAAATTTTATTTATTGATCATTTAGACTTGATGCCAATAGCCTATGAAATATCAGATATAGTCGTCTCTGCATCTATTGAGCCTGAATCATTCGGTCGAGTGTCAGTTGAGGCACAATCAATGGAGAAACCTATCATAGCAAGCAACATAGGCGGCTCGAATGAGACGATTATAAATGATAGGACAGGGTTTTTGTTTGAGGCGGGCAATACTAAAAATCTAAGTGAAAAAATGAATGAAGTTCTCAATCTTAGCGAAGTTACGCGTAATGGAATTGGTGCAGAAGGTAGAAAAAACGTAGTTAAAAAATTTAATGTTGAAAAAATGTGTAATAGTACTTATTCAGAGTACAAGAAACTTATAAATTAATGCCAAATATAAAATTACCAGACGGAAACCAACTGAGCTTTTCTGAAGCTGTTAATGGAACTCAAATTGCAAGCAAAATAAGTAGTTCGCTCTCAAAAAAAGCTTTAGTAATGGAGGTAAACGGAGAACTTAAAGATTTAAGTTTCTTAATTGAAAAAGACTCTTCAGTAAAAATATTTACTTCTCAGCATCATGAGGGAATTGAAACAATTAGACATGATACAGCACACATATTAGCAATGGCAGTTCAAGAATTATTTCCAGGGACGCAAGTTACAATTGGACCAGTAATTGAAAATGGTTTTTATTATGATTTTGCTAGGAAAGAACCTTTTACTGAAAATGATCTCAGAAAAATAGAGCAAAAAATGATAGAGATAGTTGACCGGGATGAAATTACAAAAAGAGAGGTTTGGGAGAGAGATAAAGCAATAGATCATTTTAAAAAAAAAGGAGAAACCTACAAAGCCCAATTAATAGAAAGCATTCCTAATAATGAGGAGATTTCAATATATTTTCATGGCAAGTGGAATGACTTATGCAGAGGTCCTCATTTATCTTCAACAGGAAAAGTTGGTAAATATTTTAAATTAATGAAGGTCGCTGGTGCTTATTGGAGAGGTGACTCTAATAATGAAATGTTACAAAGAATCTACGGAACATCCTGGTCATCTAAAAAAGAATTAGATGAGTACCTAAAAAGAATTGAAGAGGCAGAAAAAAGAGATCATAGAAAACTTGGAAAAGAAATGGATTTGTTCCATTTTAGAGAGGAGAGTCCTGGCTCAGTATTTTGGCACCGCAAAGGATGGAGTTTATTTCAAAATCTTATCTCTTATATGAGAGAGAAACAAAATTTAGCTGGATATCAAGAAATAAATACCCCAGAAATATTAGATAGATCTTTATGGGAAAAGTCGGGTCATTGGGAAAAATTTGGAGCAAACATGTTCACTTCAACGACTCCTGATGATAAAGTTTTTGCTATAAAACCAATGAACTGTCCAGGATGTGTACAAGTTTTTAATCAAGGACTTAAAAGTTATAGGGATTTACCCCTTAAAATGTCAGAATTTGGAAAGGTTCATAGATATGAACCATCAGGTGCATTGCATGGTTTGCTTAGAGTAAGAGCATTTACACAAGATGACGCTCATATTTTTTGTACTGAAGACCAAATTACCAAAGAATGTCTTTCAGTAACAAATTTAATATTAGAAATTTATAAGGATTTAGGATTTGAGAATATAATTTTAAAATATTCAGATAGACCTGATACAAGAGTAGGAGATGATGCAGTATGGGACAAATCAGAAAAAGCGTTATTGAAGGCAATTAAAGAAACTGGATTGGAGTATACGATTAACAAGGGTGAGGGTGCTTTTTATGGTCCAAAAATCGAGTTTGTTCTTAGAGATGCAATAGGAAGGGATTGGCAATGCGGAACATTACAAGTTGACCTTAATCTTCCAAATAGATTAGGAGCAACATTTATTGACAAGGACGGGTCAAAAAAAGTACCTGTTATGTTACATAGAGCACTATTTGGATCTCTAGAAAGATTTATAGGAATATTAATCGAGCACTATTCAGGAAAACTACCTTTTTGGTTAGCACCAATACAAAGTATCGTCATTCCTATTTCTGAGGATTTTGACGATTATGCTAAGAAAATAAATAAAGAAATTAATAATGTTGGTATTTCCAGTGAGGTTGATTTAAAAAATCATAATTTAAACTATAAAATTAGAGAGCATTCTCTTAAAAAAATACCCTTGTTGCTTATTTGTGGTAAAAAAGAAGTTGACTCTAATACAGTAACTATTAGAAGATTGGATTCAAACAAACAAGAAAATATGGAATTAAAAAAATTTTTAAAAGAATTTTCCTCTTTAAGTAAACCTCCACGTAACTAAGTGCCATATCCAAAACAAAATTATTTTCAAAGAAAAACCAAACCTAAAGGGCCAAGATCAAATAATAGAATTAGTTCTCCCGAAGTACAGGTAATAGATAGCGATGGTGAAAACTTAGGTATATTAAATCTACAAGAAGCAATAATAAAAGCAAAAGAAGCAAACTTAGACCTTATTGAAATTGCAGCAAATGCAAAACCACCTGTATGTAAAATTATGGACATGGGTAAATATAAGTATGATCAACAAAAAAAGTTGAATCAAGCGAAAAAAAAACAAAAGAAAATTGAGTTAAAAGAAATAAAGTTGAGACCAGTTACTGAGGTACATGATTATACATTTAAAATTAAAAACGCTCAAAAATTTTTATCTAAAGGAGACAAAGTTAAATTTACAATTAGATTCAAAGGCAGGGAAATGCAACACTCAAAACTTGGAAATGATTTAATGGAGAAAATTAAACAAGATATGCAATCAATAGGCAAGGTTGAACTTCAGCCAAAGCTAGATGGAAGACAGATGATTATGGTTATTCAACCAATATAATCATAAAATAATTGCAGTTGTAATATAAAATATAAGT
>CACKWQ010000029.1 GCA_902603925.1 uncultured Pelagibacteraceae bacterium | reverse complement strand
AAACCCACACGTTTACTCTGATACAGTTTTCTTTTTAGGCAATTTTTCAAAAAATTTTTTAATAGCAGATAAATATTTATTTGGATTGGGTGCCTCTATCGCGTCTTTAGTATTTTTTTTCTTGCTAGGCTATTTAGCAAATTTTTTTTCAAATTTTTTAATTAATTCAAAAATTTGGAAGGTTATAAATTTTTTCATAATTATATTTATGACAGCATTATCTAGCTATGTGTTTCTAGAAATTATAAATTAATTTGAAAAACCGTATTTTCTTAATCTTGCATCGCCAGTTCTTGCATGAGCTTCCATACCTTCATACCTAGAAATTCTTGCAGCAGCAGAACCCACCTCTTTTGTTGACTCTTTTGTCATTCTTTGAAAGCTTAATGTTTTAATAAATTTTCCAACAAATAAGCCACCCGTATACTTTCCAGCACCTTTTGTTGGCAATATGTGGTTTGTTCCTGAGCACTTATCTCCATATGCTACTGTAGTTTCCTCACCTATAAATAAAGATCCATAATTTTTTAATCTATCGTGAAACCATTTATTATTATTTGTTTGAACTTCTAAATGTTCTGGCGCGTATTCATCACTAATTTTAGCCATTTCCTCATCATCTTCACACAAAATTATTTCACCATAATCTTTCCACGCAGCCTCGGCGCTGGTTTTGGGTAACTCAGGAAGTTCTGCTATTAATTCTGGAACTCTTTTAATAACATCATTTGCAAGTTTTTCACTTGTTGTATATAGCCATGCAGGAGAATTATATCCGTGTTCAGCTTGCCCAACTAAATCAACAGCAACAATTTCAGGATCTGCAGTTTCATCTGCAATAATAGCGATCTCAGTAGGACCTGCAAACAAATCTATTCCAACTTTACCAAACAAAATTCTCTTTGCTTCAGCAACAAATTGGTTTCCTGGTCCAACCAGCATATCCGCAGGCTCGTTTCCGAACATTCCGTAAGTCATAGCTGCAATTGCTGGCACACCCCCTAAATTTAATATTTTGTCAGCACCACAGAGATCAGCTGTGTAAATGACTGATGGATTTGCACCCATTACTTCTTTTGGAGGACTACATGCAATTATGTTTTTCACACCAGCAACTTTTGCTGTAGTAACACTCATAACTGCCGATGCTATATGTGCGTATCTTCCTCCAGGTATGTAACATCCTGCTGTATTAATTGGGATTAATTTTTGACCAGCATACAATCCTTTGGAAAGCTCTACCTCGAAATCTTGCCCATAATTTTTTAATTGTGCCTCGGCAAATTTTCTTACTCTTTCATAAGAAAACTGAATATCATCTTTAGTTTTTTGATTTAAGGATTTCTTTATTTCCTCTATTTTTCCTTTTGATACTATTATTTCTCCATCATACTTATCAAATTTTTTAGTTAGCTGTTTACAACCCTCCTCTCTTGATTTTTCTAATTCATTTAAAAGTTTCTGAACAATTTCTCTTGTTTTAATATCATCAGTAGATGGTTGTTTTGGAGATTTTTTTAAATATTTCATTGGTGTAATGAATTTTAATCTATTAATTAATCTAAAGCAACAACAGCCGCTGCAATGGATGCTAATCTTGCCGTTGCCATATCTGATCTTGAAGTTATAACAATTGGTACTTTTCCCCCAACAACCACACCAGCTGCACATGCACCCATAAAATAGACCATAATTTTAACTAATGCATTACCTGCCTCTACACTTGGAACTAACAATACATCAGCATTACCGGCAACAATATTATTTATCCCCTTAATTTCGGCAGATTTTTTTGAAATACTGTTATCGAAAGCTAAAGGTCCAAACACATCAGCACTTAAATTTTCTTTTTGAGAAAGTTCTGTAATCTCTTTTGCGTCTAAAGAACTTTGCACACTATTTAAAACCTCTTCTGTTGCTGATAAAACTGATACTTTAGGTCTTTTATTTCCAATCCTATTACAAAAATTAATTACGTTTTTTAGAATATGCATTTTTGTTTTTACATTCGGAGACACATTTAAAGCACCATCAGTAATAATTATAGGTTTGTCATCTTTATCTAATGTCATATGCCAAATATGACTTAGTCTAGTTTTTCCTATCAGATTGTATTTTTTTTTAATTACTTCTTTCATTAATACATCAGTATGAATATGGCCTTTTACAATAATTTTAATTTTACCTTTTGAAGCTAGTTCCGCAGCAATCACTGCTGTTTTATTTTCATCTTTTTCATCTATAATTTTAAATTCAGATATGTCAAAATTTAGCTCTAAAGCGCATTTTTCAATTTCTTCTTTATTCCCTATAAACGTTGGAGTAATTAAATTTTCATTTACGGAGTCCATAACCGACATCATAGTTATAGATTTGCCAGCATTTACAATACCAGCCGAAACTCCTTTTTTTTGATGTGCAACATCTAAAAGATTATTTGGACAAACAATTTCTTTATCTGATAGCATATAATTGGTCTTTATATATTAAGTTAATATGGCATAAAATAGAAATAACAGTTAAAATTGGTCACTTTGATGCATTGGAACATCAAAATAATTATTTAGATAGTAAATATGAGTTCAGAAACAATTAAAATAAGTTGGAATTGTAGAAATACATGGATAAAAAGTTCTAAAAATACTGCTTGGTGTTTACTAGGTTGTTCCATAGGAGATTTTGGTACAATTTTATTCTTTCAGTTATCTCAAATTCCATTCGCAGTCCTAGGTATAATGATTTTAGCTATTATTAACGGATTGATAACAAGTATTGCCCTCGAGACCATAATTTTAATTAAACAAAAATTTAGTTTTAAAAATGCTATCAAGACAGCATTTGGGATGAGCTTTATATCTATGATAAGTATGGAAATAGCTATGAACTTAACAGATTATTTAATCACAGGTGGAGCAGTTTTAAACTGGTATGTGATACCAATTATGCTCGTAGTTGGTTTTATTACACCATTACCATACAATTATTATAAATTAAAAAAATATAATATTAGTTGCCATTAAAATGGAAAATTTAGCTCAAAATATAATAGCAATTACTCTAGGTATGATGATATTTTTTTCATTTGTGTTAGCTCCGATGATTTTTAAAATCTTAGATGCTGAAAACGCAGGTAAGTTCGTAAGAAAAATATTCCCATATTACTATTTTGTTAATTTTATTTTTTTATTAATAGCAGTAATATTATTTTACTTAGTTTCTTCATTTAATATCAGCTTTTATATAGCTCTTATATTAGCTTTATCTTTTATTTTTGCTCAGTTTATTTTAATGCCATTAATTAATAAACTTAAAGACAATAAAGAAGAAAAAAAATTTAAGTATGCTCATGGATTGTCAGTTTTAATTAATTTTCTTCAAATGGCAGGTTTAGTA
>CACKWQ010000028.1 GCA_902603925.1 uncultured Pelagibacteraceae bacterium | reverse complement strand
TAATGTAAAAAATACTTTAACTACTATTTCAACTGACGCAGGCACAAACAAAGGTATACTCGAGACTAAATCAGAAAATATTTTAACAGCACATAATAGATTAGTAGATAGCCTTACAGGCTCCAAAAAGTTTGGAACAACTGGTGAATTACTACTAGAAAATTTGTTTAGAAATTCTGGACTTGTTTATGAAAAACAATGGGAGAAAAACTTAACTATTAAAAAAGATGGTAAAAGTCTTACTGTTGAATTTGCAATAAAGCATCCAACAGGTTTATATTTACCAATTGATGCTCACTGGCCTAAAACTTCCTATGAAAAACTTTTAGAATTAAGAAAAGCAGAAACAATAGATGAAATAGAGCAACAAAGAATAAAAAAAGATAAAGAAGATTTATTTAAAAAAATTATTAATGACTACCGTGATAAAGCAAGAGAAGTAAAAAAGAAATATATCGATAGTGCAATTAGCGTAGGTTTTGCTTGTGTTTATATACCAAGTGAAAGCCTTTACCATGAAATTACAACGCACGTGAATGAGGAAAAAGAATTATGGATATCTAAAGTCCAGGAAGCAACTAAAGTTACTTTTATGGGTCCCTCAACTTTTGCAGCTTACTGTGGTGCAATACTTTTAGGTTTTAACCAAATAGAGGGTGATCAAAAGGCAAAAATGTTCGTCAAACATCTTGAAGCTTTAACTAATTCAATAGATCAATTAAACGATAATACTTTAAAACATGAAAACAATATGAAAAAGGCTTATGCAGATGCGCAAGCTGTTACAACCTCAGCTGAAAAAATGCAATCTAATATGCAAAAAATAAAAGATGAAATTAATAGCAAATGAGACTTAAAGAATTTTTGGAGATTAAAATAAAAAAAAATGAAATAAGTTGGGATAATAGAAGTCAATTAATTAAAGCATCAGGCGAAAAGGTTAATGGAAATAATGTTAAAATACTAAAAATTTACGAAAAGGAATTCAAATTTGGTTCGATTCAGAAGATAAAGGATCTCGAAATTTTAAAATATTTTAGTAAACAACCTAAAAACAGTTTTATAAGTGTTGAAGGTGCAAAGAAAATTATTAACCAAAATCTTCCGAAATATATTACTACTAAACCGAAAGGAGAAGTTAGTACCACACTAATTTATAGTCGTTTAAATGATCCAAAATTTAATAAAAATAAACTTAAAGGACAAACATTAGATAATCAGGTATCTAAATTTAAAGATTATGATGTTAAGTTGTCGGATAGTTTTGTTCAAAAAGTTTTTAATCTCAGAGAGCAAGGAATATATCTGAGTATAGAGGAAACCTCTAGAGGTAGTAAAATAATAAGGCTTAAAACAAGTGAGAATTATAGTAACTTAAACAAGTCATTTCCACCAAATGAAGATAGTTTGAAAAAAATAAAAAAAATTATTGATGAGCAAAAAAAATAAAGATCCATTTCCAATTACAGATGTTTACCACGTAACCGATACATTAGTAGATGCAGCAACCGTTGTTGTTACTGATCTTTGTGAAAATTTATCAAATTCAATAAATACTTATGACGATGGTATATTTGATGATTTAAAAAAAATTAACTCAAAAAAATATAATTCAATTTCGGTTGGCAATGGTGCAGATGGTTGTTATCCAGTTTGGGTTGGGGTTGATAGATTTAACAAGGTAAGAAAAATATTTGCTAGTGTTAACGGAGGACTTTATGGAGGGTTTTCATTTTTTAATAAAGAAAAAAATAGAAAACTAACTTCATGGAGTTTTAATAAGAGAGATTTAAATGATCAATTCTTTTTTAGATCAAACAGTGAAGTAATAAAGAGATTAAAGATATTTGATTTAAATGTAAATTCAGGGGCGATAGCAATAGCTGATCATGGTGGTCATTTCGGTTTTGAGCATCATGATTATATAATTGAAGCTTTAAATGAAAAATATTTTAAAATTGGAAATATTTATCAAAATAATTATCCAATAGGTTTATTTAATTTCCATTATGGTGAAAAAAAAGAACCAACACCTTCGTCATTTAAATCTTCGCAAATTCACGATAAAAAAGTTGTAAATTTAAGTGATTTTAAAGAGATAAAATATACAGAATTCCTTAGCAGGCTTCTTGATGAAAATTGTTATCCAACAAAATATATATTTGAAAAATATATTAAGGAGGAAAAAGGATATAGAGATCATATTATTGAAATAAAAATTAAAAATGAAAAAATTTCAGCAAATTATTTATCTAATAGGCTTCCAAAAGCTTTAAAAATTTTAGAAAAACAAAATAAAATTCTGTTTAGAAATAATTTTAAAGAAGTCCACCAAATAAGAGAGACTCAGTTTAAAAATTTTATATTATCAATTATAAAAGATTTAGAATTTACAGAACTAAAATCATTAAAATTTGAAAAAAAACAAAAAAAAGAAAAAGAAATTAAAAGTAAACTTACCATAGATAAACCTGGGTTACCTTATATTCAAGATACATTTTACGATGGATATAAATTAAAAAAAGAACCTTCTTTAAAAGAGTCTGCTACAATTCCTGTTAAGAATGGAAAGTATCCTTGTTATATTCACTCATACTCACAAAAAAGTGAATATGATGATTATGAATATAACAACGTTTTTGTAACAGTTGAGGGAATACAAGATTGTTACTTAAATAGAGATAAAAATGGAGATATTTTTTTTGATAAGTCATTTAGAGAGAGTCTGTCTTTAAAAGAACATATCAAGAAAAAGTCAAAAAATATCTCTTTAGATAAAATAGATCTTAGAAAAACAGACAATTTAGATCAATTAGAAATGATTAGTTTTGTCGAAAATCTTACTCTACATGGATTTCAAAACTTTGAAAATTGGAATGGATTATCAAGACTAAAAAAACTTAAAAAATTAAGCCTAATATCATGCGAAGTTTCTTTTACTGCTGCGATAAATTTTTTTAAAAATCTATATTCTCTTACAGAACTTGAAGAACTTATTATTGACGATTCTAGTAGTATACCTCTTCCCAATTTAAGAAAATTCCCAAAAAACTTATTTTTTAAAAAATTAAAATCTTATGTGATAAATTTTAGAAAAGACTGGATGAAATCTAAACATGAAAATTTTCAAAACTACAAAGGTTATGGCGGGAAAGATTTGTGGTTTTTGAAAAGTCACCTACCTAATATAAATAAGTTTCCTAATTTTGAAAAGTTTAAGACTTTAAAAAAAATAAATCTATATAACTATTTTAGCGAAGATCAAAGAGAGGGTCACCTTTTTGATTACGAGGAAAATTTTTTTGATGGACAAATTTCCAAAATTAATGAGCTAATAAAGAGCTCAAAAATAAGAGAAGTTAAGATCCATGGTTATTATTTTAAAGAATTAAATGAATT
>CACKWQ010000027.1 GCA_902603925.1 uncultured Pelagibacteraceae bacterium | reverse complement strand
AGGGTATATTATTTTTGTTAACTTTTTTACCTATTGCTTCAATTTTTCCATTTTCACCAACAATTATTCCACCAATTTCGTCTAAATAATTTTTTGGATCGACTATATTTGCATTTAAAAAATATTTTTTTTTCATTATTTACAAAAAATTTTAAGGCAAGCCATTCGAACAGCAACACCTAATTCAACCTGTTCTTTTATTACACTTTTATTTATATCATCAGCTAAATTTGTATCAATTTCGATCCCGCGATTCATTGGACCAGGATGCATTATGAGTGCATCCGGTTTAGCGTTATTAAGTTTATCTGGGGTAAGACCGTAATATTCGTAATACTCTCTATTAGAAGATAGAAAAGAACTTGTCATTCTCTCGTTTTGTAGTCTTAACATCATTACAATGTCGCAACCCTTAATTCCATCTTTCATGTTTGAAAATTTATTAACACCAAGTTTATCGATGTCTTTTGGCATAAGATTTGATGGAGCAACTATATTTACCTCAGCACCTAACATATTTAATAAATAAATATTTGATCTTGCTACTCTTGAGTGAAGTATGTCACCACAAATTGCTATTCTAAGACCTTCAATACTTTTTTTTCTATCAATTATTGTTAAGGCATCGAGTAATGCCTGTGTTGGATGTTCTCTTCTTCCATCACCCGCATTTAAAACTGCACAATTGACTTTTTGTGATAAAAGATTACATGCTCCAGAGTCTTGATGTCTGATCACAATAATATCTGGGTGCATAGCATTTAATGTCATTGCTGTATCTATTAATGTTTCTCCTTTTTTTATAGCTGAATTTGTTATATTCATTGACATTACATCCGCACCTAGCCTTTTTCCCGCTAACTCAAATGAACTTTGTGTACGTGTAGAAGGTTCGAAAAATAAATTAATTTGAGTTTTTCCTCTTAAAATATCTAGTTTCTTATTTTTACTTTTATTAAGTGATATAAAATCTTTAGCTTCATTTAAAATATGATGGATATCACTAATTGATAGGTCTTGAATACCTAATAGGTGTTTTTGAGAAATTTTAATAGCTTTATTTAGTGTTGCCATTAAAACAAACTCTATAGCTTCAATACGAGTTTAGTGCAAGTTTTAATTGTTTATATAATCAACAGCTCCTTGAAGTATAAAGGCAGCTGCTTTTTCGTCTATATTTTTTTTTCTATTTGGAAATTTAATGTCTAAATTACTTGATATATTAAAAGCGCCTGAAGTTGACAATCTTTCATCCCACATGGCAACCATCATATTAAGCTCTCTCTCAATAATTTTAGCTTTATCATTAATGGATTGAGCGCTTTTTCCATAGGAACCGTCCATGTTGATTGGATTTCCAACTATAATCGCAAATATATTATTATCTTTGATAACGTCCCTTAATTCATTTAACAAATAATCCATATTTCTGTATTCAATTGTTTTAAACGGAGTCGCTATTTTTCTTTTATCATCACAAATTGCAACACCTATACGTTTTATTCCTAGATCTAATCCGATTAATCTAGCGTTATCTGTTAATTTATCTTTAAGTTCTTCTAAAGTGACCATATTGTATTTTTCAGATTAAATGATAGTTTTTGATATTCTTATCATATGACTATAGATCTTAAAACAGTAAAGCACATTTCAAAACTATCAAGAATCTCTATTGAGGAAGAAAAAGCAAAAAAACTAAGTAATGATCTTAATTCTATATTTAAATTTGTTGAAAAATTAAACGAATTAGATACAAGCAAAACTGAAGCCCTAACATCAATAGCTGAAACAACTTTAAAGTTAAGAAAAGACAAGATTGAGTCTAAAAACATTAGAGAAGATATTCTAAAAAACTCACCTGATGCAAATAAAGATTTTTTTGTGGTACCTAAGGTGGTTGAGTAATGTCAGAAATAACTAATTTTAAATTGTGTGACTTAGTAGACAAAATTAAAAGTAAAGAATTATCTTCAAAAGAAATAACAGAGGCTTTCATAAGTAGATCAAAAAAATCTACCAAGTTAAATTCGTATATTTCTGATAATTTTGTTGACGCTATAAATCGAGCTAAAAAGTTTGATTCAAAACCCGATCTAAATAAAAAAATCCCTGGTATTCCAATTGCTGTTAAAGACCTTTTTTGCACAAAAAATCTAAGAACAACTGCTGGAAGTAAAATATTAGAAAATTTTATACCAACATATGAGTCAACAGTAACACAAAATATTTTAGATCATGGTGGTATAATAATTGGAAAATTAAATTGTGATGAGTTTGCAATGGGCTCCTCAAATGAAACAAGTCATTATGGCAATGTACAAAATCCAATTAATGAAAATTTAGTACCTGGAGGTTCTTCTGGTGGATCGTCTTCCGCTCTTGCAGCTAAATTAACTCCTGCTACGATTGGAACAGATACAGGTGGGTCTATAAGACAACCTGCATCTTTTACTGGTACTGTTGGTTTAAAACCAACTTACGGAAGTTGCTCAAGATACGGAATAGTTGCTTTTGCCTCATCACTAGATCAAGCTGGTCCAATGACTCACGATGTTAAAGATTGTGCTTTGCTCTTAGAAGTAATGAGTTCTTACGATATTAAAGACTCCACTTCTGTGGATTTTGTTAGAGGTAATTATTTGAATGATTTGAGTGATAATATAAAAGGAAAAAAAATTGGTATACCAAAAGAATATAGAGTAGACGGAATGCCAAATGAAATAGATGAGCTATGGGAAAAAGGAATCAAAATTATTAAAGATAATGGTGGTGAGGTTATAGATATATCTCTGCCTAATACTAAATATGCTCTACCTGCTTATTATATTGTTGCCCCTGCGGAAGCATCATCAAATTTAGCTAGATATGATGGTGTAAAATATGGTTTTAGATCTAAAGGTGAAAATTTAATTGATATGTATGAAAAAACTAGATCAGAGGGATTTGGAGATGAAGTAAAAAGAAGAATTATGATTGGCACCTATGTGCTATCCTCAGGTTATTACGATGCTTATTATCTTAAAGCACAAAAAGTAAGAAGATTAATTAAAAATGATTTCGATGAAGCTTATAAAAAGGTAGATGCCATATTAACTCCATCAACACCTAGTTCAGCATTTAAAATTGGGGAAAAATTAAACGATCCAGTTTCAATGTACTTAAATGATATTTTTACAGTGCCTATAAATTTAGCTGGTCTTCCAGCAATTTCTCTACCTGCTGGTCATGATAAAAATGGTTTTCCTTTAGGACTTCAAGTTATTGGAAAGGCTTTTGATGAGCAAAATATTTTGAACATTGCATATTCAATTGAAAAAAATATTGGCTATAAAAATAATATCAATGATTGGTGGATTAAATGAGTAAAAATTATAATGAATATTTAATAAAAAGAGACAACAAGGAATATGAAGTAATAATTGGTCTAGAAGTTCATGCGCAAGTATTATCAGAATCTAAATTATTTTCATCATCTCCAACTAAGTTTGGATCAGAGCCAAATACTCAGGTCAGCTTGGTTGATGCAGCATTTCCAGGAATGTTACCTGTAATAAATGAATTTTGTATAAAACAAGCTATTAAAACTGGAATAGGATTGAATGCAAAAATTAACAACAGATCTATTTTTGATAGAAAAAACTATTTTTATGCTGATTTACCGCAAGGTTACCAAATTTCTCAATATAAAAATCCAATAGTAGGCGAGGGTTCGGTCACACTTGATATGCCTGATGGTGAAAAAAAAATAGGCATTGAGAGACTGCATTTAGAGCAGGATGCAGGTAAAAGTATACATGATATCGATCCTAAAAATACTTTAGTTGACTTAAATAGATCGGGCGTAGCATTGATGGAAATAGTAAGTAAACCCGACTTACGATCTTTAGATGAAGTTAATGCCTATATAAAA
>CACKWQ010000026.1 GCA_902603925.1 uncultured Pelagibacteraceae bacterium | reverse complement strand
ATTCAATTTCGGATTATCTAAATTTGCTGTAACATGGGATATTAGTATACCTTGATTTTTATATCTCAAGAGATGAGAAATTTTTAAACAATGTTTATTGGTTATATATTTGTTATTTGACTTAAAAATATAGTTTTTTGAGCATGCAATTTTGCCTGTAATGAATGGTAGATTTTTTTTTCTGACAGAAAAATATGATCTATAAATTTTTTTAGCTGATCTATATAAAAAATTATTTTTAACAAATATTTTTTTTTTTTTTAAAATTTTTCCGGACTTCATAGACGTTCTTTTATCAACGTCATCAATGGCATAATAAACCTTCCTTATTTTACTTTTTATTATACTATTTGTGCAAGGTGGTGTTTTGCCATAATGGCTACATGGTTCCAAGGAAACATACATAGTAGCTCCAATTGTCCTACCCTTTACTTTGTTAAGAGCATCGACTTCTGCATGTGGTCTTCCATTGAAACCTGTTTGACCAACAGATATTATTTCATTATCTTTAACAACAACGCAACCTACCGAGGGATTAGAACCAGTCAAACCAATTCTTTCTTTTGCCAAAGATATGGCAATTTTCATATAGTTTATAGAATTATTATTTATTTTTGATAACATTGATTTTGTCCACAAATTGAACAAAATCTTTCTCTTCTCTAAAATTTCTATAGACAGATGCAAATCTTACATAAGCGACCGGATCAAGTTCTTTCAAACCATCCATAACCATAGTTCCAACTGTATTTGAAGATATTTCACTTTGTCCTAATTCTTCAAGTGCTCTTGATATTTTTGTTATAAATTTTTCAACCGTATCTGTATCTATAGGTCTTTTTTTTAAAGCAATATAAATAGACTTAGACAATTTTTCCCTATCAAATGCAGATTTTCTTCCACTTTTCTTTACAACGGTAAGTTCCCTAAACTGAACACGTTCGAAAGTTGTAAATCTCTCCCCACATTCACAAAGTCTTCTTCTTCGTATAGCGGTTCCATCCTCAGTTGGCCTTGAATCAACAACTGAGGTTTCGCCTTTTTTTTCACAAGGGCAAATCATTAAATAGATTTATATTTATCTTAAGTGTTTGTAAATCGGGAATTTAGAACACAATTCAACGACTTCTTGTCTAACTTCAGCCTCAACTTTAGAATTATCGTCCGGGTTTTTTGATAATCCGTTGATAGTTTTTGTTATTAATTCTCCAATTTTTTCAAACTCTTTCAAACCAAAGCCTCTAGTAGTAGCTGCTTGAGATCCCAATCTAATACCAGAAGTTACCATGGGACTTTCAGTGTCAAATGGTATACCGTTTTTGTTACACGTAATATTCGCTCTAGATAAGCTGTCTGATGCAATATTTCCTTTTACACCAAATGGTCTAAGATCAACAAGCATTAGGTGAGTATCGGTACCACCAGAATATATTTTGAAACCATTATTTTTTAGAGTTTCAGCTAGTATCTTGGCATTAGCTAAAACAGTATTAATATATTCTCTAAATTCAGGTTTTAATGCTTCTAAGAAACCAACAGCTTTCGCTGCAATGATGTGCATTAAAGGACCTCCCTGATAACCAGGAAATACTGCAGAGTTGAATTTTTTTGCTAGATCTTCCCTGTTTGTTAAAATGATTCCACCTCTAGCACTTCTAAAAACTTTATGAGTTGTAGATGTAACTACATCTGCGTGATCTACCGGATTAGGGTATCCTTTTCCCGCAACTAGGCCTGAGAAATGAGCCATATCAACCATAAAATATGCACCAATTTTGTCAGCTATTTCTCTAAACTTTTTAAAATCAATTATTCTAGAATAAGCACTGCCTCCTGCAATTAACAATTTAGGTTTATGTTCTAATGCTAATCTTTCTATCTCATTGTAATCCAGTAACTCAGTTTCTTTATCAACCTCGTAAGCAATTGCATTAAACCATTTTCCTGAAACTGCAGCTTTGGATCCGTGAGTTAAATGACCGCCAGAGTTTAAGCTTAGTCCCATTATTGTGTCACCTGGCTTTAATAAAGCTAAAAATACTGCACCGTTAGCCTGAGCACCTGAGTGTGGTTGAGCATTAGCAAATTTACAATTAAAAAGTTTTTTTAGTCTATCTATCGCTAAATTTTCAGCAACATCTACGTGTTCACATCCATTATAGTATCTTTTTCCTGGATAACCTTCAGCATATTTATTTGTTAAAACTGAGCCTTGTGCTTCTAGAACAGCTTGAGAAACAATATTTTCAGAAGCAATAAGTTCAATGTGATTTTGTTGTCTTACTAACTCGTCTTCAATTGCATTGAACATTTCAGGATCAACTTCAGAAAGTTTATTTTCAAAAAAGTTTTTGTACTCTGGATTTAAGTATTTTCCTTCACTAGACATTTAAATTCTCCTTATTCTTTTTAGGTGTCTTCCACCTTCAAATTTAGTTTTCAAAAAAATATTTATAAACTTAAGCGCTTTTTTTTTTGAAATCAATCTAGAACCTAATGTAATGACATTTGCATCATTATGCAATCTAGATAATTTAGTTGATTTTTCACTAAAACACTGAGCAGCTCTTATTTTCTTGTATTTATTGGCTGTTATACACATGCCTGTGCCAGAACCACACACTAGAATTCCAATGTATTTTATATTTTGTTGAACCTTTTTTGACAATTTATGGGCAAATAAAGGATAATCGACTTTATTATTATTTGAAGGACCTAAGTCAATAACTTTAATACGATTTTTTATTAGGTTATTTTTAATGCATTCTTTTAAATTGAAACCAGCGTGATCTGACGAAATAAATATTTTTCTCAAATTAATTAAAATTATAATCTAAAACGCATGCAACCAAGTGTACTCTATTTTCTTCACCACCATTAAAAGCATTATGATATTTTACATTATTAGTAATCCAAACTCCACCATCAGCTGGCATATGTTGTGCTGCTTTGTCTATTACCATTAAGCAACCAGGATTTGTTACGATTGGAATATGTAACCTTGGCTCAGGATCTCTGTGCCAACTTAATGTTGATCTTGGTTCCTTTAACAAAAGTCGAACTCTACCAAGTTTGTAGTATTTTTTAAGTTCATCAAATACTTCTTTAAAATAAGTATGCTCGAAGTCTTTAACAAACTCAGAATATTTACTTTCATCAATATTAACATCTCTTGAAACTTCAATTCCTGTTGAATCTGGTTTTGTCCAATAAACACCTCTAGCCTTATGTCCCTTTATTGAGTCTGGGTCGCCAGGAATTTGTGTTAAAGGTATTGCTGCAAAATGAGGAATACCTAAACTTGTATCAAATCCTTTTATTTTTAGAACTTCATTTAAAGCATTTCTAAGTTTTTTTAAGTCAAATTTTAAATCTTGTTTTTGGAAATCACCAATAAAATTTTGGTTATTTGGATTGTTAATAGGTGTCACATTGTTCATAATAAATAAATACTTTATTTCTTATTATAATACATATAAATATTGCCGCATATTAAAATTTTATTGAGAATGATTATCACTGGAAAATATCCAAACCTAAGAATGAGACGAAATAGGGGTTACGATTGGGTAAGACGTTTGGTTGAAGAAAATAATCTATCAGTAAATGATTTGATTCTTCCAATTTTCTTAATGGAGGGAAAAAATAAAATTCGACCAATTAAAAATATGCCTGATATATTCAGGCATACAATAGATAAACTTCCATCTATTATTGATAAAGCTGTAAAAGCAAAAATACCTTTAGTGGCTTTGTTTCCTTACACACAAAATAAATATAAAGATTTTGTTGGATCTGAGGCATTAAATGAAAATAATCTAGTTTGTAGAGCCATTAAATTTATTAAAAATAGATACAAAAATAATATTGGCGTAATGTGTGATGTAGCTCTAGACCCTTACACCTCACATGGTCATGATGGCTTAATTAAGAATGGTAAAATAATAAATGATGAAACTAATGAAATTTTAGTTAAACAATCAATCTTACAAGCACAAATGGGTTGTGACGTGATCGCGCCATCAGATATGATGGACGGCAGAATAGGAATGATTAGAAGAGCTCTTGATAAAGAGTCACTTAAAGACACTCAAATAATATCTTATGCTGTGAAATATGCTTCAAATTTTTATGGGCCATTTAGAAATGCAGTTGGTTCAAAAGGTTTACTAAGAGGTGATAAAAAAACATATCAAATGGATTATAAAAATAAAAATGAAGCTTTAAGAGAGGTGGCTCTTGACATAAAAGAAGGTGCAGATATGATTATGGTTAAACCTGGCTTACCATATTTAGATATAATCAAAGAAGTCAAAAATAATTTTAAAATACCTGTAATAACATACCAGGTTTCAGGTGAATACAGTTTAATTATGAATGGTATTAAAAAGGGTATAATTAAAAATGATTCAATTTTAGAAACCCTAATATCATTCAAAAGAGCAGGATCAACAGCTATTGTAACTTATTTCGCTTTAAAAGTTTTAAAATATTTATAATTTATTTAATAGTTCAACAAATCTATTCCTAGATTTAGGTACTGAGATATTTGCATCTTGCAAAATAGACTTACTTAAAAAATCACCAACTAAATTGATTGAATTTATCAAGTCTTGATTATCAAAGTTTATATGATT
>CACKWQ010000025.1 GCA_902603925.1 uncultured Pelagibacteraceae bacterium | reverse complement strand
GAATAAAATTTCTATTAAAAAGTGATAAATACAACTTATTAATTTTGATATAGATAGGTATGTGGTTAATAAAAAAAAGACTACATAAATTTGTTAGATTAACTTTTCACCCACCGTGAAGGGTCAAATTTAAACTAATCTAAGATTTAGATTTTTCAAATTTTTTTCTTTCATTTGCATCTAGAATTAGTTTCCTTAACCTGCAGGACTTTGGTGTAATTTCAAGCGCTTCATCAGTGTTTAATATACTTAATTGTTCAGCTATTGACATTTTTCTCACTGGTGTAAGTACTACATTTTCATCGGTGCCTTGAGTTCTCATATTTGTAAGTTTTTTTCCTTTCATAACATTAATTATTAAATCCCCAGGTTTTGGGGTTAATCCCACAATCATGCCAGCATAAACTGGATCGTTATGAGTTATAAACATCTCACCTCTAGCCTGTAAATTAAATATAGCAAAAGCTACTGCTTTACCTTTATCCATTGAAATTAATGCCCCATTTTTTCTACTATCCATGTCGCCCTCAAAGTTTCCATATGAGTGGAAAATTCTATTAATAACACCTGTTCCCTTTGTTAGAGTTAAAAACCTACTCGTGTATCCCATCAATCCTCTAGTTGGAGCATGAAAAATTAATCTTTTTTTATTTTTTCCAGTATCTTTTAAATCAATTAATTTTCCCTTTCTTCTATTCATCGAGTCTATAATTCTAGACGAAAATTCCTCGTCGAGATCCAATGTTATCTCCTCGATGGGCTCCTGTTTTTCGCCTTTGTCATTTATTTTGAATAAAACTTTAGGGGGGCTAACTGTGAGTTCAAATCCCTCTCTCCTCATTTGAGTTAATAAAATTTCAAGCATCAATTCTCCTCTTCCACTTATCTCGAAGGAGTCTTTATTGTCATTCTCAGAAAAAGAGATACCTACATTGTTCTGCGCTTCACTAATTAATCTGTCTCTTATTTGAGTACTAGTAAGCTTACTTCCCTCGGTACCAGCAAGTGGAGAACTATTTACAGTAATTTGAATTGCCATTGTTGGAGGGTCAATTGGTGTTGCTAGTATTGGAACATTGATATCAAGATCACATATAGTGTCAGCTACATTTGCTTTCTCTAATCCTGCAATAACCACAATGTCTCCTGCTTCACCTGTATCTATTGGGACTTTCTTGGTTCCCTCATATCTAAAAATTTTTGTAAGTCTCCCTTCATCAACTTTATTCCCTTTTAAATCTATTGCCTTAATATTCTGATTTGCCTTTGCAGTGCCCTGTGAAATTCGCCCGATCAAACTTCTTCCTAAAAAACTATCTGGATAGAGAAGGGTAGATAGCATAGCAAAAGGTTTTGATTTATCGAACATTGGTGGACTTACATGTTTTATTATTAGGTCCATTAACGGATGAAGATTTTTTCTCTCTCCATTTATTTCTTCACATGCCCATCCAGATCTTCCACTAGCATATAAAACAGGAAAATCTAATTGTTCTTCATTTGCCTCTAGGTTAACAAATAAATCAAAAGTTTCATCAAGCACTTCATCTGCTCTTTGATCTGGCTTGTCTAACTTATTAATTATAACAATTGGTTTTAAACCTTGTTTAAGCGCTTTTGATAATACAAATTTAGTTTGTGGCATTACACCCTCGGCTGAGTCAATCAATAACAAAGCGCCATCAGCCATACTTAGAACTCTCTCAACTTCTGCAGCAAAATCTCTGTGACCTGGAGTATCTATTATATTTATTCTTGAATTTTTCCAATTAATTGAGGCAGGTTTTGCAAGAATTGTAATTCCCCTCTCTTTTTCTAATTCGCCTGAGTCCATCAATCTTTCATCAACTACTTCATTTTCTCTAAATGAACCGCTTTGTTTCATTAAACTATCAATTAAAGTAGTTTTACCGTGATCAACGTGAGCGATGATTGTTATATTTCTTATTTCTGAATTCATAGACGCGTTTTATATATATTTATTTATTTCATACTAGTTTTATCTGTTTCTTTTAAAGACAAAAAAAAAGGGCAGTAAAAACTGCCCTTTTTAAATTTTTATTTGAGATTAATGGGGATTACATTCCCATTCCACCCATACCACCCATACCACCCATACCACCAGGGGGCATTCCAGCAGGGCCAGCATCTTTTTCCTCAGGCTTATCTGCAATCATAGCCTCTGTTGTAACTAATAGACCGGATATAGAAGCAGCATCTTGTAATGCTGTTCTAACAACTTTAACAGGGTCGATTATACCTTCTTTGAACATGTCTACATACTCTTCTCTCTGTGCGTCATAACCATTAGAAGTTTTATTAGTTTCAAGAAGTTTTCCAACAATAACAGACCCATCAACACCAGCATTTTTTGTAATTTGTCTTATTGGGGCTTGTAAAGCACTTTTCACAATTTCAACACCAGCTTTTTGATCGTCACCTTTAACTTTTACTGACTTATCGAGATCTTGCGATGCATATAACAATGCACATCCTCCGCCTACCACGATACCTTCTTCAACAGCAGCTCTTGTTGCGTTTAAAGCATCTTCAACTCTATCTTTTCTCTCTTTAACCTCAACTTCTGTTGCACCACCTACTTTAATTACAGCAACCCCTCCTGCAAGTTTAGCTAATCTTTCTTGAAGTTTTTCTCTGTCGTAGTCCGAAGTTGTTTCTTCAATTTGTTGTTTAATTGAACCGCATCTAGCTTCAATGTCTGATTTTTTGCCTGATCCGCTTACAATAGTACTGTTTTCTTTATCAACTTTTACTCTTTTAGCTGAACCAAGGTCTGTGAGTTTTACATTTTCAAGTTTAATTCCAAGATCTTCAGATATTACTTGTCCACCAGTTAAAATCGCAATATCTTCCAGCATTGCTTTTCTTCTATCACCAAAACCTGGTGCTTTTACTGCAACAACTTTTAAACCACCTCTTAATTTATTAACAACAAGTGTAGCTAAAGCTTCACCCTCAACATCTTCAGATATAATCATTAAAGGCCTTCCTGCTTGTACTACGGCTTCTAGTAGTGGAACCATTGGTTGAAGGTTTGTTAATTTCTTTTCATGTAACAAGATTAAAGGGTTTTCTAACTCAGTAGTCATCTTATCCCCGTTTGTAATAAAATATGGGGACAAATACCCTCTATCAAATTGCATACCCTCAACAACATCTAATTCAGTTTCAATACCTTTTGCTTCCTCAACTGTGATAACGCCTTCATTACCAACTTTTTGCATAGCCTTTGCTATCATGTTTCCAATTTCTTTATCGCCATTTGCGGAAATAGTACCAACCTGAGCTATTTCATCACTATCTTTTACTTTCTTGGCTGAGGATATTAATTTTTCTTTAACCTGATCTACAGCTGCATCAATACCTCTTTTTACATCCATAGGATTCATGCCAGCAGTTACGTATTTACAACCTTCTTTAACAATAGCCTGAGCTAAAATTGTTGCTGTAGTTGTTCCATCACCTGCTTCGTCATTAGTTTTACTAGCTACCTCTTTTACCATTTGAGCGCCCATATTCTCAAATTTATCATCAAGATCAATTTCTTTTGCGACAGTAACACCATCCTTAGTAGTTCTTGGTGCGCCATAGGATTTATCAATTACGACATTTCTCCCCTTTGGTCCTAAGGTTGTTTTTACTGTGTTAGCAAGAATATCAACACCTTTAAGCATTGCAGCTCTTGCTTCTGAATCAAATTTTACTATTTTTGCCATTCTATAACTCCTATTAATTTATTATTTCCCAGAGGATATACCCATAATGTCAGACTCTTTCATTATACTATACTCTTTACCGTCAATTTTGACTTCTGTTCCTGACCATTTTCCGAATAAAACTTTATCTCCAACTTTGACGTCCATTGGTAAAATTTTACCGTCATCTGTTTTTGCTCCACCTCCTACAGCAACGACTTTACCTTCTTGTGGCTTTTCTTGTGCAGTATCCGGTATGATTATTCCTCCAGCAGTTTTTTCACTGCTATCTAAAACTTCAATTAGCACTCTATCGTGCAAAGGTTTAAACTTCATAAAAACTCCTTTAAATATTGAATTCATATAGATACAAAGACCTATTATTTCAAGATATTCATCAAAATATAAAAATATCAAAAAACTCAAGAAATATTGGTTTTTTTAAGTTATATCTCAAATATGTCTGAAAATTTAGATGAAAAAGGCGCTAGGTTTGCAATTAATGATCATGATTTACTTTACATAGATATTTGGGGAGTAATACATAATGGAGTGAAATTATACGATAATGCCGTAAATGTCTTAGATCATCTTCATGATTTAAATAAAGAGTACATACTTTTAACCAATGCGCCAAGGCCCAATAAAACTGTAAAAAAATTTTTAAGTCAGATGGGATTAAATAAAAATCACTGTGATAAAGTTTACACATCAGGAGAAGCAGCCCTAAAGTACTTAGAGAAAAATTTGAGTAACTCAAAATTTTTCCACATTGGCCCACCAAAAGATTTTGATTTATTTTCATCGTTTAAGAAAAATAAAACTGATGATATTCAGAATTGTGATTTTTTATTATGCACAGGGCTATTCGAAGATAATAATAATTTAAATTATTATAAACAACTTTTTGCAAAAAAAAAAAATTTAAAAATGATATGTACAAATCCAGACTTATTAGTGGATAGAGGCGACAGAAGAGAGTTATGTGCAGGGTCAATTGCTCAAATTTATGAGGAAGCGGGAGGTAAAGTTGACTACTTTGGAAAACCTTATCCCCTAGTATATAATCTTTCAGCAAACAGCGATAATAAAAAAATTCTTTGCATTGGA
>CACKWQ010000024.1 GCA_902603925.1 uncultured Pelagibacteraceae bacterium | reverse complement strand
CTTAAAGGGAAAATTTCAATATTAGTTCGTAAACTTGCATTACCTGCAATGGTAGGTATGTTATTTCAAACTTTATATAATATAGTTGATACATTTTATGCTGGTAGAATATCTCCTGAAGCCTTAGCAGCATTGAGTAAATCATTTCCAATTTACTTTATAATTGTAGCATCCTCTATAGGAGTAACAGTTGCAGGCACATCATTGATAGGAAATAGTATTGGTGAAAAAAATAAAAAAAATATATTAAATTATTTTACTCATATTATTTACTTTGCGATATTTTTATCAATCATTATTAGTTTTATAGGTTTAAATTTTTCTGAAAAAATCTTTCAATTGATGGTAACAACCCTAGAGGTAACGAAATTAGGACTTGAATATACTAATATAATATTTTCTGGCTCAATATTATTTATATCAGTTGTTGCTCTAAATTCTTTACTACATGCAGAAGGAGATACAAAAACATACAGAAACGTATTAATTTTATCTTTCTTTATCAATTTAATTTTAAATCCAATATTAATATTTGGATTATTTTTCTTTCCTGCTTTGGGTGTAAAAGGGATTGCTATTTCAACAATAGTAGCTCAACTAGTTGCTTTTTTAATTATTTTTTTAAAAGTTTTAAAAAATGAGAGAATAAAAGAAATTCTTAAAGAGCATTTAATTCCAAAAATATATTATTTTACCAATATTTTTTTTACAGCAATGCCGATTGTAGTTTCAATTTTTGCATATTCAATTACAGCGGCAATAGTCTTAGCTTACATTGGCACATCAGGTGAATACGCAGTTGCTGGATATGGGGTAGGGACAAGAATAGAGCAAGTAGTGCTATTACCAATATTAGGAATAAACACAGCGATTATATCAATTATTTCACAAAATTTTGGTGCCAAAAATTTTAATAGAGTAAAAGAAGCTTATTTCACATCGATTAAATATTCATTCTTAATAATGATTATATCAGGTTTAATTTTGTTTATATTATCTGATTTAATTATGAGTGTATTTTCATCTGATATTACTGTCATAGATTTTGGATCTAGATATTTAAAAATTTGCGCATTTATTTTACCTGCTTATCCTATTTTTTTTCTCTCTAATGGTTTATTTATGGCTATTAAAAAAGCTGAATATGCAATGATATCTAATTTATTTAGAAATGGATTTAATCCGGTAATGGTTTTTGTGCTTGCCAATTACATAAATGCAAGTTTTGAGATCTTTTTTTGGATTTGGGCAGCTGTAAATTGGATATTCTCTGGAATTTATTTAAGTATACTAATTATTTATTTAAAAAGCCGTTTAGAGAAAACGAGCGCTATCGTTAATCCACAACCATAAATCCTCTGAAAAGGACCTTCTGACGAATAGGTTTAATTCATTCTGATCTTTGTTATGCATTATTACATCTACATGGTTTAAAACAGTTTGAACTACTGAGCCTTTCTTTTTTTTGAAATCTTTAAAATTAAATGGACAGCTTTTTGAGAGTAAATCAAATATTTTAGTACCTTTTAAATTAATCATTACCCAATGATCAGAAACATTAGTAACAGCACCTTGATTTAGCTTAGATATTTCGTTAAATAAATTATTCTCTAATTCAATTTGATTATCTAATGTGTCATTAATATTGTTTGAATATATAAGCCATTCATCGGGGCTTAACCATAACAAACTATAACTTTCATTACCTGATGATGTATTTGCTTCGTTAGGTGGTAAAATTGACAAAATTTTTCCAATTTTTGTTGAAAATTCTCTTTTATTACTTCTTAAATTAATTTTTATAGTTGGCTCAATTTCTACAATTTTCAAATCATTGTAGTTTTTTTCTTCTTTAATTGGTGGATTAAAACTAAGCATTTAACCTTTTATTTTCTTTGTCATAAAATACAGTGTCAGTTATTGTTACATTTATATTTTTATTTTCCATTGGCACTATAAGTTTTTTACCTTTAAGTTTTTTTCCACTCTTTACAACAGCAAGGGCTATTGATTTATTCAAATTAGGGCTGAAATAACTAGAAGTGACATGTCCTAACATTTCAACAGGTTTTGTGTTGATATTTTCAACTAATTGTGCTCCTTCTTCTAAAACTTCTTTCGGATCGTCTGTTAAAAGACCAACTAATTGTTTCCTATCTTCTCGAATTGTATCACTTCTATAAAGTGATCTTTTGCCAATAAAATCAAATTTCTTTTTTCCTATAATCCAATCCATTTGTAAATCTGAAGGAGTTAATGTTCCATCTGTATCTTGACCAGTAATTATAAATCCTTTTTCAGCTCTTAAAAGGTGCATTGTTTCAGTACCGTAAGGTGTTAAATGAAATTCTTTTCCTGCTTCCATACATTTAATCCATAAATCTTCTGCATAATTTGATTGAATATTTATCTCGTAACTGTGTTCTCCTGTAAAACTTATTCTCATTATTCTGCAATTCACATTGCTTATTTTAATATTTTTAAATGACATATGTGGAAAATTACTGTCTGATAAATCAAGACTTGGAACAATTTTAGAAATTATATTTTTAGAATTTGGACCACAAATACTAATTGTTGAATATTGATCGGTTACTGTAGTCAAATAAACATCTAATTCCGGCCACTCAGTTTGTAGGTAATCTTCCAACTTAGATAAAACATTTGCCGCTCCCCCAGTTGTGGTTGTCATAATATAATGATTTTCACCTAGTCTTGTTGTTACACCATCATCATAAACCATACCGTCTTCATTAAGCATTAATCCATACCTACATTTGCCTATCTCAAGTTTTGACCACGCATTGGTATAAACTCTATTTAAAAATTCTGAGGCATCTGTTCCCTGGATATCAATTTTTCCTAATGTAGATGCATCTAATATACCTGCACTATCTCTTGCTGCTTTACTTTCTCTTTGAACAGCTTGGTGCATATTTTCACCATTTTTTGGAAAATACCAAGGTCGTTTCCATTGACCTACATTTTCAAACTCAGCATTATTTTTTACATGCCAGTTGTGGATTGCAGTTCTTCTTGTGTGGTCAAAAAATTCTCCGACATTTCTTCCTACGATTGCTCCAAATGTTAGAGGAGTGTAGGGTGGTCTGAATGTTGTAGTACCAAGCTCGCCCATATTAGTTCCCGTAGTATCTGCAATGATGCCCAATGCGTGCATATTAGATAATTTACCTTGATCAGTTCCCATTCCAGTGGTCGTATATCTTTTTACATGTTCAATAGATTTAAATCCTTCACGCAACGCAAGTTTAACATCCTTTGCAGTGGAATCGTTTTGAAAATCTAAAAAAGGTTTTGTTTTTCCAGTAGGTTTGTCTGAAGGAAGTAGCCAAATATTTCTTTTTGATTTTTCATCTGGACAATTAATTTTTATCTCATCGTAGCATGTTTTGCTTAAATCTAAAAAACTTTTTAAATTTTCAATAGTTCTAGTTACTATTTCATCTAATTTAAATTCACCATTACACGATCCAACACTGATTTGATTTGGTGGAGTTTTATCTTCATCTGGAATAAATACATTATCTTCATTTCTAAATGTTAACTTTCCGCCAGATTGAGTAAATAAATGAACCATAGGAGTCCAACCACCCGAAATACCTAAGCAATCACAATTATGTTTAGTTTTGTTTCCTATAACATTATTGCCATCATCAGAGAGTTTCATTACCTCAAATGATTTAATTTTCTTATATCCTTGAGTTTCTACAACGGTTGACTCCCATAATACTTTCAATCCTAAGTCTAATGCCTCTTTAACAATTAATGAGTCTGAATTTTTACGAATATCTACGATTACATTCACTTTAACACCACTTTTATTCAGAGAAATTGCAGTTTCATATGCACTATCATTGTTAGTAAATAGAGAAATATTTTCTCCAGTTTTAACGCCATAATAATCGATATATTTTTTAATTGACGAAGAAAGAATAATTCCAGGTCTATCATTGTTGCTAAATATTAATGGTCTTTCAATAGATCCTGATGCTATAATAACTTTTTTAGCTCTTATTTTCCACAATCTTTGTCTTATCTTATTTTTTCTATCACTAATACTCAAATGATCGGTTAAATTTTCTCTTGCTAATAAGTAATTATATCCATGGAATGCAGCAAGACTTGTTCTATTCTTGATAATTAAATTCGGATAATTTTTTAAACTCTTTATTTCTTTAGCCAACCATTCATTAGAATAAATATCATTAATTTTATAGGCTTCATTTTCTTGATATATTGTTGATCCTCCAAGAAAATTTTTGTCGTCTATTAACATTGTATCTAAACCTTTTTCTGCTGATAATCTTGCCGATATAATTCCTGAAATGCCACCACCAACAACTAATACATCACAATGTGAATACTGATGATCATAAATATCTGGATCAGGTTTTGTAGGTGCTTTACCAAGGCCGGCAGAGTGTCTAATAAAATACTCATATTTTTCCCAAAAACTTGCTGGCCACATAAATGTTTTATAATAAAATCCAGCAGGCAGGAGAGGGGATAAAAAATTATTTATAGCTCCAATATCAAAATTTACACTTGGCCAACAGTTTTGACTTGATGCCTCTAAACCCTCGTATATCTCAATTTCAGTCGCCCTAACATTAGGATCAGTCAATGATGGGTCATTACCGACTTGTACTATGGCGTTTGGTTCTTCTGAACCACACGTCATTATTCCTCTTGGACGATGGTATTTAAAACTTCTACCAACTAAGTGAATATTATTAGCTAAGAGTGCAGATGCTAAAGTATCACCTTTATATCCAAAAAGTTGTTGACCATTAAATTTGAACGAAATTCTTATTGTTTGATCAATAAAATTGTTTTTATTTATTCTTAAATTTTTTGACATGATTATATAACCGGAGGTTTTTCACCCATTTTATATACAGCGTGAATTTTGTCATTTGAGGTGTCTCTAATTATATTAAACCATTTTCTGCAGCCATGTGAATGATTCCATCTTTCAAACTGTACTCCCTTAATATTTTTTCTCATAAATAGATATTCAGCCCATTCATCATCACTTAGTTCAGTTGGTTGTTTTGGTCTTTCTATATGTGCTTCACCACCACATGAAAATTCTGTTTGGTCTCTGTCACCACAATATGGACAAGTAATTATAAACATTAGTGTGCTACTGCTGCAGCACCATGCTCATCAACAAGATCTCCACTTACAAATCTATTTAGGTTGAAAGCTGCATTTAATTGATGTGGTTCATCATTTGCAATTGTATGGGCAAATAAATCCCCAGATCCTGGTGTTGCTTTGAATCCTCCTGTGCCCCACCCACAATTAAAATATAAACCTTTTATTTGAGTTTTGCTAATGATTGGACTTGCATCTGGGCAAATATCTACGATACCACCCCATTGTCTAAGCATTTTCATTCTACTAAAGATTGGGTAGAGTTCTAAAATTGCTTTTAATGTTTCCTCCGCAATATTATGACTTCCTTTTTGTGTATAAGAAACATAAGAGTCAGCACCTGCACCTATTACTAATTCACCTTTATCAGACTGGCTAACGTAAGCATGTA
>CACKWQ010000023.1 GCA_902603925.1 uncultured Pelagibacteraceae bacterium | reverse complement strand
ATTCAGCAGTAACTTTACCTACTCCTCCTGCGCTTGCAATTCCTATACTGTTTAATCCACAACAAATAAAAAAGTTTTTAATCTCAGGAACCTCGCCTAATAAAGTATTAGTATCCGGGGTAAATGACTCGGGCCCTGCAAAAAATTTTCTAATTCCTGTTTTTTCAAGTATTGGAAATCTTTTCATGCATGCATTTAAATAAGGCTCAAAATGCTCTAGATTTTCAGGAAATTCTCCAAAAGAAAAATCTTCTGGAACCTTATTAGTCTTATCAAAGGCAGGAATTGATTTCCCCTCAAAAATTCCTAACAGAAGTTTGCCAGCATCCTCTTTAAAATACGTCCTACTGTCAAAATCTCTTACTACAGGAAAGTTTTTTGGTAAATTATTTATTGGCTCGGTTATCACATAAAAATGTTCAGCTGGATACAGAGGTATACTTAATCCAACTTTTTCACCAATTTGTCTTGACCACATTCCTGTTGCTAAAACAATGTATTCACACTCTATTTTTTTACCACTAACAACAACGCCTTCAATTCTTTTGTTTTTTATTAATATTTTTCCAACAGGTGAGTCCTCATAAATTTTTACCCCTTCAGCTCTAGCAGCTTTAGCCAAAAGATGAGTAATACTAGACGGATCTGCTGATCCATCGCCTGGCATCAATATACCACCTAATAGGTCTTCATTTTTAATTAATGGAACTTTTTCTTTGACTTGATGTTTATTTAAAATTTGTACATCAAAGTTATATAATTGAGCTGTGGTGGCTTGTCTCTTTAACTCTTGCCATCTACCCTCCTCTTGAGCGATAGACATTGCGCCATTTAGACGTAAACCGGCAGAATGATCAATTTTTTTTTCTAGTTCTTTATATAAATCTAATGAATATTTTCTTATTTTTGTTATAGGTGCTGATGGACCAATTTGACTGACTAATCCAGCAGCATGCCATGTGGTACCGGAAGTTAATTTATCTCTTTCTAAAAGAATTATATTTTTCCAACCAAATTTTGCTAAATGATATGCGCAAGAGCAACCTACCACACCCCCTCCAATAACTACTACTTTTGCTGAACTTGGAATTATTTTCATTTTTAATTCAGAGCATCTACTGGGGAGAGAAATTTATGTCCAAAAGTATCTGCAACAGCCTTGTATGTTACATTTCCCTTACAAACATTTAATCCTGCTAGAAAATTAGGATCATCGTTTAGAGCTTTTTTATAACCATCTTTAGCTAATCTATTTAAAAAAGGTAAGGTCACTTTATTTAAAGCCAGTGTAGAAGTTCTTGGAACTCCACCTGGCATATTGGCTACACAATAATGGACAATATCATCAACTATATAAGTAGGATTTGCATGTGTTGTTGGTTTACTTGTTTCTACACAACCACCTTGGTCAATAGCAACATCAACTATTACAGATCCCCTTTTCATTAATTTTAGCATATCTTTTGTTATTAATTTTGGCGCCTCTGCACCTGGAATTAATACTCCACCAACTAAAAGATCTGCTTCTGATATTAATTTTTTCAAATCTATATTATCTGACTGTTGAGGAATTATTTTATCTCCAAACTTTTGAGAAAGTTCTTCAAGTCTTGTGTCTGATTTATCAACTATATGAACTTTTGCTTGCATGCCTGTTGCAATAATTGCAGCATTTTCACCCACAACTCCTCCACCCAATATAACTACAGTTCCTCCCTCAACACCTGGGGCACCCCCTAAAAGCAAACCCCTTCCTTTTTGATTTTTTTCTAAACAATGTGCACCTGCTTGGACAGACATCCTTCCTGCAACTGCACTCATCGGTGCTAAAAGGGGCAATCTTCCATTTTGATCCGTTACAGTTTCATAAGCGATACAAACGCTTTTAGAATTAATTAATTCTTGAGTTAACTCTTTTGCAGCAGCAAGATGAAGGTAAGTGAAAACTATTTGATTTTCTCTAATCATTTTTACTTCTTTTGAAAGTGGCTCTTTTACTTTAACAATGATGTCTGCGTCATTAAAAATATCTTCTGATTTGTCAATTATTTTTGCACCTGCAGCAAGATAATGTGAGTTCTCAAAACCTGCATCAAATCCACCATTCTTTTCTACTAAAACTTCATGGCCGTTTGATACTAAATCTTTAACGCTCTCAGGAGTTAGTCCAATTCTAGTTTCTTGAGGCTTAATTTCTTTTGGGACGCCAATTTTCATAAACGAAAATTAATTCTTTTTACTTTTGCTGTAGTTCGATATTCCAATTCTCAGTTTTTCAATAATCTCATCAATATGTTTCTTTTCACATATAAACATAGGAGCTATTATTAAAGCATCTCCAGTTGCCTTAAAATTTACTCCTGCATCATAACAATGCTTAAAAGTTGCAAGTCCTGCTCTTCCGGGTTTCACATCCATTTTAATATCGATACCACCCATCATTCCATAACCTCTAATATTTTCAACAACATCAATATCTTTTAGTGAAAATAAACCTTCTTGAAAGTACGGTGATAATTCTTTTGCTCTATTAAAAATATCCTCTTTTTCAAAAATTTCTTGAACGGCTAGCGCGGCAGCTACCGATATTGGAATTCCAGAATATGTGTAACCATGGAATAATTCTACAGCTCCTTCCGGTGCTGCGTTTACAACAGCGTCATAAATTTCCTCTTTGCAAGCAACAACTCCAAACGGCACTATTCCATTAGTTGTTGCTTTTGCCATTGTCATAATATCAGGTGTTACCCCAAATTCTTGTGCTCCAAAAGCTGATCCGGTACGACCCCAACCTGTAATTACCTCATCAAATATTAATAAGATGTTATGTTTGTCACAGAGTTCTCTTAATCTCTGTAAGTAACCAACTGGTGGTACTAATGTACCTGTAGATCCAGATATTGGTTCCACAATACATGCTGCAATATTTTCCGCTCCAAAGTTTGTACAAATTCTCTCTAAGTCATTTGCAAGTTCCATTCCTGTTTCGGGTTGACCTGATACAAATTTATGCTCTTCCAAATGTGTATGTCTCATGTGAACTACTCCAGGCATAAGAACGCTTGCATAAGCTTTAACGTTATTTATCATTCCACCGACTGAAGTTGCACCTATATTCATTCCATGATACGCTCTTTCTCTTCCAACAAATCTGAATCTTTGACCTTCACCACGAGCTTTGTGATATGCAACAGAAATTTTTATTGCAGTTTCAACAGCAGTTGAACCACAAATTGTGTAAAAAATTCTGTTTAGATTTCCAGGTGTATGCTTAGCGATTTTTGTTGCTAATTCAAATGAACCACCAAAACCTTGTTGGAAAGGCTGAGCATAATCTAAGGTTTTTAATTGATTAGTAATTGCCTCAATAATTTCTTTTCTTCCATGGCCTAATGGATTGCAAAATAAACCAGAACTTGCGTCTATTTGTGTTTTTCCTTCGTGGTTTTTTAAATAAACACCATTTGCACTGGTTATCAATCTAGGACGTTTTTTAAAATCTTTATTAGAAGTAAATGGCATCCAATGTTCGTTAAGAGAATTTGGAATTGGATTTTTTTCTGAACTCATGTTTTTTTATTTAGTAAGTTTATAAATTTTTAGACTAAAAACTATGTTTAGACTAGATAATTTTACATGTAACAATGTGTAATAGTAACACAACCTTAACGTGTAATGTTTAATAGGGTTCTCTGGTTTAGTTTATTCATCATTTACATGTATCAAGTTTTGAATTTAAATAAGATAATTAAATTTAATTAATGGAGACAAAATGAAAAAAATAATTAGTTTTATTTTAGGAAGTTTGATTGCTCTTTCTATGTCTTTTACAGTTGCTAATTCAGCTGCAAAAGAAGTAAGAGTTGCATATTTCTTAGAATGGCCGAGTCCAAATTTAGAGGATATGAATAAAAAGGCTTACGCAAAGGCTCTTGGTGTACCAGTAAAGTGGACAAATTTTACAAATGGTGTGGCAATGACAGATGCAATGTTAGCGGGTG
Source organism: uncultured Pelagibacteraceae bacterium (assembly GCA_902603925.1). Taxonomy (GTDB): domain Bacteria; phylum Pseudomonadota; class Alphaproteobacteria; order Pelagibacterales; family Pelagibacteraceae; genus Pelagibacter. Next base: position 1,804 of record CACKWQ010000023.1, on the reverse strand, counting down.
ATATTGATATTTCTTACTCACAAGGATTAATGCCTTATATAAATGCAGTAAAAGCAAAAGCTCCGATATCATTAGTTGATGTAGCTATGGAATATGGAATGGGAGGAACAACATGTGTTACTTCTAATAAATCTGGAATTACAAAAGCTAACGCTTCTGAACTTGAGGGTAAAAAAGTTGCAGTTCCATTAGGAACAATGGCGGAATATGTTTTTTCTGAAAGTATGAAGATTGTTGGGGCTGACAGAAATAAAATGGAAATAATCGCAATGGATCCTGAGGAAGGAGCTGCTGCGTTAGTCAGTGGTGATGTTGTCATGTCATGCTTATTTGGTGGTAATTCAATTAAATCTGCTACAAGTGTAGGTACGAGACTTTTAACAGTAGATGAGGCACGTGCCGGAGGAATTATGGGTATAGATATAGTTTCTGTTACGAATAAATTTATGAAAGAAAATCCAGGAATGGTTAAATCTTTTGTTGAATTAACTCATGAAGCAAATGAGAGATTCAGAAACGGTAAGAGTGATTTAAATGCTATGTCTAAAGAATCTGAAATGAAAGTTGCTGATATGAATGATACTTTAAGTGGCTTTAAATTTCTTACACCAAAAGAAACGAAAAAATCTATGACAAGTGGAAATCTTTCAAAATTTTTGAATGGGTTTGATACTCCAAAAGGTACGGTAACTACTAAGTTTTTACCATAATCTTTAAATTAAAACTATAGGCATCGATTTATAAAATTGATGCCTATTTTTCTAAAACCGTTATTATAGTTTTCATATGAGCGATCTTATTTCTGAAAATTTAAATATGATTTTCAAAACCCCTAAAGGGGAGATTGTTCATGCTTTAAAAGATCTTAATTTTACAATTAAAAAGGGGGAGCTACTTACAGTTCTTGGTCCCTCTGGATGTGGAAAAACCACTTTATTAAATATTACAGCTGGATTTATAAGGCCAACATCAGGAAAAATAACATTATCAGGTAACGAAATTAATGGACCTGGAGTAGATAGAGGAATGGTATTTCAACAGGGAGCGTTGTTTGAATGGTTGACTGTAGCTGAAAATGTAAATTTTGGATTAAGGATGAAAAATCAAGATCAAAAGAAAACAGCGGCTAAAGTCGAGGAATGGCTAGAAATAGTTGGACTTCAGGGTTTTGGAAATACTCCTACTTATCAATTATCTGGTGGTATGCAACAAAGAGTGGCTTTAGCTAGATGCTTAATAAATGATCCTGATTTAATTCTAATGGATGAGCCTTTAGGAGCTTTAGATGCACTAACAAGAGAAAAAATGCAGTCACTTGTATTAAAAATTTGGAAGGAGACTGGAAAAACAATTATTCTTATTACACACTCTGTTGAAGAAGCCCTTTTATTAGGTGAAAAGGTTTATGTAATGGCACCTAGACCAGGAAGAATTCATAAAGAATATAAACTTCCGTTTGCTCTTTTGGGCCTCAAAGAAGATTTAAGAGAGATTAAAAATAATAAAGAATTTGTGTCTAGACGAGAAGAAATACTCTCAATGATTTGGAACATGGAAGAAGAGATAATGGGTAAAGAAGGATAAATGATTACCGCAATTTTAACATTTATTTTCTTTTTCGCAATTATTGGATGTATTTTATATGGCAGAAAACTTATTAAAAGAGAAAAAGTTGATGCGGTTTTCGGTAATCCCGAAAGAGCCAAAGGTGGAGCTCATTGGGTAATTGTAGGTAGTAGTTTCCTTTTATTAATTTGGCTTTATTATTCATGGGATATAGCAAAATCTTTTTTTCCTAAGTCTG
>CACKWQ010000022.1 GCA_902603925.1 uncultured Pelagibacteraceae bacterium | reverse complement strand
AAAGAAGACGGACTATTATCATTATCATTTTTGTATGTATTAAATATTAACTCATGTACTGGTATTAAGTTGTTTTGAGCATAATTTTGAAAAAATTCTTTTCCATTTTTATTTACGAATGAATCGGGGTCCTCGCCGTCGGGTAAAAATAAAAAAGATATCTTTTTGTCAGGTTTGAGATTAATAATATTATTTTCAGCGGCTTTTACTGCAGCTTTATAACCGCTATCATCACTATCAAAGCATATAATAATATGACTAAAAAACTGATTTAAAATTTCAATTTGCTTCTCTGTTAATGCGGTTCCCAAATTTGCAACAACATTATCGATACCATTTTTTGAAAGTCCAATTACATCCATATAACCTTCTACAATATAAATTTTTTCTGACTTGTTAGACAGTTTTCTCGCAATATCCAAATTATAAAGATTCGAACCCTTTTTAAAAAATGGAGTTTCTGGTGAATTAATATATTTTGCAAGGTAATTATTCTGCTCAATAATTCTTCCCCCAAGTCCGATAGGGCTTCCCGAAATATTATTTATAGGGAAAATTAATCTATTTCTAAATCTATCAATAAATTTATTTTTCCTCTCATCAAAGTAAAATAGTCCTGAATCTTTTAAAGAGTCCTCACTAAATAATTTTTTAAATTTTTCAAATAGATTGTCGTCATATAATGAGTATCCCAGTTTGTACTTTGTTATTATTGACTCATTAAGATTTCTTTTGCTTAAATATTTAGACACCGCTAAAGATTTATTTTTGATAATTATTTGGTGACAAATTTCTGAGTACTTATTTAGAATAGATGTATATTCCTTAAATTTTTTTTCTCTTTCTTCGTCTTTCTTAGAAAATAAATATGGTCTCATGCCAGCTAAATTTGCCAAAGTTTTTACTACTTCCCCAAATTTTAAGTTTTGTGTTTTCATCAAAAAGTCAAAAATATTTCCATGCTCACCTGAGGCAAAACAGTGATAAAACTCTTTTTCATCGTTCACTGTAAATGATGGTGTTTTTTCATTTTTAAATGGCGATAAACCTACAAACTCCTTTCCTCTTCGTTTAAGTGATACAGATTTTGAAACAACAGTGGAAACTTTTAATCTTGTTTTAATTTCATCCAAATATTCTTTAGGATATTTCATTTATTTAAAATATTTTTTAAAATCGTTCCTGCTTTTGAAAAATCTAAGCAATCCGCGTAATTAGTTTTTAATTCTCCCATAACTTTACCCATATCTTTAATAGATTGTGCACCTAGTTTTTTAATTATTTCTTCACACACTTTAATAGTTTCATCCTCAGATAACTGTTTTGGTAAATAATTTGATATTATGTTTACCTCATCTTGCTCAATTTTTAGCAAATCAGATCTATCGTTTTTTTTGTATATTTGAATTGATTCGTTTCGTTGTTTGATCATTTTTTTTAAAAGTTTAGTTATGTCCTCATCATCTGTATTTTTTTTGTTACCACTTGATCTATTATTAATATCTAGGTCTTTAATTCCGCTCAGAATTAACCTGTAAGTTGATATTCTAGATTTCTCCTTTAATTTGAATGAGTTTTTATAGTCTCTTTCAATTTTATCCCTCAATGACATTTACTTAATCTAATCGAAAGATGAAATTGTTCAAAAGAAAAATTTGTTTTTTTTTAGTTTTGTTATACATGTGTTGCGGTAAATAAGGTTTTATTGTATTAACCTTTAACTCATGAGTTGTAATTGATTAAAAAACAAAAAATTCAATTAAAAAAAAACAATTTTTCCAAAGGTATTCTAGTTCTAGAAAACAAAAAAGTGTTTAAAGGTATTGGATTGGGTTATCAAGGGACTGCAACTGGAGAAGTTTGTTTTAATACCTCAATTACAGGATATCAAGAAATTATATCAGACCCCTCGTATGCTGGACAAATTATTAATTTTACATTTCCTCATATTGGAAATGTTGGAACTAACAATGAAGATCTAGAGTCTGATAAAATTTGGACAAAGGGTGTTATATTTAACTCTGAAATAACAAACCCATCCAATTATAGATCATTAAATCATTTAGACGCTTGGTTAAAAAAAAATAGAATAGTAGGTTTAACAGGTTTAGATACGAGAAGTTTGACAAATTACATAAGAGACAAAGGTGCACCAAAGGGCACCATATCAAATAATAAAAACGGCAATTTCAATATTAAAAAATTAATGAATATGTCTGTAAAATGGAATGGTCTCAATGGACTTGATCTTGCAAGAGAAGTTACCACTAAAAAAAATTATACTTGGAAAGGTTTAAAAACTTGGAGAAAGGGTAGTGGTTATAAAAAATCTAAAAAAAAAGAATTTAGAATTGTAGCAATAGATTATGGCATTAAAAAAAATATTCTAAGATACTTTTCTGACTATAACTGTGAAGTTAAAGTGGTAAAATGTAAGGAAAAATCTTCTGAAATATTAAATTTGAAACCCCAAGGTGTTTTTCTTTCCAATGGGCCCGGTGATCCAGCAGCAACTGCGAAATATTCAGTACCAGTTATTAAAAATTTGATAAATAAAAATATTCCAATATTTGGTATTTGTCTAGGTCATCAAATTTTAGGTCTTGCACTTGATGCTAAAACTAGAAAGATGAAACTAGGCCACAGAGGAGCTAATCACCCAGTGAAAAATTTAATTACAAATAAAGTTGAGATTACAAGTCAAAATCATGGATTTGAGATTACAAAAGACAGTCTTCCTGAAAATGTGATTATAACACATTTGTCGCTTTTTGATAAAAGTATTGAGGGTATCAAATTAAAAAATAAACCAGTTTTTTCTGTTCAGTATCACCCTGAAGCAAATCCTGGACCTCAAGATAGCAAGTATTTATTTAAAGATTTTATGATTGAAGTAAAAAAATATGCCAAAAAGAAAAGACATTAAAAAAATCTTAGTGATTGGAGCGGGACCAATTATTATTGGTCAGGCATGTGAATTTGATTATTCAGGCACACAAGCTTGTAAAGCTTTAAAAGATGAGGGTTACAAAGTTATCCTGATTAACTCTAATCCTGCAACAATTATGACTGATCCTGGTATTGCAGATAAAACTTATATAGAGCCAATTTCTATAAATATCCTGGAAATAATAATTAGAAAAGAAAAACCAGATGCGATACTTCCAACAATGGGAGGTCAAACTGCCTTAAATCTTGCAATACAAGCTGAAAAAATTGGATTATTAAAAAAATACAAAATTGAACTTATCGGTGCAAATTCCTCTGCAATATCAAATGCTGAGGATAGGAAAAAATTCCGAAAAAATATGAGAGATATTGGAATTGATTTACCGAATTCTGAAGTAGTAAACAAATATTCTGACGCTAAAAAATGCTTAAAAAAAATCGGTTTGCCTGCAATTATTAGACCATCATTTACACTTGGAGGATTGGGAGGGGGGATTGCAAAAACAAGGAGGGAATATTTCAAAATAGTAAGAGATGGAATGCATGAGTCGCCTCAAAACCAAGTTTTAATTGAAGAATGTCTTGAGGGGTGGAAAGAATACGAAATGGAAGTTGTAAGAGATAAAAATGATAATTGCATAATAATATGTTCAATAGAAAATGTTGATCCTATGGGAATTCATACTGGGGATTCTGTTACAATTGCTCCTGCTTTAACTCTTACAGATAAGGAATATCAAGTTATGAGAAATGCCTCAATCGCATGTTTGAGAAAAATTGGAGTAGAGACTGGAGGTTCAAATGTTCAGTTTGCTATTAATCCAAAAAATGGAAGGATGGTAATTATTGAGATGAATCCTAGAGTTTCTAGATCATCAGCTCTTGCTTCAAAAGCTACTGGTTTTCCTATTGCTAAAGTAGCTGCTAAATTAGCAGTCGGATACACACTTGACGAACTTCAAAATGAAATTACAAAGGTTACACCAGCCTCATTTGAACCAACTATAGATTATGTGGTAACAAAAATACCTAGATTTACTTTTGAAAAATTTTCTGAAACGGAAGCAATTTTAGGTACATCAATGAGGTCAGTTGGTGAAGCAATGGCGATAGGAAGAAATTTTAAGGAGTCGTTACAGAAAGCATTAGTTTCACTCGAAATTGGATTATCAGGTCTTGATAATATATTTAACTATTCAAAACAAAAAATATTTAAGGAATTAAAAAAAAACATTCCGAATAAATTATTGTTGGTTGCTGAAGCTTTTAGAAAGAATATTCCTCTAGATAAAATTCATAAGTTGTCCAAAATTGATGTTTGGTTTTTAAGTGAAATTAAAGAACTGGTCAAAGAAGAAAAAATTATAAAAAAAAAAGGGTTACCAAAAAATCGTGAGGAGTTTAATAGAATAAAGTCTATAGGATTTACAGATAAAAGGTTGTCTAAACTTACAAATACAAAGGAAGAACAAGTTAAGTCGAAAAGGAGGGCTTTTAAAGTGTTACCAGTATTTAAAAAAGTAGATACTTGTGCTGCTGAGTTTAAATCTTTTACACCGTATATGTACTCTACATACCAAAGAAATTTTTCGTTAAATACAGAATGTGAATCTAGACCTACAAATAAAAAGAAAATAATAATTATTGGTGGTGGTCCAAACAGAATTGGCCAAGGCATAGAGTTTGATTATTGTTGTTGTCAAGCAAGTTACTCCTTGAAAGAAGCGGGATATGAAACAATAATGATAAACTGTAATCCTGAAACAGTGTCAACTGACTACGATACAAGCGACAGACTTTACTTTGAGCCTCTTAAAGAGGAATTTGTGGAAAATATAATCTTAAAAGAAAAATCTAAAGGTAACCTTATAGGTATTATTGCACAGTTTGGTGGTCAAACACCAATAAGCTTGGCAAAATTTTTGCATGAAAACTCCTTACCAATTTTAGGAACACAATATCCTTCAATAGATTTAGCAGAAGACAGGGACAGATTTAGAGAGCTTTTAATAAAATTAAATTTAAAACAGGCTGATAGTGGGATTGCTTTCAATTATAACCAGGCGATTAAAATTGCAGATAAAATTGGACTTCCATTATTGGTTCGTCCTTCTTATGTGCTAGGTGGAAGAGCAATGGAAATAGTTTACGAGGAGAGTAAATTAGATAATTTTATTAATGAAGCCTTTAAGGCATCTGATGACAACCCAATATTAATCGATAAATTTATTGATAAAGCTATGGAGGTAGACGTAGATGCCATTTCAGATGGGAAAGAGGTGTATGTTGCGGGTATAATGCAGCACATAGAGGAAGCAGGCATACATTCAGGTGACTCAGCATGTTGTATTCCTCCGATTTCAATTAAGCAGAGTTTGTTGACTGAATTAAAAAATCAAACAAAGAAACTTGCTCTAGCACTAAATGTAGTTGGATTTCTAAATATTCAATTTGCAATAAAAAATGATGAAATTTTTGTAATTGAGGTAAACCCTAGAGCAAGTAGAACTGTTCCCTTTGTATCTAAAGCAAATGGTGAGCCTTTAGCAAAAATTGCGTCAAGAATTATGGTGGGTGAAAAATTATCAAAATATAAATTAAAATTTAAATCTAATAAAATGTATGCAGTAAAAGAGGCTGTATTTCCATTTAATAAATTTCCAAATAGTGATGTTTTACTTGGTCCAGAGATGAAATCAACAGGAGAGGTAATGGGTTTTGATAAAGATTTTGGAATGGCATTTGCAAAAAGCCAAATTGGCTCTTCCAATTTTTTACCAACAAAAGGACTAGCTTTTTTATCTGTTAAAAACTCTCATAAAGAAGAAGTGATTAAAATTGCAAAAAAATTGAAAAAGTTAGGTTTTGCTTTATCAGGAACAAAAGGAACGGCCAATGTAATAACTAAAAATGGTATAAAATGTAGAATAATTAATAAGGTCAGTAGTGGCAAACCAATAAAGGAGGAGCAAAAAATAACAAGAATTTATCCACAGCGTAATTTATTCAGTCATATAATCGGACAAATTGATGATGATAATAACGGAAT
>CACKWQ010000021.1 GCA_902603925.1 uncultured Pelagibacteraceae bacterium | reverse complement strand
TAAATAACCTTGCCACTCAAGCCTATTTTTCAATCTTTGATTAATAATTTCATTTAAATCATTTTTCATTAGTGCAGCACCCTTCCCTCATGAATTTTGTGTTCATGATGTATTTTAGATAAAATTAATCTGATACGTCTTGAAAGTTTTTCCCAATTTTTATTGCTTTTTTTGTGTGAATTTAGCCATGGAAGGCTAGATTGTTTAATTTTTAAAAATCTTAATATCATTTCATCGACTTCCCTTAAAAGATTTTGTCTTTCAAGAGGAGTATAATCACTTAGCAGATATATTAGCTTTTTATGGTCGCTTTTTTCTTCTTTAAGTATTTTATTTTCTTTTTTCATATTTTCCTTTCAAATTTGAGTTTTTTCTTTGGAAAATACAAATCTATCAATTAATCCAAATTCAAAACCCATGTTTTGTTTGGTTAATATGATAAAACTGTTTGAAATAATTTAACGGTGTGTTCAGTTAAATAATTGTCTAAACTAGTAAATCAATTAACTAAAAACTAAAGTAACATAATAATTTTATAAATCAAGTAAATTATTTTTTATTTTAAAACTTTTTTTTTTAAATTTAAAATAGTCTTTTATTGATTGTATTTTTATTTTCATTTGTCTCTTTTAGAGTTGTTTTTAAAGTCCTCACGAGTAGAGTTTAGTTCTAAATCAGGACTATTTTTCCATCATTTAGTTAGGTTTATAAAAAGTGCACCATTCTTTTGCATAACTCATACTTGGTGAAATTCCTAAATAATTATCGTTATATGGTTTTGGGTTATCTAAACTAAAAATTCTTATAGCTTGAAAGTCTATATTGGTACCTCCATTGAACCAATATTCCAAATTATGTGCAAAATAGATGTTATTTTCTGAAATTCTCTCACAACTTTGAGCTAAATCAATAAAGTTCCATACATCAGAAATTCGATTAAGCCTTTTTGTATTTTTATTCACCTCCCAAATTGTGTTTCCACGAGGTCTATTCTCTACAATTATGGTTCTACCATCATTAATATTATAAATAGATTTAATATCGAATGGTTTATGTGGATAAGTAATATTTAGGTCTTTAGAATAAGCTGAGCATGATAAAATAATAAAAATAAAAATAAATCGCATAAATCATACTAAATTTTAAATATGTTTAAATTTTGCCTGAGTATTTTAAAGTATTAGATGTGATATATTAAATGCGAATCAAATTTATGAAAAAAGAACAATATTCACTATTTCAAAGTAGCGAAGACTGGCAGACTAAAAAATTTACCAAGCCTAATGCCATCATTAGAATAGGCAGCCTTTTTTCAGGGATTGGTGCTTTTGAGCAAGCATTAGAGATACTAGGTTTAAAAAGTGAAATTTCTTTTGCATGCGATAATGACGAATTTGTCAAAAAAAGCTTTTTTGCGAATTACAACATAAAAGAAAATAATTGGTATGATGATGTTTTAAAGTTAGATACAAAAAAATACAAAAATAAAATAGATTTACTAGTGGGAGGTGCCCCTTGCCAGTCATTCTCTATGGTTGGCAAAAGAAAAGGTTTAAAAGATGACAGAGGAAATCTTACAATTCATTTCATAAAAAAAATAAATGAAATCAAACCTAAAGTTTTTGTTTTTGAGAATGTAAGAGCACTACTTAGCGTCGATAATGGCTCTGCTTGGAAAACTGTTTTAAAGATGTTCGAAAAAACTGGGTATGATTTTTCTTTTAATCTATTAAATGCAAAAAACTTTGGTATTCCACAAAATAGAGAAAGATTATTTGTAATTGGGTTTAAAAATAAAAATGATTTTAGATTTCCAAAACCAATTTCTTTAGAAAATACTATGCAAGATTTTTTAGAGGGTAAATTTGACGAGAAATTTTACTTACCTCCTAAAGGGATAGCATTTGTAACAAAACAAAAGAATTTAAAAAAAAGATATACACAAATTAATGGAAAAATTGCATTATGCCAAAAAAGAAACCAGCAATTTAATTGGCATGGAGATTTTGTGGAAGTAAAAAAATCAGATATAAAAAAATATATTTTATCAAATAAAGTTAAAAAATATGTTCTGAGTTCAGGAACAAAAGGATTTTACTCTAAACCCGAAATTGATTTAAAAATTGCACGTCCATTAGTATCTACTATGCACAAGATGCATCGATCAGGTGTAGATAACTATATTTCTCTTAAAAAAGGAAAAATTAGAAAACTTACACCTAGAGAATGTTTAAGATTGATGGGGTTTCCTGATACATTTAAACAAGTAGTTTCAGATACACAAATATACAGACAAGCAGGAAACAGTATTGTTGTTAATATAATTGTAGCCTTGTTGAAAGAGATGGATATTTCAAAATTTGGAAAAAATTGAAAAAATAAAAAATGTACTCAGCAGATGAAATTATAGAGAGTATAAAAGTAAATATATCAGACTCATTTTGTCATTTTACAAAGGCTAAAGGGACATCAGGTAACGGAGAAGCTAAGTTATTTGTCAAGGGAATCAAGAGAGTGCACGAAATAAATACTTTTTTTAGCAATTTCAGGAAAGATAATGAATACGTATATTCAAGAGAAAACCTTATTGAATATTTAAATGATGCTTCTTATGAATATTTAAATCAATCAATAACTATTAATGATGTGCATGGTTACGAAAATGATATAATTAAAAAATATAAACATTTTTTAACTCATGTACGTTCATCTAAAGATAAAATAATAATTACAGAACGGAACTTTGAAGTTAAAACACAGAAACAAGGTCATTATATTAGACCATTAGATCTTCCAGCTAGATGTGACTGTGGGTCTAAACAGATTACATCTCATCCATGGAATTTAATGAGAGATATGGCTCTTCCAAAAATTTCACAGGTTAAAATCGAAAAAGTTAGGCATTTCGGATCAAGTCATTATACATTCTACTTTTTAATTTTTTTAGATCACGATATTCAAAAAGTTAGTTATCATAATAGTCAAGTTTTGATTGATAAAATTTTAAATGAAATTAACCAAAAATATGTAGGTATAAAAAAATTAAGAATGATAGAAGCAAGAGTTGGTCAAGGTTATTTTAGAGAAGAAGTTTTAAAGAGAACAAAAATATGCCTTATAACAGGAATTAAAAATTTAAAATTATTAGAAGCCGCACATATTAAACCTTGGTCAAGATCTGAGGATATTGAAAAAATTGACGGTTACAATGGTATACTTCTAACTTCAAACTGTCATAAGTTATTTGATATAGGATTTATTACTTTTAATGATAATGGCTCATTGTTAAAATCAAGTATTTTAAAAGAAAGTGAATACATCAAATTATTTAAAGAAGATAATAACGTAGATAGAAATGTTATTATAAATGAAAAGTCAAAAAAGTACCTCGAATGGCACAGAAAATGGGTATTTGAAAAATTTAATAACTATGAATTTTAATTTAAATTTGCAGACTGTTCTTCGGCATAAAAAATATTATTTCCAACATAAGGGATTGAAATTTCTTTATTTATCTCCGGTAAACTTATTGCGATACTTATAATTGGCTTTCTGTTATTAATATCATTTACATTCTCTTTTTTTCTTACAAAATTTTCTTTAAATGGATTCCATGCTTTATATTTAAAATCAGTACCTTTATAAATTTTGTTTGGCATTCTACTAATAATTGTCTCTCTAATCACAGGAAGTATTGGGTAAATTAGTAAGACTCCATTTTTTTCAGATCTTTTTCTTCTTATCTCTTGAGAAAATTTAATATCTGTATTTCTATTATCTTCGAGCTTATGTTTTTCTGCTGTTAGCCATGCATTTAAATAATCTTCATTGGATATGTCCATAGTTTCATCTTTTGGATCCCATATAGCGCCGAATGATGCTTTGTTTTCTTTTGAATTTGAATCAGGAGAGGGCATACGTTCGATTAACTCCACTTTCTTTCCACCAATATCCCATTCATGTTTTGAATTGCCATTTCCACACAAAACTACATTCCAATTTGTTAGGCAATTTTGTCCAGCAGCATCAGAAATATATCTTGATAATTGTTCACAATGAAAATTACTGTTCTCATGTTCTGTAAATGACCTTAAATAATTGACTATACTTTCGTTACTGACGTTTTTCCATAGATGAGTGTTTTTCCAAGCTGATGTCATTTCTTGATTTTTTTTATTTTTAGGATTTGGAACTTTTCCTCTTTTTCTAACTATGTTTGGTCCCTCGCTTTCTTTGCCTAATTTTTTAATTAAATCCGAAGTTTTTTGAAAATTATTTTTTATAACATCTATATCCCACGGCAAGGTTGTCATTTGTATGCCACTACCAGAAAAATCTAAACTAAATTCATGCCCATCTCTCATTTTAACTTTAGAGGTTATTAGCAATCCTGGTGACTTTTGTACCGCTAATCCAAAATCTGCGGGTGTTCTTTTGTGTGCCTGCATATACGAAACTCTCGCTCTTAATCTCTCGCTAGCAATATTTATATCAATGAAATTTTGTCTTAATTCTGCACTAGTATACAATCTACAGACATCCTCATATCCTTGTCTATAACCAAACCATCTACCCATTTGCATTAGAGTATCGTACATACGAGATGCCCTTAAAAAATAACTCGTAGATAAACCGTCAAAAGTAACTCCTCTAGACAATTTATCACCACCAATAATTATTGTTGTTAAACCTATATTCCAATCTATTTTGTATTGTCTATAATTTGGTTTGTTTCCACCTTTCCCACTCATTCTATAAATATTACTAATGCCTTCTCTTCCTTTAATTTCTTTAATTATCCACTCAATACCTTTTTCGTGATGCTTCAAATCTTCAAATGAAATTACCTTTTTGTTTTCTTTAAATTCCTTCGTTTGCTCTAAAAAATAGTTTTCATAAATATGTTTCATACAGTTAAAAAAGTAATCTTTTCTATATCGTATTACGTCTAAAATTGATGAAATTAATTTTTGTATTTCTATCTCAATTTTTTCTTGAACATTTATAAATTTTGAAACATGTATTAACATTGACTTATGTGAAAAAATTTCTTCATAAGATCTTACATTTCTAATTGTAGATGCTATAATAAACGACATAACAGCGTGTATCATGCTAGGAGGTAGATTAATTTTTTTTGTATCATTTGATCCGCTAAATTCCAATAGTTCAACGTAAAAATTTAGTGTATGCTCATCAAGTAAATCCTCATCAAGCACACCAGTATTTTGATTGTATATAGGGGTATGATTTTTGTTGTGTTTATAGGGTATCCAGCCTTTATTACAAAACAAATCATAAGGATTTTCACAAAAATCATTTATAGTAATTATAAAATTACTTTGATCTGCTCCCGAAGGATCATCGTCATCTTTATCTGCGAAAAGTGTCTCTAAACCTTGATGATTTGAGGGCGGTCTAATATCGAACATAAAACTTTTAGGAAATAAATCAGGTCCATAATTTTTTGCATATGCTCCTTCATGAATAAATATATTTGCAAATGGTGTTGCTGTATAACCAATATAAGCTCTTCTACTAAAACAAATAAGCAATTTTCTTATTAGTCCATTTATGGTTTTTGGATCATACTCCTCATCTAATACGCCTGGTGTTATTTCAGGTCTTTCTTTGGTATCAACAGAGTAATGATCACATTCATCATCTAAAACTAATATGGGCCAATCATTTATAAAAGGTGGTTCTGATCTATTTGTTTCGTTTAAAGGAGGAACCCGTTCAAACCCACTTGCTCCAGCTTTGCTTTGAGTATGTGTTAATAACCATTGTATTAATCTTGTTAAAGGAGTTTTATTTTTTTTTATAACAAAAATATAGGAGGCATCTCTATTTTTACCTAACTTCTGTTTTGCCAGTCTTTCAAATGCTGCTTTGTTGAAGTCCCCGTTTAATTTATTAAATGTGCCGTGTAACGGCCATTGATGTTTATCAGGAAATTTTGTTTGTCTTAATCTCCCCAAAGGATTCATGATTTGAGGATTACCTTTTGAATCAGAATATGAAGATGTGTAATATCCAATAAAACCGTCATCTATTCTCTCCTGCGTTTGTTGTCTTAAATCATTGTTTGTTCCTGATAAAACAACAATAAATTTATATCCAGCATCTCTTGCTTTATTAATTAAGCCTATAAAGTTAGCTGTTTTACCTGATTGAATACTTCCTATAACAACCCCTCTCCTATCCCATTTTAAATGGGTATCATCTTTAGGGTCCTCAATTTTTGCAAGAATTTTTTGAGTTGAGCTGTCTATATCATTTATCGCTGCTTCAGAAAAATTTTCTTCTTCTTTTAAATAGGTTTTATAAATTTCCCAGTATTCACCATTTTTAACTCTATCAGGATTATCCTCTAACCATGGTTTGTGGTCTTTATCATCACTTAAACCTAATATTTCTCCTGATTTAGTATTATACATAAAAAGAAATTTTTCTGTAGTTTCGTTAACTAAAGATTTAAAATTATGAAAATTTTCACCTAACCTTTTTTTAAGAGCTA
>CACKWQ010000020.1 GCA_902603925.1 uncultured Pelagibacteraceae bacterium | reverse complement strand
TTCTTACACATGTTGAGGTAACATTAATTTTTTTGTCTAAAATTTTTTTAATTTCGTCGTGATTTTTTTTCTCCTCTTTTGTGCTACCGTCCTCGAGAAAACTATCAATATGAGGTATTGCATTAAATGCAATCTGCTTTGTAAAATTCTTTGAGGTAAAGTTTTTATTTTCTAAAACATCTCTAGTTTGTGAAATTAATTCATCCATTCCGTCTTTTCCTGCTCCTGATACTGATTGATAAGTAGAGGCTACTATTCTTTTAACATTATACAGATCATGCAATGGTTTAAGTGCTACAACAATTGGTATGACTGAGCAATTCGCATTTGCTATTATATTTTTATTTCTAAATTTAGATAATTCGTTTGAATTTACCTCTGGCACAATAAGAGGAATTTCAGGATCTTTTCTAAAAAACTTAGAATTATCTATTACTATTGTATTTTTTGCAGCTATAGGTCCCCATTTTTCTGCTATCGCACTACCTGCAGCAAAGAAAGCTATCTTTACTTTTGAAAAATCAAATGTTTCTAAATCTTCAATATCATGGTCTTTGCCCAAAAATTTTATTTTTTTTCCCACACTTTTGGCAGAGGCTACTAAATAAATTTCTGAAACAGGAAATTTCTTTTTTTCTAAGACCTCAATTAATTTTCTACCAACATTTCCTGTTGCACCAACTATTGCTAAATTCATGATATTTTAAGTATTATAATACTAAATGAAGGGCAAATCACAAAGTTTTCCAGTGCAATTTTCTCCTTTTATATTTATGTTGATCTTTAAAGCGTCTTTAAAATAAGGTTTATTGATCATTGCAATTCCAATGACTTGTTTGAACATTGGGTTAGCTGATCCAGATCTTAATTCCCCAATTAAATTGTTAGAATTATCATAAATATTCATTGGACCTGTTACTGCAATCTCTTTTGCATCAATTTTAACTCCCATTAATTTTTTATTAATACCTTCAGCTTTTACTTTTTTGAGTTTCTCTTTTCCCAAAAATTCCAAATCATTATCTAAATTTACGTATTTATCAAAGCCACATTCTAATGGATTATCTCCAATATCAATGTCGTTTCCATAGGATAATAAAGTACTTTCTATTCTCTCGATTAGATTGGGACAACCTGGTTTTAAATTAAATTCGCCTCCAACTTCAAATAATTTATCATATAATGCAAGTCCAGCTTCCTCATGTTCCATATAAACTTCAAATCCACTTTGTTTAGACCAACCAGATTTTGCAATTAAATGTTTAGACCCTGCAAAATCATAATAATCAAATCCAAAAAATTTTAATTCTTCAATCTTAGGTCCAAGAACTTTTTTCATTAAAGCGGTTGACTTTGGTCCTTGTACAGAAAAGATATCGACTTTTGCCTCGAATATATTAACTTCATATTTTAGCCCAATAGCTAAACCTTTAGCAAATAATTCAAAGTCAGAGTCGGATAGAGATATCCACCATCTATCCTCTGCAAGTTTTAGAATTACTGGGTCACTTATTAATTTTGCATTATTATCAATTATGGGGGCATAATAACATCTACCAACTTTTGATTTGGAAAGATCTCTGCAGGTCATAAGTTGAACTAATTTAGCGGAGTCTTTTCCATTTATTTCTGTTTGTCTTTGAACAGACACATCCCAAACCTGCACGTGTTCTTTTAGATGATGATACGCTTCCTCTAAAGTATCTGTAAATCTTGTCGGTAACAACATATGATTGTAGATTGTATAAGCCGTCACGCCTTGTTTTTCAATTCTAGATGTATAGGGTGTCTCTCTTAATCTTTTCGATTTAGATAAAAAATAATTTTTCATTTGCTCACAAATTCTAAAACGGACTTTCTCATTTCAAAAGCTCTTTCAAATATAATCATATGTCCACAATTATTTATGATTTTAACCTCAGAGTTTTTTATATGTTTAGCCATTTCGTTTCCAACTTTTAGAGGAACCATTTTGTCCAAATCTCCAAAAATACATAACGTAGGACAAATGATTTTTTCTAAAGATTCTTTACCGGACTTATAGTTGTTACAGGCATTTAAGTCTACATACAAAATTTCTCTAATTTCCCTTGTGGAATTAATAATTTTTTTTACAGGGTTCCCTCCTATAAAAGCCTTTGAGCCTTCATAACCCCATTTCATCATTAGAAGAATTGCTTTTTCGTCTCCGGCAAATGCAAGATCTAATAAATCCTGATTTACTGGTAACTTATATGTTCCTGCTACTAAAATCAGTTTATCAATAAGATCTGGGTACCTTGATGCAAAATCAATTCCGACTAGACAACCTTGAGAATGACCAACGAAGTTAATTTTATTTATTTTTAGAAATCTGACTAAGTGACTTACCCAATCAGATATTTTATCAATAGAGTCTATAGCAGGACCATCTGAGTTTCCATGGCCAGGTAGATCAATTGACAATACATTATATCCATTTGTAATATAAAACTGCTCATGAAGAGACCAAACAATGTGACTTAACCCGCTTCCATGCATTAATAGTATTGTAGATTTTGAATTGTCGATTTCCCTACCACCTGTTGAGATGAAAACATCTTTATCATTGATGTTTATGTTCAGTTTAGCTCCTTAGCCTTTTTTCTTAGCTCAAATTTTTGGATTTTTCCAGTTGAAGTCTTTGGCAATTCACAAAATTCTATTTTTTTTGGCACTTTGAATTTTGCCAATGTTTCTTTGCAAAAATCAATTAATTCTTTTTCTGTTGTCGGTTTATCTTTAACAGACTCTATAAAAGCACATGGTACTTCCCCCCATTTCTCGTCAGGTTTTGCAACAACTGCTGCTATAGATACAGAAGGATGTTTTGCAAGAGTGTTTTCGATTTCTATTGATGAAATATTTTCTCCGCCAGATATAATTATATCCTTTGATCTATCTTGGATTTTTACATAACCATCTGGATGCATTACAGCCAAGTCTCCAGTATGAAACCAACCACCCTCCATAGCTTTATTTGTTGCTTCTTTGTCTTTAAAATATCCTTTCATAACTACATTCCCTCTGATCATAATTTCACCGATGGTCTTACCATCTCTTGGAACTTCCTTCATAGTTTCTGGATCCATTATTGTTACACCCTCTGTATTAGGATATCTCACACCTTGTCTTGCTTTAATTTCATTTTGCTTTTCTTCATCAAGTTGAGTCCATTCATCATTCCAGGCACATTGAGTTACGTGTCCGTATGTTTCAGTTAAACCATACACATGCATTACCTCAAAACCAAGGTCTTTCATTTTTTTGAAAATTATACTTGGTGGAGGTGCCCCAGCAGTTAAAACATAAACTTTTCTTTTCAATTTTTTTCGATCATTTTCTGATGCTCCGGTAATCATATTTAAAACTATTGGTGCACCACCAAAGTGGGTTATTTCATATTTATCAATTAACTCAAAAATTTTTTTTACATCAATATTTCTTAAACATATTGTCCTTCCATTTAGCATTGGTACTGTCCATGGATAGCACCATCCATTACAATGAAACATCGGTACAATAGTTAAAAAATTTAGTCTACTTGGCATATTCCACGCTGTAGCACTACCGGTTGACATTAAGTACGAACCTCTATGGTGATATACTACCCCTTTTGGGTTGCCAGTTGTTCCAGAGGTATAGCTTAATGAAATAGCTTCCCATTCATCTTCTGGCATTTTCCAATCATAATTTGCATCGCCTGAATTTAAAAATTCTTCATATTCTAAATCTCCTATTTTTTGAAGTTTTGATTGGTCTGCAAACTTATCATCTATATCAATTACGGTAATTTTTCTTTTAATTGCTCTAAGGGCTTTTTTAACCTCTAAATGAAGTTGTCTGTCTACTACCAAAACCTTTGCATCACTATGCTCTAAAATATATGCAATTGTTTTTGCATCTAGTCTTATATTAATTGTATTTAGTATCGCGCCTGTCATAGGCACAGAATAGTGTGCCTCAAAAATTTCGGGAGTATTAAAGGCAAGAAAAGATACTGTATCGCCTTTTTTTATTCCAATTTTTGTAAGAGCACTGGCAAATTTAATACATCTTCTATATATTTCGCTCCACGTATATTTTCTATCTTCATATACAATGGCTTCATAATTTGGATAAATATCTTTTGCTCTCACCAAAAAAGATAGCGGTGTTAGAGGTACAAAATTTGCATTATTTTTATCTAGATTTTTATTGTAATGACTCATTTTTAATTGAATTTAAAATCCATAATATACTTACTTCCACTTGTACCAGTAGCACAATGACTATCAATTCTTGGTAATACTCTCTCGAAAAAGAAGTTGGCTGTTTGAATTTTGTCTTCATAAAAAATTTTATTGTTATCGTAGTCCTCAAAACTCACCTCGAGCACCTTGATCCATGAATATGCAACTGCTATTAAACCTAAGACTTTTAAATAGTCATTACATGCAGCATTAGCGTCATCCTTAGAGCTTTGTATCTTATCTTTTATCCATGAGGAAAAACTTTCTAATTTTTCTAGATATAAATTAATTTTTAAAACAAATGGTTTAATTTTATCATTTGTAGAGTCTAGATCGTTTTTTATCATTTTTATATATTTATCAATAATATCTCCATTTCTATTAACTAATTTTCTAAAAACTAAATCAATTGCCTGCACTGAGTTCGTGCCTTCATAAATTGGTGTAATTCTATTATCTCTATACAGCTGCTCTATGCCTTGATCTTTAGTATAACCATACCCTCCAAAAATTTGCATTGCATCACTTGTTATTTCCGAACCCATATCGGTAAAAAATGCCTTTACAACAGGAGTCATCAAGGATACATAATCGGAGGCTTCTTGCTTAACATCTTTATCTTCGTGATTTAAACTTACTTCTGTCTGTTGTGACAACCAAAAACAAAGTGCTCTTTCACCTTCAATGATAGATTTCATATTTAACAATGATCTTCTTATGTCTGCATGTTCAATAATAAAATCTGCCGATCCGTTTGAGGAATGGTTTTTGTTACTTTTGCCCTGTTTTCTCTCTTTTGAATAAATTAAAGAATTTTGATATGCAGTCTCTGATATGCCTAAGCCTTGAATTCCAACTACTATCCTTTCTAAATTCATCATTGTAAACATCGAATTAAGTCCTTTATTTTTTGGTCCAATCATATAACCAACTGCATCATCAAAATTTAAGACACAAGTTGCTGAACCTTTAATACCCATCTTGCTTTCTATTGAACCTGTGCTGATGCCATTTCTTGGTCCAACTGTTCCATCATCCCTTACAATATATTTTGGAACTAAAAACAAACTAATTCCTTTAGTTCCAGAGGGTGAATCTGATGATCTAGCAATTACAAGATGAATTATATTTTCTGTTAAATCATGATCACCAGAAGTGATAAAAATTTTCTGACCTGTTAATTTATAAGATCCATCTGGTTGTTCAACTGCTTTGGTTTTCAACAAGCCAAGATCTGTTCCACATACTGGTTCAGTTAAACACATAGTTCCACTCCATTTACCCTCTACCATTTTTGGTAAATATTTATTTTTAACTTCCTCAGTAGCATGATGGTTTATGCAATTATATGCACCAATACTTAATTCGCTATACAGCTTAAAAGATAGGGATGCCGATGAAAGCATTTCATCAAAAAAAGCACTTACGGTTTTTGGCATTCCTTGCCCGCCGTATTTTGTATCACAAGATAATGATGTCCAACCATCCTCTATGTATTTTTTGTAAGCCTCTTTATAACCTGGGGGTGTTCTTACGACACCGTTTTCTAAAACTGCTGGTGATTCATCTCCAGCTTTTGCTAAAGGTAAAATTAAATTCTGATTTATTTTTGCGGCTTCTTCAAGAATGTCTTTGACTAAATCAGGGGTTATATCTTTATATTTTGCTAATTCATTATAAGATTTGTTGTTTCTCAACTTTTCGTAAAGAAACATCATATCATTAATTGGAGCAGTATAAGTTGTCATAAAAATTAAGTATAAATTAATTTATATTTACTGTTTTTGCAAATATGCAATGACCGCATCACCCATATCATTTGTTGAAACTTCCTTATTTCCTTTACTAAAAATATCCTTAGTTCTTAATCCATCATCTAAAACCTTCTGAACAGCTTTCTCGATATCCAGCGCCTCTTTGTCTAGATTTAGAGAGTATTTTAAAGCCATTGAAAAACTGAGTATAGTTGCAATTGGGTTGGCTATACCTTTGCCAGCTATATCTGGTGCAGATCCGTGGACAGGCTCGTACATAGACCTCATATTGCCATCCTTATCCATAGATCCCAGTGAAGCTGAGGGAAGCAATCCTAAAGATCCAGTTAGCATTGCGGCCTCATCTGAAAGAATGTCGCCAAATAAGTTATCTGTAACTATCACATCAAATTGTTTTGGGTTTCTTAGCAATTGCATTGCACAGTTGTCTGCTAACATATGTTCAAGTTCAACATCCTTATATTCATTATCATGTAAATTTTGTACTTCTTCTCTCCATAATTGGCCTGCTTCCATTACATTTGACTTTTCACAGGATGTTACTTTATTATTTCGTTTTTTAGCCAAATCAAATGCGATACGTGCAACACGATTTATTTCGCTAGAAGTATATGTATGAGTATTAATACCTTTTCTTTCACCGTTATTAATTGGTTTTATTCCTCTTGGTTCACCGAAATATATACCACCAGTTAATTCTCTTACTATCATTATATCTAAACCAGACACTATATCTGGCTTTAAGCTAGATGCATCAACAAGTTGTTTAAAACATATTGCTGGTCTTAAATTTGCAAATAGTTTTAACTCTTTTCTTAACTTAAGAAGTGCTCTCTCAGGTTTTTTTGAGAAATCAAGATTGTCCCATTTTGGGCCACCTACAGCTCCCAGTATTACTGCTTGACTTTCTAACGCTTTATAAAAAACTTCATCTGTTATTGGTGTTCCATGCTGATCATAAGCTGCTCCTCCTACAAGGTCTTCGTCAATTTCAAAATCTAGAGATCTATTTTGGTTTAGCCAGTTGATAATCTTTCTTACCTCGTTAATAACCTCAGGTCCAATACCATCGCCAGGTAATAAAAGAATTTTCCTTTTTTTAACTTTAATCATTGAAGATCCAGGGT
>CACKWQ010000019.1 GCA_902603925.1 uncultured Pelagibacteraceae bacterium | reverse complement strand
GCTAGAGATATGGTTTTTCCATATGTTAATATGTTAAGTTTTTGGATGTTTTTTGTAGCCGTGATGGTTTTAATGGCAAGTTTCTTCGTCCCAGGCGGGCCGACAGGCTCAGGATGGACGCTTTATCCACCTCAAGCAATCTTAGAGGGTACACCAGGTTCAGGAATGGGAATACTTCTAATGTTAATTTCACTTTCTTTGTTTGTCATTGGTTTCACAATGGGTGGATTAAATTACATGATTACAATTCTTCAGGCTAGAACAAGGGGCATGACATTAATGAGAATGCCTTTAACTGTTTGGGGTATTTTCACAGCTACAGTCTTGGCAATGTTGGCTTTTCCAGCGTTATTGGTGAGTTCTATAATGATGACATTAGACAAAGTTATTGGAACTAGCTTTTTTATGCCGACTATTTTGAAAGCTGGTGAGGTTTTAGAATATGGAGGAGGAAGCCCAATACTTTTTCAACATTTATTTTGGTTTTTTGGTCACCCGGAAGTATACATAGTAGCCTTACCGGCTTTTGGTATTGTCTCAGATTTAATTTCTGTGCATGCTAGAAAAAATATTTTTGGATACAGGATGATGGTTTGGGCAATAGTTGGTATTGGAGCTTTAAGTTTCTTTGTTTGGGCACACCATATGTACGTTAGTGGGATGAACCCGTGGTTTGGTTTCTTCTTTGCTTCTACTACTCTTATTATTGCAGTTCCAACAGCTATGAAAGTTTACAACTGGATTTTAACATTATGGAGAGGGAACATAAGAATTAATACAGTTATGCTTTGGTGTTTAGGATTTATAGTCACTTTTGTTAACGGAGGTATAACTGGAATATTTTTAGGAAATGTTTCAGTTGATGTTCCTTTATCTGATACTTACTTCGTAGTTGCTCATTTTCATATGGTAATGGGTATAGCTCCACTTATGGTTATAATGGGAGCTGTTTATCACTGGTTCCCACTAGTGGCAGGTAAAATGCTGAGCGAAACTTTAGGTAAGTGGCATTTTTGGACGACGTTCCTAGGAGCATATTCAATTTATTTCCCTATGCATTATTTAGGATTTATTGGTGTACCTAGAAGATATTACGAAATGTATGATAGTCCTTACATGACTTCAGGCGTTGGTTTAAATGAATTTATTAGTATAGCTGCATTTATTGTTGGAGCTGCTCAATTTATCTTAATTTTCAATATCATCAAAACCCTCAAGACTGGAAAAAAAGCAGAAAAGAATCCATGGAAAGCTAATTCTTTGGAATGGTACACTTCGACAGTGCCACCAGGGCACGGTAACTTTGGAGATAGATTACCAGTAGTTCATAGATGGGCGTATGACTATAGCGTTCCTGGCTCTAAAGAAGATTATATCGCACAGACGACTGCGCCAAGCGAAGTTGCACACACAGAGGTAGAAAAAACTTAAATAAAAAATGTCTGACCCAAAAATAGAAGGCTTCGAATTAGAAAAAGGGTTTAAAGGCATGGCCAAAGATACTGGCTCTGATCAAACCATGTTTAAGGGTGTACATTGGGGTAAGGCAATGATGTGGATCTTTTTATTATCAGACACTTTTGTTTTTAGCTGTTTTTTAATTTCGTATATGAAGGGAAGAGCTTCTACACCAGTTGAATGGCCTAACCCTAGTGAAGTTTTTGCTCTTGAAGCATTTGGAGTTCCGGTCCCATTATTACTTATAGCCTTAATGACATTTGTTCTAATCACAAGCAGTGGTACAATGGCTCTTGCTGTAAAATATGGATATGAAAGAAACAGAAAGATGTGTGGTTATTTAATTTTAGCCACAGCTTTAGGAGGTCTAACTTTTGTTGGAATGCAAGCTTATGAATGGACGAAATTAATACATGAAGGGGTGAGACCATGGGAAAACCCTTTTGGAGCTGCTCAATTTGGATCTTTTTTCTTTATGATAACAGGATTTCATGGGTGTCACGTATCTATCGGTGTGATTTTTCTATTTATATATTGTTATAAAGTTTTTGCTGGTCATTATGATAATGGAAAAAGAGGATGGTTTACTAAAATGAAAGGTGATTATGTTGAAGTAGAGATATTGGGACTTTATTGGCATTTTGTAGACTTAGTTTGGGTATTTATTTTTGCATTTTTTTATTTATGGTAGTTTAAAATTATGGACGAAACAAAAAAAAAAGAGGAAACAGGAAGTACACACAAAATAGGAATATATCTTTGGATATGGGGACTTCTATTTGTGCTAAGTTTTTTTTCTTACCTTGTTGATTGGTATCAATTTCAAGGTATGTTGAGGTGGTCGTTAATAATTTTCTTTATGTTATTAAAAGCAGGTTTAATAATGGCATTCTTTATGCATCTTTATTGGGAAAGGTATGCTTTAGTTAATGTTCTACTATGGCCCATGACTGCCATTGTATGTTTTGTAGCATTGATGATAGCTGAGGGAAAATATACCTTATTTTCAAGATTATTTTATTTTTTTGTAGGAGGTTAAATGGACGGATATGGTTATTTAGCGGCTTTACTAATTTTCTTTGTATTTTTTATTTATATCGTTTGGTTTGGATATTCTGTTAAACAAGAAAACGAAAAAGACGATAAGACTTCTATAAAAATAAACCCTTATGATAATATACCTCTACATCGAAGGTTAATTGATAAGAAAAATTCAAAAGTGGGTCTATTTGATCTAGGAAATCATATTTTAATTGTTGGATTTATATTAGTTGTAATATTCATTTCACTTAATGTAACTTAAAGTGACTAGCAACACTCTTAATAAAAAATCAGGTTCTTTAAACCTGTTGTTATTTTTAAAATCTTTTATTTTATTAATGAAACCTCGCGTTATGTCCTTAGTAATATTTACATGCGCAGTAGGGCTTTTAACTGCCCCAAACATTGTACCGTTTTATCAATCAATAATATCAATTTTCTTTGTTGCAATTGGCGCTGGAGCATCAGGAGCACTAAATATGTGGTATGAAGCTGACTTAGACAAATTAATGTCACGAACTTGTTTAAGACCAATACCGACTGGAATAGTCAATAAGAATCAGGCATTAATTTTTGGTGTATCATTGTCAGTAATATCTGTAATTGGTTTGTACTATTTTTCAAATTTATTATCTTCAATAATTTTGCTTGTTACAATTTTATTCTATGTATTTGTTTACACAATATGGTTAAAAAGAAAAACATCTCAAAATATTGTTATTGGAGGAGCATCTGGTGCACTTCCGCCTGTAATTGGATGGACAATAGCTACTAATAATCTTAGCTTAGAACCTTTAGCATTTTTTCTTATTATATTTTTTTGGACACCTTCTCACTTTTGGGCTTTAAGCCTTTTTAAAGCTGATGATTATAAAAAAGCTAAAATACCGATGCTACCTCTGACAAATGGTATAGAGAATACAAAAAAAAATATTTTAATCTATTCATTACTAATGCTGCCAGTAGTAGTATTTCCCTACTTAATTGGTTTTATGAGCGAAGTATTTTTGGCCTTATCACTAATACTGACATTTTATTACATATATGTTTGTTACGAATTACATAATTTCAAGAAAAATAAGTTCGAAATTTTTAAAGCAAAAAAAGTATTTTCTTACTCAATTTTATATTTGTTTTTGCTTTTTGTATTATTCCTTGTAGATAAAATAATTTAGTTGTAGAACTTTTTCAAATAAATGAATTATATAAGTACTCGAAATAATAGTAAAAAAGTGTCTTTTGAACATGTCTTTTTGAAAGGATTGTCAGAAGAAGGAGGACTTTTTATCCCAGAAAAATTAAAAAAATTTAACAATAAAGAATTAAAAGAATTATCAAATTTAAACTATAAAAATCTTGCACTTAGTATTATTAAAATTTTTACTGGCAACTTTATAAGCGAACTGGATTTAAAAAAACTAATATATAAATCGTATTCTAACTTTAGAGAAGACAACGTAGTCAAGGTTAATAAATTTAATCAAAATTATCTTCTTGAATTGTATCATGGACCTACTCTAGCTTTTAAAGATGTTGCTATGCAATTAATTGGTAATTTTTATGAATATTATTTAAAAAAAAATAGTAAAAAAATTAATATTGTAGTTGCTACTTCAGGCGATACTGGTGCAGCAGCAATTGATGCAATCAGAGGAAAAAAAAATATAAATATATTTGTTCTACATCCAAATAATAAAATTTCATCAATACAAAGAAAACTTATGACAACAACCGAAGATGAAAATGTTTTTAACCTAGCAATAAATGGTAATTTTGATGATTGTCAAAATTTAGTTAAATCGATGTTTTCAGATATCAGTTTTTCAAATTCTATAAACATGTCAGGAGTAAATTCTATAAATTGGGCAAGAATTGTTGCTCAAACTGTGTATTATTTTTACTCATATTTTCAAATAGGAAAAGAAAATTTATCTTACTCTGTGCCTACAGGAAACTTCGGAGATGTTTATGCTGGCTATGTTGCTAAACAAATGGGATTGCCGATAGATAAATTAATAGTTGCCACAAATCAAAATGATATATTACATAGAGCCATATCAAATGGTGATTACAATTCAAAAAAAGTAGAGGAAACTATATCCCCAAGTATGGACATACAAGTTGCAAGCAACTTTGAACGTTTACTTTATGATCTATATTCCAAAAATTCTGAAAAAGTAAAAAGTATAATGATGAGTATTAAGGATAATTCCTTCAGCATCCAACGAGACGAATTGAAAAAATTACAGAGTGATTTTATTTCAGAGAGACTAGATGAAAATGAAATTTTGAATACTATAAAAGATTTTTACGAAAAATTTAATATTATCATCGATCCCCATACTGCTATAGGTGTAGGTGCTGTTAAAAAACTTGACATAAGTGAAGCTGTTATACTTGCTACAGCTCATCCTTGTAAATTTCCAATTGCAATAGATAAAGCAATATCAAAAACTGAAAAGTTACCGGGTAGCATAGATTATATTCATAATAAGGAGGAAAAATTTGAGGTTATTTCGAACGATTTAAAAAAAGTAAAAAACTATATAATTAATTCTATATGAAATTAAAAGTAAACGATCAAATTCCAGACACAGAAATTTACCTTTTAGTTAACGGAGAACCAAAAATAAGTAATTTGCAAAAAACTATAGGCATAGGCAAAGTTATTTTATTTGGATTACCTGGTGCATTCACAACTACTTGTTCAAAACTTCATCTTCCAGGCTTTGTTGCAAACGCTGATAAATTAAAATTAAAAGGAATTGAGCAAATATTTTGTTTATCAGTGAATGATCCCTACGTGATGAATGCTTGGGGGGAACTTAATAATACCAATGATAAAATTAAAATGTTATCTGATCCATATTTATTATTCACAAAAGCTATTGGTGCAGAAGTGGACAGAAATTCCAAAGGAATGGGTATCAGATCAAGTCGTTACTCAATGGTAATAGAAAATCTGAAAGTGGATAATATTCAAGTTGAAAAAGAAACCAAACAATGTAGCTTGTCTTCAGCTGATACTATTTTAGATATCCTGTAATTTGTTATTTTATTAATTATTAGCTGATGAACGAGCCAATAAATCTACCTCATTGTTTAATTCATCAGTTGAGTGTGCTTTTACCCATCTCCACTCGATTTCAAAAGCTCCAGCCAAATTATCAAGCTCTGTCCAAAGATCTTTATTTTTCACGTCTTTTTTATCTGAAGTTTTCCAACCATTTTTTTTCCAATTATGTATCCATTCTGTTATTCCTGATTTCACATATTTAGAATCTGTAAAAATTTGGACCTTGTTGCCTTTTGGAATTTTTTTTAGAGCATTAATAGGTGCTAACAACTCCATTTGATTATTTGTTGTATTTTCTTTATTACCTTTTATTTGAGTTTTTATTCCGTTAATTATAATTATTGCTGCCCAACCACCTTTTCCTGGATTTTCTAAACAAGATCCATCTGTATATATTTTTATCATCTTAAGTATTCCCCAAAATTCCTCAATTTCTTATGAAAATTTAATTTATCTAAATATTCTTTTGGATTTTTTTTCTTAATAATTGCACTTTTTGGAGTATTTAAATAATCATAAGCTCTAGTCAAGAGGTACCTTAATGCCGATCCTTTGCACAAAGTATTGAAATTATTTTTTTCATTTATTGTTAATTTTCTTCTAGTTTCATATCCCTTAATTAAGTTGTAAGATTTTTTCTTATTCAGAATGAATTTATTTTTTTTTTTATCAAAGCATAGAGCATTTATACACGTGGCCAACTCGTATGCATAAAAATCTGTAGATGAAAAATAGAAATCAATGAAACCATAGAATTTATTTTTATAGAAAAATATATTATCGATAAATAAGTCAGAATGTATTACACCATATGGTAAATTTTTAGGCCAATTTTGGGCTAATTTTTTTAGATCTGACTTCATATTCGATTTTAAATTTTTAGATAGTTTATTAATTCTTTTGTCAATTTTGTTTAGGATCTTGGGCAATAACTTAATTGATAAGGAATTTTTTCTAGTAAGTTTTAGTTTTTTTGTAGCTTTATGCAGTTCAGCAATTTTTTTTCCAATTTCCTTACAATTTAAATGACTTAGTTTTTTTTTATCCTCACCTTTAAGAAAAGTTACTAAACACGCATTTTTATTCTTTAACTTAAATAAATAAGAACCTTTTATATTTTTGATTGGGCATGGACATATAATTTTAAGTTGAGAAAGACCATACATTAATTTCATGAAGAATGGTAAATCTTTCTTATTTACCCTTTTTTCAAAAATTGTGAGAACTGTTTTCTTATTTTTGAATTCTAGGTAATAATTAGTATTTTCTATACCTTTTTTAATACCATAATATTTTTTTACTTTTCCTAAATTGAAATTATTCTCTATTTTAACAATATCTGTTTTATTTATTCTTGTAAATACAGCCATTAATTTAGTTTACCCGGGATTTTAAATGTAACATCTTCTTTAATGACTTCAACATTCTCAATTTTGATATGATATTTCTGTTTTAAATTATTGATAAATTCTTCAACAAGTATTTCAGGAGCAGAAGCTCCAGATGAAATGCCAATAGTTTTACAATTATCAATCTTATCAAATGGAATTTCACTCTCTGAATGAATAAGGAACGAATTCTCACATCCTGATTTTTTTGCCACTTCAACTAATCTGACTGAATTTGATGAATTCCTGCTTCCAATCACGAAAAACATGTCACAGAAGTTTGCAATTTTTTTTACAGCTGATTGTCTATTGGTTGTAGCATAACAAATGTCGTCTTTTTTAGGTTCTTTTATTTTAGGAAATTTTTTTTTTAACTCAGCAATTATTTCTCTAGTATCATCTACTGATAATGTTGTTTGAGTAACATATGCTAATTCTTTACTAGTTTTATTTCTATAATTCCTAGCATCCTCAACGTTTTCTATTAAATCAATACCTCCGTCATCTATTTGCCCCATAGTTCCAATAACTTCAGGATGGTTTCTATGTCCAATTAGCAAAATATGATCCCCTTTTTTATTTAAATTTTCAGCCTCTCTATGAACTTTTGATACTAAAGGGCAAGTAGCATCGATATAATCCACCTTTAGATGATCTGCTTGTACAGGTACAGATTTTGGCACACCATGTGCAGAAAAAATAACAGGTCTAGATTTGTCCTTTATCTCGTGCAATTCTTCAACAAATATAGCTCCAATTTTCATCAAACTTTCTACAACATGTTTGTTATGAACTATCTCGTGTCTTACGTAAACTGGTGATCCATACTTTTCTAGACTTTTTTTTACTATCTCTATCGCCCTGTCTACTCCAGCACAAAAACCTCTTGGGGAAGCTAAATAAATTTTTATTTGTTTATCTTTCATTTTTTTCTTTTTTAAAAAAAGGAATTAAAAATATAATACACGCTATTAAGAAAAATAGGCTTCCAAACATAGCCCAAAAATTACCAATACTTGATATTGTAAAACCAATTGCGGAAATTATGAATAAAATCCAACCTATAAAGTTTATATTTTTATTTTTCATTTTTTTCGATTAAATACTCAAGTAATATATGTGGAAAAGTTAGTGACGCCAATCCAATAAAAATTACTTTATATATAGCATTATTTAATTCAAAAAAATTATTTAGACTGTAAATAGATATCAAATACACTATAGCAGTTATCAAAGTAAGTGGTAAGGCTTTCTTTATGAACTTTATAAGTCCTACATCAAAATTTTTATCTAATTCAAAAATAAGCGATAAACTATGTCTAATAGAGTGCAAGAAACAAAAATAAATTGTAAATGCTAATATAGGGTTTAAAAAATAATTAATTAGTATTATAGATGAAAAATCCATAATTGAAAGTGCGCTATCATCGATATTTTTAAATTTTGATAACATTAATCCTGATACAAAGCTTAAAAAAAGGAATAGTAATAAAATTTCTTTTGAAATTAAAAATTTATTAAACAAATCAAATTTTAGTATTAAAAAAATTTCATTTGTTTTATCATAATTAAATAGTAAAGGTGCTATGATAATTGAGGAGCCTTTTAATAAAAATAAAACATCTTTTTTAATACCAATAATATTTAATTTAAAAACCGTATCTTCTTTGCCAAAATGGTAACTTGCAATTAAAAGAAAAATTGAAAGTAAAAAGTTTGGCAATAATATCCATAATAAGATTATCAAAGCTGAAAGACCGATGTAGGAAAAATAAAATTTTTTTATCTCTTTAATTTTTAATATCTTCAATAATCTT
>CACKWQ010000018.1 GCA_902603925.1 uncultured Pelagibacteraceae bacterium | reverse complement strand
TTATAAGAGTATCTAAACACACAATAAACCATGAACAAACATACGGCTACAAAAACACCTCCACCTACCCAAAATGTTAATGTAATTGTATCGTCCATACCACCCCAATTTGAGGCTATATCTGTCCAATACCATGGAGTGAATATATGGAATAAGACCGATCCAACTATCACTAATAAAAAAATTATACCCGCATGCATGAGAATTTATATATAAGAGAAATTTGATAAAAACCTATGACAAAATGTCTTTAAAATGATTAAAATTAACGAATATATATATCAAAATGTTAGATAAATTAGGAATATTATTAGTTGTACTATTTTTAGTGTTTTTATTCTTTTTGGTTATCTCATTTGGAGCAGGTGGCTTTAAAAAAGATGGTCCGAAACCTGAAACAAAAAAATACTTAAAATCTGTGAACAAACTTCTTATATTGGTAGCTGTTGTTGGTTCAATATTAGTTTTATTTTTATAAAAAGAAATTATGCAACTAAAGTTTTACACCATTCAATAAACGCATCATTAAATACATATATCATCATAAAAAAAGCTAGCCAAACAACTAGCAGGAATGTCCAGTACATCGACAACGCTGAAATATTTTTTTCTTCATTTAAAATTTGATTACCTTTTAGTTTGAGGGCTCTTGAAGCAACTTTACCCCAAAAAAATAATCCACCTAACAGATGAAGACCGTGCAAAGCTGTAAAGATATAAAAAGATGAGAAGTAATTATTTGTAGATACAAAATTTCCACTTTTCATCAATTGTATCCAAAAGGCAACTTGTCCAAATAAGAAAAAATAACTTAA
This sequence comes from uncultured Pelagibacteraceae bacterium, assembly GCA_902603925.1. Taxonomy (GTDB): domain Bacteria; phylum Pseudomonadota; class Alphaproteobacteria; order Pelagibacterales; family Pelagibacteraceae; genus Pelagibacter. The sequence continues at coordinate 8,105 of CACKWQ010000018.1, read as the reverse complement.
ACCTCCAACTATAATAATATTTTTTTTAATATTTAAATATTCTTTCCTTTTTATTTCATTAGTAACTTTAGAAAAATAATAAGAGATTATAAATAGAACTAAAGTATTTATCCAAAGTAGATTCGGTTTCAATAAGTACTTTGTGTCCTGTTCTGGAGGAATGCTATAGATATAACCTGTAAATATCAAACTGAACAAAACAGTGGCTATACCAAAAATAATTATAACTGCTGACTTTTGAACAGATAAATCAAATGTTTGTCCACTGTGAGCATCATCAATTGACGCTCTTTCACTTTCCCAAGGTTTTTCAAGAAGTGTGCCAAAAAGTTTCTTTATGAAATTATTCATTATTTTTATATAATCATTTAAAAAACATTATCAATAATGAAATTAAAAACTTCAATAACAATTATATCTGGTTGTTTAATAATCTTTATTTTTTTAATGTTACCTGTATTTTTATCAATTAAAGAACAAAAGGATGATATGGTCGCATCCTTTAAGGGATCTGAATTTTCATTAGAAGATGTGAATAAAAATACTATAACCGAAAAATCATTTGATGGTCCTTTGACTGCAATTTTTTTTGGGTTTACAAATTGTCCTGACATTTGTCCAATGACACTTTATAATTTAGATATGGTAATTAATGAATTAGATGAAGAGAAAAAAAATAAATTTAAAGTTTTCTTTGTTAGCATTGATCCACAAAGAGATACTTCTGATATTATCAAAAATTATTTAGATGGTTTTGAAAATAAAATATTTGGAATAACCGGGGATCCAAAAAAAGTTTTTTTATTATCTCAATCATGGGGAGTTTTGTCTGAAAAAATTTTTACAGAGGATGGTAATTACTTAATTAACCATAGTTCTTCTGTTCTTTTACTAAGAGATGGAAAATACTTAGATAGAATTAGTCATCATGCCGAGTACAAAGATATGTTAAGTAGAATTAATAAATTATTGAGATAGTCTATAAAAATTAACTATTGATATTAAAGATATTGCAGCTGTCTCTGTTCTAAGAATATTTTCGTTGATTTTTATAGATTGAATATTTTTTAAATCTAATATTTTTTCTCTTTCTTTTTCAGTAAAATCACCCTCGGGTCCAATCAATATGCATGCTGGATTTTGATCATTAATTATAATTTTATTATTACTAGAATTAAGATCACCAAAAATTAGATTTGTATTTTGATACATTTTTAAAAATTTTTCGAAATTTAATAATTTTTCTATTGAAGGTATAATTATTCTGTTAGATTGTTCAGCGGCCTCTATAATAATTTTATTAAGTCTAATTTCGTTAATTTCTCTAACTGTCGTTCGCTCAGTTAAGATGGGTATAAATTTTGTTACTCCTAACTCTGTTGCTTTTTGTATCATAAAATTTAGATAATTTATTTTAATTGGAGTAAATGCTAGCCATAGGTCTTTAAGGTTATCAATGGGTCTTAGTTTTTTAATTATAACAAAATTTACAATACCCTTTTCGATATCTAAAACTCTAGCTTGCCACTCTCCACTTCCGTTAAACAAAGAAAAATTTTGACCTTTGATGATCCTCATGACCTTGTATAAGTAGTGAGACTGAGATTTATCTAATTTTGCACTTAAATTAATCGATAAACTTTCTTTGAAAAATAATCTAATATAACTCATTAATACAAGTTTATTTATGAAAAAAGTTAAAGCAATAATTTTTGATGCATATGGAACATTATTTGATGTCAATTCAGCAGCAGAAAAATGCAAGAGTAAAATTGGTGATAAGTGGGAAAATTTTGCAAATTATTGGAGAACAACCCAATTGGAATATACCTGGTTGAGGAGTTTAATGAAAAGGCATAAAGATTTTTGGAAAATAACTGAGGATAGTTTAGATAAATCAATGAAAGTTTTCAAAATTCATTCTTCTATGAGAAGTGAACTTTTAGATCTCTATAAAGTTCTTTCTACTTTTCCTGAAGTATTTGAAGTCCTCCAAAAACTTAAAGCAAAAGAATATAAATTATCGATACTTTCAAATGGAACTCCTTCCCTTCTTCATGACTTAGTAAAAGGAAATAATTTAGATTTATTTTTTGAAGATATATTTTCAATTGAAGAGGTTGGGGTTTATAAGCCTCATTCCAAAGTTTATGATATACCATTAAAAAAATATAAAATTAAAAAAAACGAGGTAGCATTTTTGAGTGCAAACACCTGGGATATATCAGGGGGTGGAAATTTTGGTTTTAATTCAATTTGGGTTAACAGAAATGACAATGTATTTGATAATTTGGATTTTACCCCAAAAAATGAAATAGATAGTCTAAAAGGCCTACTTGATATTCTTAAATAAAAAATTTAAGTAATTTTTATGAAAGATATAATTGATTTTATAAGTAGAGTATTTGTTTCAATGCTGTTTTTATTGAATGGATATTTTAAAATAATTAATTTTGATGGAACAATCGAATGGATGGATAGTTATGAAGTACCAGGTATTTTTTTAACACCAGCTATAATACTAGAAATAACGGCACCAGTATTAATAATTATTGGTTATAAAACAAAGATTGCAGCATCTTGTTTAGCAGGTTTTTGCATTACTACAGCATTAGTATTTCATCTTGATTTTTCTAATCAAATTCAGATTACATCTTTTTTAAAAAATATTGCTTTGGCTGGTGGATTTTTAATTATTGCTATAAATGGTGCTAAAAAATTTAGTTTAGATTATAAAAAAAATTAAATAATGACTGAGATAGAAGTTAAAAAAATAATTAAACCAATACTCTCCTCAGATGGAGCAGGAGTAAAACTAAAAAGAAGTATTGGTGTAGATCCAAATTACTACGATCCCTTTTTAATGTTAGATGAATTTGGATCAGACAATAAAGATGATTATGTAGGTGGATTTCCAGCTCATCCTCATAGAGGTATTGAGACAGTCACTTATATGCTCCATGGTGAATTTGAGCATGAGGACAGTACAGGATCAAAGGGTAAAATGAAAGCTGGGGATGTACAATGGATGAAAACAGGAAGTGGTATAATTCACTCAGAGATGCCTTCTATGAGTGAGGGAAAATTACAAGGATTTCAGTTATGGATTAATATGCCGGCGAAGTTAAAAATGAGTAGGCCTAATTATATCTATATTAATTCAAACGAAATACAAATTTTTAAAGATGAGGAAAAACAAGTAAAAACAATAGCTGGTAATTTTAAAAATGCTGTGGGACCAATTAAAGGGCATAACATTGAACCAATTTATTTTGATGTTGAACTAAAAAAAGATAAGGAATTTAAATTTGACCTTCCTAAGACCCATAATTCTTTAGTCTATCTTGTGAGCGGTGAAATTGAAATTGGTAGAAAAAAACATGATAAAATAAAAGATTCAACTTTAATTTTATTATCACAAGATATAAAATTAAATATTAAAAGTATAACTGACTCAAAATTCCTGCTAATTTCAGGAAAACCGATTAATGAAAAGATTGCTAGAGGAGGTCCATTTGTTATGAATAAAAAATCAGAAATTTTACAAGCTGTTAATGATTTTCATAACGGAACTTTCGTAAAATAATGAAAGCAATAGAAATTAAAAAAAACGGAGGACCTGAAGTCTTAGAACTCAAAGAAATTAAGCTAGATGATCCTAAGTCAGGAGAGGTATTAATAAGACAAATTGCAATAGGCTTAAATTACATTGATACGTATCACAGATCAGGACTTTACCCTTTGCCACTTCCATCGGGTATAGGTTTAGAGGCAGCTGGTATAATAGAAAAGGTTGGTCCAAATACTAATGATTTTAGAGTTGGAGATAGAGTTGCTTATGCTGCAGCACCTATAGGATCATATGCATCTCATAGAATTTATCCAACTAAAAGTTTGGTAAAAGTACCGGATGATATTGATTTAAATGTCGTAGCATCACTGATGACAAAGGGTTTAACAACATTTTATCTTCTTCATAAAACATATGAGGTAAAATCAGGTCAAACTATTCTTTTCCATGCTGCGGCAGGTGGGGTTGGTCAAATCTTTTGTCAGTGGGCAAAAAGTCTAGGTTGTAAAGTAATTGGAACTGTTGGGTCTGATGATAAAATTGAGATTGCAAAAAAATATGGTTGTACACATGTAATTAATTATTCAAAAGAGGATTTCCAAAAAAAAGTTATGGAAATAACTAACGACGAAGGACTACCAGTTGTTTATGATGGAGTAGGTAAAGTCACATTAGAAAAATCTTTAGGATGTCTTAAAATGCGAGGGACTATGGTCTCTTTTGGTAACGCGTCAGGAAAACTAGACCCTGTGGACGTTGGCAAACTAATTGCACCAAAAGGTCTTTACTTTACAAGACCAAGTATTGCTCATTATTGTTCTACTAGGGAAGAGCTTGATGAAGCAGCCGATAAACTTTTTGAAATGATCAAATCAAAAAAGGTAAATATTGAACTATTTAAAAAATATAGCTTAAAGGAAACCATTCAAGCCCATATGGATTTAGAGGGAAGAAAAATTATTGGACCAGCAATAATCAATCCCTAAAATTAACATCCATATCTGAAATATGTAGTTTCAATGCTTTGGTAGAAATTTGAATTTCTCTGATAAAAAATCCTATCGAAATCATCATGGACACACAGCATGATACAAATATAATTCTAGCTATAAAAACTTCATTTAGATAAAGTGCAAATACAGTACCCATGTTAAACAAAAAGCCAAACGCTGCAAACATAATTGAAAATTTTAATACAGTAACCCTGCTATTTAAATTAATTAGTTGGCTTTGCCATTCGGGTGGAGTATGTTTTTCAAATACATATTCATCGTGAATCTTTCTGATAAGACTGCTTAAAGTGTGAAACCTATTGCTGTAAACTGCCATAATTAAAGGAATAGCAGGAAACATTAATGCGGCGACTGTATAATCTATATTCATTACGATTCGATTTGATTCTGTAGATATGCTTTGTTATTTACAATTAAAATATGTCAGAAAAATTGCAAGATTTATTAGAACTATTAAGATTTAAAAAACCAATTGGTTTTATGCTTTTATTTTGGCCGTGTTCATGGGGGCTTACTATAGCTTATGATTTCAAAAGTGAGTTAAAAACTTATTTTTTTTATTTAATTTTATTTTTTTTGGGATCAATATTAATGAGATCAGCTGGTTGCGTAATAAATGACATTGTAGATAGAAATTTTGATAAGAAAGTTGCTAGAACAAAAAATAGACCTATAGCATCTGGAAAAATATCAGTTACTACTGGCTTGATAATATCGTCAATTTTGTGCTTGATTGCACTTTCAGTTTTAATTCAATTTAATAAATTTACAATTATTTTAGCAATTGCTTCAATGCCTTTAGCCTTTACGTATCCTTTTATGAAAAGATTTACATACTGGCCTCAATTATATCTTGGCATTACATTTAATTATGGATTAATTTTAGGATGGACTTCAATCCAAAATACCTTAGATATCATGCCATTTATAATATACATAGGAGCCATATTTTGGACACTGGGCTACGATACCATATATGGATATCAAGATATTAATGATGATGAAATAATCGGAGTAAAATCAACATCTATAAAATTTAAGAAAAGTCCAAAAATATTTATAGGAATATGCTATTCAATAACAATCTTGTCATTTTTTTTAACAGGGTATTTAATGGAATTTAAATATATTTATTATTTTTTCTTAGTTGCTCCAATTTTACATTTGTTAATATATCAATTAGCAAATCTTAAAACGAAAAATAGCATAGTATGCTTGAGATTATTTAAGTCAAATAATTTATTTGGATTAATTATATTTTTAAACTTTCTCTTGGGTAAACTATCTTTATAAAAATTATGAGTAATTTTGAGATACTTAAAATACTTTATGTAAAATATACACGGGGTTTTTTGCCTAAAATTTTACTTTCAGTATTATTTTCGTTATTAGTCGCTGGAAGTACATCATCTATTGCTTGGTTGCTAGATCCAGCAATTAAAAAAATTTTTATAGATAAAGATCAAAGTTTAATTTTATTAATACCTGCATGTGTTGTACTTGCATTTGGAATTAAAGGTTTTTCTTTATATTATGCTAAAGTAATTTTAATTAAAGTAGCACATGAAGTTACTAAAATTCTTCAATCACAATTAATGCAATCTGTTATAAAAGCAGATACGCAAACAGTTGAAAAAAAACATTCGGGTAAATTTATATCACACTTATCTTATGATATTCCCTTGATGACAAATTTGATAAGTACCGTTATTCTTAATCTAGCCAAAGATTCTCTTACATTAATTGGTCTAATAGGTGTAATGTTTTACCAAAATTGGAAATTGGCTTTATTTGCATTAATTATGATTCCTTTGGCATCGTATGCTGCGAAGTCATTAGGAAAAAGAATTGGTAAAGTTACAACTCAGGCTCAAGAAAGTTCTGGAGTATTAACGTCTTACATGCTTGAAATTTTTAAAAATCATAAAATAATTAAAGTTTTTCAAAAAGAAAAGTATGAATTTGGTAGAGCTGAGAAATTTATTGATGATCTTAAAAGTAAAGCTACTAAAATCATGGTAGTTATGGTTAGAGCGTCTCCAATTATGGAAACACTAACAGGTATCATGATAGGATCACTAATCTATTTCTCAGGAAAATTAGTTTTAAATGAACAACTTGATGTAAACAATTTTTTTTCATTTCTTGCTGCAATGATGTTGGCATATCAACCGGTAAGATCCTTAGCAACAATTAACATGGCAATAAATCAGGGGCTATCTGCGGCAAAGAGAATATTACCGGTTATTAATACTAAAAATAAAATCTCTGAAAAAGAACATAGTAATAAGTTGCTTGTGGGCAAAGGAGATATATCTTTTGAAAATATATCATTTAAATACAACGAAGATGGAAACCAAATATTAAAGTCTGTAAATGTATTTATTGAGGGCGGAGAAATGACCTCCTTAGTTGGACATAGTGGAGCAGGAAAATCGTCATTGTTGAACCTAATTCCAAGATTTTATGACAGAAATAGCGGAGATATTAAAATAGATGGACAATCGATCTACGATGCATCCATAGATTCTTTAAGATCAAATATTTCTGTAGTCACTCAAGATGTAACATTATTTGATGATACAGTTAAAAATAATATTTTATATTCAAATTTATCTGCGACTGATGAGGAAATAAAGGAAGCGTCTAGGCTGTCATTTTGCGATGAGTTCATCAATAAACTACCTAATAAACTAGATACTTTAATAGGAGAAAATGGATTTATGTTATCTGGCGGAGAAAAACAAAGGTTATCAATAGCAAGGGCTATGTTAAAAAAAAGTAAAATAATACTCTTAGACGAGGCAACGTCGTCTCTTGATGCAGAAACAGAGTCAAAAATTCAAGAGGCTATAAAATTGCTCACAAAAAATAGAACCTCACTAGTAATTGCACATAGACTCTCAACCATAATGAACTCGAAGACCATATACGTTGTAGATCAAGGAAAAATAATTGCTGAAGGAAATCATCAGGAATTGTTAAAGACATCCAATATATATAAAAACTTTTACGAGAAACAGTTAAGAAAAGATTGATGTTAGTAATTTATAGAGGTTTAATTAATGCTTTGAATATATTTTCTCCCTTAATCGTTTTTTTTAGAATAAAAAACAAAAAAGAAGATCCATTAAGATATAAAGAGAAGTACGCAGTAAGATCAAAAGATAGAAAAAAGGGTAAATTAATTTGGTTTCATGGATCAAGTGTTGGGGAACTATTAAGTGTGATTCCATTAATTCGTAAATGTGAAAAAAACAAAAAAATTAAACAAATATTAGTAACATCAAGCACATTGAGTTCAGCAAGCGTTTTCAAAAAGTTTAAATTTCAGAAAACTATTCATCAGTTTTTTCCAATTGATACAAAGCATTTTATTAAAAAATTTTTAAATTATTGGAAGCCTTCTGCAGTCTTCTTTATAGAGTCTGAAATTTGGCCTAATTCTATTCACGAAATAAACAAAGCTAATATTAAACTTATTTTAATAAATGCAAGAATTACAAAAAAATCTTTCAAAC
>CACKWQ010000017.1 GCA_902603925.1 uncultured Pelagibacteraceae bacterium | reverse complement strand
TTTCCAGCACCGGACGGTGATGATAAAATAATAATAACACCGTCTTTATTTAAAGACATTTACAAAAATCTAATTAGCTTTGCTCTCTATAAACTTAATGGCGTCTCCAACCGTTAAGATCTTTTCAGCTTCACTATCGGAAATTTCAGAACCAAATTCTTCTTCAAAAGCCATTACTAGTTCGACTGTATCTAGACTATCGGCTCCTAGATCATCAATAAAACTGGACTCCTCGTTTACTTTTGCTTCATCTATACCTAGGTGATCGGCTACGATTTTTTTTACTTTGTTTGATATATCTGTAGACATAATATTATATAATTCGTTAATAGATTATTAAATAGCTTTGTCAAGCCATATACATGCCCCCATTAACATGAATTGTTTCCCCTGTTATATATGAAGCAGCATCCGACGATAAAAAGGCAACTGTATTTGATACATCCTCACCAGTCCCTAATCTACTCATTGGGATCTTTGAAGTTAGTACAGCTTTAATGCTCTCAACAATTTTTTCAGTCATTTTAGTTTGAATGAACCCTGGCGATACGCAATTAATAGTAATATTTTTCTTTGCATATTCGATAGCTAAACTTTTTGACATTGCGACCATCCCTGCTTTTGACGCAGAATAATTTGTTTGGCCGATATTGCCTGTATGTCCAACAATAGAAGTTATATTAACAATCCTACCATATTTGTTTTTTAACATTTTTTTTATAGCATATTTGCTAAGAAAAAATGTTGAACTTAAATTTACATCAATTACTTTTTGCCATTCTTCATTTTTCATCCTAAGGGACAAATTATCCAAAGTAATACCAGCATTATTTATTAAAATATCTAATCCTGATAATTGAGAGTATGCATTTTCTACAAATTCCTCAATCTTATGATGATCAGAAACATCAAACTTTAAAATATTAATATCTGGAAATTCTTTTTTTAAAGATTCAAGCTTTTCCATATTTGTTCCTGTCGCTAAGACAGTTCCATTAAGTTTGATATATTTTTTAACAAGAGAATTTCCAATTCCTCCCGTTGCGCCTGTTATTAATATTTTTTTTCCTTTAAAATTAATCATCTATTTTTAAAGTATTTATATCTTCTTCAGAATTTATTGCACTAACTTTTGCGTTTCTATCTATACGTTTAATAAGTCCGCTCAGTACTTTACCAGGTCCAATTTCTATAAAAGATTTAATATTATTTGAAATCATGTACTCAACACTTTCTCTCCACCTTACTTTATTTTCTATATTTTTTATCAACAGATTTTTCATTAAATTTGTATCATCTATTTCATTTGCAGTAACATTTGAGATTAATCTATTTTGAAATTTATTAAAAGACAATTTAGGGATCTCTTGTTCCATAATTTTTGTTGCCTTGGCCATTAACTTACAATGAAATGGTGCGCTCACAGGCAATTTTATATTTTTGATTTTTTTTATAGTTAGCTCTTCACAAAACTTATTAATATTTAAAGTTGTCCCACTCACCACTAGCTGACCTTTCGAATTATCGTTTGCTATATAACACTCAAAATTTTTTTTATTTTCATATAAAATTTTTTCAATAATTTTTATATCAGAGCCTAAAACAGCAACCATACTACCTTCTCCCTTTTCAACAGACCCCTGCATGGCTTTACCTCTCAATTTTAAAATTTTTAGTGTATCTGAAAAACTCAACACCCCTGAACATGCCAAAGCAGTATATTCACCAAGTGAATGTCCTGCAAAAAATTTTGCATTTTGTAAATTAATATTAAACTCTTCGTTAATTAATTTAAAAATTGAATAGCCAACGAGGAATATAGCTGGCTGTGTATTTTCCGTTAAATCTAAAATATCTTTAGGTCCATCTAATATTATTTTTGATAATGGATAATCTAATATTTCGTCTGCCTCTTTATAAACTCCTTTAAATAGGTCAAATTTGTTATATAAATCTCTACACATACCCACAACTTGAGAGCCTTGACCTGGAAAAACTACAGAAAACATTAATAATTCATTTAAAATTGGTTTTTTGTGTTGTATTTAAAATTTGATAATAGTATATCCTATTTTTTTTAAAACACTTTTTTATGAGAATGTATGAACACACAATAGTTGCTAGACAGGATACTAGCGAAAGCCAATTAATCCAAATAAAAGACAAATATTTAAACCTGATTGAGAAAAATAACGGTAAGGTTGTTAAATCGGAAAATTGGGGTTTAATAAACTTATCTTACATTATAAAAAAAAATAAGAAGGGTAATTATCTTCATTTTAAAATTGAAGGAAACGAAAAAATGGTATTTGAATTAGAAAAAAGTGCAAAACTGGATAAAAATCTTCTTAGATATTTAACTGTAAAAGTAAAAAAATTTGACTTGGATACAAATTATTTTGGTCCAAGCAATGATAACAAAAAAGAATTGTGATGAAAAAAAATAAAAGAAAGCAGGGTCAGAGTAACTTTTCTAAACTAAGTATTTTTCAACCAAGCAAATTCAAATTTAAAAAAAAATGCCCACTCTCAGGAAAAGGTGCACCAAATATTGATTATAAGAATATTAAATTACTAAAAAAATATGTCACAGAAAATGGAAAGATACTTCCTTCAAGAATTACGTCTGTTTCTCAAAAAAAACAAAGAGAGCTATCAATCTCAATTAAAAGAGCAAGAAATCTTGCATTAATTTAATGAAAGTAATTCTCTTAGAAAACATAAGGAAAATTGGTTCGATTGGTGATATAATTGATGTAAAAAGGGGTTTTGCAAGAAACTTTCTTATTTCAAAAAAAAAGGCACTTTTTGCATCTAAGCAAAATATTAAAGATGTTGAGAATTTAAAAAAGGACTTAAATAAAAAAGATTTAGAGAGAAAAAAGGAAGCAAAGGAGATTGCTGAAAAAATTCAAAATAAAACATACGAAACGTTTAAGCTTAGTACCGAGAATAAAGAACTTTACGGATCTGTGAAACCTACAGAGATAAGTGAAATAATATTTAATAAAGAAAATATAAAATTAAACTCTTCAATTATACAACCTATTAAAGAAATAAAAGCTTTAGGAAAACACAGTGTTACTGTAAACTTACACTCTGAAATTCAAACCAAAATTTATATAAATGTTAATTCTCAAGAAAAGGGGAAGTAATTTATACAATTTTATCCACAGAATTTAAAAAGTCTTGCCCAAATATGTTTTTTAATGTTTATTGTGAGTGTGCCATCTTTAGATATTGTAAGAAACAAAATTGACGAACTTCCAAATAATATAGAAGCAGAGCAATCAGTCTTAGGCTCAATCTTAATTTCTAACGAATTATTTGATGATATTAGTGTAATAATTTCGTCAAAAAACTTTTACGACCCGATGCATAAAAAAATTTTTGAAGCAATTGAAAAGCTGATTTACAGTGGAATGCTTGCAAATCCTATTACATTAAAAAATCATTTCGAAAATGATGATGATAAACTTAATATTCCTGAATATTTAGTTAAAATAACTAAGTTTTCTACTTCAGTTAGGCAATCATTAGAATATTCAAAAATTATTTATGATTTATATGTAAAAAGAGAACTTATTAAAATCTCCGAAAATATTATCGATGAATCAAAATTAAATAATATTGATAATAATGGTCAAAAAATTATTGAGAATTCGGAGAAAGCTTTATTTGATTTAGCTGAAAAGGGTTCTTTTGGCTCATCTTTTATTAAATTCGATAATGCCTTAAAAATGACAATTGAAATGGCATCTAATGCTTACAAAAATGACGATGGTATAGTTGGTGTACCAACTGGATTAAGAGATCTTGATGACAGGCTTGGCGGTTTACACAAATCTGATTTAGTCATTATAGCTGGTAGACCTTCAATGGGTAAAACTGCACTAGCTACTAACATCGCATTTAATGCTGCAAAAAAAATACAAGATGATGGTAAAAAAACCTCTATTGCATTTTTCTCTTTAGAGATGTCGTCAGAACAATTGTCTACTAGGATACTCGCAGAACAGTCTAGAATTAAGTCAAACGATATTAGAAGAGGAAAAATATCCGAAGATCAATTCGATAAATTTATTGAAACTTCTAAAAATATTTCAGAACTTCCTCTCTACATTGATGAGACACCAGCAATAAGTATTGCAGCTCTAAGCAATAGGGCAAGAAGAATTAAAAGAACATACGGCTTAGACATGGTTGTAGTTGATTATATTCAACTTATGACGGGTATAAATTCTAGAAAAGACGGACGAGTCCAGGAAATTTCAGAGATTACTCAAGGATTAAAAGCATTAGCAAAAGAACTTTCTATACCTGTACTTGCTCTTTCACAATTGTCTAGAGCTGTTGAACAAAGAGATAATAATAAACCTCAATTATCTGATTTAAGAGAGTCTGGATCAATTGAACAGGATGCAGATGTAGTTATGTTTGTTTATAGGGAAGCATATTACCTGGAAAAGAAAGAGCCTCGTCCTGCTACAGTAGAATATGCAGAATGGCAAGCAAAAATGGGTGAGGTTTCTAATATGGCTGAAATAATAGTAGGAAAACAGCGTCACGGTCCCACAGGTAACGTATTTCTAGAGTTTGAAGCCATGTTTACAAAATTTAAAGATATTCAAAATAGTTAACTTTAAATATATAAACTAATTGATGTTAGCTAATTTGTATCAAAAAAATGTTCTCGATAAACCAAGAATTATAATTACTTTATTAATTATATTTATTTTATCATGTTTTTTCTTTTCTAAAGACTTTAGATTAGATGCCTCATCCGAAACGTTGTTGATAGAGGGCGATCCAGATTTAGAATACCTTAAAAATATTAATCAAAGATACAATTCTCGTGAATTTTTAGTCCTAACTTATTCCCCTGATGACGATATGATTTCTGACAAATCAATTAACAACTTATTAAGTTTAAAATATAAGATACAAAGTTTAGATTGGGTTCACAGTGTAATTACTTTATTAGATGTTCCTTTGTTAAATAGTACCGATGAAACATTAAGTGATAAACTTAAAAACTTTAGTACACTCAAAAGTGAAGGAATTGATCGTGAAAAAGGATTTAATGAGATTTTAACAAGTCCGGTATTTAAAAATTTTGTAATAAGTGAAGATGGCAAAACTTCAGGAATTATTGTTTATATAAAACAAGATGACGAACCAAAAAATTTTAAATCGAAAAAAGAAAAAGAGGTTTTTAAAGATTTAAAAAAAAGGAAAAACCGTCAAAATATTATCGAAATAAGAAATATCATTAAAAGCTACAGTGGAGTTTCCAAAATATACCTTGGGGGAATTCCTATGATAGCTGACGATATGATGTCGTTTATTAAGAATGATATTATAATCTTTGGGGTTGGAGTTCTTGCTTTTATAATTGCAACATTATGGTTTGTATTCAGGAAAATGGTTTGGATTTTAATACCTTTATCAAGTTGTATATTTTCAGTAATATCTATGATTGGATTGCTTGGACTTATTGGTTGGAAAGTCACTGTAATATCTTCAAATTTTATTGCATTAATGCTTATTTTAACAATGGCAATGAACATACATATGAGTACAAGGTTTTTACAAATCAAAGAAGAAAATCCTAGCTTAAAAAAAGCTAAAATAATCATAAAAACAACTGAAAAAATGTTTCTACCAATTTTGTATACAGCGTTAACTACTATATGTGCTTTTCTATCTTTAATTTTTAGTGAAATAAAGCCGGTAATAGATTTTGGATGGATGATGACACTAGGTCTTATTATATCTGTGTTCACAACATTCACATTGTTGCCTGTGATGCTCTCTATTTTAAGTGATAAAAGAATTTTTGGTTTAAGAAATAATACAGATTCGAAATTTACAAAAATTCTTTCTAATGTCTCTTTAAATAATAAAGGATTAATTTTCATAATAACCTTAATATTATTAGGTTTAAGTATTTTTGGTATTTCAAAATTAAAAGTTGAAAATAGTTTCATTAATTATTTTAGTAAAAATACAGAAATATACAAAGGTATGAAATTAATAGATGAAAAATTGGGGGGAACTACTCCCCTAGAGATTATTCTTAAATTTCCTGTTGCTAGTAAAAACGAAGTTCAAGATGACGAAGATTGGGGTGATGATGATGAAAATCAAGATAAATACTGGTTCACAAAGGATAAAATAGATAAAATCAATAAAGTGCATGTATATCTTGAAAATCTAAATCATGTTGGAAAAGTACTGTCATTTTACTCAATACTTCAGGTGGCTGAAAAACTTAATAATGATAAACCATTAGGTAGCCTAGAAATGGGAGTTTTGTACACTAAGCTTCCTGATAAAATAAAAGATGAAATTGTTAAGCCATATATATCAATTGAGGACTCTGAGGCTAGAATTAGTTTAAGGATTAAAGACTCAAATGAAAATTTGAGAAGAAATGATTTAATTAATCAAATAAAATTTGATTTAGAAAATAAATTTAATTTAAAAAAAGATGAGTTTAAAATAGCCGGTGTTTTAATTATTTTTAATAATTTGTTACAAAGTCTTTTTAAATCTCAAATACTAACACTTGGCTTCGTAATGATTGGTATATTTATGATGTTTATGATTTTATTTAAAAGTATAAAGCTTGCAATCATTGGTGTAATTCCAAATTTTATAGCAGCTTTTTTTATACTTGGTGTTATTGGAATCTTTAACATACCACTTGATATGATGACCATTACTATTGCGGCAATCACAATAGGTATAGCTGTTGATAATAGCATACATTATATTTACAGATTTAAAGAGGAATTTTTTAACAATAAAGATTATATTAAGACGTTAAAAATTTGTCACTCCTCTGTTGGGATTGCAATTTTAAATACCTCGATAACAATAGTATTTGGTTTCTCTATTTTAGTATTATCAAATTTTATCCCAACAATATATTTTGGAATATTCACAGGTATTGCAATGCTTATGGCAATGTTATTAGTCTTAACTTTGCTTCCAAGTTTATTAATCACTATCAAACCGTTCAAAAAAATTTAAATGGAACGATTTGGTGGTTTGCTTGAAATTATCTCATTGTTTGATTTTTTTTATGTTATAATAACATTATTATCTCTACTTAAATGTACTAAAAATGGTTTTGTGCTAAGTTTATTGTCAGCAAGTAAATGGTTTCTTGCATATTTATTAACAATTTTTGTTTTTCCTAAATTAAAGCCCTATGTAGATGGTATTATAGATAATGATTATATATTAAATATTTTACTAGGAACAAGTATATTTATAGTAATTATATTTATTATTTTTTTATTTAATAAAGGTCTTAAAAGAGCTATCACATATTCTGGTATTGGTTCTGTTGATAAAATATTTGGTTTTTTCTTTGGATTTGTAAGAGGTTATGTTATTGCCATTTGTATATTTTCAATAGTTAATATTGTATATAATTATGAGAGATGGCCAATTAATGTAGATAAATCCATAAGTTTTCCATGGGTTGAAAAAGGTGGTAACTACCTTATAAAAGAATTTCCAAGCCAAAAAGAACATGAAGATACAAAGGAAAAAATTGAAAATATATAATCCAAAACTTAAAGAAGAGTGTGGAGTATTTGGTATTAGTAATACAAAAGATGCGTCTACTTTAACGGCTCTAGGTTTGCACGCACTTCAACATAGAGGACAAGAGGGATGTGGTATAGTATCTTTTGATGGAAAAAAATATCACTCAGAAAAAAGATTTGGTTTGGTGGGTGATAATTTTAATAATGAAGAAGTGCTAAAAAAATTGCCCGGTAATCATGCGATTGGTCACAATAGATACAGCACAACTGGTGGAACTACCTTAAGAAATGTCCAACCATTTTATGCAGATACAAATGCGGGTGGCGTGGCTGTATCTCATAATGGGAATTTAACTAATGCAATTACTTTAAGAAATAAAATGGTTGAGAATGGCTCTATTTTTTATACGACCTCAGATACAGAAACAATAGTAAAATTAATTGCTAGATCTAAAAGATCTAAAACAATCGATAAAATAGTTGACACCTTGTTTCAAATTCAAGGTGGATATGCTTTAGTGATGATAGCACAAAATACTCTTATAGGAGTAAGAGATCCACATGGGATTCGACCATTGGTCATTGGAAAATTAAAAAATTCGTATGTCTTTACATCAGAAACTTGTGCATTAGATATTATAGGTGCTAGATTTGTCCGAGAAGTTGAAAATGGAGAGGTTGTCTACATTGAAAATGATGAGCTGAAAAGTTTAAAACCATTTCCTCAAAGAAAAAAACGACCTTGTGTTTTCGAGTATATATATTTTTCAAGACCAGATAGTTTATTAGATGGTGTTTCTGCCTACGAATATAGAAAGAAGCTTGGATCAGAGCTATCAAAAGAAGATGATATAAATGCAGATTTGATAGTTCCTGTACCTGATTCAGGAAATGCAGCAGCCATTGGTTATTCACAAAGCAAAAAAATTAAATTTGACTTAGGTTTAATTAGAAATCATTACGTTGGGAGAACTTTCATTGAACCGGCTCAAAAAATAAGAAGTTTGGGTGTGAAATTAAAGTTAAATGCTAATAAATCCTCAATAAAAAATAAGGCAATAATATTGGTTGATGACTCACTTGTAAGAGGAACCACATCCCATAAAATTGTACAAATGTTGTATGATGCAGGAGCTAAAGAGGTTCACTTAAGGATTGCAAGTCCTGAAATTAAATACCCTGATTTTTATGGCATTGATATGCCGTCTAAAAAAGAATTATTGGCAGCCAATATGACTGTTGAAGAAATTTGCCAACATGTTAATGCTAAATCTTTGAAATTCTTGTCTATAGATGGACTATACAGAGCTATGGGATTTGAAAAAAGAAATATCGATTATCCACAACTTACAGACCATTATTTTACAGGAGAATATCCTATTAAAATAATTGATGAGTTAGGCGACGAAAAAATTACACAATTATCTCTTTTAAGTAGTGGATCAAATAATTAATGAAAAAAGTTAGTTTTACAGAAATGAAGAAAGGGACAAAAGAAGATTATTTGTTGCTTGATGAACATGAAAAAAATTATGTAAGTGGAACAGCTGAAAGAATTATAAATTTTATGTCAAGTCTTACTCAAACCTTAGAAGGTTATCAGATTAGTAGACTTGAACATTCCTTGCAAAGTGCAACTAGAGCATTAAGAGCCGGTGAGAGTGAAGAAATGATCGTAGCAACATTGTTGCATGATATTGGAGATGAACTAGCTCCCATGAATCATTCTGAATATGCGGCAACAATTCTAAAACCATATGTATCAGAACAGACTCACTGGATAATTGAAAAACATGGTGAATTTCAAGCTTACTACTATGCACATCACTTAGGTAAAAATAGAAATTTAAGAGATAAATACAAGGGTCATAAATATTATCAAGTCACAGTAGACTTTTGCGAAAAATATGACCAAGCATCTTTTGATCCAAATTATGAAAGCCTACCGCTTGAATATTTTGCACCAATGGTAAAAAAGATATTTTCTAGAAAACCATATAGTCATTCTTAAATTGTCTAATCATTTAAAGAACGAGAGAAGTCCTTATTTAAAACAACATTCAAATAATCCTGTTAATTGGTTTCCTTGGAATAAAGCTTCACTCGCAAAGGCAAAAAAAGAAAAGAAACCAATTTTCTTAAGTGTAGGTTATGCTGCTTGCCACTGGTGTCACGTCATGGCACATGAAAGCTTCGAAAATTTAGATACTGCAGAAATCTTAAATGAAAAATTTATTAACATAAAAGTTGATAGAGAAGAAAGACC
>CACKWQ010000016.1 GCA_902603925.1 uncultured Pelagibacteraceae bacterium | reverse complement strand
CGTTTAATTCCTTTTACTTCGCAATTTTGTATTATATCGACACCCATTGAATCAGCACCTCTAGCATATCCCCAGGCCACAGCATCGTGTCTTGCTGTACCAGCTCTTTTTTGTAATGTTCCTCCTAAAACAGGATATCGAATTTTTTTTGAGGTATTTATTATTGGACAGAATTTCTTAACCTCCGCTGTGTCAAGCCATATTGCATCTATACCATTTAACCTATTTGCATGTGTTCTTCTTTTAAGATCTCTTACATCCTGAAGATTATGAGCAAGGTTCATAACACCTCTCTGACTAAACATAACATTGTAATTTAATTCTTGTGACAAGCCTTCCCATATTTTTAACGCATGATCATAAAGACCAGCGCTCGCATCCCATAAATAATTTGATCTTATTATAGTTGTGTTTCTTCCGGTATTTCCTCCACCGATCCAACCTTTTTCAATAACAGCAATATTGTTCATGTTATGCTTTTTAGCTAAATAATAAGCTGTAGCTAAACCGTGACCACCACCACCAACAATTATTGCATCATACTCCTTTTTAGGCTCTGGATCACGCCATGCTCTTTGCCAGTTTTCATGTCCAGAAAAAGCATTTTTTATCAAAGAAAAAATTGAGTATTTA
Source organism: uncultured Pelagibacteraceae bacterium (assembly GCA_902603925.1). Classification (GTDB taxonomy): domain Bacteria; phylum Pseudomonadota; class Alphaproteobacteria; order Pelagibacterales; family Pelagibacteraceae; genus Pelagibacter. The sequence continues at coordinate 9,420 of CACKWQ010000016.1, read as the reverse complement.
TTTTTCATAATTTGCACATAAATACTTTATAAATATTGAATATTCAATGGTTTCAAGTTACACAGTAAATACGGAAGGATGGGTGAGCTGGTTTAAACCAACGGTTTGCTAAACCGTCGTACGCTGTAAAGGTGTACCGAGGGTTCGAATCCCTCTCCTTCCGCCATCAATATAAAGGGTCACTTTTAAAGAAATCTTTTAATAATATTGGTTTTTGCTCTAATATATATCTATATACATTATAATTTTCTAAAACTCTTTGTACGTAATTTCGAGTTTCCTTGAATTTAATTAGTTCAATCCAGTCAACATAGTCCACCTGACCTTTCTGTGGATTTTTATTAATTTTTTTCCAATATTTAACCCTTTTAGGACCAGCATTGTATGCTGCCACTGCAAAAGGATAAGCCCCGTCATATTCTAATAAAAGACCTGCTATATAGTGAGAACCCAGGTTTATATTATACTCTGGGTCTTTTGTGAGCCTTGATTTCGAATATGTCATGTTTGCCTGTTTAGCAACAGTTTTAGCAGTGTAAGTCATTAGTTGCATCAAACCTTTAGCACCAGCAGAACTATTTGCTGATGTATCAAATTCACTTTCCTGTCTAATTATAGAAAGTATAAACGCAGACTCGGGTATTTTTCTTTTATTAATATATTTTGGAGTACTTATAATTGGGTAATTGTATTTATTATGAAACCTTTTTTCGTACGAAGCAATTTTTGAAACCTGAATAGCGAAGTCAAATCTTGATATATCTGTTGCTAGTTTCGCAGCCAAAATTTCACTTCCCATATCAACGTTTTCGTTTGCAAGGAATCTTAATATATGTTTTGTGTATTTATCTTTATTTAACTCGTCCAACAAATAAACAATTTTAACTAAATCCTTTTTATAGAAATCCTCTGTAAACTTTTTATCCACATCCATCAAATCATTTAGTTGAATAGGTATATTGGGTGTAATTTTTAAGTGTGATAATTGACCATAATACGTAGTAAGAAATTTTGAACTTTCCTTATACCATTTAGTGGCCTCATCACGATTACCCAGTACCTCATTTGATTTAGCTAACCAATAGGCACCTCTTGATAAACTTATAGGATAACCAACATTATTGTAAAATTTTGTAAAATGATCCTTTGCTAATAATGGATCTTTTAAAAAACTTAAAGCAATCCATCCACTCATCCATTCAGCATCTGCAAATTCAGGACCAGCTTTTAAACCATGTTTGCTTGTAAGTTTATAAGCTATAGCATATTTTTTTTTATAAATTAAAGATCTTGCAATTATTGCTCTCTCTTTCCACCATTTATCTGGTCTTACCATATATTCTTTGGTGTTTTTAATCTTTAATAAAATTTCTAGAGAACTATCGACTCTTCCTCTTTTCCTTCTCCATTTTAATCTATCATAATTTAATCCTGGATCATTTTTTAAATATCCAGGCACTTTATTTATTGCATTATCAACTCCATAAGACTTGCTCATAAGCAATTGTCTAGCTGTATATAATAATTGTTGATCTTTTGGTAAATATCTTAACATACGTTTTAGGTCCCAATATTTATTTTCCCAGGCAAGATAGTCAGCTCTGTTTATATAATCATCTTTGGTTAAATAATTTTTATATTTTTTACTAAAAAACTTCATTTCTGATCTTGAAAGATCTGCTTTAATCCAACCTTTTTTAATTAAATTTATTCCTTTTTCATTTTCACCAACCGAAATAAAGCTTTCACCTAAAATTAACTCCCCATAACCACTTAATGGCATTTCATTATCAAAATATTTAATTATTCTTTGGGCTGATAAGACTTTTGTAGATAATTTGTGTTCAGCCAAATATTTTACACGCCCTATTCTAGGATAGTCTTCGTTTCTCTCAATAAAACTCTTATATTCAAAAAAATCAGCATTATTTCCAGTTGTTATTAAATGTCTCCAATTTATAAAGTTATAAATTGATTTATTTTTGGCCTTTTTTGCAATTCTTTCCGCTTCACGCCAGCTTCTTTTTTCCATAAGTCTTATTGCTTCTTTTGCGTAACTAAAATCTTTTTCACTAAAATATTTGGATTTTTTTTTAATATTTAATATATCTTTCTTTACTACCAATGGTTTATTTTTAGGCAAGATTACGCCATCAACAATTATTTTTGTTGTTTTTATTTTTTTATCCTCAAACTGTTTATTATCAACGTTAGTTTCCTTAACTGGTTTTTTTAAAGGTACTAAAATATTTTTTATTTTAGATTTTTCTAAAGTTTCTTTTGATATAAAAGGCTTTTTTTTTGGTATAATTAGCTCGGCTTGAGATGAAAATACTGACACTATTATAAAAATAGCGTTAATTATTAGAATTTTTCTCATTTTTATTTTCATAAAAATTAAACCGATTCAATAAACTATGTTATAAATATTTATGTTTAAAGGATCAAATGTTGCAATTGTTACCCCATTTAAGAATAATAAGCTAGACGAAGAGGCATATTTAAAGTTGATTAATTTTCATTTAGATAATGGAACAAATGGTTTAGTTCCTGCCGGAACAACAGGTGAGTCGCCAACATTAACACATGAGGAGCATGAAAAGGTAATAGAAATTTGCATTAAAGAGGCAAAAGGAAAAATACCAATAATAGCTGGGACAGGCTCTAACTCTACAGATGAAGCTGTGTCATTAACAAAGCATGCAGAAAATGCTGGCGCAGATGGTGCATTAGTGGTGACACCATATTACAACAAACCTACACAAGAGGGTTTATATCAACATTATAAAGCAATAAATGATAATACAAATCTACCGATAATTATTTATAATATTCCAAGCCGATGTGTCATAGATATGAGTGTTGATACAATGGCAAGGTTATTCGAATTAAAAAATATTGCTGGAGTAAAGGATGCAACAGGTGATTTGAACAGACTTGATCAAACTATTAAAAAATTAGGACATGAATTTATACAGTTAACCGGTGAGGATGGGCTTGCATTTGAATTTAATAGAAGAGGGGGAGTAGGTATAATTTCTGTAACTGCAAATATTGCTCCAAAGCTGTGTTCTGATATGCAAAAATTTTCTAAATCAAGTTCTGAAAAAGATTTACAAGAGGCAAAGAAAATTGATCAAATACTTCAACCATTGCATAAGGCTTTATTTATTGAGAGCAATCCTGCACCTGTTAAATATGCAGCTAAACTTTTAGGATTATGTAGTGATGAAATTAGATTGCCATTAGTAAAAATTAAAAAAGAAACTGAAGACCATGTTAAAAAAGCACTGAATTCTGCAAAGTTAATTTGATGAAGAAAAAAACCAGTCCTGGTTTAAAAATTATTTCAATTAATAGAAAAGCTAGTTTTAATTATTTTTTTTACGATTTAATAGAGGCAGGTATAGTATTGCGAGGATCTGAAATTAAATCAGTTAGATCAGGTAAAATAAATATAGCAGAGTCATACGCCGTAGAAAAAGATGGTGAAATTTATTTAATAAACTCTCATATTCCCATCTATAAACAAGCAAGTTATTCAAACCACAATCCTTATGATGAAAGAAAACTTCTACTATCAAGAAAGGAAATTAATAAATTAATTGGAAAGATAAATGAAGACGGTCTCACATTGATACCAACTAAAATGTATTTTAAAAAAGGTAGAGCAAAGATTGAAATAGCAATAGCTAAAGGTAAAAAACTTCATGACAAAAGACATGCTAAAAAAACCAAAGATTGGAACCGTGAAAAAGCAAGATATTTTAGAAAAAGTAGTTAATGTTGCTTATTTATCAATTGGTTCAAATCTAGGTGATAGAAAGTTTAATATTGAAAAGACAAAATATTTAATATTAGAACAAGGTATAAATATTATTAATTGCTCCTCTTATTATGAGACGCAATCATGGCCAAATCCAAAATTTCCTAAATTTTTTAATATAGTAATTAAAATTAATACAAACTTTAAGTTACATAAATTATTTATCATTTTAAAAAAAATAGAAAAAAAAATGGGTAGAAAGAAAACGACAAGGAATCATCCCCGGGTATGCGACATCGATATAGTAGACTATAATAATTTTAACTTAGTTAAGAATACTAAAATTAATCCATTAATAGTTCCTCATCCTAGAATGCATACAAGAAATTTTGTGTTAATTCCTCTGTTTGAAATTAATAATAATTGGATACACCCAAAAAATAAGCGAAAAATTAGTAAATTAATATCTAATTTATCAATGATTAACATATCAGCTATTAAATTAATTTAAATTAGTGTTATAATTAAAAATGCTCAAATCAAATGAATTGATTGCTAAAGTAAAGTCTTATAATCGATTTCTTAATCTAAATACTTTAAGTAAAGCTTATGATTTTGCTTTAAAGGCACATGAAAAACAAAAAAGGGATGAAGGATCCCCATATATAATACATCCGATAGCCGTTGCTAGTATTTTAACAGAGCTTAAATTAGATAGTGCTACAATCGCCACAGGGTTATTGCACGATACAATTGAGGACACCCATGCAACCTATCAAACAATTGAAAAAGAATTTGGCAAAGAGGTCGCTGATTTAGTTGATGGTGTAACGAAGATTTCTGTGTTTGAAAACCAAGCAGTGTCTAACTCAAAAGCAGAAAATTTTAGGAAATTAATACTTGCTACGTCGAAAGATATAAGAGTTCTTTTGGTTAAACTTGCAGATAGACTCCATAACATGAGGACAATTAAATTTGTTTCAAGTAAAGAAAAGCAGATCAGAAAAGCAAAAGAAACTATGGAGATATATGCTCCTTTAGCAGACAGAATGGGAATGAACAGAATAAAAGACGAATTAGAAGATCTCTGTTTCGAAGTTTTAAATCCAGAAGCTAGAAATTTAATTAAAGACAGACTTAAAAGCATTAAAGAAACAAATATAACAAGCTTTAACTCTGTTTCAGATGAATTAGAAAAACTATTGTTAGATAAAAATATTAAAAATAAAATATTTGGTAGAGAAAAAACACCATTTTCTTTGTGGAAGAAAGTTCAAAAAAAAAGAACTTCTCTAGAGCAAATGACTGACATTATAGGTTTTAGGGTTATACTTGAAAATATAGATGAGTGCTATAAAGCGCTAGGAGTTTTTCACAGTAATTGGAATTGCATACCAGGAAGATTTAAAGATTATATCTCGTCACCTAAGATTAATAATTATCAGTCCCTGCATACAGCAGTGATAGGTCCAAATAAAAGACCTATAGAAATTCAATTACGCACAATGCAAATGCATGAATTTGCACAACGAGGTATTGCCTCACATTGGAAATACAAATCTTCAGAAAAATTTAATTCTTTAACATGGAAAGAATATGATTGGTTAGCAGACCTTGTAGAAATTATTGATAAAAATGAAAACCCTGAAGATTCATATGAATTCACAAAGCTACAAATGTTTCAAGATAATGTGTTTTGTTTTACTCCAAAAGGCTCAGTAATTAAATTACCTAAAGACGCAACTCCTATTGATTTTGCATACGCTGTTCATACTAAGATTGGTGATAAAGCTGTTGGTTGTGTAATTAATGGAACCGAAAGTGACATGCAATCTACACTTTATAACGGCGATGTAATTAAGATTATTACTTCTAAAAAAGTATCCCCATCATTACATTGGGTGTCAACGGCTAAAACTGGAAAAGCCCGTGCTGCAATAAGGAGACACTGGCAAAACAAAGAAGTCAATGGTACAGCAAGAACCAAAGAATATAATACAACTATATGGATTTCTTTGACTGATAAACCGGGTGTTTTAGGTGAGGTGACATCTCTTATAGGTATAAATAAAGTAAATATTACCAGTGTTGAAATGGTTGAAAAAACTAAATCTACTATTAATTTTCATTTTAATCTTTTAATAAATGATTTGAAAAACTTTACAAATCTAATTAGTCAGTTAAAACAAAAAGAATATAGTTTTAAAATTATACGACATAAAAATAAAAAATATGCTTTCTTTAAAAAAATCCTTGGCGGTTTTAAAAAAAACTAACGCTTTATTAGAAGGTCATTTTATTTTATCGTCCGGTTTACATTCATCTAAGTATATTCAATGTGCAAAATTATTAAGTTATCCATATCAAGCATCATCTTTTTGTAATTCTCTTGCCAAAAAAATAAAAAAAAGATTTAAAAAAATTGATTTAATTTTAGCCCCAGCTGTTGGCGGAATTGTAATTGGTTTTGAAATTGGTAGATTGCTTAAAAAAGAAACTATCTTTGCTGAGAGAGTAAATGGTAAATTTAATTTAAGAAGAGGTTTTACTATAAAAAAAGATTCTAAAATTTTGATTGTTGAGGATGTAATAACGACAGGTCGTTCAAGTCTAGAATGTGTAAAATTAATAAAATCTAACAAAGCTAAATTAGTTGGTTTTGCAACCTTAATTGATAGATCAACAAGAAAAAATCTTAAAATTAAAAATAAAATAATTGTTTCACAAATTAAAATAAATGTCCCTGTATATAAAAAAAATAGAATTCCTACTTATTTAAAAAAAATACCTGTCACAACTCCAGGAAGTAGATTTTTAAAATGAGAAGGCTAGGTATTAATATTGATCATGTAGCAACAATTAGAAACGCTCGTGGAGAAAATCATCCTGATCCTTACAAAGCAGCTTTGTTAGCAATGAAAAGTGGTGCAGATTTAATTACAATTCACCTTAGAGAAGATAGAAGACACATTAACGATAAAGATGCTAGAAAAATAATATCAAATAAAAATATTCCAGTTAATCTTGAAATGGCCGCAAACAAAAAAATGCTTAAAATTGCATTAAATAATAAGCCTGACTTTGTATGTATTGTTCCAGAAAAAAGACAAGAGATCACAACTGAAGGTGGACTAAATTTAAAAAAAAATTATAAATCTATTTTAAAAATTATTGAAATTTTAAATAAAAGTAAAATTAGAACAAGTTTATTTATTAATCCTTCAATAAAAGATATTAAACTCTCAAAAATGCTAGGCACGAATTGTATAGAAATTCACACAGGAAAATTATCTAATTTAATCAAAAAAAATAAGAATTATTCAAATGAATTAAAAAAAATTTACAATTCAACGAAGTATGCAACCAAACTAGGAGTCGAAGTCCACGCAGGTCACGGTATGGATTATAAAACAACAAGAGTTCTATCAAAAATCAAAGATATTAAGGAATTTAATATTGGTCACTTTATTATAGGTGAGTCAGTATTTAATGGTTTGAAAAAAACAATTAAATATTTTAAAAAAATATCTAAATAATGACTGTCCTTGGAAATGGTGTTGATATAATAAATAATAGAAGAATTGGTAAGGCAATTAAAAATAAAAAATTTATTCAAAAAATTTTTACAACCAGTGAAATAAAACAATCAGAAAATAAATATAATAAAATTAATCATTTTGCTAAGAGATTTGCTGCAAAAGAAGCTTTCTTGAAAGCCCTTGGAACAGGTTTATCTAATGGTTTATCATTTAAAGACATATCTATTAAAAATGATAAATATGGTAAACCTAAGATATATATAACCAATAAATTAAAAAATTTTCTTATGAAAAAGTTCAAAACTAAAAAAATTGATATTTTTTTGTCGCTTTCTGATGAGAAAGATAACTCAATTGCTTTTGTTATACTAAATAAAAAATAATATGAAATGGATTATTGAAAATATAAAAACCTTATTTTATGCTTTGATTATTGCTCTATTTATAAGATCTCTTCTTATACAACCATTTTTTATACCATCGTCCTCAATGGAGCCAAATCTTCTTGTAGGTGATCGTCTTTTTGTTACTAAGATAAGTTATGGATATAGTAGACATTCTTTTCCATTTAGCCCCCCAATTTTTAAAGACAGAATACTATTTAAAGAGCCTAAAATTGGAGATGTCATTGTCTTTAAAACACCAGCGGATAATAGAACAGACTATATAAAAAGATTAATAGGAAAACCTGGCGATATAATTCAATTTATTAATGGAGATTTATTTATAAACAATAATCAAATTTTTAAAACTATAATTTCAAAAAATGAAATATTGTTTTGTGGACCCCAGAAAATTCAAGTAACTTTATACGAAGAAAAATTACCAAATGGCAAGACGTATACAGCATCTTATCGTAATGATTTTGTATTTCCGAATACAGACAAATATATCGTTCCGAATGAACATTATTTTTTTTTAGGCGATAATAGAGATTGTTCAAAAGATAGCAGGTTTAATGAGGTTGGATTTGTTCATGAAAATAATCTAGTAGGGAAAGCACAAATATTATTTTTTTCATCTGATCCAAGAATTGGAAGTATTTTTAATTTTTTTAAATGGAATACCTCTTTAAGAGTAAATAGATTTTTTAAAAAAATTATTTAATGGAAAACAAAATTAAAGAATTACAAAAAATACTAAATATAAAATTTAAAAAAAAAGAATTATTATTAAAATCAATTACTCATAAAAGTTATGATGCAGTTTCAAATTTTGAAAAGCTAGAATTTTTAGGTGATAGAGTTCTCGGTCTTGTAATTTCAAGAAAATTAATAGAATTATATCCAAATGAAAAAGTAGGCATTCTAGATAAAAAATTAGCTAATTTAGTAAACAAAGAACAATGTTATGAAATTGGCAAATCTTTGAATCTTCATAAATTTATTTTAATGGGTAATATTAAAAAAAACTTAAATTTTTCTGAAAAAAAAATTATTTCAGATTGCATAGAGGCAATCATTGGTGCTATTTATCTTGATAAAGGTTTAGAATTATCTGAAAAATTTATACTACTTAACTGGAAAAAAAAAATTAAATCTTCAAATATTACCTCTATTGACTCTAAGACTTTGTTACAAGAGTATTCATTAAAAAAATTTAAAATTTTACCTATATACAAACTAATTTCTAACACAGGACCAAGACATAATCCCACTTTTAAGGTTGCTGTTAAGATTAAAAATAGTACATTTGTAGAAGGTGAAGGAACTTCAAAAAAAAATGCTGAACAATCAGCAGCAGACAAAATATTAAAAAATTTAAATTTATAAATGTATTGGCAAGACAAGGGTTATTTAATTTCATTAAACAAGTATAACGAAAATTCCTCCGTTGCTGAATTTTATACTGAAAATCATGGTAAATGTTCTGGTATAATTTTTGGATCTTCTTCAAAAAAACTAAAATCTTATTTAATTTTAGGAAACAAATTACATATTAATTTTTCAGCAAAGAGTATCAACTCAATAGGCAATTTTAAGCTTGAAATTGATAAAGTTAATACTGCTTATTATTTAGATAATGAGATTAAACTTCAGGCTATAATTTATATTTTACAAATAATTAGAATTCTGACAGTTGAAAATCAGTCTAATAATAAAATTTTTAATCAAA
>CACKWQ010000015.1 GCA_902603925.1 uncultured Pelagibacteraceae bacterium | reverse complement strand
TAATCCATCTTTTAGAAAATCAAAAATATAATTTTTGTAACTGTAATATAAAAGTTCAAAATCATTTCCCATTACTAGCTGACCTGTTGTAAGTGGAAATAAATAAATAAACGGCCAGATCATCAAAAAAATGATCATTAATTTGTTATTTTTCATGATTAAAATTTACTTTAAATTATTGGTAAAGATTAATAAAGAATATTAAAATCAATTTATTAAAAAGGGAGGAAGATGTGTCAATTTTTAAACCTATAGAGGAAGACGAAGCAACTGGAAAAGTAAAAGAGGTTTTTAATGATATTAAGAAAGTTCGGAAGTTAGAAAGTGTTCCTAATTTTTGGAAGTATATTGCTAACGATCCTGAAACTTTAGATAGAACCTGGAAATCTATGCAACAAGTTATGAAAAAGGGTGCTCTTGATGAGATAACGAAAGAATTAATTTATGTTGCAGTATCTGTTTCAAATGGTTGTGAGTATTGTATTAAATCACACAGTTTGGCAGCCATGAAGAAAGGAGCAACAAATGAAATGCTAAGTGAAATGATTGCAGTTACCGGTATGGCTAACGAAGCAAATAGATTAGTTGAAGGATATCAAGTAGAAATAGATGAGAAATTTAAATAATGAGAATTGATTATGTTTATAAGATTTGTACAAAAAAAGAGTGGTATAATTTTAAACAAAAAAAATTTTGGAATGGATCAAATAAAGACATTGAGGACGGTTATATTCACTTATCGAATAGAGCACAAATAAATCAAACTTTAAAAAGATATTTTTCTAACGAAAAAAATTTAATTTTGTTAACGTTAAAGACAAATACATTAAAAAATTTAATTTGGGAAAAATCTTCTAATGGTGAAAATTTTCCTCATTTATATTCAAATCTCAAATTAGAAAATGTTTTGGATAATAAAGAGATTACTGGTGACCAACGTCTCTTCTAGGATCTTTAGTATTCCTAATTTTATCTAAGAAGCCTGATAATTTTGCTGTAACATAAATTATATAGACAACAGTCATGCCAAGTGCCATCGTTGATAGAAAAGTATATAAAGCTGCTAAAAACTGATCACCTACCCAATTTTGAAAATCGCCATTTGCAAAATATAAAACATTCCAAAAAACAATGAAAACGACTTCATATAAAATTATAATTTTGTACATAATTTTTTATATTCAGATAAAGGATTATATCAAGCTAATTTATTAGCTTATCTGTAAGTTTTCTTGCAAAAGGACCGACTATTAATATCGCACATATAGCAATTGGTAAACTTATCACCCATGCTTTGAAAAACCTGTAAAAAAACTGATTATCGAATCCAGTATTTATGAATGTAATTAATATTGTCATTAATAAACTCATTAAAGAACCCACGATCAAAGTGAACAAAAAATTAGAATATTTTTTTTTAAACATTCTATTAGTATCTATATACTTTCCTGTTGGATCAATATTTGAAGTTTTTTAATCATTACTAAAGGTGCTTTCATAGAAGGATACAATTTATGAGCTTCAATATAGCTATCAATTGCTTTTTGATAATTTTTTAATTCTGTTTGAACCATGCCCTGTCCTGACAATGCACCAAAGTGCCTTTTTTCTAATTTTAAAACTTCATCGATATCTTTTTGTGAAAGTTCATAATTTCCCATTAGATATAAAACCGTTGCTCTTTTATTCCAAGCCTCTGCCCAATTTGGATCCAATTCTATAGCCTTAGAAAAAACATTATGTGCAGAAGTTAGCTCATTTCGAGACATATAGTAGGAGCCCTTAGCTAAGAGTTTTGTGAGGCTTTTCTCAGATGGATGAGTAGTCCATAATTCCCATATTTTTAACTCTATTTCTTTAGCATCAATTGAACTACTTGTAGTTTTTAATTGATTAAATAAATTATCTAATTCAATCTTAAAGTTGTCATTGGCATACGAAATGTTAATTAAAAAAAATATTGCTAAGGACAGTAATATTTTTTTCACTTACTTAGGTATAGGAGTTGCACCTGTTTCAAATGCAATTACTTTCCCATCTTTATATTTATAAACGCCCATTACAGCTTCTTTGTTTCCATCATTAAATGTAACAAAAACATGCTCAACGCCAATTTCATCATTTTCATAAATTACTCTTGATTTTTCTCTATTGATATCTCCACTCATTGCCCATTTAACAACATCATCTTTTTTAAGAACATTACCTGTTTTATGCATTGTGAAAGTATAATCGTCATGAAGTATATCTCTTAAAGCTGCTTCATCTTTATCTTTCATTGCTTTATTAATTTTTTCTATTATTGACATTTATATTCCCCTTTATTTTTTATTTTCCTGGTTTAATAACACTGTTTGCGGCGTTAGCAGCGTTAGTAAATGCTTTATTGTAGTCAATTACTTCATGAATCATTAAATCATCCATAAGACCAGAATTTTTAAAAGCTATTTTTAAAGCAACAGCCTGTTCGTACTCTCCCTCAACACATGAAATTACATCAAATCTTCCTCTTACCCACTCGTAACTGACTAATTTTAATCCTGCTGCTTCAGTAACTTTTTTAGTTGAAGCGTATCTATCAGCAGACGGATCATTTTGCATACGTTGCATTAAATCCTGACTAATCTTTCCAATTAAATAAAACTTTGACATTATTTTACTAAAAATCTACTTTTGATAATTCCCATAGCTGTACATTATCTACACACTCTTCATAAATTGCTTTAGCTGTAGGATTCTTTCCAGCAACAAATTCTTTCATTCCTGCCTCATTATGCACTGAAACTTTAAACATAATTCCACTTTTATCTGGTTTCATAGCTCCTATAGTTTTTTCAGGATAAGCAACACTTTTTCTTACCCCCATACCCTCGTCAGATTGCATCCAACCCATAAAAGTTTCTAGTTTACCTTCTTTAAGATTCACTAAAGCTAACATTTCTTTTTCCATTTTTTCCTTTCTTTTTAAAATGATTTATTTTTTCATCGCATTAAACATGCTTAGAGTATCATCAAAAGTCATCATAATTTTTGTTTTCCCATCATCACTAACTTCAAAATAATGACCAAACATAGTATCCATGTTGTCAGCAGTTGCATGTACTCTAACAAATACTTTATTACCCTCACTGATCATGTCTAAAATCTTTAAATGAAAATTTGGCCAGGTTGCTGGAATTTTTGACATCGCGGTCATCATAGCTTGTTTACCTTTATGTATTCCTGATAATGGGTGGACACCTTCTTTACCTGGAAATGTCCATACAATATTATCATCAATCATTTCATTAAAAAAAGTTTCCATATCTCCTTTACCAAAAAGTTCATACGCTTTTCTAGTTTGTTCTTTTACATCCATTATACTTTCCTTTCTTAACTTTTAATAAGTGAATTCACCATTCATTTGGTTTATTGATGAAGCATATCCAGGTTGGCTTTTAAGATTTTGTCTACTTGAGAAACCTGTACCAGATATATTTTCGTATTTACCTGTTCCTCCAACTATTATAAATGATCCACTACCACCAACACCACCTGTTCCTTTCCCTTTGTATTGAATAAATACTTTTTCTCCATCAATAAGATAAAAAGTACACATTCCTGTCTCATCTTCAAATTTACCTGCTTGAAGCGTTAATCCACCTATACAATGCATTGTTGATTTATTAAAAATACTTTCTGGATTACTATCAGTTAACCCAGCACTACCATCATAAGTAATACTCATGTTTCCCTTGCCAGCGCTCATTACATTGACTTCCCAAGATCCCATTCCACTAGTATTGAATTTACCTGAAGTCTCAGCAAAAGAATTAAATGCTATTAGAGTAAATACAATTGTTAAAATAAATTTTTTCATAATTCTCCTTACATTTTAGAAAAGTCCATAATTTGAGAACACTCTTCTGAAGTAGTTTCAAAAAAGTTATTCATATCTCCAAGTTGATCTATAATCGCCTGTGGACTTTCAGCTTGCCATTTACAGAACATTTTCATTGAGTCCCCTGCTCCCATCATAGTCATATGACATACAGCTTTTTCACCAGATACCCCTTTTTTAAGATCTTCCGGTGAAGTTGAACCCACAACTTCATGAAATTTTTTTTTCATATCCTCTGATTTAAACACGTGTGTTGCTAAATAATCTTTCATAATTATCTCCTATTCAAATTTATTTAAATTTAGCAGATAAATGTAATAGATTTATTACAATTCAGGTATGTGATTTTTAGATCCAGCTTGGTATTGGCAAGCCTTTTTCCTCTAAAAAATTTTTATTAAACAGCTTAGAGTTGTATTTATCAGATTTGTCACAAAGGATTGTAACAATAGTTTTCCCGGGGCCTAGTATTTTGCCCAACCTTATTGCTCCAGCAATATTTACTCCACAGCTGGTTCCTAAACTTAAACCTTCATTTTGAATAAGGTTAAAAATAATAGGCAACGACTCCTCATCACTTATTGTAAATGCACCATCTACTTTAGCCTCTGCAAAGTTCGCTGTAATTCTACTTGATCCTATGCCTTCTGTGATTGAACTTCCCTCACTTTTTAACTCTCCATTCTGAATATAATTATAAAGAGAGGATCCAGCAGGATCAGACAAATAAATTTTAATATTTTTATTTTTTTCTTTTAAAAATGAACTTACACCTGCAATAGTTCCACCAGTGCCTGATGAACAAACAAATCCATCAACTTTACCGTCTGTTTGATCCCAGATTTCAGGGCCAGTTGATTGATAGTGACCTTTAAGATTAGCTGTGTTATCAAACTGGTTTGCCCACACCACTCCTTGATTATTTGTACTTTTTAATTCCTCAGCAAGTCTCCCAGCAACTTTTACATAGTTACCGTCATCTTTATAAGGTTTTGGAGGAACTAGTTTAAGTTCCGCGCCCATATTTTTAAGCATATCTTTTTTTTCTTGAGTTTGATTATCGTTCATAACTATAACCGTTTTATAACCAACAGAATTACCTATAAGACACAAACCAATTCCTGTGTTTCCAGCAGTTCCCTCAACAATTGTTCCACCTTTTTCAATTAATTTTTTATCTTCAGCATCTCTTATTAGTGCTAAAGCAGCTCTGTCTTTAACAGATCCACCTGGATTTAAATATTCTGCTTTACCATAAATGTTACAACCTGTTAATTCTGAGGCTGCACGTAATTTAACTAATGGAGTATTTCCAATTCCAGTAATAAAGTTATCCTGAAAATTCTTCATCATTTTCCTCTTTATTATTCGTTATACCATAAGGTTTAAATTCTTCACCTGCGGTTCCAACATTTTTTGCTGGGATCCCAACCATAATCCCGTTCTCTGGAACATTTTTTGTCACAACAGCATTTGCTCCTATCTTAGCATTCTTTCCAATCACGACTGGTCCTAATATTTGTGCACCTGACCCAACTACTACGTTATCTTGTAATGTTGGATGTCTCTTAACATCTCTTTGAGTATCTGAGTTAATGCTAGGAGAAATTCCACCTAGTGTTACCATATGGTATATAGTAACGTTATCACCAATATCAGAAGTTTCTCCAATCACGACTCCCATACCGTGATCTATAAAAAGATTTTTTCCTATCTTAGCTTTTGGATGAATTTCTATTCCTGTTAAGAACCTTGAAAATTGAGAAATTATTCTGGCAATTAAATCAAATTTAGCGATAGCAAAAAAATTAGCAATTTTATGTAGAAACACCGCTTTAGCTCCTGGATAAGTCAAAATTACAGACAGCTTTGATTTTGCAGCTGGATCTCTTTTAATAATAGACTCTAAAAATTCTTTCATAAATATTCAAATGATTAACTTAAATTAAAATTATTTGTTGCAACAACAACAGTTTGAATTTGATTTGCAACTACATTCTGTATTCAATTCGCAGGCACATTTGTCATTTGTGCATTTTTTACATTTACATTTTAAATTATTGCAGACCATAAGGGATATATAAATATATAAATTTAAAATACAACTTTTAATTTAACCTATATTTGATCTAATGTTAGACCTTTAACATTGGCTGGAACAGCAATATCCATCATTTTAGGGTTTGCAAGTTTAAGGTTCTTCATAATCTCAGCGTATTCCTCTTTAGAGCTGACTTGAAGTCTAGGATTGTTATCTCTCTCGATTTTGATAGTTGAAAACTTTTTACCATTATAATCATGAGCAGGATAAACAAGTGTTTTCTCTGGTAATTTTAAAAGCTTATTGAACAATGAGTCATATGCATCATATGAGCTTCCGTTTTGGAAATCTGTTCTACCAGTTCCATTTATTAACAATGTGTCACCAGTAAAAACTCTGTCATTCATTAAGTAACTGTAAGAACAGTCCGTATGTCCAGGAGTATACATAGCCTTAAGTTCAATATTTTCTATTTTAACTTTATCATTATCTTTTATCTTAATATCTATAACTTCTGATTTAGAATTTTCTCCCATTAGCCTCGCACAACTTGTTCTTTTATTCAGCTCATTTAGAGCAGTTATGTGATCAGCATGAATATGAGTATCAATTACTTTTACAAGTTTTAGTTTTAATTTTTCCAATATTTTTAAATATACTTCAGTATGTTCAATTACAGGATCTATGATCAAAGCTTCACGACCCTCTCCACTAGAAATTATATATGTGTAGGTTGAAGATTTAGTATCAAATAATTGTTCAAATATCATAAGGTAATAATACGTTAATATTATTTACCTTAAATTATTTTTCAAGTGGTTTATGTGTCGGTTTTGCCCACTCTTTTCCCTTAAACATTACGTTCCACTGTAACCAAGGAAAGAGTTTAGATTTCATTTGCCAGTATAAAGAGCTAGGTTTTGTTGGGTCAAATGGAAAACTAGGTGTAACTTTACCAGCATAACAAAACTCTGCAAGCATGACTTTACCATAGGCAACTGTTAAAGGACATGCACCGTATCCATCGTAGTGTCTGTAGCTGTCAGGTGACTTTTGAATATCCTTAACAATGTTATGAGCAACTATAGGAGCTTGTTTTCGGACAGCAGCACCTGTTTTTGCGTTTGGCGCATTCATTACATCTCCTAAACTGTAAACATTTTCATATTTTGTATGTCTAAGTGTCCCAACCTTATGATCAACATCTACCCATCCACCAGCATCAGCTAAGGGACTGTTTTTTACAAAGTCGGGTGATGTTTGAGGAGGTGTTACGTGTATAAAATCAAATTTTTTTGTAATCTCTTTAGTGTTACCGTCCTTATCCGATTGTTTAAAAACTGCTTCTTTAGAATTACCATCAACTGAAACTAAATTATGCTGAAAACTTCTTTTAATGCCGTATGTATCGCAAATTTCGTTTAACGGCCCTTGAAAATGTGGAACTCCAAAAATTACTGGTTTAGCGCACAAAAATTCTAAATGACTATCTTCAAGTTTACCTTTTTTCTTTAAGTGATCAGCAGCTAGATAAGCAATTTTCTGAGGTGCTCCTGCACACTTTATAGGCATAGGTGGCTCAGTAAATAATAGCGTTCCGCCATCTAAATTTTTCAAACATTCCCATGTATAAGTTGCCATTTCAGCTGAATAGTTAGTGCAAACATTATTTTTACCCAAATGTTCCTTTAAACCTGTCACTCCATCAAAATTTAGTTTTAAACCTGGGCAAACTACTAAATAATCGTATGTATAAGTTCCATTATTCGTTTTAACTGAATTTGTGTCAGGTATAAATTCTTCTGCATATTCTTTAATCCATTTTACATAACTCGGCATTACTTCAGACATTGGTTTTATAGTGCTATTCACATCGTAGGCGCCAGCACCCACTAAAGTCCATGCAGCTTGATACAAGGATTTTTCTGATGGTTCTATTATAGAAATACTAAGGTCTGATTTTAAATTATTTATTCTTGAGGCTACCGCGATGCCTGCGCATCCACCACCTATTATTAAAACGTTTGAATGGCTCATAAATTCTCCTTAAATAAAAACTTATCATCTTTGTTGACTATTTGATATATGTCTTAGAAGTTGTTTTGAAATTAAGAAATTGTTGTTATATTTATCTTTTAAATTATAATAATTCTAAAAAGGAGATATATGACACTTAAAATTAATAGTCTTGCACCAGACTTTAAAGCAAAAACTCAAATGGGAGATATTTCATTTCATGAATGGCTTGGAGATAGTTGGGGAGTCTTATTTTCTCATCCAAAAGATTTCACTCCAGTCTGTACTACTGAATTAGGTGCTTTAGCAAGAATGAAACCTGAATTTGACTCGAGAAATGTAAAAGTTATGGGACTTTCGGTTGACCCAGTGTCAGATCACGAAAAATGGTTAGACGATATTACTGATGTATGTGGTATGAAGCCTGACTACCCAATAGTTGCAGATGAAAATCTAGAAGTAGCTAAATTATATAACATGCTAGAGGGAGATGCGGGGGTTACATCAATGGGCAGAACAGCTGTAGATAACGAGACTGTAAGAACAGTTTACATTGTAAGACCTGATAAAAGAATTGGATTATTTTTGACTTATCCGATGACAACTGGAAGAAATTTTGCTGAAATACTCAGAGCAATTGACTCTATGCAAAGGACAGCAAAGCATAAAATTGCTACACCTGCAGATTGGCAGCCAGGAGATAAAGTGATAATTGTTCCGAAAGTAACGAATGAAGAAGCAAAAAAAATATATCCTGATGGTTGGGAAACGATTAAACCGTATTTAAGAAAAGTGCCTGACCCACAAAAGTAATTTGCTTAAAAAAACTTTAGACCAACAATCTCAGCATTGGGAAGAAAACTTCTCAAATAAGCCTGAGATGTTTGGTTTAGATCCAAGTTATCCAGCAAAAAAATCTTTAAGAATTTTTAAAGAAAATAAAATTACAAATATAGTTGAACTTGGCGCTGGCTTAGGCAGAGACACTATATATTTTGCAAAAAACAATATTAATGTAAATGCTTTAGATTATAGTTCTGCAGCTATTAATATTATAAACAAAAAAAAAGATGATTTAAAACTAATCAATGTTAAATCCTCTGTCTATGATATAAGAAAAAAGTTACCTTTTTCAGATAGTTCTATTGATGCTTGTTTTTCCCATATGCTTTATTGCATGGCACTAACAAAATTAGAGTTAATTAATATTAACAAAGAGATTTGTAGAATATTAAAACCTAGCGGTTTAAATATTTATACTGTCAGAAACGAAACAGATGGTGATTATCAGAAAGGCATCCATGTAGCCGAGGATATGTATGAAAGTGATGGCTTTATCGTTCATTTTTTTGACAAAGATAAAGTAAAATCCTTACTTGATGGATATTCTAACATATTAATAGAAAAATTTGAGGAGGGTAATTTTCCTAGAAAATTATATTTTGTTTTAAATAAAAAATTATCTAATTGATTTATATTTTCTCATAGATACACGAGCTAACAAAAGATTAGGATCAATAAAAGTTTTTGATTTTTTAATTTTTTTAAAAGACTTATAAGCAAAGATAGCAATTGGAAGTTCTGTACATCCAAGAATAATTTTCTTACATTTTAATTTCATTAAATAATTAACAGCAGGTTTAATTGCTTTTTCTGCATCTTTAACTTTACCCATTTTTACAAGTCTTATAGCTTTATTAACAGATGATTTTTGTAATGAGTTTTTTGGACTAATGAGATTGTAAGATTTTTCAAAATATTTACTATAAACCTTTGTTTTTAAGGTTGCTTCAGTAGAAAGTATTCCAATCTTAGAATTTTTTTTACAATTTTTTTTTGCATGCAAATAAACTTCTTTAGGCATACTTATTATTGGTATTTTTATCTTTTTTTGTAAATCGTGGAACCAATAATGTGCAGTGTTACAGGGCATAACAATAAATTTACATTTATTTTTTTGTAACAATTTGCAACCATTAATTAGACTTTTTAGCACGTTATAGTACTTTTTAAGATTTTCTGGACGTTTTGGAATATTTGATTTGTTATATAAAATGAATAGTGGATATTTTTGGTCAGTTTTACCCCTATTAAGAACTGCTAGTTTATTACAGAAATCTAATCCTGCTCTCGTTCCCATTCCTCCTAAAATTCCTATCATAACAATATAAATCCGTTATCCGATTAAATTAAAAGAAAATCAATGATTATATCGATTAAAAAGATTAAATTGATTTATGAATAAAAATCTTTTGGTTCTTAGCTTAAGTCAAATTTTTAGTTTTACTGCCGCTCCAGTCACAGTTTTTCTTAGCGGAATAATTGGTTCACAAATAAGTCCAGTAAAATCATTGTCTACACTTCCAATGTCTATATCGGTAGTTGGTATCGCTATAGGCGCAATATTTGCAACAAAAGTTATGAGTTTGATAGGAAGAAAAGCAGGATTTATATTTGCAGCTTTAGGCAACTCTTTAATTTCTTTATCTGCAGCTTACTCAATAATAGATAAAAATTTTTTTTTGTTTTGTTTCGTAAATTTTTTTTTAGGGGTTGGTATGGCTTTTACTCATCAATATCGATTTGCTGCTGCAGAAAGCGTTGATAAGGATAAAGCACCGAAAGCTATTTCAATTATTTTGCTTGGTGGGATCGTTTCAGCTGGCATAGGACCAGGTTTTGCAAATTACGCAAAAAACTTTGTTTCAGACCATTTATACGCTGGATCTTATTTAGCATTAGCAGTTTTAACTTTTATACCATCAATTTTATTTCTATTTTATTCTAATACTTCAAAAATAGAGTTAAAAATAAAATATTCAGGTAGGAGTTACTTACAATTGATATCTCAACCTAGGTATTTACAAGCAATTGTTGCTTCAGCATTTGGCTATGCCATTATGACTTTTCTTATGACTGCTACACCTTTAAGTATGCATGTTATGGATAATATAAGTCTCACAAGGACAAGTATTGTAATACAGTTGCATGTTGCATGTATGTTTCTGCCTTCTTTAATTACCGGTTATTTAATCAAAAGATTTGGTCACAGTAAAATCATGTATATGGGTGTATTGCTTTATAGTGTTACTGTAATAGCAAGCTTTTTTGATCAAACTTTTCAAAATTATATTTTTGCTTTAGTATTTTTAGGATTTGGATGGAATTTTTTGTTTATTTCTGGCACAAGCCTGCTTGTTCTAACATATAATGAGGAGGAGAAATTTAAAGCGCAAGGTTTAAATGACTTTATAGTTTACTCGGTTCATGCAATAGGAAGTCTATCAGCTGGAGTTTTAATTGTAATTACTAATTGGAAAATCATGAATATCATTTGTATACCTTTAATGATTTTAATTATATTAACAAGTTTAAGAGCAGAAGCATTGAGTAAAAAATGACCTTTATAATTCTAGGTTTTTTTACTGGACTAAGTTTAATTTTTGCAATTGGCGCTCAAAATTTATTTGTAATAGAGCAGGGACTTAAAAAGAATCATACATTCATGGTTTGTTTGATCTGTTCTATATCAGATTTTGTTTTAATTTTTTTT
>CACKWQ010000014.1 GCA_902603925.1 uncultured Pelagibacteraceae bacterium | reverse complement strand
GAGATGAAATATTCAAGTTATTTTTTGATTGTATCAGATTATATTAACTGGGCAAAAAAAAATGACATTCCTGTAGGTCCTGGTCGAGGATCAGGAGCGGGATCATTAGTTGCATGGTGTTTATCAATAACAGATATTGATCCAATAAAATTTAATCTTATTTTTGAGCGTTTCTTGAATCCTGATAGAATCTCCATGCCAGATTTCGATATTGATTTTTGTGAAGAAAAAAGAGATCAAGTTTTCAATTATTTATCGCAAAAATATAAAAATAGTGTCGCTCATATAATTACTTTTGGGAAACTCAAAGCTAGAATGGTTATTAGAGACGTAGGTAGAGTTATAGGTTTATCATATGGATTTGTTGATAATATTGCGAAAATGATTCCTTTTGATCCATCTAGACCACAAAGTTTAACTGAGTGCATAAATTCTGAACCAAGATTACAGAAACTTATAAAAGATGATGAAAAAGTGAAAAAATTAATTAGTTTGTCTCTAAAATTAGAGGGTTTAAATAGAAATGTTGCAACTCATGCCGCTGGTGTAGTTATTGCAGATCAAAAGTTAACAAAAACAGTTCCACTATACAAGGATAATTCGTCAAACCTTTTATTACCTTCTACTCAATTTGATATGTATTCAGCTGAAAATGCAGGTCTAATTAAGTTTGATTTTCTAGGTTTAAAGACTTTGACTGTAATAAACAAAACTCAGAAATTAATAAATCTTAAAGCAAAAAATTTTAATATTGAACAAATAAATTATGATGATGTTAATGTCTTTAAAACCTTATCAGAAGGAAATACAGTTGGACTTTTCCAGCTTGAAAGCTCAGGCATGAAAGACGCTCTAATGAGCATGAAACCCACTCATTTAGAGGATATTATTGCTTTGGTTGCATTATATAGACCTGGACCAATGAACAATATACCGATTTATAACGATTGCAAAAATGGATTAAAAAAACCAGATTACATCCATCCATTACTTGAAGATATACTAAAACCTACTTATGGAGTAATTATTTATCAAGAACAAGTAATGCAAATTGCTCAAAAACTCTCTAGTTTTACACCAGGAGAAGCAGATATATTACGTAAAGCTATAGGAAAGAAAAAGAGAACAGAAGTTGAAAAGCAAAAAGAAAGATTTATTAGTGGGGCGGTAAAAAATGGTATTGCGAAAGATGTTGCTGCAGGAATTTTTTTAAAAATTGAGCCTTTTGCAGAGTATGGTTTTAACAAAAGCCATGCAGCGGCATACGCTATTATTGCTTATCAAACTGCATTTCTTAAAACGCATTACCCAAATGAATTTTTTGCTGCATCTATGACAATGGATATTTCAAATCCAAAAAAACTAAGTGAATTCTATGAAGAAATAAATCGTCTAAAAATTAATGTAGTGAGACCTAACATTAATAAATGTTATGCTGACTTTAAATCTGATGGAGAAAGTTTTTATTATGCGCTTGGTGCTGTTAAAAATGTAGGATTTGAAGCTATCTCGAACATTGTTATAGAGAGGGAAAAAAATGGAAAATTTACGTCTTTAAATGATTTTATATCAAGAGTAAATCCAAAAGATATTAACAAATTACAACTAGAAGGACTTGTAAAATCGGGTGCTTTTGATGAGATTAATTCAAATAGAGCATCAATAAATAATTCTATACCTAACTTAATACTTAAATCAAAAAATTTACTTGAAAATAAATTAGCTAACCAAATTGATTTGTTTAAGTCAGAGGATGTTAATGATGATGAAATTATCAGTAAAACTGAGGATTGGAAGTTTGAGGAAAGATTAAGCAAGGAATTCGAGTCTGTCGGTTTTTTTATATCTGATCATCCACTTAATGCATTTAAGGAGATTTTCGATGAATTTAACATATTAAATTATTTAGAATTTTATAATGAAAATAATTTAAAAAAAGCAAATGTAGCTGCTACAGTTTTAAAAGTTTTAGAAAGAAAAACTAATAAAGGTCTTCCATATGCTATTATTAAATTCTCAGATTTAACTACAGTTTTTGAAATATTTGTTTTTTCAGAAGTTTTACAAAGTAATAGAGAAAATTTGAAAGAAGGTAATTCTTTATTATTGGAATTGAACAAAACAATTGTAGATCAAACTAAAAACATAAAAAGAATTAATTTAACAAAAGTTTCTTTAATGAAAAATATCACAGATAAACCTATTTCAAAGGTTGAATTTACCCTCGTAAACTGTACACAAGTAGAGGAACTATCTAAACATATTAGTTCAAATGGATCTACAGAGGTAAAGATTAAATTTAAGGAAAATGGCAATTTTTACGTTTTTAATCTTGGAAACAAAAGAAATATTGAGAGAAAAACTTTAAAATTACTTAAAAATAGTGATATTTCCGCTTTAATAAATTAAAAAAAAACTTGTTTTAAACCTAATAAATTTGTAAGTAATCATTTTAAAAACACACATAACTAATGGTTTGTAACCCCCGGTCCTATTTGGAAGTAGTTATGGAGGAATAACCGGAAAATATTATGAAGATACCAAACTTAACAATTCAACAATTGCTAGAAGCAGGGGTTCATTTGGGCCATAAAACATTAAGATGGAATCCTAAAATGAAAAAATACATTTTTGGTAAAAGAGACTCCATTCATATCATTGATTTAACCCAAACCTTAGAATTAGCTAAAATTGCATTAGAAAAAGTTTATGAAACGGTTTCCCAAAATGGAAAAATTTTATTTATATCTACTAAAAAGCAGGCATCTGAAGCTGTAGCTGATTTAGCGAAAGATACAAACCAATATTACGTAAACTACAGATGGCTAGGAGGAATGCTTACTAATTGGGGAACAATATCTAATTCAATCAAAAAACTACAAAAAATTAACTCTGATCTTTCTGCTGAGAACAGAGGCTTTACTAAAAAAGAACTTTTAAAAATGAGTGCACAAAGAGATAAACTTGAAAGATCACTCGGAGGAATATCTGATATGAAAAAAACTCCTGATTTAGTTTTTGTCATAGATACAAACTATGAGTCCTTAGCAATAAAAGAGTCAGCAAAATTAGGCATTCCAATAATCGCAATACTTGATACAAATTCTGACCCTGAAGGAATTGATTATCCAATACCAGGAAACGACGATGCTAGACGTTCAATTGATTTATATTGCAGCTTATTGAAAGAAACAATTAATAATGCGCAAAAAAATATAGTTACGTCCTCTACAAATACAGATAATGATCAAAAAAAAGAAGTTGATCAAAGTATCAATAAAAATAACATAAAAGGTAAAAACGCTTTAAATTAATGAGCGATTTAAATAAAGTTAAAGAGCTTAGAAAAGCTACTGGAGCAGGTTTTAAGGACTGCAATAATGCTCTGAAGGAAGCAAATGGAGATATACAAAAATCAATTGAAATTTTAAGAGTTAAAGGAATTTCTAAAGCATCAAAGAAGATGAATAGAGAGGCAAACGAAGGTTTAGTGGCTTTATCAGGTGATGATAAAAATACGTCAATAATTGAAATTAATTGTGAAACAGATTTTGTTGCAAAAAATAACGATTTTTTAACATTTGTTCAGGAAATAAGTGAAATCAATCACAAACTATCATCTAACAGAGATAAATTAATTAAAGCAAAAATGAAAAATGATGAAACAGTAGAAAATAATCTAGTAAATTTAATTTCTAAAATAGGTGAAAAAATAACAATTGGTAGATCAAAAACAATTTCAATTAAAGATTCAATTAATTGTACTTATATGCATTCGGTAATTAAAGATAATCTTTCAAAATTAGCTGTCATTACCTCAATAAGCACAACAAATACAAGTGAAAAGATCAAACTATTTGGAAAACAACTAGCTATGCATGTAGCGGCCTCAAATCCATTATCAATAAACAGCGAGGACATTGAACAAGAAATTATAGAAAAAGAAAAACAGCTAATCTCAGAAGAATTGCAAAATACCGGAAAACCAGAAAATATCATTTCTAAAATAGCAGAGGGCAAACTAAAAAAATTCAAAGAAGACAACTGTTTAATGACTCAAAATTGGGTTATGGACCCTAAAAAAAAAGTTAAAGATATAATATCAGAGGAAGTTGATTCAAAAATTGTAATAAATGATTTTTTTAGATTAAAAATTGGAGAGTAATGTTCAACCAAAATAAATATAAAGAAAAAATGGGAAAAACATTTGATAAGTTTTTAAAAGATTTGTCTTCACTTAGTACAGGTAGAGCAAATTCAAGTATGCTGGATCTTGTAAACGTAGATGTATATGGTCAAAAAATGCCTATAAATCAATTAGCTAGCATTACAACACCTGATCCACGAACGTTGAATATACAAGTGTGGGATCTTAATAATGTAACACTCATTGATACTGCAATTAAAAAATCAGACCTAGGATTAAATCCACAATTGGATGGTCAATTAATACGAATACCAATTCCAGATTTAAGCGAGGAAAGACGCCTTGAGATTAAAAAGGCTATAAAAAATATGGGAGAAAACTGTAAAATTTCCATTAGAAACGTTAGAAGGGAGGCAAACGACGAACTTAAGAGACTACTAAAGTCAAAAGAAATTAGTGAAGACTATGAAGTTAAAGAGGAAAAAAAAATACAAGTATTAACAGATGAAAATATTCAAAAAATAGATAACAAAATAGTTTCTAAAGAAAAAGAAATAATGACAATATGAATCCAATAAAACATGTAGCCATTATTATGGATGGTAATGGTAGATGGGGTTTAAAATATAAAAATTCAAGAAATGCAGGTCATAAAGCTGGTTTAAAAACTGTTGAAAAAATAATAAAAGAAACCTTAAGGCAAAAAATTAAATTTTTAACTTTATACGCATTTTCAACAGAAAATTGGAAAAGACCACAAAAAGAAATTAGTTTTTTATTCAGTTTGTTAGAAAATTTCCTAATTAAAAGAATAAATGAACTTAATAAACAAAAAATAAAACTAAAAATTATAGGTATTAAAAATTTTTCAAAAAAACTTAATCGATTACTAAGTATTTCCGAAAACAAAACATTCAAAAATCGAGAACTACAAATAAATCTTGCATTAAATTATGGTTCTAAATCTGAAATATTAAACGCGGTTAAGGTAATGTTGAAAAAGAAAGATAGAGTAAGTGAAAAGAATTTTACTAAATACCTACATACTACAAACATACCCGACCCAGATATATTAATAAGAACAGGTAATACTAAAAGACTAAGTAATTTTTTGCTTTGGCAGCTTGCATATACTGAGATTTTCTTTGAAAAAAAATTATGGCCAGATTTTAATGAAAAAGATTATAATAAAATACTAAAAAAATTTCAAATAATAAAAAGAAATTACGGTAATATTTAGTGAGCGAATTATCTAAAAGGATTTTTACTTCTTTATTTTTAATATTGATAGTCTTTCTATCTTTCTACTATTTTTATATATTTATTATTTTACTATTCCTTATTTCAGTACTTGCATGGATTGAATTTAATGGATTAATTAAAAAAATTTACTTAGATAATCTTTTTAAAACAAAAATATTGTCCTTTTTATTTAAATTATTCTTCTTAATATATATGGTGTTTTTTTCAACTGTAGTATTTGATGCCATGAATCAGAATACACCAAACGCAAAATTAAATTTAATTTATCTGTTATTAATTTGTATTTGTTCTGATGTAGGTGGTTTTATTTTTGGTAAAACCTTTAAAGGGAAAAAACTAACTAATATTAGCCCAAATAAAACAATTATAGGTGCAGTAGGTTCATTTATATTACCTCTATTTTTAGTTCCTTTTTTTTACAAAAACTTAAATAATGAATTTTCAAATCTTACAAATCTTTTGTTACTTGTATTTTTAGTTTCATTAGTCTGTCAATTAGGTGATTTATCTATTTCATATTTAAAGCGTAAAGCAAATGTAAAAGATACTAGTGATTTGTTGCCAGGCCATGGTGGCATTCTTGATAGGGTGGATGGAATAATTTTTGCATTGCCATTTGGTATAATTTTATGGGATTTTCTTATTAATTTTGTATGAAAAAAAAAATTGCAATATTAGGATCAACGGGATCTATAGGCAAAACAACTTTAAATATTATCTATAAAGATAAAAAAAATTTTGATGTTATTTTACTTACAGCAAATAAAAATATTAAAGGTATAATTAATCAAGTAAATAAATTTAAAGTAAAAAATATTATTATAACAAGTAAACCACATTATCTAATCTTAAAAAAAATTTTACAAAAAAGAAAAAAAAAGGTTAATCTCTATAATGATTTCTCAAAACTTAACAAAATTTTTAATGGTAAAATTGATTATGTAATGTCGTCAATAACTGGTTTGCAGGGTTTAGAGCCGACATTAAAAATAATTAAACATACAAAAAAAATTGCTATAGCAAATAAAGAAACAATAATATGTGGTTGGAATTTAGTAAATTCTTTGTTAAAAAAATTTAAAACGGAATTTATACCGGTTGACTCAGAGCATTTTTCTATATGGAAAATATTAGGTGGATTCAACTCTAAAGGTATAGATAAAATATACATAACTGCATCTGGTGGCCCTTTATTAAATCATTCTAAAAAAAAAATTAAAAAAATTTTACCTAGTGAAGTCACAAAGCATCCAATGTGGTCTATGGGTAAAAAAATTTCAGTTGACTCAGCAACTTTAATGAACAAAGTGTTTGAGATTATAGAAGCACAAAGAATATTCGAAATTAATAAAGATAAATTTAGAATTTTAATACACCCTAAATCCTACCTTCATTCATTGATTAAATTTAATAACGGTACTACTAAATTATTAATGCATGATACAGATATGAAAATACCGATCTTTAATTCAATATATGGTAATTATTCAAATTTTAATTCAAAAAAAATAAATTTTAAAATTATCAATAATTTAGATTTGCAAACCCCTGATTATGGTAAGTTTCCTCATTTAAAATTATTAAAACTTTTTCCTAAAAAAATATCATTATTCGAAACAGTTATAATTTCTGCAAATGATGAGTTAGTAAATTTATTTTTGAATAAGCAAATATCGTATTCTGATATTTACAAAAATATTAAAAAAATAATAAATTTAAAAGAATTTGTTCAATATAAGAAAAAAAAACCATCTAATTTGAATCAAATAATCAATTTAAATAGATATGTAAGATTGAAAACGATCAATCTATGTATACAATAATTCTTACTATGTTAAAAAAAATTTTATTTTTAATATTTATTTTTATATCAATAATTTCGAA
The DNA here is from genome assembly GCA_902603925.1 of uncultured Pelagibacteraceae bacterium. Classification (GTDB taxonomy): domain Bacteria; phylum Pseudomonadota; class Alphaproteobacteria; order Pelagibacterales; family Pelagibacteraceae; genus Pelagibacter. The sequence goes on along the minus strand of CACKWQ010000014.1, from coordinate 7,304 downwards.
GTCATATGCTGAAATTATTCAAAACGTCGACATTAAAGGCAATAAGAGAATTACAAATGAAACAATAATTTTATTTGGAAACATTAAAGTTGGTGAAATTTATGAAGATAGAAGGCTAAACCAAATAATTAAAAATTTATATAATACCAATTTTTTTGAGACAATTTCTATTAAAGTACTAAACAACACAATGTACTTAGATGTAGTCGAGAACCCAATCATTCAATTGATCCAAATTGATGGTGTAAAAAATAAAAATATTTTAAAGATTTTAAATGACAATTTACAATTAAAAGAAAAATCATCATTCGTAAAAAATATTGTTAAAAAAGATGAGACCAAATTAAAAAATATACTAAAAGCAAATGGATATTTTTTTTCAAAAGTTACTACAAAATTTAAAAAAAATGATAATAATACTGTAGACCTAATTTATTATGTTGATTTAGGTGAAAAAGCTTACATAGAAAATATAAAGTTTATTGGCGATAAAAAAGTTAAAGATAGGAAGTTAAAAAATATTATAGTTTCTGAAGAAAGTAAATTTTGGAAATTTATCTCAAGTAGAAAGTTTTTAGATCAACAACGTATCAAGCTTGATGAAAATTTGTTAAGAAATTATTATAAAAATAATGGTTATTATGACGTAAAAATAAATAGTACATTCGCGCAAATAGTTAATGATAATAAGTTTGAACTTGTTTTTAACATAAGCGCAGGAAAAAAATATTTTTTTAATAATGTTCTTCTTGAGGTTCCAGATACTTATAAAACATCTAACTTTATAGAAATAAATGAAACACTTATTAAACTTAAAAACAAAAGTTATTCTTTAAATAGAATTAAAAAAATTCTAAATGAAGTTGATAAAATCGCATTATCTAAACAATATGAGTTCCTTAATGCAACTTATAATGAAAAAATTAATGGGAACAAAATTGATCTTACAATTAAAATTAAGGAGAGCGAGAAAAGCTATATTGAAAAAATTAATATATTTGGCAACTATATTACTAACGAAAACGTAATTAGAAATGCATTATTAACAGATGAAGGAGAGCCATTTAACGAAATATTGTTTAATAAATCTGTGAATGGAATTAAATCTACGAAAATTTTTAAAGAAGTTAAAACTAATATTAAAGAAGGTGAGGCCCCCCAAACTAAAATAATAGATATTATTGTAGAAGAGCAACCTACTGGAGAAGTAGCAGCAGGTGCTGGAACAGGTACTTCTGGCTCTACAATTACTTTTTCAATTAGAGAAAATAATTACCTGGGCGAGGGAAAAAAATTAAATGCTAACGTTACATTGAGTGATGATGCTTTTACAGGTTTATTTTCTGTAACAGATCCTTATTTTCGTAATTCTGATAAATCTTTAATCTCGACTATAGAAACCTCAAAGGAAAATTTAATGGGCAAATTTGGTTACGAAACATCAAAAACAGGTTTTTCATTTGGAACATCATATGAACAGTATCAAAATATTTTTTTTTCACCAACTATCTCTTCGTATTTTGAGTCTTTAGATACGTCAGATAAAGCCTCAACTGCTAAAAAAAAGCAGGAAGGCGATTATTTTGATACTAACTTTTCATATCAGTTAAGTTTAAACTTGCTTAATCAAAATTTTCAGCCTTCTGATGGTTTCAGAACATCGTTTTATCAGTCATTACCAATTTTTGCAGATGATAAAAGTATACAAAATAAATATGAATTTGCCAAATATGCAAAAATTATAAATGACTCTATTTTTTCAATTAATTTTTTTATTAGTTCGGTAAATAATTTTGAAGATGATGTAAGAGTAAGTAAAAGGATTTTTATACCATCAAGAAAACTCAGAGGGTTTGCAAGTGGTAAAATTGGCCCAAAAGACTCAGGTGATTATATAGGTGGAAATTATGGATCTGCAATTAATGTAAAATCAACTTTACCAAAACTTTTTGCTGACTTACAAAATATAGATTTTAGTATTTTTTTGGATTCAGCGAACCTATGGGGTGTCGATTATGATAGCTCACTAGATAGTAGTAAAATAAGATCGTCAACAGGCTTAGCTGTTGATTGGTTCACACCAATAGGTCCTTTAAGTTTTTCATTTGCAAAACCTATTACAAAAGCAAGCTCAGATGAGACAGAAAATTTTAGATTTCAAATAGGAACTACTTTTTAATGAAATTGATGATAAAATTATTATTTGTACTAAGCTTTTTTTTTATTAATAGTGTATATTCTGAAAACACAAAAATTGTATATATCGATATGGATTTAATAATAAAAAAATCTATTGTAGGCATTGATCTTACAAAACAAATTAATGAAATAAATAAAAAAAATTTGGCTGATATTAAAAAACTAGAGCAGGAATTAAAAAATGAAGACGATGAGATAGGAAAAAAAAAAAATATTCTTAGCGAAGATGAAATTAAAAGTAAATTGAACGCTCTTAATGTAAAGGTAAAAAGTTATCAAAAAAAAGTTCAAAAAAACCGTATGGAAAGTAATAACAATCAAATAAAGGCTACAGGTAAGTTGCTTGAACATCTTCAACCTATTTTATCTGATTACTCAAAATCCAATGCTATTTCATTAATTTTACAAAAAAAAGATATAATAATTGGTAGAAATGACCTAAATATCACAGACGATATAATTAAAATACTAAATAAAAAAATTAAAAAAATAGATATTAATCAATGATGGAAAAGCTTAATAAAGATCAAATAAGAAATTTATTACCACATAGAGAACCAATGTTGCTTATTGATGAGTTGATTAATATTAAAAAATTATTCTCAGCAACTGCTATTGTTAATGTAAAAAAAAATAGTTTTTTTGTTCAGGGGCATTTTCCAGGTCAACCAGTTATGCCAGGTGTTTTGATTGTAGAGGCTTTTGGACAGGCTGCAGCCGCGCTCACAGCAGCCGGGATAGATAAGTCAGAGTATGAAAACAAGCTTGTATTTTTAATGAGTGTGGAAAAGGCGAAATTTAGAAGTCCAGTCATTCCAGATTGTAAATTAGAGCTAAATATTGAAGCTATACGTTCTCATGGTAGGGTTTGGAAGTATAAAGGGGACGCTTTTGTTGATGGGAAAAAAATGGCTGATGCTCAGTGGGCTGCAACAATTGTAGATAGGAAATAATTAGCAATAAATTTTGATAAGCATTTGAAATAAGTTTTGATATTAAACTTATTTATGTCAAATCCTTTTTTTAAAAATACGGGACCACATGAAATCAACTTTTTAATAAGTTCCATAGGTCTAAAAAATCAAAAATTTAATGAAGATAAAATTAATGATATAAGAGATTTACATTCATCAAAAAATAGTCAAATAACTTTTCTTAATTCAAAAAAATACGATAAGCTAGCAAACAATACTGAAGCATCATATTGCATAACTACTGAAAATCTTAAATCAAGCTTACCAAAAAATTGTAATCCTATAATTTCAGACAATGTCTTATTACATGTGGCCCTAATTACCAAGATTTTTTATCCCGACTCTGTTACTGATGATTTTGACTTAAGTGTTGAAAATATTGAAAAAACAGAACACAACATTAAAGTAAAACATGGAAAGAATGTTTTAATTGGTAAAAATGTATCAATTGGATCAAACTGCTCAATCGGTCACAATACTATTATTGAAAAAAATGTGATTATAGGTGACAATTGTAATATTGGATCAAATACAATCATAAGAAATACCATAATCAAAAATAACGTTTATATTTTGGATGGTTGTGTTATAGGAAAAAAAGGTTTCGGTTTTTTTCCAAATAGAGATTGTAACTTTAGATATCCTCAAATAGGTGTTGTTATAATAGAGGATAATGCAGAAATTGGATGTGGTTCAACAATAGATAGAGGTTCCCTTTCCAACACAGTAATTGGAAAAAATACTTATTTGGACAATCAAATACATGTGGCTCATAATGTTAAAATAGGTGAAAATTGTATTATTGCTGGTCAAGTTGGATTTGCTGGAAGTTCAATTTTAGGTAATAACGTAATGATAGGTGGGCAAGCAGGTATTTCAGGGCATCTTAAAATAGGTAATAATGTTCAAATCGGCGGCGGTAGTGGAGTAATTAAAGATATACCTGATAATACTAAAGTGATGGGATATCCTGCTAAAGATTTAAAAAATTTTATAAGAGAGAATAAATGATTGATAAAACTGCTATAATAAATCAAAATGCAAAAATTCACTCAAGTACCAAAATAGGACCATACACAATAATCGGACCAAATGTAGAAATCGGTGAGAATACAGTAATCCAATCTCATGTGAGTATTTCAGGAAATACTAAAATTGGCAAAGGAAACAAGATTTATCCTTTTGTTTCAATTAATGATCCACAAGATTTGAAATATAATGGTGAAGAAACAAGTTTAGTTATTGGAGATAATAATAAAATTAGAGAATATGTAACAATAAATCCTGGAACTATTAGTGGTGGAAGCAAAACAATAATTGGAAATAATTGTTTGTTAATGATTTCGTCACACATAGCACATGATTGCAAGGTGGGTAATAATGTAATCATAGCAAACAATGTGCCTTTAGGTGGTCACGCCATTATTGAAGACAATGTAGTTATTGGTGGAAATTCTGCTGTTCAACAATTTACAAGAATTGGTAAAATGGCAATGATTGGAGGAATGACAGGAGTACTACATGATGTAATTCCTTATGGACTATCAACAGGTAATAGAAATTCATTACAAGGATTAAACTTAATAGGTTTGAGAAGAGCTAAATTTGAAAATAAGGATATTTTAGGCTTAAGCGAGGCTTATAAGGAGATTTTCGCTACTAAAAATATTAATGAAAATATAAGCAAATTAAATGGTTCATTTAAGGAAAATCCATTAGTTAAAGAAGTAATAGAATTTATCATTAAGGATAAAAAAAGGTCTATTTGTACACCATTTTCGTAAAATGATAGGATTAATTTTTGGTGACACAGATTTTCCGAGCAAAATACTTAAGACAATCAGAAAAAGAAAAATAAGGTATTTAATAATAGATTTATCCACATCCAAAAAATTTAAAAAAGATAGTAAATCTTATTCGGTTTCTATAGGTCAATTTGGTAAAATAATTAATATTCTCAAGGAGAATAGGTGTAAAAAAGTGTTATTTGCAGGCAAAGTTAACAAGCCGAACTTTTCTAAGCTAAAGTTAGACTTTAAAGGAATTTATTACATTTCAAGAATAATCAAATCGTCTAAGCTTGGTGATGCTGCAATTTTGAAGGAAATAATTAAAATATTGTATCAAAACAAAATAAAGACTGAAAATTCACTCAAATTTAATCCAGAGCTTACCCTTAAAAAAGGTAATTATTCAAAGATAAAACCTAATCATAAGGATCAATTAGATATTAATAAGGCTATCAAAATTCTAAATAATTTAAAACAGTATAATTATAGTCAAGGTGCAGTTGTCAGAAATAATAAATTAGTTTTTATAGAGGGAAAAGGTGGTACAAAAAAATTGCTCGAAAAAAGTAAAAGTAAAAAATTTCGTAATCATGGTGTTTTAGTTAAGTTTCCAAAAAAGAAACAAGACCTTAGAGTTGATTTACCTACAATTGGATTAAAAACTTTAAAACAAAGTAAAATGGCTGGATTAAAAGGTATTGTTGTAAAAGGTAAACAACATGTATTTTTAGACAAAAATAAATGCATCAACTTTGCTAATAAAAATAAGATGTTTATTTCGGTGAAATGAAAAAAATCTTTATATTAACTGGTGAACCTTCGGGAGATAAATTAGCATCAACAGTAATTACTAAACTTCAACAAAATCATTCAGATATAGAATATTTAAGTGTTGGAGGTTTTCATTTAAATAAACTTGGTATCAAATCAATATATGATCTCAAAGAAATAACTTATATAGGTTTCACCAGCGTTATTTTAAATTTATTTAAAATAAGAAATAAAATAAATGAAACTGTAAAAAAAATAATTCAATTTAATCCAGATATATTATTTAGTGTTGATAGCCCAGATTTTACTTTAAGAGTTGCTGAAAAAGTGAAAAGTATAAATCCTAATATCAAAACAATACATTATGTTGCACCACAAGTATGGGTATGGAGAGAGGGTAGGGTAAAAAAATTTAAAAAGTTTTTAGACCATGTTTTATTATTATTCAATTTTGAAAAAAAATATTTTGATAAAGAAAATATTCAGAATACTTTTGTTGGTCATCCTTTACTTGAAAATAAAGAAAATGTTAAAACAAATTTATCAAATATAATTGATGAAAATAAAAAAATTATATCTTTATTTGCTGGAAGCCGAACATCTGAAACGAATATTCTTTTACCAATCTTAATAGATTTTATTAAATTAATGAATGAAAAATTTAACGAATACAATTTTATTTTCCATGCAACTGATCAAAATATAGATTTTATCAAAGATGAAGTTAAGAAAATAAACTTTAATAATGTTGAGGTGATATCAGACGAAAAGATAAAATCACAAATATTATCAAGCTCAGTGTTTGCTGTGTCAAAATCTGGAACGGTTTCTCTTGAAATCTGTAATGCAAAAATTCCGTCTATAGTAGTTTATAAAATGAATTTTATTAATTTTTTTATTGTAAAGTTTTTAGTTAAGACCAAATTTGCAAATATAATTAATATAATTAACCAAAAAGAAATAATTCCAGAATTAATTCAAAAAGAATGTAATTCAAAAGAAATTTTTAGATCTGTAGTATACTTTTTAAAAAACCCCGAACTTATGAAAAAACAAATTCTCGATGTGAATAATACTTTAAAGGAGATCAAATCTAAAACTTCTTCATCAGCAGAAGCTTCAGCAGTAGTTTCAAGCTATCTTAGCAGTTAGTCGTTTTTGAACTTCCTCTTTTCCTAAAGACAAAATTATATCATATATACCGGGTCCAAACTTCGAACCTGTCAGTGCAATCCTTAATGGCTGTCCAACACCCTTAAAATTTGTATCGTGAGATTTTATGAGCCCATTTACTATTGGTTCCAAAATTTCTCGAGAAGGCAGATCTATTTTTTTAAATTGAGCATTAAAATCAGAAATTACTTTTCTTGCTTTATCATCAATTAATTTAACATCATCCTTATTAAAATTGACCTCATCTCTAATAATATATTGACCATTATTAAATATATCTTCCAAAGTTTTTGCCTTATTTTTCAGGAAAGTGAGTGATTTTTTGATCTTTTCTTTTTTATCAGACTTAATTTCACTTTTATATAATTTGCAATATTCTGTTAATTGACTGAATAAA
>CACKWQ010000013.1 GCA_902603925.1 uncultured Pelagibacteraceae bacterium | reverse complement strand
GTCTATAATTACATCTTTTTGCAAAATTAAAATTATTTTCAAGCGCTTCCGGTAGATCTTTGAATAAATCAAGCATTTCATCATTACTTTTTAAATAATGTTCACTAGAATAACTCAGTCTATTCTTATCATTTAAATAAGATTTTTGGCCAATACATATCAAAGCCTCATGTGCATCATGCATTGATTTATCTAAATAAAAAACTTCTTGTGAGGCTATTATCGGTATATCTAACTTTCCTGATAAAGTTAAATTAAAATTTTCAAATTGTGTTTCATTCTGATCATTATGTCTTTGAATTTCTATATAAAAATTGTTTTTAAATAATTTTGAGAGATTAATATACAATTTTTCGACTTCTAATAGATTTCCCTTGTTAAACATCTTTCCAAAAAGACCATTTATTGTGCCTGACATCACTACAATGCCATCATTTCTACTAAAAAGATCGTTCAACAAACAATGTGGGTTCGATAAGCTATCATTTTCTAAGTATGATTTAGATGATAGTTCGATAATTCTTCTATAACCAGCTTCATTAATAGAAAAAAGTGGCAACAAACCAATTTCATTTTCATGTTTAAATAAAATTTGAGTGCCTATAATCGGTTTTGTCCCCGTTTTTGAAACTATATCTGAAAACTCTAAAGCACCGCTTAAATTTGAAGTATCTGAAATTCCAAGACACTTTGTTTTGTTGGCTTTGCAAAAGTCCTTAAGATCTTCTATTTTTATTGCTCCTTCGCAAATTGAATATTGAGTATGAATTTTAAAATGATTAAACTCGTTATTATTATTAACCTTTAACATGATATTTTTTTATAATACCATTACTTAATTGCAATTTACAATCAGCCATTTTAGCAAAATGCATATTATGGGTTGCATAGATTATTGTTCTATTTTTATTTTTAAGCTTTAAAATTATGTTAAATATTGATTGTGAATTCCTATGATCTAAATTGCCAGTTGGCTCATCTGCGAGTATTATTTCTGGTGAATTAATTAATGCTCTTGCAATAGCGATTCTTTGTGCTTCACCCCCTGATAGTTCAGATGGATAATGATTCAACCTCTTTGTTAATCCAACACTTTTGATGAGCTTTTTCGCATCCTTGAATGCCTTTTCCTCATTGTTGCTTAACAAAAGACTTGGTAAATATGTATTTTCTAAAGCAGTGAAATCTGTTAGCAGGTTTCTATCTTGATAAACAATTCCTATCTTAGTACCTCTTAAATTATCATTATAATCATAATCATTAAAATTTATATTTATATTATTTATTTTTATTTTACCTTTTGTAGGTCTATCGACCAATGACAATAGATTTAGTAATGTAGATTTGCCTGAACCTGAAGGACCAATTACTGAGTAAGTAAGTCCTTTTTTGAAAGTATAATTAATATTTTTTAAAACATTAATATTTCCTTTTTCAAATTTTTTACTAATACCTTGTAATTTAATAGATACTTTAGTCATATTTTAAAGATTTAATTGGATCTAATCTAGCAGCTTTGCCTGCTGGATAAAAAGAGACAATAGATGTAATTACAATGGATACAAGACCTATAATACAAATCGATATAAAATTAATTTCTGAGGGCATTTTGCTCAAAAAATATATTTCTTCAGGAAAAATGGAAATGTTAAACACGACACTTAAAAAAATTCTCAATTCTTCAATGTATATAGAAAAAATGATACCAAGAACGATACCAAAGACCGTAGCAAAAAAACCTATAAGTAATCCAATCATAAAAAAAATTTTCTTTATTGAAAGATTTTTTACACCTATAGATTTTAGAATGGCAATCTCCCTTGTTTTATTTTTAACTAATATAGTTAAACCTGAAATTATATTAAATGCTGCAACAATTATTATTAAAGATAGGATTATAAACATTACATTTCTCTCAACTTTAAGTGCAGAAAATAAAGACTTATTTGTATCGTTCCAAGAGAATATAAAATGATTTGGAAAATTTTTTATTATTTTCTTCTTTGCAGAATCAATTTTTGACGGATTTTTAAGATATAGCTCTACAAATCTTTTTTCCTTATTTAGATTGAAAAGGTTTTCTAAATCATTAATATTAATAAAAGCAACATTTACATCAAACTCATTAAGCCCACTGTCAAAAATTGAGTCTACTATATAAGTTTCTTGTTTAGGCAAAGAGCCAATAATCGTATTGACACCAAATGGAGACATAATTGATATTTTTTCACCGATTCCAATATTTAGTATAAAGCTCAATTCTTTTCCAATTGATATATGTTTAATATTTAATTTTTTATTACCCCTAAAATTTTTTTTTTTGACCAAATCTAACTTTTCAAAACTTTTTCTTGTATATCCCCTTAATATAATTCCTTTTGTATAGTCTTTATTTATTATAACTCCCTCACTATTGTTGCTAACTAAAAATAATTTAGTGATTTCATCGATTTCCTGTTTTTTAAATTTATTTATATCAATAACATGATCATATGGTTTGATTGTAACATGGGGATTAAAACCTACTATTTTATTTATTAACTCAGATCTAAAACCATTCATCACCGACATTACTATGATAAGAACAGCAACCCCAAGACTTATTCCTATAAATGAAAATATTGAAATAATATTTACAAACCCGTCCTTTTTTTTGGTTTTTAAATATCTAAAAATGATTTTTTTTTCTAATTTTGATATCAATTTATATTATCTGTATTAATTATTTTCGAAATTTGTGAAATGTCTAAACTTTTAGTTTCTTTGCCAACTATATTAAATTCTAACAATTTATCATCAGTATTTTTACCAAGTATTATTTGATAGGGTACGCCTAGTAAATTGAATTTTTTCATTTTTGATGTTAAACCATCCTCAGTATCATCAATAATTGTGTCAATTTTTTTACTTTTAAGAATTTCACAGATTTTATTTGCCTTAACAAGGTTAGATTTATCATTCTTATTTAATAACGGTAAAATAGCACAATGGTATGGAGCTATTGAAATAGGCCAATTCATTATTTCATTTTTTTCATCGTATTTAGCCTCAATAATAGCACCAACTAGCCTGGATACACCAACGCCATAAGAACCCATTTTTACAAACTCTTTTTTACCATTATAATCAACTGAAGCTTGAAGAGGTTTAGAATATTTGTCGCCAAAATAAAATATGTGACCCACTTCAATACCTTTTGTTTCTAGTTTATTTTCAGAAGAAACATTTTCATCAAATTTTTTTTTATTAAATTTTTCATCCGTTACAGCATAATAATTTTCATATTCATTTCTTAAATTGTGAAGAGATTGTTTGTCTAGATTAACAGCATCATGTTTTACATTAAAAATTCTTTTATCAGCATAAATTTTACTTTCCCCTGTTTCTGCGATAATTATAAACTCATGCGAAAGATTGCCACCAATAGGACCTGTATCTGCAGCCATTGGTATAGCGGACAACTTTAATCTTTTAAAGGTTCTCAAATATGCTAAGAAAAATTTATTGTAAGAAAAATTAGCTTCATCGTCATTAAGATCAAAAGAATATGCATCTTTCATGTAAAATTCTCTACAACGCATAACACCAAATCTTGGTCTTAATTCATCTCTAAATTTCCATTGTATATGATATAGTAATTGAGGTAATGATTTATAAGATTTAATTGATGATCTAAAAATTTCTGTTATCAATTCTTCATTTGTAGGGCCATATAGCATTTCTCTATTTTGCCTGTCTTTAATTCTTAACATTTCTTCACCATAATCTTCGTATCTACCACTTTCTTTCCAAATATCGCTTGACTGAATTGTGGGCATCAACATTTCTTGAACTCCAATTTTATCTTGTTCTTCTCTTACAATTTTTTCAATTTTCTTCATAATTTTAAAGCCTAAGGGTAACCAAGAATATATTCCTGCCGATGACTGTTTGATCATGCCAGTTCTTAACATTAATTGATGAGATTTTATTTTTGCTTCAGAAGGATTATTTTTAAGTATAGGAATAAATAATTTAGAAAAATACATATTTATAGTCTTATTAGATTTATATTGGTTATAGGTTTTTTTCCAGTCTTTTCCTTGCAAATTTTTCTGCTAATAAGTTTGATAGTCTCTAGTAAATTTTCTTCTTGTTTCTTGTTATTTAGGGAAAATGTTTTTAAACATTTTTCGATATCTTCTTGCATGGCGAAGATAAAATCATTTTTATCATTGATTGGTAGTCCTTTAAAATGAATAATTGGTTTATCATGAAGATTGCCCTTAGAGTTTATTGCTAAAACAATATTTAAGTATCCACTTATTGAAAGATTTTTCCTTTCTTTAATAGATTTTGCATCCTCTTCCACACCTATCTTTCCATCTAAATATATTTTACCATAGGGAGCTTTATCATAAACCTCCGGAGAACTTCCTGGATAAATTCTAACAATATCACCATTTTCAACTTTTATCGGGTATTTAATTTTCATTTCTTTTGCAAAAGTAATATGTTCAAGTAAATGTCTCTGTTCACCATGAACTGGTATTAATGAATTTGGTTTGATCCAACTATACATATCTTTTAATTCATCTCTGTTTGGATGACCAGAAACATGAACAAAATCAGTTTCCTCTGAAATTACTTCTATACCTTCTCTAACTAGTTGATTATGCAATTTGTATAGTTTTTTTTCGTTTCCAGGAATTATTTTTGATGAAAATATTACAGCATCACCTGGTTCTACAAAAACATCAGGGTGTACAAAGTTTGAAATTCTGTTCATGGCTCCCATAGGCTCACCCTGGCTTCCAGTGCAAAGATAAATTAATTTATTCTTTGGAATATTTTTAGCATCACGTGGATCAATAGGTTCTATACAGTCTTTTAAATAGCCACAATTTTTTGCAGCTTTATAAATTCTTTGCATCGACCTACCAACTAACGATATTTGTCTTCCAGATTTTTCTGCACAATAAAAAACAGTTGCCATCCTGGCTACATTTGAAGCAAAAGATGTAACTATAATTCTTTTTTTTAATCTAGATATGATTTTAATCATATTGATTCTTACATCATCTTCCGATCCTGATCTTCCAACACTAAAAATATTTGTTGAATCACAGACCATTGCTAGTATTCCCTCACTACCAATTTCTTTCAATCTTTTAATATTTAGGTTTTTTCCTACAAGAGGCTTTGGATCAATTTTCCAATCTGCTGTATGAAAAATATTCCCTACAGGTGTTTTAATTTTTAGACCATTTGGCTCTAGGATTGAGTGGGTTAAATTAATAAACTCAATATTAAATGGTTCAAGATTTAATGAGTCTTCTAATTTTACTATTTTTAAGTAATTAGAAATATCAATTTTTCTTTCCTTAAATTTCTCTAAAACTAAAAACGCCGTGAAAGGTGTTGCGTAAATATTACATTTCAATTTTGACCATACATACGGAACAGCTCCAATATGATCTTCATGAGCGTGCGTTAATATTATTCCTAGTAAATTTTCTTTTTTACCCTCTACAAAACCTATATCAGGGTAAATTAAATCAATACCAGGAACAGTATCATCAGCAAACGTAACACCTAAATCGACTATAATCCATTTTTGATTCCCAGGTTCGCCGTAGGCATATAAATTCATATTCATTCCAATTTCACCAGCCCCACCCAATGGACAAAATAATAGCTCTTTGTTCATAAATTTATATTTTTCTTATAATTTTCAATAACCCTTTTAATGTTAACTCTCTATCAACAAAAGGTTTAAATGATAAAGATTTATTGAATTGATTTGCAAGACCGCCAGTAAAAATTACTTTATATTTAGTCTTACTCTCAATTGATATCATTTTAACAATATTCTCTATCAAGCCTACATATCCAAAAAAAAAACCATTATTAACTGAAGAAATCGTATTTTTTCCTATAATTTTTTTAGTTCTTGATAGTTTAACTTCAGGTATTAATGTCGCTTTATTAGTCAAGCTTGAGAGTGACAATTCAATTCCAGGAGCAATAACACCACCATAATATTTTTTATTTCTTATTACATCAAATGTAGTTGCTGTTCCAAAGTCAACAATAATAAGATTTTTTTGTTTATCTATAACGCTGATAGCATTAGCAAGTCTATCAGATCCTATTTGTTTTTTATTAACTAAAACTTTAATAAAGTTTGTAAAATTTAAATCCTTTATCTCTCTGCATTTTAATTTAAATTTTCTTTCTAGACTCTTTTTTACAATTCGATAAATCGCTGGGACAACACTACAAAACAAGATCTTTTTTATATTTCCATTTTTTTTAGTAAGTAATTTCAATTTTGAATTAAAGTATTTATTTGTAATTAAATTTGTTCTTAAAATGATCTTATTTAATATTCTACCTTTATAGCTAGTTAAACAAATTTTAGTTTCTGTATTGCCAATATCGCCAATTATAAACATTTAAAATTCTCTCAAGTTTTTTTCAAAAATAAATTTTAGATTTTTGAATAGCATTTCCTTTGAAATTCTTTTTTTTAAAAATTTATTTATGTAAGAGGTTTTGTAATCTTTTAAGATAGGGCTTTCAACAACATTAATGCCAATACCAACAATCATATATTTTTTTTTATTTTTAGTAATAATTTCTTGAAGGATTCCACAAATTTTATGGTTATTTATAAGAATGTCGTTAGGGAATTTAAATTGTAATTTATGTTTAGTGTATTTTTTTAAACATTTAGTTATTAAATCCTTATTAAATTTTGTAAGTTGCTTTATGCTTGAATTATTTTCGATTTGATAAAAAATTGTTGTAAACAAATTACCTTTAATAGATATCCATTTTTTTGAAAATCTTCCTCTCCCTTTATTTTGCATGTCTGAAACAATTATCCCATTTTTAAAGCCTGAATTTATCTTCTTAATTGCGATGTTATTTGTGCTCCCAACTTTTTTATAAGCAAATTTTTTTAATCTCATTTATAAAATATTTATATTTGAGATGACATTTGTTAAAGAACTAGGAAATACAAAATATATTAATATTAATATTGTTGAAATAATTAATGTAAATTTTAGTCCTATATTGTGGTCTGAATCAAATTTTTCTTTTTCAGGATCAAAATAAATTATCTTAATTATTCTTAAGTAATAAAATGCAGCTATTACAGTTGATAATAGACCAATAATAGCTAAAAAATACATTTCCTCCTTAACAACAGCTAAAAAAATATAAAATTTTGCGAAGAAACCAGCTAAAGGTGGTATGCCTGCTAAAGAAAAAAGAGTTATCATCATTGATAATGATAAAAGTGGATGATTCTTGGATAGCCCAGATAAATCATCTATATTTTCAAAATAACTATTGTTTCTTTTTAGCATAAATAAACAGCTAAAAAATGCTAAATTCATTACCAAATATATTGAAACATAAACTATTGAACTCTGTATGCCCTCATTAGTTCCCACAGAAAGACCAGCAAGAGCAAATCCCATATGACTTATAGAGCTATATGCCATTAATCTTTTTAAATTTTCTTGTCCTATTGCTGCAACAGCACCAAAAATCATTGAGGAAATTGATAAAAAAATTAATATTATTTGCCACTGATCAATGAGGTTGATAAATGGAATATACAAAAATTTAATGAAGACTGTAAGCGCTGCTACTTTAGGTAAAATTGCAAAAAACATTGTAACAGATGTTGGTGATCCAGCGTATACATCAGGAGCCCACATATGAAAAGGCACTGCAGAAATTTTAAAGGATAAACCAACTAATATGAATACTATACCGAGAGTAAGACCATATTGAACCTCATTAATATTCAAAGAAATTTGATTAAAATTAGTAGTACCTGAAAAACCATAAATTAAAGAACAGCCATAAAGCAACAAACCTGAGGATAGCGCACTTAAAACAAAATATTTCAATCCTGACTCAGAAGATAGCTGATTATCTCGATTAAAAGATGCTAAAACATATAGAGCTAAAGATTGCAATTCTAAACCCATATAAAAAACAATAAGGTCGTTTGAGCTTATCATTATCATCATGCCTAATATTGAACTTAACAACAAAATCGGATACTCAATCTTAAAAATTTTTGTTGCTTTAAGATATATAGATGATGATAACATCACAAAAATTCCAGAACTTATAATCAAAACCTTCATGAAAGTTGATAAAAAATCAATTTTAAACCCCTCGTTGAACAAATAAATTTCTCGTTTATCAAATAAATTAAAATTTAAAACTAATAAAATTATTAAAGAAAATATTGATAAGATATATACTATATTTGAACTTTCTTTTTTAAATACACCAATTAAAAGCATTACCATTAATGATATCGATAGGAATATCTCAGGATAAACAAAATTTAAATTAATCATTATTCTTTATTCGCTAAATAAATTTCGATGTTTGAATTATACATGTCTAAAAAGTTTGTAACACTTTGAGTAATTGTATTAAATAAAGGCTCAGGATAGAAACCAAAGACTAAAATAGGAATTGCCAATATCCACAAAATTAACATTTCAGATTTATTTAAATCACCCATAGTAATAAGATTGCTTTTTTCTAACTTACCAAATATAACTCTTCTATATAACCATAACATATATGCTGCACTTAGGATTACACCAATGCTAGCTAAAAAAGCCGCTAAAAAGCTTTTTTTAAATGTTCCCATCAAAATTAGAAATTCACCAACGAAACCTGTAGTGCCAGGCAAACCAACTGCACCTAGAGTAAATATCATTAAAACGACTGCATAATTTGGCATTACAGAAACTAAACCTCCATAGTCCTTAATAATTCGTGAATGGTTTCTTTCATAAATCACACCAACACTTAAAAAGAGGGCGGCTGATACAAGTCCATGGCTAATCATCTGAAAAATACTTCCTTCTATACCCTGCTCCGTCATAGTAAAAATTCCCAATGTCACAAAGCCCATATGAGCAACAGATGAATATGCTATTAATTTTTTCATGTCTTCTTGCATTAGGGCTACTAACGATGTGTAAATTATTGCAATTATACTTAGGGTGTAAACTAAAGGCACAAAGTATTCTGATGCAACAGGGAACAATCCAACTGAAAATCTAATGAAGCCATATCCAGCCATCTTAAGAAGTATTGCTGCAAGGAGAACAGAGCCAGCTGTCGGAGCCTCTACATGAGCATCTGGAAGCCATGTATGGACTGGCCACATAGGTGTTTTTACAGCAAATGAACTAAAAAAAGCGAGCCATAATATCTTTTGATATTCCGATGAAATTCCCATTTCGTATAATTTCTCAATATCAGTTGTGCCGGCTATCCAATAAATTGTAAGAATTGCTACAAGCATTAAAACTGATCCTAATAAAGTGTATAAGAAAAATTTGAATGCTGAATATACTCGCCTTTCACCTCCCCAAATTCCTATAATTAAAAACATTGGTATTAATCCACCTTCGAAGAATAAGTAAAACACAACCAAGTCCATTGAACAAAAAACGCCGATCATTAATGTCTCCATTAATAAAATTGCAATTAAGAATTCTTTTAATTTATATTTAATAGTTGAATTAACTGATAGCACGCACAGTGGCGTAACTAACGTTGTTAAGATAACAAAAAGTATAGATATGCCATCTATTCCAACTTTATAATTTATCAAACCCATTAACCACTCTCTGTTTTCAACAAATTGAAAATTGCTTGAAGACTTATCGAATATTATCCACAAGTAAATTGATAAAATAAAATTAGCTAAAGTTATAAATAAAGAAACATATTTAATCGAATTATTAGATTTATTTGATTTAACAAAAAAAATAAACAAGGAACCTACAAATGGTAAAAGTATTAACGATGATATTATTGGAAATTCCATTAGTTAATAATTAATATTGTTAACAATACAGAAAAACCTAAGAGCATAATAAATGCATATTGGTATATAAAGCCACTCTGAAATTTAACTGCCTTGTTAGAAATTTTTTTAATAAGTATCGATATTCCATCTGGCCCGAATTTGTCTATTGTAGAATTATCTATGGATTTCCAAAAAAAATAGCCTATTTTTTTACAAGGATTTACAAATAAAAAATCGTACAATTCATCAAAGTACCACTTATTTTTCAGAAATAAAAAGATTGGCCTATTAGCATCGATTAGAACTTTTGGTATGTCCTTATTAATCACAAAAAGGTAATATGCTATGGGAATGCTTAAAATGACTAATATAGGTGTAGTTAAAATGAACCATTTAGGTGGATGTTCTAAACTAAGAGGCTCTAAAAAGGTTATAGAAGAACTCCATAAATTATTAAACCCGGTTGTGTCAAAGAAAATATCTTTAAATATATAGCCTGAAAATATCGAGCCAATTGCTAAAACAAATAAAGGCACAAGCATTATTGCGGGGGACTCGTGCATTTTTTCAAATGAAATTTTTTTATTATTATAATTTCCATGAAAAGTTTTAAAAATAAGTCTCCACGAATAAATAGAAGTTAAAATAGCAGTTAATATACCAATAGTAGCAGCGATATATCCTAAAAATGAGCCTTTTAAATATGCGAATTCGATTATAGCATCTTTAGAATAAAAACCAGATAAAAAGGGGAAACCTGTTAATGCAAGTGTGCCAATTATCATTAAAATATAAGTGTAGGGAATTTTTTTATAAACACCACCCATTTCAGTTATATTTTGTTCGTCGTTAAATGAATGGATTACGGAACCAGCGCCTAAAAAAAGTAATGCTTTAAAAAAGGCATGTGTAAATAAATGAAACATTGCAATATTGTATGCACCAACACCAGCTGCAAAAAACATATATCCTAATTGACTACAGGTTGAATAAGCAATAATTTTTTTAATATCATTTTGTACAATAGCAATACTAGCTGCGAAAAGGGCGGTAGTCATACCAACTACTGTTATCATTCCAAGTATAATTGGAGAATATTCAAAGATAGGTGAACACCTTACAACTAAAAAAACACCTGCTGTAACCATTGTTGCTGCATGTATAAGTGCAGATACAGGTGTAGGTCCCTCCATCGCGTCAGGCAGCCAAGTGTGAAGAAAGATTTGAGCTGATTTGCCCATCGCCCCAATAAATAAAAAAAAACAAATAAGATTTATTATATTAAAGCTTAAACCTAAAAATTGTAAATTTTTATTTTCAATTAAGTATATCTGATTAAAAACGTCAATATAGTTTACGCTGCCAAATAAGTAGAAAATTAAAAAAATACCAAGAGCTAAACCAAAGTCACCAACTCTATTTACAAGAAAAGCTTTTATTGCTGCTGCGTTAGCTTTATCCCTTTTGAACCAAAATCCAATTAGAAAATATGAACATAATCCAACACCCTCCCAGCCAAAAAATAATTGCAAGAAGTTATCCGAACTAACCAATGTCAACATTGAAAATGTAAATAAAGATAGGTAGGACATAAATCTTGATTTGTGTGGATCGTGAGACATATACCCAATAGAATAAATATGCACGATTGACGAAACTAAAGTTACTACCACAAACATAATAGAAGATAGAGAGTCAATTTTTATTGACCAATTTACATTTAAAGAGCCCGAATTAATCCATGTTGCAATTAATAAATTATTTTCGTATTGATTAACCAAAACATTATAAAAAATAATCATTGATAAAACTGCAGAAATAGTGACAAAAGAGCTTGTTATAATCTCCGATTTTCTTTGACCGATTTTATTACCAAAAAAACCTGAAATTATCGATGCAAAGAGTGGAAGGAAAAGTATGAAATATTCCATTCTAACCCTTCAATTTGTCTATTTCTTCGACACGTATAGTTCCAGTATTTCTAAAGTAAACTACAATAATCGCTAAACCAATTGCTGCCTCAGCTGCAGCAACAGTTAGAATAAAGAGGGTAAAAATTTGTCCTGTTAATTCATTTAAAAAAGAAGAGAATGCAACTAGGTTTATATTGACTGCTAGTAAAATAAGTTCAATGCTCATCAAAATTACAATTATATTCTTTCTATTTAAAAAAATACCTGCGATACCTATTGTAAAAATTATTGCACCTAAAGTTAAATAGTGACCTAAACCAACATCAAACATCTATACTAACTCCTTTATTTTTTTCAACTTCTAGAGCCTCAACCCCTGAGCTTCTATCTCTACTAATCTGTTTTATATAACTTTGACGTTTTAAACCTTCTTTTTTTCTATAAGTAAGAACAATAGCGCCAATCATGGAAACCAATAGTATCATCCCTGAAATTTGAAACAGATGAATATAATCAGTATATAAAACGTAGCCAATTTGATGGGTATTTGTTAAATCATTATTTACACTTAGATTAAAGGACTCACTAAGCTCAGGCTTTAATTTCCATCCACCGATTACAATTATTAATTCAAAAAATATAATTGTACTTATTAAAAAACCTATTGGAATATGAGAGCTTGATTTGGCTTTGCTTTTTTTACTCTGAAACCACTCATTTTCTTGTTGAGTTACGTTAAGCATCATTACAACAAATAAAAATAAAACTGCAACGGCTCCAACATAAACTATCAACATTATCATACCTAGGAATTCAGCACCTCCCATAATAAATAAACAAGAAATACTTACAAAATCTAAAATTAGAAAAAAAACAGAATGCACTGTATTTCTAGATACAGTAACCATAATTGCAGATACTATTGCAATTAAAGAAAAAATATAAAAAAAAATAGAATGAATTATCATTTATCTATGAGCGTTATCAGCCTTAATGTTTGCCTCTAAAATATTTTCCCATTTATCACCATTCTCAAGTAGTTTTTCTTTATTATAATAGAGCTCCTCACGTGTTTCTGTTGCAAACTCAAAGTTAGGACCTTGTACAATTGCATCTACTGGACAAGATTCCTCACATAACCCACAGTAAATACACTTTAGCATATCTATATCGTACCTTGTTGTTTTTCTGCTACCATCTTCTCTCTCTGCTGACTCGATAGTTATAGCTTGTGCTGGGCAAACGGCTTCGCATAGTTTACATGCTATGCATCTTTCTTCCCCATTTGGATATCTTCTTAAAGCATGTTCACCTCTAGCTCGTGGGCTAACTTGACCTTTTTCAAAAGGATAATTTAGTGTCTTTTTGGTTTGAAAAATCTCTTTAATAGCCATAAATAAACCTGTTATAAAATCAAAAAGAAATACAGTTTTTAAAAATCTAGATATTTTCATAATTAGTTCATTGGCAAGAGATCAAAATATAGTAAAAAGCTGGAAGTTAAAACAACATAAAATAGTGAAAATGGTAAAAATATTTTCCAACCTAACCTCATAAGTTGATCATATCTATACCTAGGCACAATTGCTTTAACTAATGCAAAAAGTATAAATAAAAATGTCATTTTAAGTATAATCCAAATGGGACTCGGTAGAATATTTAATGGGTAAATATCTAGTGGCGGAAGCCAACCACCCAAAAATAAAATCGAACCTATGGCACACATTAAAAGAATATTTGCATATTCCCCAAGCCAAAACATTGCATACATCATTCCAGAGTATTCAGTTTGGTAACCTGCTACTAATTCTGCCTCTGCTTCTGGTAAATCAAAGGGTGGTCTGTTTGTTTCTGCTAAAGCAGAAATAAAAAAAATTACAAACATTGGAAAAAGTGGAAGAATAAACCACATTTCTGACTGTGCTAGAACTATATCAGTTAAATTCAGTGACCCAACACATAGCAAAACATTAATTATTATTACGCCTATTGATACTTCATAAGAGACCATTTGCGCAGCGGATCTTATTGATCCAAAGAAAGGATATTTCGAATTAGATGCCCAGCCTCCCATTATTATTCCATAAACACCCAATGATGACACAGCAAAGATATATAATATACCAACATTTAGGTCTGCTAAAACTAAGTTTTCCCCAAATGGTATGACGGCCCAGGCTATTAATGCTAATGTCATAGTGACTATCGGAGCTAAAATAAAAATTATTTTATTCGATGTGGCAGGAATTATTATCTCTTTAAAAATATATTTCAGTGCATCCGCTAAAGATTGAAATAAACCAAAAGGTCCAACTACGTTTGGTCCACGCCTCTTTTGAACAAAAGCCCAAACTCTTCTATCTAACCAAACTACAAGGGCTACTGCTGTTAAAACTGGAAGAATTAAAAAAACAATTTTATATGTCTCAAAAAATAAAGTTTCAAGGTATGCTTCCATCTAACCCTCGGTGCCTGTTTTTTTTAAACTCAATCTTAAATTTCTACATTCTGTCATAGTTTTTGAAGCTCTAGAAATTACATTTGAATAATAATAATCAATATTATCTATATTAAAAATCTCGTCATAAAATTTCCCATCACCGATTATACACTCTGGTTTTGTATTTATTTTTAAAAAATTTCTCATTGAGTCGATTAAATATTCTCTGTCCTTAAATAAAATTTTGCCTTTAAGTAAATTTGACAATTCATTAATAATAAGCCATTCCTCTTTAGCATCTCCTGGAGCGTATGTAGCTTTATAAGCTTTTTGAATTTTACCCTCTAAATTAGTATAATAACCATCTTGCTCAGTGAATGCAGGACAAGGTAAAATTACATCTGCAAGCTCAGCACCTTTATCACCATGATGTCCAATGTAAACAATAAACTCATTTTCTTTCTTAATTTCAAGATCATCTTGTCCAAACAAAAAAATTACTTCAAAGATATTTTTTTTTAAATATTCAAGATTTTTATTATACCCATTATTTCCACTTACAATCCCTAGGTTATACGCACCAACCTCTGACGCATTTTTTGAGATAATATTAAGTGGGTTCCAGTTTTTTTCGGGTTTCACATTTTCTTTTAAAAAACCTTTTGTCTTATTAAACAAATATTCTGCTGATTTAATTTTAAAAAAAGAAGATCCAAAAATTATAATTGGTTTTTTTGAATTTTTATATTTTTCAAATAAATCTCCTTTGCTTTCTAAAAACTCCCTGAAAGAGTTTGTATGACCTTTGATAACACTATATGGATAAGTTAAATCACCAACATCGGTAAAAGAAAATATTTCAGTTTTATTATTTAAATAAGACTTCCTTATTCTAGAGTTTAACATTGTGGCTTCATACCTAGGATTTGTTCCTACTAAAATTAAAAGATCACTTTCCTCAATCCCATTAATGCTTGAATTAAATAAATAATTTTCTCTATCATTAAGATTTACGTACTTGTTACAAGCTCTAGACTCTATATTTTTATTTCCTATAATTTTCTCAAAAAATTCCTTTATTGAAAACATATTTTCCATATTTATTAAATCTCCTGTAAAAGCAGCAATTTTATCTTTTGATGTTGCTTTTACTCTTTGAACAATTTTTTGATATGCATCTTTCCAGGAAGTTTTTGTTAATTTCCCATTTATCTTGGAATATGGATGATCTAACCTTTGATTTTTGAGACCATCACAGGAGTATCTAGTTTTATCAGATATCCATTCTTCATTTATATCCTCATTTATCAGTGGTAATACTCTTTTTACTTCCCAGCCATAAGTATCCACCCGAATATTTGAACCTACAGCGTCCATAACATCAATGGTTTCTGTCTTTTTAAGTTCCCAAGGCCTTGCCTCAAAAACATAAGGTTTTGAAGTCAACGCTCCAACTGGGCATAAATCAATTACATTAGCTGAAAGCTCTGACTGCATTGCTTGTTCAAGATAAGTTGTGATCTGCATATCTTCGCCTCTACCAATCGCTCCAATTTCTGGAACTCCAGCAATTTCAGTGGCAAATCTTATGCATCTTGTGCAATGAATACATCTAGTCATCTGTGTCTTTATTAGAGGACCCATATATTTTTCTGGTACATGTCTCTTATTTTCCTTGTACCTAGATTTATCAATACCATAATACATCGATTGATCTTGTAAATCACATTCTCCTCCTTGATCACAAACAGGGCAATCAAGAGGATGGTTTGCAAGTAAGAATTCCATTACACCTTTTCTAGCTTTTTCAACTTTTTCTGTATTCGTTTTAATAACCATACCATCGGTCGCTGGCATCGCGCATGATGCTATTGGTTTTGGTGATTTTTCCATCTCAACCAAACACATACGACAATTTCCAGCTATAGATAGCTTTTCGTGATAACAAAATCTTGGAATTTCAGCACCGGCTTTTTCGCAAGCCTGGAGAACAGTCAAACCATCATCTATCTCAATATCTTGATCATTTACCTTTAATTTAATCATTATTTCTCCAACAAATGTTGATCAACAAGATATGGAACATTTCTATCTTTTTTTATAAGTGGATCGAAGTTATTTCTTTTTTCTATTTCTTTTCTAAAATGTCTTAAAAGACCTTGAACAGGCCATGAGGATCCCTCACCAAATGCACATATAGTATGGCCTTCAATTTGTTTCGTTACATCTAAAAGCATATCTACCTCATCTTTTGAGGCTTCCCCCTTAGACATTCTTTCAAGCATTCTCCACATCCAACCAGATCCTTCTCTGCATGGAGTACATTGACCACAACTTTCGTGTTTATAAAATCTTGCAATCCTAGCCATACATTTGATTATATCTTGGTCTTTGTTAATAACGACTACACCAGCTGTTCCAAGGCCACTTTTTTCTGCTGCGAGAGAGTCGAAATCCATTGTTAAAGTATCACATTTTTCTTTAGGTATTAATGGCATTGACGAGCCCCCTGGTATTACGGCTTGTAGGTTATCCCATCCTCCGACAACCCCTCCTGCATGAACATTTATAAGCTCCTTAAGTGTAATACTCATTTCCTCTTCGACGTTACAAGGATTATTAACATTACCCGATATACAAAATATTTTTGTACCAGTATTTTTACTTCTACCCAGGGAAGAAAACCATTCACCACCTCTTCTTAGAATAGTAGGAACAACTGCAATAGTTTCAACATTATTAACTATTGTAGGGCAACCATAAAGTCCAACTAATGCAGGAAAAGGGGGTTTTAATCTTGGTTGACCTTTATTACCTTCTAAACTCTCTAGCAATGCTGTTTCTTCTCCACAGATATAAGCACCAGCACCATAATGAATATAAATATCTAAGTCCCATCCTGTACCAGCTGCATTTTTTCCTATTAATTTTTCTTCATAAGCCTCATCAATTGCAGCTTGAAGTTTTTGACCATCAATAAAATATTCGCCTCTAATATAAATAT
>CACKWQ010000012.1 GCA_902603925.1 uncultured Pelagibacteraceae bacterium | reverse complement strand
CCCTTGCTCTTCTGAAAGGAGTCCCATGAGTAAAAGGAGCACCAAAATATGTATCCCAGGTATCAAGATGAGCATCAAAATGTAATAAAGCTACAGGCCCTTTAAACTTTTTATTAATCGCTTTTAATAAAGGAAATGCAATAGTGTGATCACCTCCAATGCTAATTAATCCATCAACTTTATTAAGTAATTCATAAGCGCCTTTTTCAATTTGTTTTATAGCTTCGTCAATTTTAAATGGATTACAAACTAAGTCACCAGCATCTGCAACTTGTAGAGCTTTAAATGGCTCTACATTGTAATTTGGATGATAGTTTGTTCTTAAATGTCTTGAAGCTTGTCTTACACTTTGAGGACCAAACCTTGCTCCTGGTCTAAAACTAGTACCTGCATCAAATGGAATGCCAACAATTGCAATATCACATTTTTCTACATCTCTAATTTCTGGTAATCTTGCAAATGTAGATGGTCCAGCAAATCTAGGTACTTTGGTACCATCAAGTGGTTGAATTGTTTTTTTATTTTTATCAGTCATTATCTGTTAAACCTGCACCTGCTGCAGAGTTTTTTAAACTTTCTGTCTCAGGAACAAATGTATCCTCTGACATTTTGTACAGCTCTTTCCACTCTATATCTGTAAATAAGTTTTTATTTTCTAAGAATTCAATTGTTAACTCACTTGCATTTTCAAAATCACCACTCTTTTCAATGTTTGTAAGAATAGTTTTATTGCTATTAAGTATATATTTGCAGTCATTTAAATTTAGACATATCTGCTTATTAACAATTTCTGAAGATCTGCTTAAGAATGGTATGATTAGGAGTGGGTAGTTCATGTTAAAAAATTTAATAACCTTAAATTCTTGAATCTGATTACAATTATCTAAAATACTCACTCCAGTATATATCGGGCAAATCTCACCATCTGATTTGTTTGTTTTATCAATATTTTTTAATTTTTTTGGGTGATTGCTACTAATTTTTTTTAAATACTGATTTAATGTTGAAATACCGGGCAGGTTAAACATTTCAAGTAATCTAACCGATTTTCCAATTTCCTCAGAAATTCCCCAGGAATACCCTTTTGATTTAGAGGCACGTTTGGACACAATTTCTATTTCACTAAATGACATCATAACTAATTTACAGAACTAAATATCCACGTATCGTCTGAATTTTTTATTTCATCAGCCAGCGGGGCCCCTTGATACATGCAGATCCTTAACCATTTATCAGATTTTGGATCAAATTTCTGTGCTCCAAAGAATGACAATTTAAGCCTCAGCATATCTATTGGCACTAAAGACTCGCTTATCGTGTTATCTTGTATCTCGGAGTACTGAAATTTTTCTGAAATAAAAATTCTTCTAATGATATGTCTTAACTCGTCATTGTCTGATAAAAAATCTGCGACTGTTCTTGATAAATTTTCTTTCAAAATCTTTTGGTATAATTGATTAATATCTCTTGCGATTGCTAAAGGTTGCTCAAGATCAGATCCATACTCGTCAAATCTATTTGCTATTCTAGGCTCCTCTTTATTTTTTGAAATGAACCAGAAAAATGTGTTTGATCTTTTCTCTTTAAAATTGATTTTCAGTATTGACTTATATTTTGAAGTAATAATTTCTTTTAAATCTAATATTTTTCTACTTGCAGGAATGTTAAAATATTTTTCCTCATCCGAGCTCATATTTTTAACTAATGGTTCAATTATTCTGTCATAAGGTTCCATCATCATAGAAATTAAATATTCACTACATTCCTCTTCTAAATGTTTATCGATCCATAAATAAATTTCATTCCAAAAATTATTTTTTGATAAATAATCAATTGTCAAAAAATATTCCTCAAATTTTTTTAAATCATTCTTTAAAGATTCTATTTTTTTATTTTGGTAATCACTGTCAGTATACCAGGTATCAATATTCTTTTTCGATTTTTCTAAACAGAATTTAAAATGATTAATTTCCTTTTGACTAACTTGTTTTATAAGTCTAATTTCTTTAAGGGCTTTTTCTCGATTATATATCCATTGGTGCAAAAGAGTCGGATGATTTACTATAAAAGGAGCCATACCAAGACCAGTGGAATTGCCAATGCCTAAATTTCTTGCAATTTTTTTGTCAAGTTTAACTGATTGCTCAGGATTTTTCATTTTAGATATGTGATTGATTTGATCAAAAGTAAATTGTCTTACTAAATATACAAGCATCATTTCAAGTCTAAATGGTCCACAAATTTCCCTCCTATCCTTAATTCGAAATCTATCAGCTAAACCAAATTTACCTGAACCGTATACCGCTGTAGTTCTATATAAATAACCTACCTTGTTAAGAAAGTTTATATCTGGTTGATTACCTATGCTTAATGCATTAATAACATGATCAAATATTCTAACAGATTTATTTGCTCTGGATAAAGCAAGCTCTTTACTTGACATTCTACCTATTTCTTGTCTTGGAACGTTTTGTTTTAGTCTCTCGATATCATTTTGATTAGGTACACCATCATGAAGCACGAACGCAGCATCCCACTTTGTGGCTATTACCCTATCAGATCTTTCGTTGGCATTAATGTGCTGAGAAAAACAAATTAACGAATATACCCTTCGATTTTTTCTTACAGAATATACAGCTACACCATAACCATTTTTATCTAATTCAAAAATATCTCTCTTAAATTCCCAATATTTAAACTCCCTAATAAAGCTTCTTAAAAAAGATAATTTAGATTGATGAAACGAACCCAGTCTAGATAATTTCATAACATTTTCAGGATGTCTTAAGTTTATATTATGCATTAATCATTAATTTTTTTATAAAAATTGTACCAATTATTCCCCAAGATATCATTCGTCTCTTTTTCATTGAAACCAATCTTTTTCAGTCCGTTTTCTAAATTTTTAAATCCACTTGCATTCTTGAACCAATTTGGTTGTTTTGGGAAACCTGCAAAATCTTTTGTTCCTTCTCCATATTCTTTTGATTTAGTCCATTTTCCATTACGCATCCACTCAACTACTGAGTCTGGATGGCCTGTACATAAATCAGAACCTATGCCTATATGTTTTACTCCTATAAGATCTGCAGTTTTTGCTATCATTTCACAAAAACTTTCTAATGTACAATTAGACTTATCTTTTAAATGGTGTGGATATAAAGAATGTCCAATCATGCCTCCAGTTTCTGCTAAAGCCTTTAAAACCTCATTTGATTTATTTCTTTTTGCTTCAAACCAGAATGAGGGATTTGCATGAGTAATTGCAATTGGTTTTGACGAAAAATTGATTGCATCAATAGTAGATTTCTCCGCAGAATGGGACATATCAACTACAATTCCCAATCTATTCATTTCTTTGATTACTTCTTTGCCCATTCTTGTAACTCCACTATCTGTATCTTCATAACATCCTGTAGCTAACAAAGATTGATTATTATAAGTGAGTTGCATAAATAAAATACCTAAACTATGAATTTCTTCAACTAGATTTATATTATCCCCTATTGGGGAACAATTTTGAAATCCAAAAAAGACTGCTGTTTTATTTTCTTTATGTGCTTTTTCTATATCTTTAAAGTTTTTACCTTGAAAGATTAAATCTCTAAATTCTTTAAAATATCCGTTCCATTTTTCAAAATTTTTTAAAACTTCATCAAAATCTTCGTGATAAGCAATCGTGACATGAATTGCGTCTAATTTTGCCTCTCTATTAATTTTAAATATTTCCTCAGACCAATTGCAGTACTGTAAGTTGTCAATTCTATAATTAATAGAATTCATAAATAATTTATTTAACTATAATTATTAACAATATGATCCAGGCAGCCGCATAATAAAATGGCATTGCTTTTCTCCAAGAAAAGAGAATTTTTTCTGCAGATTTACTTCTACTTTTTTTCATATAAGTTTTAATATATCACATTCTAACAATTTCTAGTAATAATTTAAATATATGAAAATTTTAAAAGTATTACTTTTTGTTTTATTTTTACCTATCAGCGCTCACAGTGACGCTTTATATTACCTTTTGAAGATACCCAATCTTAAACTGCAAGAAATAGATAACAATAACAATTTAAGGTATTTGTTGGCAAACAAATCCTTTAAAGTTGGAATCAGAGAAAATAGCGTAACATGTGAAAGTGCGGGTGATAATCTAGTCAACAAAAAAAATAGTGTTATCAGAGAAAGTACCAAAATATATGATAAACTTTTTTTAAAAAAGATTAATCTTAAGTACATTGTGATTTGTAAAGATATGACTGTTGCATCAATACCGGCTTTGGGAGTTCCTAATCACCCGCTTAAAACCATAATTATAAATATTAATACAAATGATTACAATCTAACAAGAACCATACATCATGAAATATTTCATATTATTAATAGACAATATCCTGAAAAATTTGACAGTCAAATTTGGAAAAAATTTAATGAAAAATCATTTAAGTACTCTAAATGCTCGCCATGTGATTATAAAAACGGATTAAGTATTATTCAAAAAAACGACGGATTTTTATCTCAATATTCAAAAAAAAACGTATCTGAGGACATGGCAGAAGTTTATTCTTTCCTAATGTCAAAAAGTGAGAAAATTCAAAAAGATATATCTGAAGACAAGATCTTAAAAAAAAAAGTTGATTATATTAAAACAAAAATTTTTGAAATAGATAATATTTTTTCTTTTAATCGATGATAAAAAAAATCAAACAGACCAAATCAGAAAAATTTTTATTAATATTCTTAGTCCTATTATTTTTTTTTAGTATAAGCTCTTTTATTATTATTAAAAATAAATGTTTATTTGTTAAAAATTATAATCCAGACGATTTGGTTTTTGATTTGCCTCAAAATATTGCAGTATTAAAGGCTCCTTGTGGTAATGTAATAATTGAACTTTATCCTGAAATTTCACCTAATTCAGTAAAAAGATTTATTATGTTAATTGAAAAAAAAGAATATGATGGTGTTGCTTTTCATAGGGTGATTAAAAATGTTTTGGTTCAATCAGGAGATATAGAATTTGGAAAAAAAAATAATCTTAATTACTCAAAAATAGGAAATGGTAAATCAAAATATGGAACAATTAATTCAGAAACAGATAAAAAATTTAATTTTTTAAAAGGAACTGTTGCTTTGGCTAGGGCGTATGAAAAAGATACAGAAGATACTCAATTTTTTATATTGTTAAAAGATGCACCACTATTTGAAGGAGAATATACTCCAATTGGAAGAGTATTATATGGATTGGATGTTTTAGAAAAAATTAAATATGATGATAAGATGGAATATATATTAAGACCGGATTTTATTGAAAAATTTAGAATGTTAAATTAGTTTAATTAATTAAAGGTTTGCCTGTTGTTAATGTGTGATTTATTCTAGCCTGCGTTTTATCTGTCTCAATTAATCTCATAAAAGAATCTAATTCTAACTTATATAAATCATCTTCTGATAATGTTTTATCTAATGATGTGTCTCCCCCACTTAGGACATGTGCCAATTCTGAACCAACAACCACACCATGATCAAGTATTATTTTATCATTATACAATTTCTCTAAAATATTTGTCATTTTTTCTTTCAGTGTTTTACCTGATAATTTAAATGTACATTCTTTCAAGGGTGAAAAATTTTTATTTTCATTTATTATATCTAAAGCTACAGGAAACAAACTGTTTCTGTTCATAATTTTTTTATCAGAAGACATAAGATACTTTAATGGTTCCGCCTCAATTGGAGATGTAGCTGTTTTTCCATAACCAATGATTTCAAAAACTTTTAAAGGTGCAAAATCTGGGTCTTTTTTTGCCTCATCGGTTTGTGACCATCTCCAAAGCATTTCTTTACAACCTCCCCCAGCAGGCACTAATCCCACCATAGTTTCAACTAAACCTATTACAATATTTGTGTGAGCAGCAACAAAATTGCTTTGAACTAATATTTCGAAACCACCTCCAAGAGTTAATCCTGATGGTGCAGAAACTACTGGATACTTGGAATATTTGAGATGTTTACAAGTTTCTTGGAAATATTTAATAAATTTTTCTACTGATTTAAAATCTCCTTTTTTTACAAAATCCATAGTATAAGAGAGATTTACTCCAGCAGAAAATTGCATACTTTCATTAATTATTATCAAAGGTTTATCTGTTGCATTTTTAAGACTATCCATTGAGTCATAATCCAGGGCATTTGCCTTTGTCGTAAATTCAACAATATTGTAATCTTTGAATCTGTAGGTGCATGCAGATTTATTTTTGTCTAATTTCAATGCCAATGGCTTAATTTTTCCAAGTGTTTCGATTTTTGTATACAGCTGTCTTTCACCATAAAAATCTTCGTTGTTACTTTTTGACAAATTTTCTAAAAATTGGTTGTTTTTAAAGACTCCTATTCTATCAAAAAAGTTTTTTGGTCCAATTTCCTTCAACATTTCGAATGGTCCCATAGCCCAATTAAAACCAAGTCTCATAGCTTCATCTATATCATTAAACTTATCTGTAATTCCGGGAACTAATGAAGATGAATATTTAATTATTTTTGAGATTACAGACCATGCGTATTTTCCGTACTTATCATTTCTATTTATTAACCCAACAATATCAACTGTATCCATTTTTAAATCTATCTTTTTTGAGTTCGAATATTCCTCTGTATCAAGATTTATAGCTTCTAGAACCTTTTGATTGCCAGACTTATTCATTCGATAAAAGCCACCTTTACCTTTTCTCCCTGTATAACCATCTTTTATCAGTTTTGTAATTAGTGGTATTTCTTTTGCAACATTTTGGAAATCGTCGTTATCAGGTAACTCTTTTTTGAAACTCTTTAAAACATCAACCATAAGGTCAATTCCTATAAGGTCATATAGCCCAAATACTCCTGTTTTAGGAATTCCCATTGGTCTTCCAAAAACCGCATCTGCTTCTTCTATTGAAAGTTTCGAATTAATTGCTTCTGTCATGGCAACTTGCATAGCATATACTCCAATTCTGTTTCCTAAGAATCCCGGTGTATCATTGCAAATAATAGCACCTTTGCCTAATTCTTTTTCACAGAACAATTTTAATGCATTTATTTTATCTAAATTGTTATTCTCATTTTTAACAATTTCTAGTAAACCCATGTATCTTACTGGGTTAAAAAAATGTGTAATACAAAAATCTTTCTTTTCATTTTGAGATAGTTTTTCAGAGAGAACTTTTATTGGTATGGAGGATGTGTTTGATGAAACTATAGCACCATCTTTTCTTTCTTTAAATATTTTGGAATAAATATCGTGTTTAATATCTATTCTTTCTACTACAGCCTCAACTATCCAATCTGCATCTTTGACAGTGTCAAAATCATCTATTATGTTTCCAATTTTTATATTATTGATTTTTGTCTTATCAATTAATAAAGGAGGCCTTGATTTGTGTATTCTTTCTCTAGCTTTTTCACTAATCTCTGTCTTAAGATCTAAAAGAGTTACAGGCACATCTGCATTACATAAGTGTGCAGCTATACCACTTCCCATAGTACCTGATCCGATAACTACAACTTTTTTTATTTCCATTATCTCAGTTTATGTTTATTCCTCTAATTCTCTCTGATCTTCTTCTTAAGAGCTCAGCTGTAACAAGAATTAGGGTGGAAAGCACAATTAAACATGTCGCAACTGCAAGAATGGTTGGGCTTAGCTGTTCTCTTAGCCCAGTCCACATTTGTATAGGTATTGTGGTATTTTCTAGACCCGCTAAAAATAATACTACTACAACCTCATCAAAAGAAGTTACAAATGCAAATAATCCACCAGAAATAACTCCTGGTAATATTAAAGGTAGCGTTATTTTAATAAAAGTATTAATAGGATCACTACCTAGACTAGATGCAGCCCTTGTAACACTATGATCGAAACCCGACAAGGTCGCTGTCACAGTAATAACTACGAAAGGAGTTCCTAAAATGATGTGGGCTAAAACAATACCAGTGTGCGTAGCTGCCAATCCTACCTTTGCCATAAAAAAGAAAATGGCTACCCCAGATATTATTAATGGAACGATCATTGGTGAGATTAGAGTAGCCATAATCAAACCTTTATAGGGCATATGTCTACTAGACAAACCTAGTGCTGCAACAGTACCGAGTACCACTGATCCCAAAGTAGCAAAAATTGCAATTATAAAACTATTTTTTGCAGCCAGTCCCCAAGGATTTTTTGTTCCGTAAACCATATCTTGATACCATCTCAAAGAAAAAGCATTTGGATCTAGTTTTTTCATTCCATCTGAAAAAACTAAAAACTCTTCTGCATTAAATGATAACGGAAAAATTACAAACAAAGGTGCAATTAAAAAAAAGAATACACTTGCGCAAAATGTTAAATATATATAATGCCAAATTCTATAACGTGTTTCTGTGTAGTTTGGTAATGCCATAATCTATCCTAACTTTATATTGTCTACTCCAACAAGTTTATTATAAACCCAGTAAATTGCGAGAACGCCTATTAAAAGCATTAGACCCATGGCTGAAGCAAAACTCCAGTCAAGTGTGCTTTTCATATGAAATGCAATCTGATTACTGATTAAAGTTCCCGAGGCCCCACCAACTAAAGCCGGGGTAATATAGTATCCAATTGCTAATATAAAAACTAAAAGACATCCTGCGCCAATTCCTGGAATTGTCAATGGAAAATAAATTTTCCAAAAAGCTACAAAGGGTGTTCCACCAAGTGATTTACCTGCTCTCATTAAACTTGGAGATATTGTTTTCATAACACTATAAAGTGGCAGAACCATAAAGGGTAGTAAGATTTGAGTCATTGCTACATACGTGCCAGTTTTATTATACATCATTTCAGGTCGATTATCGTCTGTCACTAGTCCTATCCAAACAAAAAAATCGTTAACAATTCCTTGTTGTTGTAGCAGTATCATCCAACTTGCTGTTCTTACCAATAAAGATGTCCAAAATGGTAACAAAACACAGATCATTAATAAATTGCTATACTTCATGGGCAGGGTGGCTAAAAGATGTGCAATAGGATATGCCATTACAAAACAAAATAGTGTAACAAAGAAAGCTACCTCGAGTGTTCTTAGCCATAATATTCTATGAATTCTTCTGTCTTCTGAAACTTGTGTAATATTTCCACTTTCATCCTTTAAGAGATCCATTCCCTTTAAATATTTTGCATTTGAAAAATTAGGCGCTCTTCTTTTGATGGCTCTCCAATACTCAACATTCGCCCATCTTTTATGGACATCCATAATTTGATCTTTGTAATTTCCATCCTCAAATTTTTTTATTTTTCTTTTTAATTTTTTAAGAATACTTTTAAATCCATTTTTTTCATAATTGAGTTGGGTTGCTAATTTTCCAAAAGTTTTTTGCTCTACAAGTGTTTTATAATCATAAAAAAAAGCTTCAAAAACTTCCTCTTCAGGTAATTCTTTGCCATCCCAATTTTCCATTGCTTTGTAAGTCTTTGGCAGCATATTGGTAACCATTCGATCATCAATACTTCTAAAAAGCATTTCACCTATAGGGAAAACGTATGTAATTATTAAGAAAAGTAGTAATGGGCATACAAGTAGAAATGCTTTAATTTTATTTTTTTTTTCAGCTTTTCTTAAGCTTTCCTCTAAAGGAATTCCATCAGTAGTTAAGATTTTTTTTGTTTCAGTGCTCATAAATAAAAAAGGGCGGCTAAATATAACCGCCCTCAATATAATATATAATTTTAATCTTTAAAACTTAAAATTAAAATCCAGCTTTCATTGCTTCCCATTTTTCACCAAGTTCTGTGCCGTTATCAGCCCAGTATAATGGATCGACTAGGAAGTAGTTTTTAGTATTTGCTGGAGCTGTAGGCATGTGCTCTACCATGTTAGTTTTTCCGTCTTTGTACCATGGCTCACCTTTTTTCATGACATCGATTGAAGACTTTCTCCATGGTGCGTAAGCAATATACTTAGCACTTCCAGCTAAACCTTCGGTACTTGTCATTTCAGCTAGAGCTTTTTTAGCATCAGCCTCATTCGGTCCTCCTTTAACTAATACGAAGTACTCATAGTCAAGACCTTGACCATCCCATACTTGAACAATTGGAGCACCTTCTCCAACTGTAGCATTAAAGAATCTACCATTCCAACCAGTAGCCATTACAACTTCACCACTCATTAATAGTTCTGGTGGTTGAGCACCCGCTGACCAAAATACACATCCACCCTTAGGGTCTGTGCAAAGTTTTTTGATCTTATCCATAGCTCTTTGAACACCTTTTTCAGTTTCTAAAGCTTTATAGATTTTTGCTCCACCTTTACCTGGTTTAACTCCATCTGCTGCTAAAGCAATCTCAAGATTGGTTAAAGCGCCGCTATATATAGCTCTTTTTCCAGGAAATTTTTTTGTGTTAAAAAAATCTTTTATAGTTTTTGGAGTACCTTTAACATTCTCACTGTTATAGGCATAATTCCAAGAATACAAAATATTTCCTACAGCACATTTAGATGGCATATCTGTAAAGAAATCTTTACTTGCAGGAGTTCCATCTGGCGCTGCTGGAAAGTCTTTGTCAAAATCGAATTCAACAAACAAACCTTCGTCACATCCAGTAATAGTATCCATTGCAAATACATCAATTATATCCCATGTAATTGCACCAGCCTCTTTTTGTGCTTTAATTTCTGATAATCCGCCTGAGTAGTCGACCCAATTAATGTCGATACCTAGTTTTTTAGCAGTAGGATCACCATAACCTAATTTTTGACTTTCTGTATAAGCTCCACCCCAAGATGCAACAGTAACTGCAAATGCTGATGAAGTAATTGAAAGTACAAAAGAAAGGGAAAGTAAAATTTTACTTAATTTTTTCATTTATCCTCCGTTTAAACGTTTTTTTATAAAATTAGATTACAACAATATCGCTATTGAGAGTCAACAGAGCATATTTGTTGTTAATACTAGAATTTTTATTGATATTTAAAATTATTCTACTTTGGATCTAAAGCTCTTGCATCGTGACTGTTCCATCCAATACTAATAATATTTCCTAATTTGATATCTAAATTTTCCGAACTATTAGGGACTTTTAAAATAAATTCAGAATTGCCCAATAAACTTAGTCTTACTCTTGTATGGTCGCCATGGTAAATCACCTCTTCTATCTTGCCTTTATGATTATTGTCCATTTTATCCTTAGGATTTATCAATGCTCTTTCAGGTCTTATTGAAACTGTAGTTTTTTCTCCTTTTGATTTTACAGAAATAGGATTCGCAAGGATATCACCTTCCTTTACCCGAACTTTACACTTGTCTTTTGATATCTCAGTTACTTCTCCTGCAAAGGTATTATTCTCACCAATAAATTCTGCGACGAATGAATTTACAGGTTTTTCATATAATTGATCTGGCGAAGATAATTGCTGGACTTTTCCATCATTAAATACTGCAATTCTATTTGACATTGTTAAAGCTTCACCTTGATCATGTGTAACGTAAACAACTGTAACTCCAATGCTTTCGTGGATATGTTTAATTTCATATTGCATGCTCTCCCTTAAATTTTTATCTAAAGCACCTAATGGCTCATCCATTAACACAACTGCAGGATCAAAAACTAAAGCTCTAGCGACAGCAACTCTTTGTTGTTGTCCTCCAGATAATTGTCCCGGCATTCTATTTTCAAATCCTGATAAAGAGACCATAGACATTGCTTTACTAATTTTTTTATCAGCCTCATCTTTGTTTATTTTTCTAACTCTTAACGGAAAAGCTAAATTTTCGTAAACTGTCATATGAGGAAAAAGCGCATAATTTTGGAAAACCATTCCTATGCCTCTTTTATGAGGTGGAATATTTGATATTGGATTTCCGTCTAGATAAATTTCACCATTTGTTGGTGTTTCAAAACCCGCTAACATCATTAAACAGGTTGTTTTACCCGAGCCTGACGGTCCTAGCATAGTTATAAATTCACCTTCTGGAATATCTAAATTAAGATCTTTTACTACTAAGACCTTACCATCATAGCTTTTGTCAACTTTGTCGAATTTTACAAACTCTTTATTCTTTGACATATCTAACGTTTAAAACATTTGTCGAGGTCATTTTCAAGCGATTTTATTTTATATATAAATCCTTGGGAAAATTATTGAGTAATTCATTTCCATTTTCTGTAACTCTTATTGATTCTGAGGCTTCAACTCCCCAATCTCCAAATTGCATTACAGCAATCATATGGAAAGTTACATTTGGTTCTAATACCGTCATATCATCTTTGTATATATTTAATGTGTGTTCTCCCCAGTCAGGCGGATAACCTATTCCAATCGAGTAACCAGTTCTAGATTCTTTTTTAATGTTGTATTTATCCAAAACTTTCCAAAAACTTTGTGCAACATCATTTGCTGTATTACCTGGTTTTGTGCTTTCAATGCCTGCGTTTAAAGCTTCTATAGTCGCTTTCATTGCATCCACTTTTTTTTGTTCTGGCTTGCCTAACTGAACTGTTCTAGCTAATGGTGCGTGATATCTATGTACGCATCCCGAAATTTCGACCACTGTGGCTTCACCATGTTTAAATTTTTCCTCCGTTGCAGTGAGATGTGAAGCTGACGTGCCTTTGCCAGTTGGTAGTAAAGTAGTTATGCTTGCATATTCTCCTCCAATATTTTTTGTTCCATAAAAAAGCGACTTTTGAATTTCACCTACAGCATCACATTGTCTTATATTTGGATTAATAACTTCCATCGCAGTTTTCATCGCACTTTCGGTAATTAAAGCTGCAGATTTCATATATTTTATCTCAGTTTCTGATTTTATAAATCTAGCCCAGTTTACAAGCCTATTGCTGTCTTTAAATTTAGCATTTGGTAGTCCATTCTTAATTTTTTGATAGCAGAAAGCAGTAAAGTAATGTGCATCCATTTCAAGACCAATACTAAGTTTATCCCATTTATTATTTTTAATAATTTCAACTAGATAGTCGTAAGGATGTTTGGGCCACTTATGAATATAGTTTTCGCTATAAACAACTATATTTTCCTCTTTAAGATATGTTTTAATATATGCGCCTCCTGCATCCTGGGCTCTTACAAAACATATTGGTTCTTCACAATTTATATGTACGATAACACATTGGGCATAGTAAAAAGACCATGCATCGTATCCAGTAAGATAGTTCATATTTGCAGTATCATGAGAAATTAGAAGTTCAATACCGTTTTGATGCATCAATTTTTTAACTTTCTCGAGTCTAGCTTTGTATTCCTTTGTTGTGAAATTCATTAATTTTTAAACAATCTCCCGTATCCTTTAATTTTATTCTTAAGACCTATCTTATTTAAAGTATCCCATATTAAAGTTTGATTACTTGAGAAAACTGGTTTACCTAATTTTTTTTCAAGTTTTTCAATGATAGATAATGCCGGTAAGGCTGTACATGATATAAATAAAGCATCTGCGCCGTTGAGATTCATTTCTGATAAAATTTTAAGTAAATATATATTGTTAACTTTACCGATATTTATATCAGACTTAATTCCAAAATATGAATTTGACGTTACATCAAATTTATTTTTTTTAAAATAATCTACAACTTCATCATTTAACTTTTTTGTATACGGTGTAAATATTGCTAATTTTCTTATCTTCATCTTTTTTAAAGCTTTCAAAGAGGAGGTGCTTGGAGTTGTTACCTTTGCTAGAGGTTTGGCCTTTTTTATTCTATTTTCTATAGATTCATATCCTGCTGCTATTGTGCCAGATGTGCAAGCGTAAGCAATACAATGAACTTTTTCTCCAGGTAGAATATTCTTCGTAACTCTTGTAATATTTTTTGACATTGTAATTAGATTTTCTTTTGTGAGAGGATTATAACATTTAATTCGATTTACAAATAAATCAATTTTGTAATTATGCGTTACATTAAGAAAATCTTTTTCAATTATATAGTCACTCGCAAGAACAATTAATCCTATCTTAGGATTTTGTGTATTTCTATATCTTGGTTTAATTTTTTTCTGTCTCATTAATTTTTAATATAATATACATGACTTGTGCTCAACCTCTACACTTTCTCTGCTTAAATAGGACTATATTTTCTATTGAATTTCTTATCTAATAAGATTTAATTTTATTTTTATAAATTATTACAAATAGAGGGAAATATGAAAAAATTATTAACAGCTATATTCATATTTATTTCCTGTCTAACTACTAAATCATTTGCGGATGGACATGGAATAAAAATGGGTATAATTTTAGGTTTTACCGGACCAATTGAATCTTTAACTCCTGCGATGGCAGCTTCAGCTGAATTAGCTTTCAAAGAAGCATCAGATTCTGGATCACTTTTAGGTGGTAAAAAAATATCAGTGGAAAGAGCAGATAGTACATGTGTTGACTCAGCAGCAGCAACTACTGCAGCTGAAGGTTTAGTTTCGGGCGGTGTTGTAGCAATTATGGGTGCTGATTGTTCAGGTGTTACCGGGGCTATAGCAACCAACGTTGCTGTTCCAAATGGAGTAGTTATGATATCACCATCAGCGACTTCACCAGGACTAACAGACTTAAATGATAAAGGTTATTTTTTTAGAACCGCACCATCAGATGCTAGAGGTGGACAAGTCCTTGCTGACATTACAAAAGATAGAAAAGTAAAAAGTATTGCAGTAACTCATACCAATAATGATTACGGTAAAGGATTGGCTGATGTGTACGTAGCTGCAATTAAAGCTCATGGGATTGAAGTAACAGCTGTTACTGCTCACGAAGAAGGGAAAGGGGATTATGGTGCTGAAGTTGCGACCCTTGCTTCTGCTGGAGGTGATGCTTTAGCTGTTTTAGGTTATTTAGATCAGGCTGGTGGAAGTATTATTCAAGGATCTTTAGATGCAGGATCATTTGATACTTTTGTATTATCTGATGGTATGATCGGAGATTCTTTAACTGACAGATTTGGTAAAGACTTAAACAAATCTTTTGGTTCTTTACCAGGATCAACAGGAAAAGGTGCTGGTAAATTTTCTGAAGTTGCTAAAGCCGGTGGTATAGATTCGTCTGGACCATATACAGGAGAATCGTATGATGCGGCAGCTTTAATTACACTAGCGATGCAAGCAGGTGGAAAAGCCGATAGAGCAACAATACAAGCAAATGTAATGTCTGTAGCAAATGAACCAGGAAAAAAAATATACCCAGGCGAGTTAGGTAAGGCCCTTGATTTATTAGCCAAAGGTAAGGCTATTAATTACGAAGGAGCAACTGGAGTTGAATTTACAGATGTGGGTGAAGCGTTTGGTTCTTTCTTAGAAAAAGAAATTAAAGGCGGAAAATTTAAAACTAAAAAACAAAGATAATTAAATAATTAAAAAGCTCCGACAAATAATTGTCGGGGCTTTTTCAAAAAAAATATTTATCAGCTAAGTACAAAAAAATCCCAAAAGCAAAGCCTAGCATAAGGTAATACATTTTAACTAAACAACTTTATTGCCTTATAAATTTCATCTTTGGTCGTCTCACCAATGCTTCTGTAAACTTCTTTATTATTTTTGAATATTAATAGTGTACTTTGATATTGAACATCTAATAAATTGGATATTTTTTTATTTGTAACGTCAAATGCAAGATATACTATATTTTCGAATTCGTTTTTTGCTTGGTTTAAAACTTTCATTTGGCTTGCGCATGAATAACAGTATTTAATCCACGAACTTACTACCACGACTTTTCCATCTAATTGGGCTTTTTTAAACAGATCTTCATTAAAAGTAGTTACCTTTTCTGAGGCAATAGAATTAAAAGGTATTAAAACGATTAACAGAAATAGAATTTTTTTTAACATTATCAATGTTTTACAATTTTTTCAGGTAAAATACCCTGCGGCCTGTAGCGCATTATAATTAAAAGTCCAATACCAATAATTAAAAATCTGAAATAAGGTGCGCTATTAATTAAATGAACTCTTATTTCACTCGTTTCTGGTAGATGAGTGGTGAATAAGTTTATCAAAAATAAAGCAATCGGAGCGGCTTGAACCCATAAAAACCATACTACGAAACCTCCTAAAATCGCTCCGAAATTGTTACCAGTACCACCCACAATTACCATAACCCATATAACAAAGGTATATCTCATAGGTCTATAACTACCAGGTGTAAAAAGCCCGTCATTAGTTACCATCATTGCTCCCGCTAAACCAACAACAGCCGAACCTAAAACAAATATTAGCAAGTGCTCTTTAACTATATTTTTTCCCATGGCACTTGCTGAAACCTCATTGTCTCTTATAGCTCTCATTTTTCTACCCCAAGGTGAATAAAGTGCTCTTTGGGTTAATATTAAAAGAAGGATTACAACTCCAAGAAATAAACCTGTAAAACATAACTTCACATAAATTGATGATGCATCAATAACTAATTGATTTAGGCTGTCTTGTCTTTCAGAAAAAGAATTTATTAAATTTAATTTTGTAGAATGAAAATTTTCAACTAAATTGACAAACCATTGTGAATTTTGAAGATCTATTTCATAAGGTGCTGGTCTTTTAAGACCAATAACATTTTTAACACCTCTAGACAGCCAGTCTTCATGCTTGATAACTGAAATTACAATTTCAGCAATAAGCAATGTTGCTATTGCTAGATAATCTGCTCTTAAACCTAACGCAACTTTTCCAACAATATATGCTAAGCCTGCTGCAAATAAACCTCCAATGATCCAAGAAAATAAAACTGGTAAACCAAGTCCACCTAAAAATCCAGTTTTAGCAGGATCTATTGACTCGATACTTTCAATAGCTGGAGAAGATATTAGTCTTATCAATAGTAAACCCGTAACAATAACAAATGAAATTATATATTTTTTATTTTTTGATTGTTTAAATCTGCTAACTAAAAGTTTTATTAAAATGATCATTATTAAAATAACAAAACCGCATAAAACTAATTCTAAACCACCGGCTTCCCAAGCTTCTAGGACTGGTGCTTCAGAAATTAATACAACAGCTAAACCACCTAGGGCCGTATAACCCATGATCCCAAAATTTATTAAACCAGCATAGCCCCATTGTATATTTGCACCGATGGTCATAACCGCTGAAATTAAACAGTAATTGAGAATTGTTAACGCAATAGACCAAGATTGAAATACTCCAACCAACAATATTAAAAATATCATTACTGAATATGCAGCAATTATATTTTTATAATTTTTCATATTTTTTTGCCTTCAAATATTCCGGAGGGTTTAAACAACAAAACTATTACAAGTATTGAAAAAGAAATTGCGAATTTATAATCTGTAGAAAGAAATTGCACTAAAGAACTAGGTTCTAAAAAATCAGGAAGCAAATAAACAAAAAACTTTTTATAGGCATATGTGAGAAATATTTCAGCAAAGGCGATAACATAGCCACCTAAAAATGCTCCGTAAGGATTTCCTATACCTCCTACGATTGCCGCTGCAAAAATAGGTAGCATGTTATTAAAATAAACAAATGGGCGATAACTTTTATCTAATCCATATAAAATTCCCCCGATTGTTGCTAAAATTCCAGCAATAATCCAAGTTATTAGAACAATTTTTTTAGGATCAATTCCAGATAATAAAGCCAAATCTTCATTATCTGAGTATGCTCTCATACTTTTTCCTGTTTTAGTTTTATTTAAAAACCAAAACATTAAAGAAACTACAGCTATTGTAATTAAAATAGTAGATATCTGAGTAGTTTTAATTGTTAAACCTTCATTCAAACCAGTCATCTCTTTAAATTCTGAAGCTTTTAGAATAAACTTTTCACCATCCAAGAACCTTCTATCAGATGGGCCAATAATAATTCTTATAATTGCTTGTGTAACGAACATCACGCCTACACTTACCATAGCTAATTGTACGGGAGGGCTTTTTTTAACTCTATAATAGTTGAATACTAACTTATCAATTGTCAGCATATAAAAAATCATCATGAAAACTGCAAATGGGATCGTTAATAGGGCAGTTGGTAAAATTCCAAAACTTATCCCGATAGATTGAAAATAATATGTCAATAATACTGAAAACATTGTTCCAAATGACATCATGTCACCTGTCGCAAAATTAGCAAACCGCAGAATTCCATATATTAGTGTTACAAATATAGCACCTAGCGCAAGTTGAGATCCATAGGTTAAAGCAGGTAAAATAGTGTAATTACATATTAAAATAATAGCGTTTAAAAAATCCATTTATAATCCTAAAAAAGATCTCCTTACCTCCGGGTCATTTAATAATTCATTACCTGATCCTTGAAATTTATTTTTTCCAGTAACTAACACATAGCCCCTATCAGAAATCGATAACGCTTGCTTGGCATTTTGTTCAACCATTATAATTGCCACATTTGTTTTTTTAATTTTTATAATATGATCAAATAATTCATCCATCACGATTGGTGAAACCCCTGCTGTAGGCTCATCAAGCATTAAAACTGAAGGCTTTATCATTAAAGCTCTCCCAAGTGCAACTTGCTGCCTTTGACCTCCTGAAAGTTCTCCTACTATTTGCTTTTTCTTTTCTTTTAAAATTGGAAATAAATTAAAAATTTCATCTATAGCTTCTTTTGTATCATCTTTCCTTAGATGTGCACCTATCTCTAAGTTCTCTTCTACTGAGAGTTCCCCAAATACGTTTCTTGTTTGTGGAACAAAAGAAATTCCTTTTTTTACTCTATCTTGAGGATTTAATTTTGAAATTTCTTGCCCATTTAACTTAACGTTGCCTGATTTTAAATTCAAGAGACCTAGAAGTGCCCTCATTGCTGTTGATTTTCCAGCTCCATTAGGACCAAGTATTGCTACTATTTCTCCTTTATTTACGTTTATCGTACATGAACTAATTATATCAGGACCATCTCCGTAGCCCGCTGTCATATTCTTTCCTTCAAAATAAGGCATATTTAATTATCTTTATTTGATCTTCCTAAATAACTTTCTATTACATTCTCATTTTTTTTTACCTCGTCTGCAGTACCTTCAAATAGTACAGATCCCTCTGACATAACAATAACTGGATTACACATTCTGCTTATAAATTCCATATCGTGCTCTATCATGCAAAAAGTATATCCCTTCTCTTTATTCAGTTTTAAAATAGCCGAACCTAAATCTTTTAATAGTGCTCTATTTACACCAGCACCTACCTCATCAAGAAGAACTAGTTTTGGGTCAACCATCATCGTTCTACCCAATTCTAAAAGCTTTTTTTGACCACCGGAAAGATTGCCTGCTAATTCATTAGCCAAATGTTTTAAATTTAAAAATTCTGCAACATAATAAGCTTTGCTTCTTATTGCCTCCTCTTCTTTTGTGTATTCTTTTCTTCTAAATAAAGCATTTATTAAATGTTCACCTTTTTGATTGCCTGGCACCATCATTAAATTCTCTAAAACAGTTAGATTTGTAAATTCATGTGCTATTTGAAAAGTTCTTAATATACCTT
The DNA here is from genome assembly GCA_902603925.1 of uncultured Pelagibacteraceae bacterium. Taxonomy (GTDB): domain Bacteria; phylum Pseudomonadota; class Alphaproteobacteria; order Pelagibacterales; family Pelagibacteraceae; genus Pelagibacter. The sequence continues at coordinate 3,962 of CACKWQ010000012.1, read as the reverse complement.
TAGAAAATAGTTCATGTGATGGTAATCCAGTAATATTTTCTTCATCAAACAATACCTCGCCATTTTGTGGTTTTAGATTTCCTGAAATCACATTAAATAGCGTACTTTTTCCAGACCCATTTGGTCCTATAATTCCTGTAATTGATCCTTTCTTGATTTTAAGAGAACAATTTAAAACAGCTGCCAATCCACCAAAATATTTTGAAAGATTTTTGATTTGTAAAATATTTTTACCATTAAGCATTTTATTTAGATTCTTTAAGTCTTAGGATCAATTTATTTAATGATTTTTCAATAACTCTGAAATGTCCTTGTTTTTTTAAATCTTTAAGAACTTGCCAATTCAGACCCCCTGGTGTTTGCGACTCATTTACTAAGTTTTCAAAACTTTTTTTTGAACTTTTTAAAGCAAGGTTTGAAAGTGCGGTATATAAATTTGCAACATATTCTTGAGACTGGTATCTATTAATTTTATTTTTAGTTAGCCAATTTGACAATATATTTATTAATTCATAAAATGAAGCCATTGTGCCTGATATTGCCCAAAAGCCATTAGATAAATTTTCATCTTTTATCTCAATTGTATGACCAACATTATTAAATAATTTTTTTACTTTTTGATTGGGTGGAAATATGATTACTGGACCTTTTCCTAATCTAATTGGCGGCATTGGAATAGCTCTTACAATTTTTACTTTCGTATTTATTATTTTTTCTAAGCTTAGATATTTAAGAGTTGAAATAAAACTAACAACTGTTTGATTTTTTTTAAACTTAAGATTTGGTAAAATCTTCAATGCAACATTTGGTAATATTGATAAAAAAACTAAGTCTGAACTATCTATAACTTGTTGATTATTCTTTGCTATAACAATTTTTTTAAATTTTTTTTTTAGATTTTTAGACTTTGTTTTATTTCTAGGTGAGATGATTATCCTGCTATATTTGATTTGGGATCTTACAAATCCTTCAATAACATCAGATGCGATGTTTCCAATTCCAATAAAACCAAGTTTCATTAATTGATTTATAAAATATTTTAGTTCAAAAAAAAAGGCCAGCATAAAGCCGGCCTTTTAATTTTATTTGTTGGAAATCAATTAAAATGTTTTACCAATTCTAAATGATGCTCCTACTTGATGCAGTTCTCTAACCTTAACTTGTTTAGTAGTGTCAGTTGTGTTTTTTGCAGTTACATCGTCAAAAGAAGTTGACGATACCTCTAAACCAAAAAATAAACCGTTGTCTAAAGTATTTCTAAAACCTACACCAACAAGTGTTCCTTCTATATCCTCATCACCATAAGAACCACCTGTTCCTAAATTTTCTTTAGTAGCTACATCAGCTGAAACAAAACCTAACTTTCCGTAAAAACCTGAATTTGGCACCATTGCTTGAACGTAAATTGTTACCATATCCTGAATAGTTGCTTTTACAGTGTTTGTTTGGGCTGTAAATGATTGAGCAGTTGTCATATCTACTCTGATTGCATCAGCTTCCGGTGTATCTATATCTTCCATGTTATATTCAACACCAAATGCAAACACATCAGTACCAACTTCTGCAAATATTGCAGCATGTGACATGTCCATCATACCATCTGCAGTTTGAGATTTTTCGCCGTTTGTCTCCACTGCTTCACCAAAACCTAGCATAGCGTTTCCAGCTATTCCTGCTGAAATAGTTACTGCTGATGCATAGTTAGAGATTGCAAATGTCGAGAAAACAACCAAAAGAACTTTAATAAGTTTACTCATATTTATATCCTATGTTTTAATTTTTATAAAAATTGAATCCTAGATAACACTTTTAAAATTTATATAAAACCTATCATATAAGATAAATTGTATAATATTAAGCTCTGTTGCAATTTTACAACTAAAAAAACAAGTAATATCTTAGTTTTTAATATATATTAAAAGTTGTGCCTTAAACATATCTGACAGGTATTTTTTTAAAAATTTGTTAAAGAATCGTTTTTTGGATAGTCCCAAATAGACCGGGAGCTAAAAATGGCTAAATAGGACTATCTTATGTTATATATCACAAGGTGAATTTAAAATCATTAAAAAAAAGCAAGAAATAAATGAAAAAAAGCCTCAGGCCTATAACAAAATCAAAGAATTCTGAGCCAAAGGAAAAAAATTGGGATTGGGTGATATGGGCAGCCTGGGCAGATAGAGTGACTTTTGAGGATATAAGAGAAAAGACAGGTTTTTCAGAGGATGACGTAATTAGATTTATGAGAAGATCTCTTAAAACATCGTCATTCAAATTATGGAGAAAAAGAGTAAAATCTAAAAGCACGAAACATAGAAAAAAATTTGAATATTCAAGGAAAAAATTAAATACAAAAGTTAATAAGAGCGATTACCAAATATAGAAAAAAGTGAAGAAACTATTATACATATAATTAATTTATGAAAAAAATTCTTATGTATTCAGGGCCAATGTGTAATTTTTGCGAAGCAGCTAAAAGGCTTCTGAAAAGAAACAATTTAGATTTTGAAATTATAGATATATCTTCGAAAGAAGGTTTAATTGAAGAAATGATTAAAAAATCGAATGGTAAAAGGACTATTCCTCAAATATTTTTTGACAATCAACACATTGGTGGATATGCAGAATTAAGAGAATTAGAAAAAAATGGAAATCTAATTAACTCTTTGAAATAAAAATAACTTTAAAATAAGTATTAAAAAATTATTTTCTGTAAGGCTTAAATATTAAACAAACCCCATTATTACAATATCTCTTTCCTGTGGGTTTTGGGCCGTCGTCGAACATATGTCCATGATGACCTTTGCAATTTTTACAATGATATTCTGTTCTAGCGTATCCAATATGAAAATCTGTTTTCATTTCAAATACATCAGGCAAAGACTCATAAAAAGAAGGCCAGCCAGATCTGCTTTCATATTTAGATGACGACTCAAAAAGTTTTGTATCACAATTTACGCAATGATATGCGCCTTCCCTTTTTTCATTGTTTAATTTACTTGAGCCTGGTGGTTCTGTTCCCTCTTCAAATAAAATCATTTTTTGTTCAGCCGATAAATTTTTATTTTTTTTATTCATATTTGTTTATTTTTTTGTTAGACAAAGTTATTCCAGCAATTATAAAAAACGCGCCTAGTAAATGATAGTACATAACCTTCTCATTAAATATTACCATAGCCATAATTGCCCCAAAAATAGGCATTAGATGTAAAAATATACCTGCTCTATTTGCGCCAATTATTGAGATGCCTTTGATCCAAAAGAAAAATGCAAATAGTCCTGGAAAAAAAACAACGTAAGTTAATGTAAGATAAAAAGGCTTATTTAACTCCAATTTACTACCTAAGAAAGTTTCTCCAACATAAACTGGAATTAAAAAAAATAAACCACAAATAATTACAACTTGTAATAAAGTAATTTGTGAAACTTCGTGTTTCTTCTTCTTTAAAAGAATTGAAAAAATCGCCCATGAAAACATAGCAACAATCATTGAGAGGTCCCCTTTATTAAAGTCTAGGTTTTTTATTAATTCAATATCAATTTTAGTAATAATTGAAATTACCCCGATTAAAGAGAGAACAACTCCAAAAATTTGATAAGAATTTGTTTTTTCTATTTTTAAGATAGATGATATTAATATTATCCAAACGGGTATAGTAGAAATCATTAAAACTCCAGTAATAACTTGAGTAAAATATAGAGAATAATAAACAACAGAATTAAATATTGTAATACTAGTAATGCCTAAAATTAAAAAAAAACCGATATTATCAAAAATATATTTTTTCTTTTTAAATATTTCTTTGTAAGTAAAGGGTAATAAAATTAGTCCAGCAAAAAACCATCTATAAAAGTTTAATGTAAATGGTGGTATTTGATAAAAACTTGCAGCTTTTCCCACTATAAAATTTCCTGACCAAAATATAGTAGTTAGTATTAACAATAGGTAGGCAAGATTATTT
>CACKWQ010000011.1 GCA_902603925.1 uncultured Pelagibacteraceae bacterium | reverse complement strand
AGTTTCAAATGGTAAAGCAAAAATTATAAATAATCATCTTTCTCCTGCTGTTCGAAAAATAATTACCGAAAAAAATTTAAAACTTGAAGGAATAAAAGGCTCAGGTAAGCATGGAACAATCTTAAAAGGAGATCTGTTAAACTTAATGAGCAAAATACCTCAGCCAAATCAAAGAAAAATAAAATATGGACCGGAGGAAAGAATTCAAATGTCTAGATTGAGACAAACCATAGCTAAAAGACTTAAACATGCTCAAGAAACAGCTGCTATGCTAACAACTTTTAATGAAGTTGATATGTCTAAAGTGATTAACTTTAGAAAGGAAAATCAAGAGGAATTTAAAAGAAAATTTAATACTAAGTTAGGCTTCATGTCATTTTTTGTAAAATCTTCAATAAAAAGTTTAAAGAAATTTCCTACTATAAATTCTGAAGTTGATAATAATGATATAGTTTATAAAAATTACTACAATATTAGTTTTGCAGTTGGGACCGATAAAGGATTGGTTGTTCCTGTATTAAAAAATGCAGACGAAATGTCTTTTGCTGATATAGAAAAGAACATAAAACATTTATCTGATAAGGCAAATAAAGGGAGTTTATCTATAGAAGATTTACAAGGTGGAACCTTTACAATAAGTAATGGAGGTATTTATGGATCAATGTTATCAACACCTATTATTAATCCACCTCAATCAGGTGTTCTTGGAATGCACAATATTATTGAGAGAGCTATAGTGATAGATGGTGAAATAAAAATTAGACCAATCATGTACTTAGCATTGTCTTATGATCATCGAATTATTGATGGTAAAGAGGCAGTATCATTTTTAAAAGAGTTAAAAGAAAATTTAGAAGAACCTGAGAAATTATTTTTAGATAATTAAATGTCAGAAAAATTTGATGTAACAGTTATTGGAGGAGGACCAGCAGGATATGTATGTGCTATTAGAGCATCACAACTAGGACTGAAAACAGCTTGCATTGAGTCTAGAGACACTCTTGGTGGAACTTGTTTAAATATTGGATGTATACCCTCAAAAAGTTTACTAAACTTATCAGAGGCCTTCCATAAAGCTCAAAATTTTTCAAAAATTGGAATTGAAACTGGAGACATTAAATTAAACCTTCCAAAAATGATGAAAAATAAAGAGAAAGCCGTTACAGTTTTAACAAAAGGAGTAGAGTTTTTATTAAAAAAAAATAAGGTAACGTACATCAAAGGTAAAGGGAGCTTGTTAGGGGAAAATAAAATTTCAATCAGTGGGAAAGATAATGATACAAAAAATATTGAAAGTAAAAATATTATTATTAGCACTGGCTCCAAAGCCGTGGAATTACCCGGAGTAAAGTTTGATGAAGAAAAAATTTTGTCTTCAACTGGAGCATTAAGTATGTCAAAAGTCCCAAATAAAATGATAATAATAGGTGCAGGTTATATTGGACTTGAAATGGGATCAGTTTGGTCAAGACTTGGGTCAGAAGTTCATGTAATTGAATATCTTGATCACATTACACCAGGATTAGATAGAGAGATATCAAATGAATTTATGAAGATACTTAAAAAGCAAAGAATCGAATTTCATTTAAATACGAAAGTTGAAAAAGTTTCTAAATCAAAAAATGGAGTTACTATTGAAACAAGCGATGTTCAAAATAATAAAAATTTATTTCAAGGAGATGTAGTACTAATTTCTGTTGGGAGAAAACCATACACGGAAAACCTTAATTTAGAAAAAGTTGGTATTCAGTGTGATGATAAGGGTAGAATAAAAGTAAATAGTAAGTTTCAAACCAATTTGAAGAGCGTATATGCGATTGGTGATGTTATAAATGGTCCTATGTTAGCTCACAAAGCTGAAGAGGAAGGAATAGCGGTCGCAGAATTAATTTCAGGACAGGCAGGACATGTAAACTATGATTTGATTCCTGGAGTAATATATACTTCACCAGAGGTTGCATATGTTGGAAAGAGTGAGGAAGAATTAAAAAATAAAAATATTAGTTATAAAGTAGGCAAGTTCCCTTTCATGGCTAATTCTAGGGCAAAAGCTATAGATCAACCAGAGGGATTTGTTAAAATATTAGCAGACTATAATACTGATAGGGTGTTAGGTGTTCATATTATAGGACCACATGCTGGCGAAATGATAGCGGAAATGTCAGTAGCGATGGAATTCGGTGCGAGTTCAGAGGATATTGCTAGAACTTGTCATGCACATCCTACTTTTTCAGAGGCAATAAAGGAAGCAGCTTTATCTGTAGATAAAAGACAAATTCATTCGTAATATATTTAATAATATATTATGAAATATCCTGTTTTATTACCAAATATATTTAACTATCCATTTACTTACGAGAGTAATGAAAAATTTGATATTGGTCAGTATGTTAAAGTGCCTTTTGGAAAATCAAATAAAACTGGTCTTATCTGGGATAAATTTGAAGAAAATCAAAAGAAAGGTTATTCATTAAAAAAAATAACATGTAAATTAAATATCCAACCTCTCAATTCAAAAACAATTAAATTTATTAATTGGTTTTCCGAATATAATTTAATTCCTACTGGGATGTCTTTAAAACTTCATCTGTTAAGTAATGAGGGAATTGAAAATTTTAGTAATAAAGATTATCAATATTATATTGAACGACAAATTACTGAAAAATTCGATTTATCAGATGAACAAAAGGAGGCCTATAAAGATATTATTAAAAAAAATAATATTTTTAGAGTACATTTATTACAAGGAACAACAGGATCTGGGAAAACATTAGTCTATTTTAAATCTATAAATGATAAAATTAATAAAGGCTATCAAGCGTTAATTTTACTACCTGAAATTGGTCTTACATTTGAATTTGAAAAAAAATTTAGAGAATATTTTGGTTTTAATCCAGCAATATGGCACTCTGGAATATCTAAAAAAAATAAAAAAATTATTTGGAGTGGATTATCGTCTGGTAAAATAAAAGTTGTAATAGGTGCACGTTCAGCTTTATTCTTACCTTTCAAAAATTTAGGCGAAATAATTGTAGACGAGGAACACGATCAATCATTTAAACAAGACGAAGGCTTAATTTACAACGCAAGAGATATGGCAATTGCTAGAGCAAAATTTGAGAACATACCAATAAATTTAGTTAGTGCAGTTCCCTCAGTTGAGACATACGACAATATTAAAAAAAAAAAGTTTTCATTTTCTAGACTACTTAATAGATATAAAAATGCTCAATTACCTAGTTATGAAATTATAGATCTTAAGAACAACAAACTTCCCAAAAAATCTTGGATAAGCACTCTTACAAGGGACAAAGTATTTTTACATCTTCAAAGAGGTGATCAAGTACTATTTTTTATAAATAGAAGAGGTTATTCTCCCCATGCAATGTGCAAACAATGTCTTAAGGTATATTCTTGTCCCAACTGTTCAATTAACTTAGTTTATCATAAGAAAAATAATAATTTACTATGCCATTACTGTGGTTTTAAAGTTTCAACTGATAGAAAATGTAAAGTAAAAAATAAATGTGAGACAATTTTTTCAGGCCCTGGAGTAGAAAGAATAAACGAGGAAGTTAATAAAGTCTTTCCAAATTATAACTCAATTATTTTTTCAAGTGATACAATGAACAAAAAATCTTCTCACGAAATTATTGATAAAATAAAAAAAAATAAAATAAATATATTAATAGGCACACAATTAATTTCTAAAGGATTTCATTTTCCAAATTTAAACTGTATAGTAGTCTTGGATATTGATTTATCTTCTCTTGGTTATGATCTTCGATCATCTGAGAAGAATCTTCAATTATATCATCAATTATCAGGTAGAGCAGGAAGATCGGGCAAACCCGCAACTGTATACTTTCAAACTTATGACTTAAATTCAAAAACAATTCATCAAATAACTCGACAAGACCCTTTTATTTTTTTAGATAATGAACTTAAGATAAGAGAAAAATATAATTTACCTCCTTATGAGAGATTTATCAGTTTGATATTAACCTCAGATGAACCAAAAAAACTTTTTAATGAGTCCTCCAAATTAAAAGAATATTTGAATAAGAATCTTAAGGCTAGGATTTTAGGCCCAGTGGAGGCTCCAATTTTTAGATTAAAAAGAAAATATAGAAATAGATTGCTAATTAGATCAACTAAGAAACATTCTATACAAAAGCATTTATCTAAATTATTAAAAAATTTTAAGATTCAACCTGGAATAAAACTAACAGTTGATGTTGATCCAATAAGCTTCAATTAGATGTAATTTATTTGCTTATTTGGCAAAACTGCCGCTTGAAGGGAAATAATAGTTATGCTAATTAATTGCAAATTTTATCTATAAATAATGAATATCAATCTAACAACAACACCTAGTAACAGTTATTCACAAGCGCTTTATGAACTATCTAGAGATGAAAATTCTTTAAATGAAATTGAAGAACAATCTTCAGCTATATTAAAATTAATTTCTAGAAGTGATGATTTTCAAAGTCTTATCAAAGATCCGACAAACACCCAAAATGAGCAAAGTGTTGCGATTAATGCAATTTGTTCAAAGTTTAAGTTTAATGAACTTTTCAGTAAATTTTTGATATTTTTAATAAATAAAAGACGACTATTTTATATTGAAAAAATTTTAATAGATTTTTTATCTATATGTTCAAGTAAAAGAGGAGAAATTAGTGCAAGTCTAACTGCAGCTAAAAATTTAAATCAAAATGAAATAGAAAATATTAGGAACAGTTTGATTGAAAATTTTGGATCAAATATAAAATTAAACTTTGTTTATAATCCAAATTTGATTGGAGGTCTCATAATACAGGTTGGTAGTATTATGATTGACACATCAATAAAAAGTAAATTACAACAATTAGAAAATAATATGATTGGGGCATAAATGGAAATAAATCCTTCAGAAGTTACAAAAATATTAAAAGAGCAAATAAAGAAAATTGGAGATAAGGCAGAAGTATCTGAAGTCGGGCAGGTTTTGTCAGTTGGAGATGGTATTGCTAGAATTTATGGTTTAGACAATGTTCAAGCTGGTGAAATGGTGGAATTTTCAGATGGATCAAAAGGAATGGCACTTAACTTGGAAAGTGATAACGTTGGTGTGGTAATATTTGGAGATGATAAATCTGTTAAAGAGGGAGATACAGTTAAAAGAACAGGTGCTATTGTTGATACTCCTGTGGGAAAAGAGTTGTTAGGAAGAGTTGTTGATGGATTGGGGAATCCAATTGATGGAAAGGGAGCTTTAGATAAAAGTATTAAAAGAAGTAGGGTTGAAGTTAAGGCACCTGGAATAATTCCTCGTAAATCAGTAAGTGAACCTATGCAAACAGGACTAAAATCTATAGACAGCCTAGTCCCTATCGGAAGAGGTCAAAGAGAATTAATCATTGGAGATAGACAAACAGGGAAAACTGCAGTTGCTATTGATGCAATTATTAATCAAAAAAAGATTAATGAATCAGGTGATGAAAAACAAAAGTTGTACTGTGTTTATGTTGCTATAGGTCAAAAGAGGTCAACGGTAAGACAAATTGAAAAAACTTTAGAAGAAGCTGGCGCAATGGAGTATACTACTATTGTTGCTGCCACAGCGTCCGATGCAGCACCTCTTCAATTTTTAGCACCTTACACAGGTTGCGCAATGGGTGAATATTTTAGAGATAACGGAATGCATGCATTAATCATTTATGATGATTTGTCTAAACAGGCTGTTGCTTATAGACAAATGTCGCTTTTATTAAGACGACCCCCGGGACGGGAAGCTTATCCTGGCGATGTATTTTATCTCCATAGCAGATTATTGGAGAGGGCTGCAAAATTAAGTGATGATCACGGTGGTGGATCATTGACTGCTTTACCGATTATCGAAACACAAGGTGGTGATGTTTCGGCATTTATACCTACTAATGTAATTTCAATAACGGATGGACAAATATTTTTAGAAACAGAATTATTTAATCAGGGAATAAGGCCAGCTATTAATGTTGGATTATCAGTATCTAGAGTAGGATCCTCTGCTCAAACGAAAGCAATGAAAAAAGTTTCTGGCTCAATGAAGTTAGAGTTAGCCCAATACAGAGAAATGGCTGCTTTTGCTCAGTTTGGTTCAGACTTAGATGCATCAACACAAAAACTTTTAAACAGAGGATCTAAATTAACTGAATTATTAAAACAGAAGCAATACACCCCACTTACTGTCGCCGAACAAGTAATTTCAGTATTTTGCGGTGTTAAAGGTCATTTAGATGATGTTGACCCAAAACATATAGCAGATTTTGAGAACAAAATTATTAGCAAATGTAAAACTGATAATCAAAATATTATAGAGTCAATTGCAGGTTCAGGGAAACTGGATGATGATACAGAGAAAAAGTTAACTGAAATAATTTTAGAACTCAAAAAAAACTATAAAAATTAAATTAAATATGGCTAGTTTAGATGATTTAAAAAAAAGAATTTCGAGTGTTAAATCAACACAAAAAATTACTAAAGCTATGAAAATGGTTGCTGCAGCTAAACTTAGAAAAGCCCAAGAGGGAGCTGAAAAAGGAAGACCTTATTCTGACAAAATGAATAATATAATTTTAAATCTTTCAAAAAATATCTTTGGAAAAGAAAATACACCAAAGCTACTCTCGGGATCAGGTGATAATAAAGTACATCTGTGCGTAGTACTGACTTCCGATAGAGGTCTTTGTGGTGGCTTCAATACAAATATTATTAAAAAAGCTAAATCATACTTTCAAAAAATTTTAGACGAAGGAAAGACTCTTAAGATTATTACTGTCGGCTCAAAAGGCTTTGAACAATTAAAAAGATTTTATGGAGATAAAATAATTGAAAGAATTTCCTTCAAGGAATCCAAAAATGTAAACTATTTTGACGCTGATAAAGTTGGAAGAATAATTATTGAAAAATTTCAAAAAGGTGAGTTTGATATATGTGCAATTTTCTATAATCAGTTTAAAAATGTAATTTCACAAATACCTCAAGAACAACAAATTATACCACTTGTGAGCAATGAAAAAGATGAAGCGCAAGTAGAGGAGAATTATGAATTTGAACCCGAGGAAGATGAAATTTTAAGTAATCTTTTGCCTAAAAATATATCAACCCAAATATTTAAAGCGATGCTTGAAAATTCCGCAAGCGAGCAGGGTTCAAGAATGAGCGCAATGGACAATGCAACTAGAAACGCAGGTGAAATGGTTGATAAACTTACAATTGAGTATAACAGAAGCCGTCAAGCAGCAATCACCAAGGAATTAATTGAAATAATATCAGGAGCAGAGAGTTTATAATTATGAGAAAAGGAAAAATTACACAAATTATTGGAGCAGTAGTCGATGTAAAATTTGACGGAGATTTGCCTGAAATATTAACAGCACTTGAATGTAATAACGGGGGAAATAGATTGGTTTTAGAGGTAGCTCAACACTTAGGTGAGTCTAACGTCAGGACAATTGCAATGGATGCAACAGAGGGTTTGAAAAGAGGAGATGAAGTAGTGGATACTGGAGCGCCAATAAAAGTACCTGTTGGACCGGAAACATTAGGAAGAATTACAAATGTAATTGGTGAACCTATTGATGAAAAAGGTGACGTCAAAACAAAAGAAAGTTGGCCTATCCATAGAGCAGCACCAGAATTTAACGACCAATCTACAGAAACTGAGATATTAGTTACAGGAATAAAAGTTGTAGATTTATTAGCTCCATATGCAAAAGGTGGAAAAATAGGGTTATTTGGTGGTGCAGGTGTAGGAAAAACTGTTTTAATTATGGAACTGATAAATAATGTAGCTAAAGCCCATGGAGGATTTTCAGTTTTCGCAGGTGTAGGTGAAAGAACGAGAGAGGGTAATGATCTATATCATGAAATGATAGAGTCAGGAGTAATAAAGCCTGATGGACCAGGATCTAAAGCAGCGCTAGTATATGGTCAAATGAACGAGCCGCCAGGTGCTAGAGCTAGAGTAGCATTATCAGGCTTGACTGTAGCTGAATATTTTAGAGACCAAGAGGGCCAAGATGTTTTATTTTTCGTAGATAATATTTTTAGATTTACTCAAGCTGGTTCTGAAGTTTCTGCACTTTTAGGCAGAATACCTTCAGCTGTTGGGTATCAACCAACGTTAGCGACAGATATGGGAAATCTTCAAGAAAGAATTACAACAACTAACAAAGGTTCAATTACATCAGTTCAAGCAATATATGTTCCTGCTGATGATTTAACTGACCCGGCTCCCGCAACCTCTTTTTCTCACCTAGATGCTACAACAGTTTTATCTAGGCAAATTGCTGAAATAGGAATCTATCCTGCTGTAGATCCATTGGACTCAACTTCAAGAATTTTAGATCCTAGAATTGTTGGTGACGAACATTATAGAGTAGCTAGAGAGGTTCAAAAGGTATTGCAGACATATAAATCACTTCAAGATATTATTGCAATTCTTGGAATGGATGAGTTGTCTGAGGAAGACAAACTTGTAGTTGCAAGAGCGAGAAAAATTCAAAGATTTCTTTCTCAACCATTCTTTGTTGCAGAAGTATTTACTGGCTCTCCCGGAAAGTTAGTTGATTTGGAATCAACGATTAAAGGTTTCGATGCTATATGCAAGGGTGAGTATGACCATTTACCTGAAGCTGCCTTTTATATGGTCGGAACAATCGAAGAAGCTATAGAAAAAGCTGAGAAAATGGCAAAAGACGCTGCAGCATAATGGAAACAGAGTTTAAACTAGAGATAGTAAGCCCAGAAAAATCTTTTTTTTCAAATGAGAAAGTTAAAGAAGTTGTGGTTCCAGCATTTGAAGGAGAAATGGGAATTTTAAAAGATCATATATCAATAATATCTTTTTTAAAGCCAGGTATTATAAAGGTAGTTTTAAAAGATGGAGAAGAAAGTTTTTATGTTGACGATGGTATAATGGAATTTAAGGATAATTTACTTTCAATTCTATCAAGCTCTATTTTTAATACTAAAAAAATCGACAAAAATTTTGTTGAAACCTCTATAAAGGATGCGGAAAGTAATCTTGCCAGTAAAGAGCTCAGTGACCAAAATAGATTTTTAGAAAATGAAAAAATAGAAGTTTTAAAATCAATTAGTTCTAACTAGAAATAAAATTTAATAATTCTTTTTGTAACTTTTGGTATACACCCAATTTAAAATGCACTACTACGCTTGTTAAATTATCGACATTAATCCACTTCCACTCTAAAAATTCAGGTTTTTTTGTTTTGATATTAATTTCCTTCTCATTTCCAATAAATCTCATAATAAACCATTTTTGCTTCTGACCTTTAAATTTTCCTTTCCATATAATTCCTAGGAGGTAATCAGGTAATTCGTATGATGTAAAACCTTCTATCTCTTTTAATATATTGACGCTTTTGATACTTGTCTCCTCAAAGAGTTCTCTTTTGGCTGCTTTTAAAAAATCTTCTCCTTCATCTATACCACCTTGCGGCATCTGCCAAAAATTTTTAGGATTATCAATTCTTTTGGCCACAAAAATTTTATTATGTTGATTTAGCAAGATTATTCCTACACCTTTTCTAAGTGGCAGATTGCTAAATTTTTCTTCCATAATAATTAACCATTTAAAAGTTTTAAGGCAAACTTGAGCTGATTATCAGTTTCAGTATTAATTCTAAATTCATCTGACTCTTCAGGTATCTCAAAATCAGGTGCTACACCAACTTCTGAAATTGATTTTCCCGAAGGTAAATAATATTTAGATACGGTCAATCTAATCGCACCATTATTTTTCAAAGATATTATTGATTGAACTGAACCCTTGCCATAAGAATTTTCACCAATAATTATAGCTCTTTTATGATCTTTAAGCGACCCTGCTAAAATTTCAGACGCAGACGCTGAACCGTAATTTATTAATACAATAAAACTACTTCCATTTAAAATATCCCCTTTTTTTGCAAACCATTTTCTATTTTCAGAATCTTTTCTACTTTTTGTAGATACAATTTCTCCACTATCTAAAAAAAAATCAGAAATTTCAATAGCTTGAGATAATAAACCTCCCGGATTATTTCTTAAATCAAGTATATATTTTTGAATAATTTTTTTTTTTTTAAATTTTTCAATTTCTTTCTTTACTTGTTCACTACTATTTTCATTAAATGATGTAAGTCTTATATACCCAATATTCTTATTTTTTATTTCTGTTTTTACAGAAGCAACTTCGATTATTTCCCTGGTAATTGTAAATTTAAAGGCCTTTTTTTTACCAATTCTTCTTATAGTTATATCTATGTTCGAACCCACTGGTCCACGCATTAATTCTACAGCCTCTGACAAAGATTTACCTTGAACCTGTATATCATTAATTTTTACAATATAATCTCCAGCTTTAACTCCAACTCTTTCAGCTGGAGAATTATCTATGGGTGATATAACCTTAATTACACCAGCCTCCATACTAACTTCAATTCCAAGACCACCGAATTCACCACTAGTTTCAGTAGTCATCCTTTCATAGGTCTCAGGAGACATATATGCAGAATAAGGATCTAAAGATTGTAAGATACCATTTATTGCTGCGTCAATGGAGTCACTTTGATCAATCTCATCTACATATTGTTTATTAATTTGGTCAAGCACTTCAGAAAATAAATCTATTTTATTATAAATATTACTTTCAGAGTGAGCAGAATTTAAAAATAAAATATAAAAAAAAATTTTTAAAAATATCTTATTAATCATATTATTACTTTTTCTTTAGGAACTAACTCTGACCAAATTTTTTCCAATTCATAGAATTTTCTTTTTTCTGGATTAAAAATATGTACAACTACATCAATTCCATCAACAAGTTTCCATTCTTTACTCTCCTTACCCTCTATCGATAAACCTAAAATTCCTTGTTTTTTAAATTCCTCTAATACTTGCTCTGACAAGGCTTGTATGTGTCTAGAAGAAGTACCACTAGCAATGATCATAAAATCTGCAATTGACGATTTGCCCTCTAGGTTTATTGTAACAACATCTGATGCCTTATTGTTATCTAAGACGCTGACAATTTTATCTTTAAGATTAGAAAATTTTACCATTAAAGACATTTACCTTATCAAATTTTTCTCAATTTTGAAGATGAAATATTGACTTTATTAAAATTGATAAAAGTTAAATTCTTATTAACTAATTTTTTGAATGAAATAGATCTTTTTGATTTTGATTTATATCCATACCTATCAAAAACTAGAATATTACATTTTGATGAAATTTCTCTCCATTTATACCATTTATGAAAATTTACTAAATTGTCAGCTCCCATCAAAAAAAAGAATTCATAACCAACAAATTTTTTTTTTAAGTAATTTATCAAATCAATCGATCTATTAGATTTAATTTTCTGTTCATAATATCTTATTGATATAAATGATTTTCCTAAACACATTTTCTTTGAAAGTTCTATTCTTTTTTGCAAGTCATCCAAGGTTTTATTTTTGAAAGGACTTTTTTTAGTAACTGCCCAAATTACTTTTGTAAGGTGGTATTTTTTTCTTGCCTCTAAAGAAATTTTTAGATGACCCTTGTGAGGTGGATCAAAAGTGCCGCCTAATATACCAATTTTTTTTTTTCTTTTTTTCAAGTTATTTTCTAATCTGTCCACTGCCAAGGACTTCATATTTATAACTGATTAATTGCTCTAATCCAACAGGTCCTCTTGGAGGTATTTTGTTGGTAGAAATTCCCACCTCTCCCCCGAAACCAAATTCTCCACCATCTGCGAATTGCGTTGATGAATTATGAATTGCAATTGAACTTTTTACATTTTTTAAAAAAAAATTAGCGTTATTTTTATTTTTTGTAATTATAGCATCTGTATGCATAGTTCCGTATCTATTAACATGGTCAACAGCTTCTTTAATATCTTTAACTGATTTAACAGATATCTTTGACGACAAGTATTCTTTACCCCAATTATTTTTTTTTGCCTTCAAAGCTTTTCCCTTAAAGATTTTTTTAATCTTATTATCTGCATAAATTTTACATTTAGACTTTTCAAGTCTGTTTAAAATTGGATTTACAAATTTTTTCAAAATTTTTTCATGCATTAGTAGAGTTTCTGTAGCACCACAAATACTTGTATTTCTCATCTTAGCATTTAAAATTATATTTTCTGACATTTTCAAATCTGCGTTTTTATCTATATAAGTGTGACAAACACCTTCAAGATGTCCTATAGTTGGAACAGTCGATAATTTTTTAACAGTGCTAACCAATTTTTTACCACCCCTAGGGATTATTATGTCAATAAATTTATCCATTTTAGAAAGCATAAAATTAACAGCTGATCTTTTTTTTACATCAATAAACTGTACAAAATTTTTGTCTACCTTGTATGCTAACAAAGCCTTCCTAAAAAGATTTGATATTATTTTATTGCTGAAATATGATTCAGAACCACCCCGTAGAATAACTGAATTTCCTGATTTAAAGCAAAGACAAGATACATCAGCTGTAACATTTGGCCTACTTTCATAAATTACCCCAATTACTCCCAAAGGAACAGAAACTCTTCTTATTTTAAGTCCATTTGGTCTTTTCCACTCTTGTAAAATTGTGTTTACGGGATCTTTAAGTTTTGAAATTTTTTTTACTGATCGAATTATTTCATTTATTTTATTTTTATCTAATTCCAGTCTATTAATCATGTTTTCTTTAAACTTTCTTTTAATTGCATTCGAAACATCTTTTTGATTTTGGAAAAGGATCTTAGATTTATTTTTATTTATTAAGTAAGCAAATTTAGTTAGTATCTTGTTTTTAACTTTATTACTTACACTTTTTTTAGATGCTACTTTTGCATTTCTACCAATCTTAATTAATTTTTTTTTCACTAAACCTCAACCATATCATCTTTATGAATTACCTCAGACTTTGATATATACCCTAGCAGTTCATTTATTTTATTTGAATGTTTGCCTTGTATTATTCTTATCTCATCAGAACTAAATGAGGCTAACCCTCTAGCAAATTCTGTTAGTTCCTTATTAAGGATTTTTATATGGTCACCTTTGTTAAATTTGCCATTTACTTTTTTAATTCCAGCTGCCAATAGACTTTTACCTTTTTTGAGAGCCGCAATCGCACCATCATCAACAATGATATCTCCCTTTGGAGATATTGAGCTTATAATCCATTTTTTTCGTGCATGTAATTTTGAAACCTTAGGTAAAAACCAAGTACACTTATTATTTTTTATAATATTATTTATAGGTCTACTTTTTAACCCATTTGCTATAACCATTAAACATCCTGAATTCTGACAGATTTTAGCAGCTTCAATTTTAGTTCTCATACCACCAGTTCCATATTCGCTTATACTTTTGGTTGCAATTTTTTCAATACTATTATCTAAATTTCTTATTTCACTTATTAATTTTGCGTTTTTAAATAATTTTGGATTTTTTGAATAAAGTCCATCCACATCTGATAACAAAACTAAACAATCCGCGCTTGAAATTTGTGCGACTCTAGAGGCTAAACGGTCATTATCCCCATATTTAATCTCTGAAGTAGCTATACTATCGTTTTCATTAACAACAGGAATATAGCCAAGCTCAAATAAATTTTCTAAAGTTCTTTTTGCATTTATTGCTCTTCTTCTTTGCTCAGTGTCCTCTAAAGTAATTAAAATTTGCGACAAATTAATTTTTCTTTTGCTAAACACTCTTTTAAACAAATTCATTAATTCAATTTGACCAATAGATGCAACAGCCTGACTTTTATCTAATTTAATACTTTTTTTGTTCAAATTCAGTTTTTTACACCCAAGTGCAATTGCTCCAGAACTTACAATAATAATATTTTTTTTTAACTTTACTAAATCATTTATATCTTTAGCAAAATTATCAAGCCACCTCTGTCTGATAACTTTTTTTTCATCGATTAATAAAGATGATCCGATTTTAATTACAATCGTTTTCGATTCTTTAAGATACATATTTTATTATTTTTGTTTTTAAGTTATTCACTGATTTTCTATTGAATGTTGACAATGTTAAAATATCTTTTTTAATTTTGGTTGTAAATTTTTTCTTCTTATCTATTAATTCATTTGAGTCAATTAAGTCAATTTTATTAAAAACAATAATTTCGTTTTTTTCTAACAATTTTTTGCTATATTTTTCAAGCTCTTTTCTGACTTGTTTATAAGATTTAAGAACATCTTCTTCATTAACATCAATTAAATGGAGCAATGTTTTGCATCTCTCTATATGTTTCAAAAACTTTATACCTAACCCTACACCCTCATGAGCATTTTCAATAAGTCCAGGGATATCTGCCAAAGTAATTTCTTTATCGTCGTATCTTGCTACGCCAAGATTTGGATTAAGCGTAGTAAACCTATAATTAGCAATTTTTGGTTTTGCACTTGTTATAGATGCTAGTAGACTTGATTTACCTGCATTTGGTAATCCAATAATACCTATATCAGCGATAGTTTTTAGCTGGAGCCAAATCCAAAACTCTTCACCCTTTTTGCCTTTTGTGAATTTCCTTGGTGCTCTATTTGTTGAAGATTTAAATCTTGTATTACCATACCCTCCATTACCACCATTTGCAGCTACATAATTTTCATTTTCCTTTTCAAAATCAAAAATTAAAGTTTTATTATCTTCTTCAAATACCTGCGTACCCATTGGTACTTTTAAAAATAAATCCTCACCGCTTTTTCCAGTTTGATTTTTCTTTTTCCCATTTTCTCCTCTTTGTGCTTTAAAATGTTGTTGATATCTATAATCAATTAATGTGTTAAGATTTCTTTCTGATATGAAAATTACTGAACCACCTTTGCCTCCATCACCTCCATCCGGTCCACCAAACTCAACAAACTTCTCTCTTCTAAAACTTGGTGAGCCTGAGCCGCCATCGCCTGCTTTAATAAATATCTTTACTTGATCGAGAAATTTCATACTACAATGTATAAAAAGTTGAATTAATTGGGTTTTACAGAAACAAATGTTCTGTCAGATTTACTTTTTTTAAAAATTACTTTCCCTTTTATAATTGAAAAAATAGAGTGATCTTTACCCATTTTTACATTGTTACCAGGAAAAATTTTTGTTCCTCTTTGTCTTATAATAATATTACCAGGAAAGACTACTTGGCCTCCATATTTTTTAACACCCAATCTTCTACCGGCACTGTCTCTTCCATTCCTTGAGGATCCACCTGCTTTTTTTGTTGCCATAATTAAATATTATTTCTTTTCCTCTGTTTTAATATTTTCAGTTTTTTTTTCGTTCTTAGTATATTTTTCTGCTTCTGCGATTACCACGCCATCTTTAGAAAATATTTTTTTTATTCTCACCATAGAGTACTGTTGTCTATGTCCATTCTTTCTTCTTGAGTTCTTTCGTCTTCTTTTTTTAAAAACTAATACCGTTCTCTCCTTTGAATTTTTTATTAAATCGGCCTCAACTTTTGCTCCACTTACAGTTGGAGCACCAATTTCACAAGACTTTTCATTTCCATATGCTAATACTTCTTTAAACTCGATTTTTGACTCTGGTTTAGAATCCTTTAGGCGTTCTACTTTAAGTATTTCTCCAGCACTGACCTTATATTGTTTTCCACCGGTTTTTATAATTGCAAAAGACATATTAATTTAAAATTTATAAACAGCAATATAGTCTGAGGCTCTCTTTAGTCAAGTTGAATAACCTAGAAATTATCCTTTAATTCTCTCAATTTTGAAAAAGAGTTCAAATCTTTACATTTTAAAAAAATATTACAGTCTAGTTCATCTTTCAGATTAGTTGGTGTTGTCGATATATTTTTTTTTAACTTCTCCGTTATTTCTAAAATTTTTTCTTTTAACTTTTCGTTATTTGAATCGTAATAGTTACAAAACTTTGAATTCTGAAGAGTATACTCGTGACCAAAATATATCAGAGTGTCTTTAGAGAAATTTTTAATTAATTCTAAAGATTTGAACATTTGATCATACGATCCTTCAAAAATTCTACCACAACCTAAAGAAAAAAGTGTATCTCCAGTAAATAATAAATTTTGCTTGTGGAAATGAAATATTACATGACCTTTAGTATGACCAGGAGTATGGTAAGTTATAAACTCAAAATCATCATTGTGATATAATTCTTTATGTTTAATAAAAACATCAATTCCTGGGATTTTATCTTTATCTTTTATAAATCCAAAAATTTTACATTTAAACTTTTTTTTTAATTCTAAATTTCCTCCAACATGGTCGCCATGATGATGTGTATTTAATATATATCTTAAATTAACTTTCTCCCTTCTTATTCTATCAATTATCGGTTTTGGCTCACCAGGATCAATCACACAGGCATTATTATTTTTCTCATTTAAAACAATATAAGAAAAATTATCCTCTAGGCACTTAACTGTTATTACTTTCATTTAATTTCTCTATTTCAAATATCCCTAATTCTGAAGATAAGTTCTTATAATTTAAATTTTTTTCTTCAATATAAGAAACTTTTTTTCCACTTAGAGAAATTGATTTTGATAATTTTAACCCTCTTTTATTACAGAAAGTTACAAAGTCCTTTATTGTACACATATGTAAATTTGGTGTGTTGTACCACTCGTTCGGTAAGTTTTCAGTCACAGGCATTGTTCCTTTAAATAATAAATCTACTCTTACCTTCCAGTGTCCAAAATTTGGTATAGTTACTATTGCTTTTCTTCCAACTCTTAACAATTCGTATAAAACTTTTTCTGGACTCAAAAAAGCTTGGAGTGTTTGACTTAAAATTACATAATTAAACGATTTATCAGGAAACTGCCCTAAATCTAATTCAGCGTTACCTTCGATCACAGTTAAACCTTTTTCAATACAACTTTGAACATTTTTTTTTGATATCTCCAAACCTCTAATATTATTTGAAATGTTTTCTAAAATATATTTCATAAGCTCTCCATTGCCACATCCAACATCTAATATTTTTGAGTTTTTCTCAATTAACGAGGAAATTATTTTAAATTCTTGTTTCATGAATATTTCTATATGAGTTGTTTAAAAAGTTTTTAACTGCGTTTAAAAAATCAGGTACATCTAATAAAAACGAGTCATGACCTTTATCAGATGTTACTTCAATAAACCCAACATCCGCCCCTATAGCATTTAAAGCAATAACTATTTCTCTGTTTTCTAATGTTGGATATAGCCAATCAGAGGTGAATGAAATTATAAAAAATTTCGTTTTGCTTCGTTTAAAAGCATCGGAAAGATTTCCCTTGAATTGCTTTGTTAAGTCAAAGTAATCCATTGCTCTTGTTATATACAAGTAGCTATTTGCATCAAACCTATCTACAAAAACTGAGCCTTGATACCTCAAATAACTCTCAATTTGAAAGTCTGCTTCAAAACCAAATTTCAGTGCATCCCTTTCTTGTAGCTTTCTGCCAAATTTTTCTTGTAAACCTTTTTTTGATAAATAAGTTATGTGAGCTGCCATTCTAGCTACAGCTAAACCTTTGGACGGTAATTTATCATTTTCTAAATACCTGCCTTTGTCCCATTCTCTATCTGCCATAATTGCCTGTCGACCAAGCTCATTCAATGCAATATTCTGAGCAGAATGACTTGCAGTACATGCAATTGGTATTGCTACCTCAGCTTTATTTGGAAAATTAGAAACGAATTGAAGAACTTGCATGCCACCCATTGAGCCACCTATTACTGCAAATAATTTTTTTATTTTTAAATAATCTAATAAAAAATTTTGTGCATTTACCATATCGTTAATTGTTATAACAGGGAAATTAGAACCGTAGGGCTTATTTGTTGAGGGATCAATGCTCGAAGGTCCGAATGATCCCATACATCCACCAATAACATTAGTACTAATTACAAAAAATTTATTTGTATCTATTGCTTTGTTTGGTCCTAGAGCATAACTCCACCAACCCTCTTTATTTGTTATTGGATTCTTGCCACAAGGAAATTGGTCACCCGTTAAAGCATGAAATATTAAAATACTGTTATCTTTTTTTTCATTTAGCTCACCATAAGTCTCGTAAGCTATTGGAAAATTCGAGATTTCCTTACCACAATCTAATTTTAATATATCTTTGACTATATATTTTTTTAAACTATCAATTTTGTTCATAACATCTTTGTGAATTGTGAGGAAAAAAAAACTTATTTAGCGGTTTTTTTATAGCGCTCGCAATTCAGTTAAATCAGCGCAAATAGTGTTTACATTATCAGTTTTTATATGTCAAATTTTTAGGTGATTTTTACTTATTTAATTTGAATAAATAATAATTAAACTATAAATACCTGAAAAAATTTAAAGTTATGAGATTAACCAAATTTAAAAAACTAAAATTTCAATCGTATAAGCCGGGAAAATACGAAATACCCAAATTAAAGAATAACAAAAAAATAATCAAACTATCTGCTAACGAATCCGCATTGGGTGTAAGCCAAAAGGTTAAGGCAGTTTTAAGAAAGAATATTAATACTTCTAAATATCCAGACTATACATCTAAATTATTAAGAAAACAAATTTCAATTAAATTTAATTGTGACGCTAATAAAGTAATCTGTGGATCCGGATCAGATGAGATTATTCAAATGTTATGTCAGTTATTTTTAAGAAATGGTGATCAAGTTATAGTACCTGAATTTAGTTTTTTAATGTACAGGATTTATTCGTCTATTTCAGGTGCGAAAGTAGTTTTTTCAAAAGAGAAAAATTTTACTATTTCTGTGGAAGATATAATTATGAAGGTTAATAAAAAAACTAAAATTGTTTTTTTAGCAAATCCTAATAATCCTACGGGTACGTACCTTTATAAAAAAGAATTAATCAATTTAAGAAAAAAATTAAGAAAAGATATTTTGTTAGTAATAGATGACGCATATTATGAATATATGAAGGACAGAAATTATGCTTCAGGATTGAGGATATTTAAAAATTATAAAAATGTATTTATATTGCGAACATTCTCAAAAATTTATGGATTAGCAGCTTTAAGAATTGGATGGGGTTTTGGTGATAAAAATATTATTAATGCACTTAATTCAATTAAACCACCATTCAACGTTAATGAAATTGCACAATTGTGTGCAATTGAAGCTCTCAAAGATAATAAATTTATTAATAAGTCGGTTAAACACAATTTATTTTGGGGTAAAAAAATTAAAAAAACATTAGAGAATTTTGATATTTATTCAAATGAAATTAGTGCCAATTTCCTTTTATTAAATTTTAATAATTGCAAGCTTTCAGCGAATAAAGTTGAAAAAGAATTAGAAAAAAAAGGAATTATACTTAGGGAAATGAAAACTTATGGAATTGATAACCATTTAAGATTAACAATTGGTAATATTGTTGAAAATAGATTATTTCTTAAGGAAATTAAAAGTATATTTAAAAATGTTTAATAATTTTTTAATTATTGGGTGTGGTTTAATTGGATCATCTATTCTTAAAAGCTCTATAAAAAACAAAATTTCAAAAAATATCTATATTTTTGAAAAATCAAAAAAAAACAGAAAAACTATACGCAAAATAAATAAAAAAATAAAATTCATTTCAACGCTCAACGAAGATTTAAGTAAGATGAATTTTATTATTGTTTGCACGCCTATGAGTGAATACAAGTTTGTATTCTCAAAATTGGATAGGTTCGTTTCAGAAAAATCAGTCATAACTGAGGTAGGGTCTACTAAACGAAATTTGCTCGAATTTACAAAAAATAAAAACTTAGTATTAAGTCACCCGATCGCAGGATCTGAGGTAAGCGGACCTAAATTTGGTAACAAAGATTTATTTAACAATAAGTGGTGTATATTAATTAACAAAGGTATCACTTACAAAATTAATTTGGTAAAAAAATTTTGGAAAAAACTTGGATCTAAAGTAATTTTGATGAACGCAAAAGAGCACGACAAAATATTTGCAATCACAAGCCATCTTCCGCATTTAATAGCTTATAATTTAATAAAAACTGCACAAGATTTTCAGAAGATTGAAAAAAGAAATTTAATTAAATATAGTGCAGGTGGCTTGAGGGACTTTTCAAGAACTGCAGCATCCAACGAAATTATGTGGAGAGATATATTTTTTAATAATAAAGACAATATGATCAATTCAATTAACAAATTTATTCAAAACCTTAATTTTATCAAAAAAAAAATTAGAGATAAAAAAGACGAAGAGATAAAAAAAATCTTAATAAACTCGAAAAAGGTCAGGAAGCAAATAATAGATTCAAAACAAGATGTTTCGAAACCTGATTTTGGAAGACAAATTTAAATTGAAAATATTTTTTTTACTTCAAGATTAGCTGTCTCTCTGATTAAATTAATTGTTTTTTTTATTGGCATTATTAAAACTTTTTTCCTTGGTCCATAAGCGTGTATAAGTATTTTGCTATTTAAACATACCGCGACGTGACCATTCCAAAAAATTATATCACCTTTTGAAAATGATCTTTTAATTTTTTGTCCTCTTTTAATTCTGACTTGATCGATTGTATCCCTTGGAAAAAATTTCCTATTATACTTATAATACATCTGAATAAGAGCTGAACAATCTATTCCTTTATAAGATCTTCCACCCCATTTATATGGACAATTTAAAAACAATCTAAAGATTTTTTTGCAATCATTAATTTTTGAATTTATAGGCAAAATCTCTTTTTGTTTTATCCATTTATTCTTTTCAAACATAACCATATCTTTTTTTGATTTTAAAATTTCAATTTCACTCAAAAACGGAAGGAAAGAATTAGACGGTTTAATTTTATCTTTTTTACGTAAATAAATTTTTGTCTTTAGAACTTTTACTTTATGGGTCGGCTTATGATCTGATCTGAATTTATTAATACTTATGTATCCAATATATTTGTCGTAAAAGTTTTTAATTTTAGCGTAGTTTTTACCTCTTGAGATAACTTTAAATTTCTCACCGTAAATTAGTTGACTACTTACTTTTGAAGATTTTTTTGGTTTCAAAAGAACATTTACAGACGATCTTATACAAAAAAAATTATTTTTCATACATAACAATTTTATCTTTGATTAACCATAAACATATTAATGAAGGAATTACCATTAAAGCAGTGATTACGAAAAAAGTACCCCAATCTCCATTTAACCAATCAACCAAGGCACCGGAAGAAGAGGCTAGTGTAGTTCTTCCAGCCGTACCAATTGAAGCAAGAAGAGCATATTGAGTTGCTGTGTATGTTCTATCTACAAGAAGCGATATAAAAGCAACAAAAGCAACAGTCGCAAAAGCAGCAGAAATATCATCTGCTATGACTGCTAAAGCAAATAGCCACTCTGATTTTCCAGACCAAGCAAGCAAAGCAAACAAAAGATTCGTTGCAGCCATGAAGCCTCCAGCAATAAACATTGTTTTAATTGTTCCAGATCTCATAGCTAAAATTCCACCAATTAAAGTAAAAATTACTGTTGTTACCCAGCCTAGTGTTTTAGAATAAATTGCAATTTCTCCTTTAGAAAAACCAATCTCTTTATAAAATACTATAGACATCCTTCCTAGAAATGCTTCTCCAATTTTAAATAAAAATATAAAACCCAATATCCAAATAGCAATTGTAAATCCATTTTTTTTGAAAAAGCTAATTACTGGACCTCCAATAGTTCCTGATATGTAAGCAATAAATTTACCTAACCTATTTGAGTATCCTATTTTATTTTCAATTAACATATCATTTGCAGATTGTTTCAATTGTCTTGAGCTGTTAGATGACTCATGAACAAACATCAAAGCTATATTCATTAAAATAATAATTCCCCCCAAAACTAAAAATGTAAATTGCCAGTAATCTTCAATACCAACATTCTCAAAAATTTCTGCTGTAAATAAAGCAATTACTCCACCAAGTTTATATCCTGTCCACCATCCTACAACAGCAACCGCAGCGCCCGCAGCCATTGATTTCCCCTCATTAGTATCAATTTGCTCAATCCTTAAAGCATCAACGGTTATATCCTGTGTAGCAGATGCAGTAGCGATAATTAATCCAACCCCAATAAGAAGAGCTAAATTCTGAGTAGGATTTATTAAACTCCAAATCACTAAACTCAATAAAATAACTGATTGCATTAAAACTATCCAACCACGTCTATGTCCAATTTTTTTTGATAAAAAGGGTATTTGTATTCTATCAACTAAGGGAGCCCACAAGTAATTAAATGCATAGACACTAAATATCAAGCCTGCCCATCCAATAGTTGATCTGCTTAAACCTTCTTCTTTAAGCCATAAACTTAAACTACTAGCTATTAAAACCCAGGGAAAACCACTTATTGCACCTAATAAAAGAATTCTTAACATTCTAATATCCTTGTAAATTAGTATTGTCTCTGACCAGGTTTGTTTTTTTTCTAACATTAAAATTTTCTCCAAAATGAGGGAATAAATAAAACTAGAACAGCAAATAATTCTAGCCTTCCAAGTATCATTGCAAAACTTATGATCCATTTAGAACTATCTTTTAATTCAGAGAAATTTCCATTCGGACCTATGGTATCCCCCAGTCCAGGTCCCACATTAGATATTGCTGTTGCAGCGGCAGATATAGATGTAATAAAATCTAATCCAGTAATGGATAATAATGCGGTTGTTATAAAAAATATAATTATATAAAGATAAATAAAAGATATAATTGAGGACATAAATTTATTATCTATGTTTTTATTTTCATATTTTAAATTAAATACTCCATGAGGATAAATTATTTTTTTTATTTGATTTGAAAAAAATTGAGATAAAATTTGAATTCTAAATATCTTAATGCCACATGCTGTAGATCCTGCACAACCACCAATAAACATTAATATCAAAAAAAATATTAACGGAAAATTTCCCCAATTGCTGAAATCTTCAGTAACATAACCAGTTCCTGTTAAAATTGAAATAACATTAAAAGATATAGATAATAGATTGATTTCTGTAAGACTTCGATTTTTTAAAGCCAAATAAATAAATAAAATAACAATTGAAACAAAAATAATCTTCAAAAAAGATTTTATTTGAGAGTCTGAAAAAAAAATTTTTTTATCCCCATACAAAAATTTTAAGTAAATTATAAATGGAATACTTCCTGATATTATAAATACCATAGAAGTTATCTCTATGTATGAATTGTTAAAATGGCCAATTGAGTCATTATAATTTGAAAAACCACCTGTAGCAATTGTTGTCATCGAATGTGTTATGCTATCAAATATGTTCATTCCGAATATGCTGTAGATGACTGCACAAATAAAAGTTAATCCTAAATAAATTATAATTAATCTTACTGAAATTTCTTTAGTTTTTGGCAGTATTTTCTCAGAATTATCATTGGAAGAAATTTTAAATAATTGCATACCACCAACATTCATGACTGGCATTAGGGTGATTGCCATAACTATGATACCTATACCACCCAACCATTGAAGCATTGCTCTCCATAACAGTATACCTTTTGGCATCTCATCCAAATTAGTAATAATGGTAGATCCGGTAGTAGTAATTCCTGACATACTTTCAAAAAAAGCATCTACTATTTTTAAATTTAATTCTGAGAATATAAATGGAAGTGAACCAAATATAGCTATACTTAACCAAGAGAGAGAAGTTAGCAAAAAGGCTTGTTGTAAATTAATTTTTTTATCGTGATCCAAATTTGATAGAAAAAAGAGCATTCCAAAAACTATACTAATTATTCCTGAGCTAATGAAACCAGCATCAGTCTCGTTGTATAATAGTTGAGTTAAAATTGGGATTATCATAGATAAACCCAAAACAATTTGTAATAGACCTAGTGTAAAAAAAACTGTTTTATAATTGGACATTTTGAATGAACATTATTTTATGGTAAATAAAATTCAACTCTATATGAATAAAATAAAAACAGTAATTACAAGGAAAAAGAAGATTAATAGTGATTGATAAAGCACACATTGATAAAACAAACGCGTGGCCATTTGTGGAAGCAAAAAAGATATTAAGGGAGAGAAAAAAATTTATTGACAAAAAAGGCAAAATTACCCTTCAAACAGGTTATGGACCAAGTGGACTACCTCACATAGGCACATTCGGCGAAGTTGCTAGAACATCTATGATTTTGAATGCTTTAAATCATTTAACAGACCTGCCAAAAGAAGTAATAACTTTTTCAGATGATATGGATGGCTTAAGAAAAGTCCCGGAAAATATACCTAACAAACAAATTTTAGATCAAAATATTAATAAACCATTAACTCAGGTTCCTGATCCATTTAAAAAATTCAAAAGTTTTGGGGAACACAATAATGAAATGTTAAAAAAATTTTTAAATGAATTTAATTTTATATATTCATTTAAAAGTTCTACCGAGCTTTATAAAAGTGGTTTCTTTAATAATGCGCTTAAAATTATTCTCGAAAACTTTGAGGATATTATGAATATTATTTTACCAACATTAGGTAAAGATAGACAAAAAACGTATTCTCCATTTTTACCTATTTGTCCAGATTCTGGTAAAGTATTAGAAATTCCGGTAAAAAGAATTGATAAACAAAATTCAAAAATTATATTCGATAATAATGGAATAGATCTAGAAAAAAGTGTTTTAGATGGAAATTGTAAACTTCAATGGAAAGTTGATTGGGCAATGCGATGGTATGCCTTAGATGTAGATTTCGAGATGTATGGAAAAGATCTTATAGAGAGTGCAATTTTGTCCTCAAAGATAATTACTAAATTGGGAAAAAAAAATCCGTCAGGTTTTGCTTATGAGCTTTTTCTTGATGAGAAGGGAGAAAAAATTTCAAAATCTAAAGGTAACGGAGTTACAATTGAAAAATGGCTTGAATACGCTTCTCCTGAGAGCTTATCTTTATATATGTATCAAAACCCGAAAAGAGCAAAAAAACTTTATAAAGAAGTTGTAGCAAAAGCGGTTGATGAATATTTTACTTATTTAGAAAAGAGTAAATCACAAAACGAAGAGGAATTACTGTCAAATCCATTGTGGCATGTACATAATGGCAAAATTCCTCAAGAGGAAATTATAATGAGTTTTTCAATGCTTCTAAACTTGGTGGAGACAAGTAATGCTAATTCTAAAGAGTTGTTATGGAAATTTGTAAAAAAATATAAAAAAAATATAGATGAAATCAAACATCCAATTTTTGATAAATTGATGAACTACGCAATAAAATATTTTGATGATGTAATTAAAAAAAATAAAAAGTATAAAATTCCAAATGAAAATGAGAGGGTTGCCCTACAGGCTTTAGTTGAGACTCTCGAAAAATGTGACGAAAAAATGCTTCCGGAGGAAATTCAGACCTATATTTATACTGCAGGAAAAGAGAATGGATATAAAGATAATTTAAGAGATTGGTTCAAATTAATTTATGAGGTAATTTTTGGTGACGAGAATGGACCAAGAATGGGCTTTTTTATAAGTTTTTTTGGATTAAATGAAACAAAAGAGTTAATAAAAAATAAATTAAAAAATGTTTAATCTTATTAAACCTTTAGTATTTAAGTTAAGTCCTGAAACTGCCCACATGCTTGCAATTAAAGCTCTGAAATTAAACTATCTTCCTCAAATAAAAATTAAAGATAATTCGATTATAAAAACTAAACTTTTTAATAAAACAATCAACTCTCCTATTGGAGTTGCTGCTGGCTTTGACAAAAACGCTGAAGTTTACAATC
Organism: uncultured Pelagibacteraceae bacterium; assembly: GCA_902603925.1. GTDB lineage: Bacteria > Pseudomonadota > Alphaproteobacteria > Pelagibacterales > Pelagibacteraceae > Pelagibacter. The sequence goes on along the minus strand of CACKWQ010000011.1, from coordinate 186 downwards.
AACTTTTTAACTTAGGATTTGGTCTAGTTGAGGTAGGAACAATTACCCCAAAACCTCAATCTGGTAATTCGAGACCAAGGGTTTTTAGGTTAGAGGAGGACGAAGCATTAATTAATAGACTTGGTTTTAATAACAAAGGAAGTGAGAATATTTCAGAAAGAATAAAAAAAAATAACCCAAAAGGTT
>CACKWQ010000010.1 GCA_902603925.1 uncultured Pelagibacteraceae bacterium | reverse complement strand
TTTCCTCGTTTAATGTTATTGGTAAGATTCCATTTTTAAAACAATTGTTATAGAATATATCTGCATAGCTCGAACTAATAACACAAGTTATTCCAAAATCTAAAAGTGCCCAAGGCGCGTGCTCTCTTGAAGATCCACAACCAAAATTTTTTCCTGCTATTAATATTTTCGATTTTTTATATGGCTCTCTGTTTAAAATAAAATCTTTTACTTCTACTTCATTTTCATCATATCTCATTTCAAAGAATAAACTTTTTCCGAGACCAGTTCTTTTAATTGTCTTAAGAAATTGCTTAGGGATTATCATATCTGTATCTATATTGACTATTGGTAGGTAAGCTGGAATGCTTTTTAATGTTGTAAATTTTTTCATTTAATTGGAATACTTCCTCACATCGTCTAAATTTCCTGAAACTGCTGCCGTAGCTGCCATTGCAGGGCTTACAAGATGGGTTCTTCCACCTCTTCCTTGTCTTCCCTCAAAATTTCTGTTTGAGGTTGAAGCACACCTTTCTTCTGGCTTTAATTTGTCTGCATTCATTGCAAGACACATCGAACATCCAGGTTCTCTCCACTCAAATCCTGATTCAATAAATATCTTATCTAACCCCTCTTGTTCAGCCTGTTGTTTAACCAAGCCCGATCCAGGTACAACCATTGCATTAACATGTTTAGCAATTTTTTTATTCTTTAGAATTTTTGCGGCCTCTCTTAAATCTTCAATTCTTCCATTGGTACAGCTACCAATAAAAACTTTATCAATTTTTATGTCTTTAACATTAATGTCTGGTTTTAAACCCATATATTTTAATGATCTTTCAATAGAGTTTTTTCTATCTAGATCTTTTTCCTTTTCAGGATTTGGTACTTTACCATCGATAGTTACTACATCTTGAGGAGACGTTCCCCATGTTACCATTGGTTTAATATCATGACCATCAAGTATTATCTCTTTGTCAAATCTTGATCCTTCATCAGATTTCAAATTAGTCCAATGCTCAATAGCCTTTTCCCATTTATCGTTTTTTGGAGACATGGGGCGGTCTTTAAGATAATTAAATGTTTTTTCATCAGGTTCAATTAAACCTGCTCGAGCTCCACCTTCTATTGTCATATTACAGATTGTCATTCTTTGCTCTACGCTTAATGATGAAATTAAGTTTCCTGCATATTCTATAACGTAGCCTGTTCCACCTGCAGTTCCAATTTTACCAATTATCTGCAAAATTACATCTTTAGATGTTACACCTAAGGACAGATTGCCATCAACACTAATCCTAAAATTTTTTGACTTTTTTTGTACTAGGGTTTGAGTTGCTAATACATGTTCTACTTCAGATGTTCCTATACCAAATGCTAAGGCACCAAAAGCACCGTGGGTTGCAGTATGACTGTCACCGCAAACTATTATTGTTCCTGGTTGAGTAAAACCTTGCTCTGGCCCAATAATGTGAACTATACCTTGTCTTTTGTCGTTCATACCAAACAATTTGATCCCAAATTCTTTGCAGTTTTTTTCGAGAGTTTCAACTTGAATTTTAGAGTCTAGATCAGAAATGCCTTTCGTTCGATCAGTAGTTGGTACATTGTGATCAGCAACTGCAAGCGTCAAATTTGGTTGTCTAACTTTTCTTTTTGAATTTCTTAAACCTTCGAAAGCTTGAGGACTTGTGACTTCATGGATTAAATGCCTATCCACGAACAGTAAAGACGTTCCATCTTCTTGCTGATGGACTAAGTGTTGCTTCCAGATTTTATCGTAAAGTGTTTGAGGCATTAGAAAAAAATTATTTTTTTTCTGAAGAACCTTCTTCTTTTTTTTCCGGTCTTTTAGGCTCTTCTGATATTGTTAAATCCTCTTTTTTAATAGAACTTGTATCTTTTTTTATTTCTAAATTTTCCTCAGAATTAATTTCATTTTTTTTAACTACTTGGGTTTCGACCTCTATTCCAATATTTTTTTTAATTTTTTCTGCAATCCTAGCTGACTTTCCAGTTCTGTCTCTTAAATAATATAATTTTGCTCTTCTAACTTTTCCTGATCTTATTACTTTGATGGACTCTATTATTGGGCTAAATAATGCAAATGTTCTCTCAACGCCTTCTCCAAAAGATATTTTTCTTACTGTGAAAGATGAATTAATATCTCTATTTTTTTTTGCAATACAAACTCCCTCAAAATATTGAATTCTATCTCTTTTCCCCTCTATAATCTTAACTCCTACTTTGATTATGTCTCCAGGAAAAAAATTAGGAATTTTTTTTTCAGCTAAAATTTTATCTATACTGGCTTTATTAATTTCTTCTATTGTTTTCATTTTTAAATTTAACAAATCAATTTTTCTTATATTTTTGCCATAAATCTGGTCTTCGGACGCGTGTTATAGCCTCAGATTGCGATAAACGCCAGTGTTTAATTTTGGCATGATCTCCCGATAAAAGCACTTTAGGAACTTCTTTTTTCTCCCAAATTTGTGGTTTTGTATACTGTGGATATTCCAGGAGACCATTTTCAAAACTTTCCTCATTAATAGAGTTTTCGTTTCCTACAACACCAGGAATTAATCTTAATATAGCATCTAAAAAAACATATGTTGCCATTTCTCCACCGGACAGAATGTAATCACCTATGCTATATTCCTCTATATTTCTTGAGTCTATAACACGTTGATCGACTCCTTCAAAATGCCCACACAATATATTAATAGTTTTTTCACCCGACAGATCTTTAGCAATTTTTTGATTAAAAACTTTTCCTTTCGGAGTTAAGTAAATAATTTTTTCTCCTGAATTTACATTTTTATCAATTGAATTTCCAACTACATCTGGTTTTAATAACATACCTGAACCACCACCATACGGCGTGTCGTCTACTGATTTATGCTTATCTGTTGTATAGTCTCTTGGATTCACAATCTCTAATCTCCATATTTTTTTTTTTAAGGCCACACCAAATAAACCCTGATCCAGGGGACCTGGAAACATATCTGGATAAATAGTAAATACTCTGGCCAAAAGCATGGTTATTTTGCCTCTTCCTTAGGTGCTTCTGTTTTTGCCTCTTCCTTAGGTGCTTCTGTTTTTGCTTCTTGCTTAGGTGCTTCTGTTTTTGCAACTTCCTTAGGTGCTTCTGTTTTTGCAACTTCCTTAGGTGCTTCTGTTTTTGCCTCTTCCTTAGGTGCTTCTGTTTTTGCTCCTTCTTTAGGTGTCTCTGCCTTCTTTTCATCTACTTTTTCATCTTTTTTTCTATCTTTTTTTGGAATTGCTTTTTGAGGATTATTTCCTTTTTTTGGCATCGGAATTAATTCGTTTTCACCTAATATCTTAGCTACTCTCGTAGTAGGTTGGGCTCCTTGGCTCAACCAATACTTTATTCTATCATTTGATAATCCCACTCTTTCCTTTTTTTCCTTTGGCATCAAAGGATTAAAGAATCCCAATTTTTCGATAAATCTACCGTCTCGAGCAAATCTACTATCAGCAACAACAATTTTGTAGACCGGTCTTTTTTTTGTTCCTCCCATAGATAATCTAAGTTTTAACATTTTTCTCCTTTTATTTATTTAATTTGATTAAAAAGTTCAGGCGGTATTCCTTTGTCAGCCATTCCTTTCATATTTCCTTTTGACATTTTTTTCATCATGTCAGACATCATTTTAAATTGTTTTAACAATTTATTGATAGTGGCTATGTCTGTACCAGAGCCATTAGCAATTCTTTTTTTTCTAGATCCATCAATTAACTTAGGGTTTTCTCTCTCCCGTTTTGTCATTGATAGAATAACAGCTTCATTTTGACTAATTATTTTTTCATCAACACCAGCTTGGTCCATTTGAGATTTGATTTTAGAAACTCCAGGGAGAAAGGACATTACTCCTTCTATTCCACCCATTTTTTTCATTTGTCTTAATTGAGACAAATAATCTACTAAAGAAAACTGACCCTTTTTTAAATTTTCCTCAGTTTTTTTAAGTTTTTCTGCGTCAAGATCTTCAGAGGCTTTTTCAACTAAGGTAACGATATCCCCCATTCCCAATATTCTATTTGCGATTCTATCTGGATGAAAAACTTCTAAATTATCTATTTTTTCCCCAACTCCAAGAAATTTTACAGGGACATTTGCAACATGCTTCATACTAAGTGCGGCTCCACCACGACCATCACCATCAGATCTTGTAAGAACAATACCTGAAACATTGACTGTATTTTTAAATTCTTTTGCTACATCTGCAGCTACTTGACCAGTTAAAGAGTCTGCAACTAAAAGTACTTCTGATGGGTTAATTATTCTCTCGATTTCCTTAATCTCACTCATCATTTGAAGATCTATTTGCGTTCTACCCGCTGTATCAAATAATAAAACCTCTGATCCATTTAGATTTGCAGCACTTAATGCTCTACGACAAATATCTCCCGGGAGTTGTCCTTCTATACTTGGAAGAGTAATAATATTGTTTTGTTCACCTAGTAGTTTAAGCTGTTCCTGTGCTGCGGGACGGTAAATATCTAAACTTACCATCATAACTTTTTTTTTGTTATTTTTTTCAATATATCTTGCAATCTTAGCAGTAGTAGTTGTTTTACCAGAACCCTGAAGACCAACCATCATAATTGGAACTGGCGGCACAGCATTTAAGTTAATTTTTGAATTTTTATCACCTAATAAAGATACTAATTCATCATAAACAATCTTTACAACCATGTCACCAGGTGACGTAGATCTTATAATATCTTGACCAATTGCCTTAGGTTTTACTTTATCAATAAAATCTTTTGCAACCTCTAAAGATACATCTGCTTCTAACAGAGCAACTCTTATTGATTTCAATCCAGCGTCTACTTGTTTTTCATTAAGTGAGGGATTTTTTTTTAATAAGGAAAAAACTTCCTCAAATTTATCAGTTAAATTTTCAAACATATTTTGCTCCAGCAGTTATCGCATCAGTGGGCGAATATCGCTGACTGATGTCGATCTCTTTGTAAACAAAGACACCGCAAATTGCTATTTTTTGCGGAAACATCATTAAACTATAATAGAGGTTCAAAAAGTCAATAAATAAGTTAAGTATAAATATATGAATTTAAATGCTTATAAAATGGATGGATTAGGTAATGATTTTATAATTATTGATCAAAGAGAGAAAAAAATTACTCTTTCTAAAGATCAAATTATTAAAATTTGCAATAGATCTTTTGCGGGATGTGATCAGCTAATACTAATTGATAAATGTTCAAATTCTGATGCAAAATTATTTTTTTATAATTCTGATGGAAGTGAGTCAGGCGCATGCGGGAATGGAACTAGATGTGTTGCTTATTTTATTGGTAAGGAAAAAAATAAAAAGACAATTGACCTAATAACAATATCAGGAAAATTGAAATCAAAAATTTTAAATGAAAATTTGGTGGAAACCACTATAGGACAACCAAAGACAAATTGGAATGAAATTCCAATTACTGAGGATATTAATACAAGAAATTTGAAAATTAAAATCGAAGACAAAAATAAAAAAATATTTATTGGTGGTACAGCGGTAAATGTTGGAAATCCACACGTCATTTTTTTTGTTGATGAAATAGAAAAATTCGATATGGACAAAATTGGTCCATCGTTAGAACACAATAAACTTTTTCCAGAGAGGTGTAATGTAACACTTGCAAAAGTTCTAAATAGTAGAAAAATATCTGTTAAAGTTTGGGAAAGGGGTGCTGGCTTAACAAAAGCATGTGGTTCTGCAGCATGTGCAACCGCATATGCAGCTAAAATAAATGGACTTAGCGAAAATAGAGTTGATATAAGCTTTGAATTAGGAAACTTATCAGTCTCTATAAATGATGAAAATTATATAAAAATGAGCGGTCCAGTATCCGATATAAAGAAAATTGAGTTAAAACTATAATGAGCATATTTGAGAAGTTTAAATTAGGATTTAAAAATAGTGCGAGCAAACTCTCCGAAGGATTTAAAGAAATTGTAATAAAAAAAGAAATTGATGATGATAAACTTGACGAAATAGAGGAATTTCTAATAAGCTCTGATGTAGGTACAGAGGCTTCATCTAAAATAAAATCTATTATTTCAGAAAGAAAAATTGACCCAAACTTAGATCCTATTGATGAAATTAATAAAATTTTAAATGATTTTATAATTTCTTTAATGCAACCCTTGGAAAAAAAGGAGTTTTTTAACAAGAAAAATTTTAATGAAATTATTTTGGTTGCAGGTGTAAATGGTGCAGGAAAAACAACAACAATAGGGAAAATTGGAAAAATTTTCCAAGAAAATAGTAATAATGTAATTTTTGCAGCTTGTGATACTTTTAGAGCTGCGGCAATAGAACAATTAGAGGAATGGTCAAAAAAAATTGATGTAGAAATTGTTAAATCCTCAGCAGGTTCAGATCCAGGGTCTGTTGCTTACAAGGCTATTGAATATGCTAAAAAAAAAGACATTGATAAAATTTTAATTGATACTGCAGGTAGACTGCAAAATAAAAAAAATTTGATGGAAGAATACAAAAAAATTGCAAATGTCACTAAAAAAATTGTACCAAATGCACCCCATGAAGTCATTTTAGTTTTAGATGCAACGTCAGGTCAAAATATAATTAATCAAGTTGAAGAATTTAATAAGATTATCCCAATTACAGGCTTAGTTATGACAAAGTTAGATGGAACAGCTAAAGGTGGAATTTTAATTGCAATAGCTCAAAAGTATAAACTACCAATTATTGCTATTGGACTTGGTGAAAAAGTGGATGATTTACAAATTTTTGACTCGAAAAGATTTGCAGAGGCTTTTTTACAAATTAATTAAATAAATAATTTGAGATTAAAGGTTTGTAAAAGTTACATTCAAAATTTTTAGAAATATCTTTAAATCCACAATTTTGAGCGTAAGTTGATATTATAAAATTTATTTTCCCTAAATTATCGTGAAATTTTAATTTTCTGCTTTTAATATCGAATTCGAAATTTTTATTAAAATTTTTTTTTGTATTAATCATAACCAAAGTATTATTATCTTCTAATAGATAGTATGCAAAATCTTCAGGAAAAACTGGGTACTTGTAATAATTTGTAATTTTTTTTACTTCTCGAGGAAACCAATCATATGAAATAAGTGGCAAATCCTTTTTTGTTAAATGGTGATAGATATACAGATCCTGAGGAAAGTCCTTAATATAATTAATTTTTTCGCCTCTTGCTAAAATAGCTTTATCTCTTGGTTTAAAATATAACGTAAATTCTTTATTATAAGATATCATTTTTCCAATATTAAAAAGATTTGAGAACTGATCGTGTTTAATCTCGGAATACGAATATTGAAAATTTAAAAAAAAGATTATAAAATATAATAATTTTTTCATGAATTTATTTTATTAAACGAATTAGATTGTTATTTGTCTAGAATGTGTCTTAATTTAAACTTTTTAAAAAATTCTTTAAACTTTCTTTAAGTTCGAAATTAAAGTCCATCATATGATCGTCGGAGTCATTAAAATATTTATATTTTGGTGGGTTAGAACTTTCAAACATTTTTACACCCATTTTAAATGGAACTATTTGATCTTCTTTTCCATGCATTATTAATATTGGGCACTTAACAAGATGCAATTTTTTTACAGATTCGTATTTATCTTTTAGAAGGAATTTTACAGGAATATACGGATAATACATCTGAGCAAGCGAAACCATGGAGGTAAATGGGGACTCCAATATTAAACCAGAGAATTTATTATCTTTTGCAAGATTTACAGCAATTGCTGTACCTAATGACTCTCCATACAAAATTATGTTTTTATCCTTTATACCCTTTAGATTTAACCAATTTTTAGCCGCCTCTGCATCTTTGTACAGTCCTTTTTCAGTTGGTTTACCCTTATTCCCACTAAAGCCACGATATGCAACTATAAGATAATTTATATCTAATTTAGAAATTTCATTTAATTTGTAAACTCTATTATCTAATTTTCCAGCATTACCGTGGAAAAATAAGAGTGTTTTGTTGCTGTTATTATTTTTATGATACCAAGCTACTAATTCAGTATCCGAGTTAATAAAAACTTTTTCTATTTTATGATTCAAGTTATTTTCTTCAAGATAATTATTTTCTGATGGGTGATATAATAATTTCCTCTGTGAAAAATATATAGCAACAACGACTAAAATATAAATTAAAAGAATTATACTAATAAGAGTTACTAAATACATTTTAATTTTTTTCATTTTTAAATTTTTTCTTTACTAAATAAATACCAATAAATACCATTATAGTTGCAAAATAATGATATACCTCCAGGGTTTCTTTAAAAAACAAAATTCCATAAAAAGCTCCATAAACTGTAAATAGATAAAGCGTAAATCCAGTTGTTGTTGCTCCTAAATATTTTTGAGTGTATGTATAAAGACTAAAAGCAATTATTCCTGGTGAAATAGCGGCAAAGCTGACCCAAATTAAAAAATCACTATTAAAAGTAGTCTTTAAAAAATAAATCTCCTCAATAATATAAAATGGCAATAAACTAAAAGCTCCAAACAAAGAGATTAATGTAAAGCGCTCAAAAACAGTAAATTTTGACTTCCAATAGAATAAATAAATCGAGTATAAAGCCCAACCTATAGCCGCACCTAGCATCCATAAATCTCCGGCAGTAAATTTTAAAGTCAATAGTAATTCAAAATTTGCTTTTGTTATAATTAATATTACTCCAAATAAACACAAAACCAAACCAACAAATTTAAAAAAAGTAAATTTTTCTTTAAAAAATAAAAATGATATTAATATAATAAAGATTGGCGAGGATGTATAAATAATTCCCATATTAACTATTGTAGTTGATTGTCCAGCTAAGAATGGAAATGCTCCACATACTCCACATCCCATGGTACCTAAGAAAAAAATTTTACCAAATTCGGAGTTTATATTTTTAATTTTTTTTTTCAAAGACTTAAAATTAAAAGTAATTAAAATTAAAAAAACTATACTCCACCTCCAAAATGCAAGTGATATCGGTGGAACATATTCTACACCACCTCTAGCAACAACTAAATTACTAGCCATAAAAATAGGTTGAATAAACAAAAGTAAATAGGGTATTAAACTAGAACTTTTATTTTTCAATTTAATGGGTTTGATTATGATTTGTCAAAAAATGATTCGTATATCATCATAAATATTGCTACAGCCATAAGTATGTAAACTGGCAAAACGTCAATAAAAGTAATCATCATTGATCTTGTAAGTGTTAAAGAAAGACCAATAAGAAAAAACACTGCAAAAGATAAACCTATTATTGTGGTTATTTTATTCATAAAACTTTTTACTTTTTTGTTCTAACCATCTTGCTGTACTCAGAAATCTATGATCGTCATATTTATCGCCAATTAATTGGACTCCTAATGGTAAATTATTTTCACCTTGAAGTAAAGGAAGTGATATTGCTGGGGTATGCATGTAAGACCAAACTCTGTTAAAATCGGCACTTCCTGTGCTTTTTAAACCCTTGTCTGCAACACCTGTACTGCACGGACTAATGACTCCATGATAATCCTCAAAAACTTCTTTATAAGATTCATAGCTTCTTTTCATGAAGTCAACAGCATCTAAATAATCTTTTGCGCTATTTTTCATACCTCTAGATATTGCTGACTGCATTTCTTTTGAAAGTTTATTTCTAGATTTTTTGAAATAAACTTGAAAGTTATTTGCTAAATCAGTGTCATGAATTATCCTGTGATACTTATCTATATCCTTAAAATAAGATGGTGTATCGAATATCTCTATATTGTTTTTAAATATTTTTATAAAATACTCAAATGCATCTCTCGATTTTTTATCAATTTTTTTCCAACTGTCTGTTTTGTAAAAAATAAATTTTGGTTCAAATAATGGATCTTTTTTACACTCTTCTAGCATATACTCAGATGAATAATGTACTGTCGCTTCATCGTAAGAGTCTTTTTTAATTAATACTTTTGCAAGCAATGCAACATCTTCTACCGTTTTTCCAAAAACTCCAACATGATCTAAATTAAATGAGGTTCTCAAGACACCATTTCTAGAAATTAATCCATAACTAGGTTTATATCCTACCACACCACAATACGAGGCAGGTCTAATAACAGATCCTCCTGTTTGGGAACCAATAGATAATGGGGCCATATGAGATGCAATAACTGCAGCAGAACCACTAGACGAACCTCCAGGAGTTCTTGAATAATCGTGCGGATTTCTTGTTGCTGGTGGAGAGAGAAAAGCTAATTCAGAGGTTGCAGTTTTACCCATAATAATAGCTCCAGCTGACTTTAATAAATCTACTATTTCAGCATCTTGAGATTGTGTCTTGCCCTTTCTTAACACGGTTCCACATTCTGTAGGCATGTCATAGGTTCCTATTATATCTTTTAATGCGACTGGAATCCCATGAAGTGATCCCATGGGTTTTCCAGACTTTCTATGTTTGTCTGCTTCTTCAGCTTTCTCTAAAAAAAGCTTTTCATCATAGTAAGCCCAGGCTTTTACATCTTTTTCAAACCTTTTAACTTGTTCAATATAAAACTTACATAAATCTACTGAGGATAATTCCGAATTTCTGATTTTATTTGCAATCTTTGAAACTGGTAATGAAAAAACATTCGTCATTAATTATTTAATTAGCAAACAATGTATCTGGTAACCACAAAGCAATTCCTGGAAACATATACATTAAAAACATTGCTAGAATGACAATTCCTAGAAACGGCATAATCCCTCGAAATATTTCCAATAATTCAACATTTCTACTTTGAACACCCTTTAAGTAATATGCTGACATTGCCATAGGCGGTGTTAAAAAAGATGTTTGCAGATTCAATGCTATGAGCATAGCAAAAAAATATGGGTTAACTCCAAAAAATTCTACTAATGGTAAGAATATTGGAACAAAAATTATTAGTATTTCTGTCCATTCTAAAGGCCAACCCAAAATAAATATAATTATCTGTGTGATAATTAAGAATTGCCAAGGTTGTAAATCCATCGATTTAAAGAAATGTTCAAAAACTTCGTGTCCACCCAAATAAGAGAACACTGAGGCGAATGTCCAAGAACCTACGAATAACCACATTATCATCGCACTTGTTTTAGCAGTTAAAAAAACGGACTCCTTAAAATTTTTCCATTTTAAAGATTTATAAAAATATGAGAGGACCAAAGAACCGAATGCTCCAACTGCTGCTGCTTCCGCAGGAGTTGCAAGTCCAGCAAGTATAGTTCCTAATACTAATATTATAAGAGAAAACAAAGGCAAGAAAGATACTAAAACTTCTTTTAAAATTACTGCTCGAGGTGGGATCTCTTCTGCTGGAGGTTTGGGTGCCAATGAAGGATTTAGCCAAGCTCTAAAAATTACATAAATAATATATAATCCCGCTAACATTAAACCTGGAAATATCGCTGCAGCAAACAATCTAAGTGGTGATAATTGAGCTATGACAGCATAAACAATAAGCATTATGCTTGGTGGAATTAATATTCCAAGACATCCGCCTGAACAAATTACCCCGGATGCAAATTTTTTATCATAACCAGCTTTTACCATTGCTGGCCATGCAAGAAGCCCCATAAGTGTGACGACAGCGCCTATTATTCCGGTAGCCGTTGAAAATAATGCACATGTAACTAATGCTGCTACTGCCATTGAAGCTGGAATACCATGAGAAGCGAGTCTTATAGCAAAGAAAAGTCTCGCTACAATACCCGCCCTTTCAACTAAATAACCCATGAATAAAAAGAGCGGGACAGCCGTCAGTACATTGTTATCCATGATTGTATAAGTATTATTTACTAATAAAGAAAAAATTCTATTATCAAATAAATGTTCCATTTGAACTGGATCGTAATACGCGAAGTATCCAAACCCGACTCCCATTGCTAGCAATGTGAACGCTATAGGAAAACCTAACAAAACTGCAAATAAAAAAAGTCCCATCATAAAAATTGCTATTTCTGGGTTTGTTAAATCAAATAACATCTTGTTGGTCTCCTTTTTGAGATTTCCTCATTAAAATTTTTTCTGTTTCTTCAGCTCCAACAGCTCTAGATGGCCAATGACCAGTTTGTATACAAATTATTGATCTACAAACCTCGCTTACGCCTTGAATTGTGAGTAAAGCTCCAGATAAAGGTATTAATGATTTTGCCATATAAATTTGTATCTGTGCTGGACTATTCCAACTTGTTTCTTTAATTTTCCACGCAAGTGCAGCATACTCATATCCATAGAATGCTAGAGCAATTACTCCAGGGAAAAAGAAAATAAAATATAATACTAGGTCTATCCAAGCTTGTACTTTAGTCGGAAATAATCTGTAAATAACATCACCCCTTACATGAGCCTCAGTTGAAAGTGTATAAGCTCCAGCCATCATAAAGATAGCTCCATACATTTGTAAACTAAAATCAAAGTTCCATAGAGTTGGACTATTAAAGGCATATGCCATTATGACTTCGTAGCACGTCCCACCCATTAAAATTACTATACACCAGGAAAAAGCCTTACCCATTGAAGTACTTAAAGTGTCAGCAAATTTTATGAATGATCTCATTTAATTAGTTTATGTTAAATTCTATAATTTAATCAAATAAAAAAAAGGGGGCCAATTGGCCCCCTGATTTGTAATATTTTTAGACTTTTATATTTTTACTTTCCCTATTGGTCCAAACTCATTTTCATATGCAAGTTTGTAATTAGGCTGATTCATCAGCAAGTACTTCATTACTCTCTTAGCATACGCTTTTTGTGAGTCGACAATTTTCTTGAAGAAAGCGTCTTTTTTAACAAAGTCTCCGATAACCTTATCCCAACCTTTTAATTGTTGAGCTAAAATTTCATCAGAAGTTTGATAAACATTTACCTTATGCTCATTCATTAATTTTGATAAATCTGCTGAATATCTAACTAATGCTTTAAAGTAGTTATCTGTATTTGCAGCATAAGCAGCATTTTTCAAAATTGCTTGGTTTGCTGGCGACAGGTTGTTCATCGTTTTATTGTTAATTGGTATTTCAAACATCTCTTGTGATTGGTGAAAACTTCCTAAGTGATAATGCTTAGAAACATCTTGCATTCCAAACTGTGAGTCTGAAGTTGGGTTGTTAAACTCTGCAGCTTCAATCAATCCAGTTTTCATAGCTGGTTGAATTTCGCCACCAGGAAGTTGTCTTACTACCATTCCCATAGCTGTAAGAACGTTAGTAGCTAAACCAACTGTTCTATACTTCATACCTTTAACGTCAGATACTTTTGTTACATTTTTCTTGAACCATCCAAATGGCTGAGCTGGCATAGGCATATGAAAAACACCTGTATAATCATAACCAACCTTTTTGATTGTTTCCTCATACAGAGCTCTTCCTCCACCGTACTCCATCCATCCCATAACTTCTTGAGATGACATACCATAGGAAGGTCCAGTTCCGAATAACGAAGCTGCTGCATTTTTTCCATACCAGTATGCTGTTACCCAGTGACCCATATCCACAACACCTGAACTAACTGCCGAACCAATTTCTTTAGTTTTAACAATTGCTCCTACTGGCTGTAGATCAATTTTTAATGATCCTCCAGACATATCGCTAACCATTTTGCAATAATCGCCTGCCATTTCAAAAAATATGTTTGCTCCACTAGGCCATGCCGCTTGCATTTTAAGCGTTTGAGCTGCTCCTAGGTTAACATATGGCAATGCAACTGCTGCTACACTGGCTGCTGCTGCTGTCTTGAAGAACTTACGTCTTGAAGGTGTTTTACCCTTCAATGATTTTTTTGATTTAATCATTCTTCTCTCCTCTTTAGTTAATTAACTAGAATAATTAAAACACAAAAGGATTAAAGAGTCTTATGTTAAATAGTATATATATTAATTTTTTACAACCCTTGGTGGAAATACCAATTAGTTTTAATTTACTTTGTTCTTACAGGAGCCTGTTTCGAAAAATTCTGAGAGATTGTCTATTGCAAGATTAGCCATAGCAGTTCTAGTTTCTTTTGTTGCGCTTCCAAGGTGTGGAAGAATAAAAGCGCTCTTGTGTTTTAAGTATCCAGGATTTAAATTAGGCTCCCCTTTGTAAACATCCAAACCTACAGCATAAACTTTTCTTCTATCTAAAGCATCAATTAATGCTTCATCATCTACGATATCTCCTCTAGCAACATTCGTGACTACTGCGCCTTTGGGCAATTGTTCAATTGCTTCTTTATTGATTAGGTTTATTGTTTCCTTAGATGCTGGACAACAAACTGATAAAACATCTGAAACAGATAATAAACTATTTAAAGTCTTATGATAAATCGCTCCATGTTCTTTATCTGCGCTAAGCTTAGATCTGTTATGATAATGAATTATCATGCCAAGCGATCTTGCTATATGAGCAATTTTTTGTCCAATTCTTCCCATTCCTAATATTCCAAGCCTTGCTCCAGTTAATTGTTTCCCTATCAAGTAATCTGCAGACCATTTCCAAGTTGATTGTCTTGCTCCCTCAATACCTTCTGATGCTCTTCTGCAAGCTCCTAAAATTAATAGTATTCCAATTTCAGCTGTAGCATCTGTTAAAACCTCCGGTGTGTTAGTCACTGCCATATTTCTTTTTTTGGCTGCTTCAAGATCAATATTTCCAAAACCAACAGCAAAATTTGATAAAATTTTTACAGTATCAGGTAGTTTATTAATTGTCTCCTCATCTAACTTATCAGTCAAAGCAGATAATATTCCATCACACCCTTGGCTTAATTCAATTAACTTTTTTTGAGAATACAATTCATCATTTAAATTAAGTTTTACATCATACAAACTTTTAAGTTTATCTTCATTAGATCTTAATAGCTTTCTAGTAACTAAAATTTTTTTCATAATTATTTAATTTAAATCAAAAATTTTTCCTGGATTCATTATATTATTTGGATCGAGACTTCTCTTAATAGTTTTCATTACAGGAATATTATCAGGATGTTCTTTTAGAAGGTAATTTTTTTTATGCAATCCAACTCCGTGTTCTCCCGTTATAGTTCCATTTAATTGTAGAGTTTTGTCAATTAATTTATTACTAAATTCTCGTATTTTTTTGTACATATGTTTGTCATGAGGATTATAAGGAAATAATACATGGAAATTTCCATCACCCAAATGTCCCACCATTGGTGCTCTTAAACCAATTTTATTTACCTCTTCTTCAGCAAATTTTACACATTCCGTAATTCTAGATATAGGCACACATACATCAGTAGAATAAACTCTACCATTGTTAACTAAAGCTTTTACTGAATAATAAACATCCCATCTTGCTTGCCAAAGTTTGTTTCTTTCCTCTAGATCAGCTGCCCATTTAAATTTACTTCCATTGTTATTTTTTGATAAGTCCTCAACAATTTTTATCGATTCTTTATTAGCTAATTCGGTTCCATGAAACTCAAAAAAAAGTGTAGGGCTAGCATTCACACCTTGAAGTTTTGAATAGTTAATGCTTATATCCATCTGGTCCTTATTGAGCATCTCAATTCTAGCAATAGGTATACCGTATTGTATTGTTTCTTGCGCAGTTCTCACAGCTTCCTCTAAACTAGAGAAGTGACAGACAGCACTCATAATACTTTCTGGAATTGGGGATAACCTAAGCTGTACCTCTGAAATTATACCTAAAGTTCCTTCAGAACCTATAAATAAATTTGTTAAATTATATCCTGCCGAAGTCTTTTTAGTTCTGCCACCTGTATTAATTATTTCCCCGTTGGAAAGAACAACTGTCAGTCCAGTAATAACACTTTTCATTGTGCCATACTTAACAGCCATAGTCCCTGATGCTGATGTAGCGGCCATACCACCTATTGCAGCATTAGCACCTGGATCTATTGGAAAAAAAACACCATCTTCTCTTAAATGCTCATTTAATTGTTCTCTTGTAACATTGGCTTGCACTCTGCAATCAAAATCCTCAACATTAACTGCAAGTATTTTGTTCATTTTTTCCAAAGATATTGTAATTCCGTCCTCATTACCCACTACATTTCCTTCAAGAGAAGTTCCGGTTCCAAATGGAACTACTGGAACATTTTTTTCATTACATAGTTTAAGTATGGTTGAGATCTCTTGATTGGACTCTGGGAAAATCACTGCTTTCGATAATACTGGGTCGTATGTATCTTCACCTCTAGAATAGTTTGACCTAGTAGATGAAGAAGTAGAGTATCTATCTCCAAAGATCGCCTTAAGTTCTATTTCTACTGATCCAATACTCATTTGTATATAGCTGAACCTATAAGAAAATTAGGATTAACCCAACATTTTTTTAATGTTTTGTAAAGCTTGAGAAATATTGTCTTGAGATGCTGCAAAACTAAATCTCACATAATCGTTGCATGTTTTGCCAAAAGCTGTTCCTGGAACAATTGCAACACCTGCTTCATGCATAGCTTTTTTACAAAATTCAGCTCCACTCATTCCCGTCCCACTTACATTTGGAAATGCATAGAATGCGCCTCCGGGCAAACTACATTCTACGCCTGGTAGCTCATTAAGTCCTTTATGAATCAGGTCTCTTCTTTGAGTGAATTTTACCATCATGGCATCAATAGAGTCGTCAGGACCATCTAATGCGGCAATACCAGCAAATTGAGCTGCCGCATTCACACATGATACACTATTTATTAAAAGTTTATTTACATGTTCAACTAATTCTTTCGGCCAAAAACTCCATCCTAATCTCCATCCTGTCATTGAATAAGCTTTGCTCCATCCCTCCAACACTATCAACCTGTCCCTTAACTCGGGATAGTGAAAAAATGAAGGCATGTCCTTATTATCAAAAATCTGTCTACTATAAATCTCATCACTTAAAATAGTAACATGTGGATGTTTTTTTAAACCTTCGGCCAAAACATCAATGGACTCTTTTTCTACAAAACTGCCTGTAGGGTTATTTGGGTTAATTAAAATTAATAATCTGGTTTTATCAGTAATCAATGATAAAATTTTTTCAGGATTAAATTTTAAATCTTTATCTTCGGTTAAATCGTAAGGAACAGGTGTTGATCCAGTATAATTAATCATTGACTCATATATTGGAAAAGCAGGTGTTGGATGAATGATCTCTGCTCCTGGCTCGCCAAAACATTGTATTGCATAACTCATTGTTGGTTTGCCTCCTGGCATAATTAAAATTCTTTCAAAATCTACATCGGCGTCATATCTTCTTTTGATCCATCTAGTTACTGCCTGTCTACATTCCGGAATGCCGTTTGACATTACATAGCCATGATGACCATCATCAAGGGCTTTTTTTGCAGCCTCAACTACATGTTTAGGCGTTTTAAAATCTGGTTGGCCTAATCCAAGGTGTATCATGGGATTTCCTTTAGCCTCTAGAGCTTTAGCCTCAGCTAAGACACTAAAAGCAGTTTCTGTACCTAGTCTATTTAAATTTGTAGCCAACTTCATTTTTATTTACCTTTCATAAATTTCAGATTGTTAATTTTGAAAAACTAACTTAAAAATAAACAAGTGTCTAATAAAAATTTATAAATGAATAAAATAACGCATTATAATGGATCTACTATGTTTTTTATCTCTATTAATTTAATTTGACTATCTAAATCTTAAATTATTTTTGCTTAAGTCACTAATTTTAGTACATCCCATTAGTTTCATATCTCTTTCGAGTTCAGCTTTATATTGACCTAAAGCCCTCTCAACACCTGCTTGACCAGCAGCTGCTAGTGCATATAAATATAATCTACCACCTGCACAAGCTTTTGCACCAAGAGATAATGCTTTAAGCATATGAGTTCCTCTTTGGAAACCTCCTTCACAAATTACATCCAATTTATCACCAACCGCATCAACAATTTCAGACAGTTGATCAAATGGTGATCTTGATCCATCTAATTGTCTTCCACCATGATTTGAAATCATAATTCCGGTACATCCAATATCTACGGCTCTTTTAGCATCTTCAACACTCATAACTCCTTTTAAAGCAAAATGACCACCCCATTGGGAACAAAGTTTTTCTGCATCTTTCCAATTCATTGATTGATCAAGCATTGTTGAAAAATAATTTCCTATAGAAGTGTTTGTGCTTGTGCCTTCTTTCACATAGTTTTGAAGATGTGGTAATTCGAATTTTCCTCTAGTTAAATAATTTATTCCCCACATTGGCTTAGTGGCAAATGAAAATAAACTTGCTAAAGTAAGTTTAGGAGGAGATGTAAAACCGGTTCTTAAGTCTCGTTCACGGTTACCGCCGGTAATGGTATCTACCGTTAAAGCCATTACATCAAACTTAGCAGCTTTAGCTCTTTCTAAGCACGAGTCGTTAAGTCCTCTATCTTTATGAAAGTAAAATTGAAACATTTTTGGAGTGTCTATAAGAGCTGATATTTCTTCAACACTTACGGTTGCTAATGCAGAAACACCAAACATAGTGTTAAATTTTTTAGCTGCTTTTCCTACTGCTCTTTCTCCATCGTAATGAAATAATCTTTGCAAAGCAGTTGGAGAACAATAAAAAGGCAAATCAAGTTTTTTTCCAAAAATTGTAGTTGATAAATCAACATCTTCAACACCTCTTAAGACATTTGGAACCAAGTCTACATCATTAAAAGCTGAAGTATTTCTGTTGTAGGTTATCTCATCATCTGCTGCACCATCTATATAATGAAAAATTGGTGATGGTAATTTTTTTTTTGCTAGCTTTCTAAAATCTGCAAAATTGTGGCAATCCTTTAATCCCATAAGTAACTATTAAAATTTTTTAAGAAAATTGAACATATAACTATTTGCCCCAGGATTTTTATCTCCTAAACTTGCATTTGACAAGTGATTATAGGAAAAACCTAATTCTGTTTTCGAAGATAGGTCTAGAGATAACTGAACTTCACTTTTAAATTCTACTATATGGCCTAAATCTTTACCATCCCCCTCCCCATAAAGACCTGGAGTAAAACTTGGAACTATATTTAGTGCACCGATTTTATATTGAGCCTGAACTCCAGTATACAGATACCTTGCATTATCTGCAGTAAGCATAACACCAGTTACTGGAGATAGAGTGCCTAAAAAACTGTCTCTAATCAAATTTTCGTTTTGATGTTGAACTCCAAATAGAGTTGATTTTGCTCCATCATCACTAAAATCAAAAGTTCCTGAATAAAAATTCCACTCATGTTCATTTGGAAGTTTAGTATTTTCCTCTGCAAAACCAAAGGTAAATAATAGACTTGATAAAAGAATTATTCTTAAAATTTTATACATAGTTTATTTATATTCTTATAAAAACTTTTTTAAAAATTAATAGACCACCAAAAATAAATAAAATCAACGGTAATAACCAAAGAAGATAAGTGAATTTATTAAGTTTAGGTTCATATGAAATCCATTCTCCATATTTAGACTTTAAATATTCATAAATTTCTTCTTCTGAGCTACCATCGTTAATTTTCTTTTCAATCACAGCCCTTACACTAATTGCAAAATCGGATTGAGAGTCGTAAACTGATTGACCTTGACAAACCAAACATCTAATATTTTTTGAAATTTTATTCGCAATTTCATCATTACTTTTTGCTAAAACTGGATTTAAAAAAGTTAAAGATATCATTAAGATTAATTTAATTAATTTTTTCATGATCTGATAATTTTTTCTATTTCGCTTTTAATTTCTTTATCTATAGGACCTATATATTTATAAATAACTTTCTTGGTCTCAGTATTTACTATAAATGTCTCCGGCACTCCATAAGCACCTAACTCTATTGAAATCGTTCCAGATTTATCTTTAATTATAAAATCATATGGGTTACCTAATTCTAAAATAAAATTTTTAGCGTTTTGGACTTTATCTTTATAATTCAAACCGATTATAGATAATTGTTGGTTTTTTTTTAGTTGTAAAATATATTTATGTTCAGATCTACATGGACTGCACCATGAAGCCCAAATATTTATTAAGATAAATTTTGTATCTACAATATTATTTAAGTCTAGTATTTTATTTGAATAGAGATCATCTCCTTTGAAATTTAAAATTTTATTGTCTATGATTTTGATGGGTTTATACACATTGTCTTTGTCTAAGCCCATGAAAAAAGATAAAAATACAAAAATTGTTAAAAAAATACATAAAATAAAAATTATTTTTCTTTTCATTTTCTAACAATCGCAAAAAAACCACCTATTGCCAATACAATCGAGGAAATCCAAATCCAGATCATAAATGGTTTATTCTGATATCTTACATTAAATACACCTTCATCATTTAGTAAAGAAAAAACAATAAAGTTATCACTAAATAAATCGGTTTTTATATCTGCTTCGCTAGTGGAAATTTTTGGTTGGTCATAAACTCGTATTTCTGGATAAAAACTTAAAATATTTTTTCCAGGTCGAACTAATTCAAAATTTCCTCTCAGTAATTTGTAATTATTTTCTTTTTCAAAATTTATAGTTTTAAATTTAATTATTTTTTTCTCAAAATTTATTTGATCACCCTCTTTCATGTTTGTATTAATTTCACTAGAAAAAATTCCATTTAATAAAATGCTTAATATAAGACAACTAAAAGCTAGGTGAGATATTTTTTGTGAAAGTTTTATGTTTTTTTTGAGAAAATCATTAAGGCTATTAAAAAAAAGAAAGAAAGATGATGATATTAAAATTGATGCAAATAAGTAGTTTTTGTCAGAGATATTTAAAAAATATATTGTTAATAACGACATTAAAGTGAAAATAGAAATTTGTTTTATATTTATTTTATAAATATTATCTTTGACCCATCTAAGCCTAGTTGATAAAATCATTGTTAATAAGAATGGTATCAAAAAGGGTATAATTAGTTTTTGATAAAATGGAGGTCCAACAGAAATCTTTTCATTTGCTAATACCTCTAAAAAGATTGGATAAACTGTTCCAATGAAAACAACTGATAAAAAGTACATCATAAACCAATTATTTATAATTATTAGGGCATCCTTGCTAAACCAATTAATATTTTTATTTTCATCTTTTGAATATAGAAAAAAAATTAAAATTGCTGAAACAACCAACAAAAATAAAAAAACCAAAATGAATAATCCTCTTGCAGGATCGTTAGCAAATGTATGAATAGAGTTAAGTATTCCTGATCTTACGAGAAAAGTTCCACTCATACTCAATGAAAAAGTTGAAATTGCTAATATTATAGACCAGTTTTTAAGTTGATTTCTTTTTTCAAGAACCAATAAGGTGTGTATTAAAGCAGTCAAACAAAACCATGGCATAAGAGATACGTTTTCGACCGGGTCCCAAAACCAAAAACCTCCCCATCCTAATTCGTAGTATGCCCATATTGATCCTAACATTATTCCGATTGTCAGAAATATCCAAGATGTTAGTACCCATTTTTTAATATGTTTTGCCCATCCCGAATTTATATTTTTGTTTATAGTAGAGGCCAAGGCTGACGAAAAAACTAACGATGTTCCTACATATCCAATGTATAGAATGGGTGGATGAATTGCTAGTGCAGGATCTTGAAGTATTGGATTTAGTCCTAATCCTTGAGAGGGCACTGGATATAAGTAAGTAAATGGATTTGAAGTTAAAATAATAAATAAAAAAAATCCAAATATAATAATTTCCTGAAAAAATATGGTTAACAATCTATATTTGTTATCAAATTTTTTTGAGGTAATAACGAATATTAAAATGAACAAAGTTAAAACTAAAAGCCAAAGAAGCAAGCTACCCTCGTGATTACCCCATACTCCAGAAATTTTATAAAAAAGAGGTTTTTCGGTATGGGAGTTATTAAAGACTGTTAAATTACTGAAGTCTGAAGTAACAAAAGAAGAGGTTAAAAAAGTAAAACTTAGTATTACAAATAAAAACTGCAAAAAAATTGAGAAATAAATATTTTTTGAGATTAAATTACTTTTGTTAACAACCGGCCTAATTGATTGTAATATTGCTAACACTGAAAACAATAGACCAAATATTAATGAATAATATCCTAATTGATTTAACATTATTTTTCTAAGGCCTCTTTAACTTCAGGCGGCATATAATTTTCATCATGTTTTGCTAAAATTTTAGTTGCTTGAAAGAACTCTCTATCTTTAAGAAAGCCCTCTGCAACAGCACCCTTTTCCTCAGTAAAAAGATTTGGAACTGGTCCTGAATAAGATACTTTAATCTCATTTTTAAAGTCTGTAATTATAAAGTTAATTTTATCTAAGTTTATTTCAACTGAGGATTTTTTTACCATTCCTCCGACCCTTATCTTTTTTTTAGGAAGCTCAGATAAATTTTTAATTTCTGATGGGGACTTAAAGTATATCACATTTTCTTCAAGGGATTTTATTATAAGAAAAACTATTAAAACTAATGATAAGAATATTAGTGTCAAAAAAGCAAATCTAAATTTAACCTTTTTACCAGTCATGGGGCTATAACTTAAATTTTAGAAATATTTGAATAAATTAAAATTTCTCTCAAAGTTCTCTGTTCTTTAAACACATTAACTTTATTGTTTTCCAAATTGGAGTATTTTTTCAAAAATTTATTTTGTTCTTTTATTAATTGAGCTTTAGTTACAAAGTACAAATAACAAAAACTTAATAAAGTAAAAGAAAATGAGGACCACACATAAAATCCGTAACCATTCATTAAAATTAAATCGTTTATCATAATCTGTCTAATCCTTTATTTTTAATTTTTATCAGTTCTATATTATATTTCATTAAAAATATTAAAACAGAAAAAAGTACAAATGCCGCAGTCATTATTAGCAAAGGTAATAACATAGAAGAATGAATTGAACTTTTGGCGAGACTTATTGAGGCAGGTTGATGCAAAGTTGACCACCAATCTACTGAAAACTTAATAATTGGTAAATTTATCAGACCTAGTATTGATAAAATTGCAGTAATTTTATTTACATTTTGTCTATTTTCAAAAATCCTCCAAGTCAAAATATATAAAATATAAAATATACAAAGTATTAACATTGAAGTTATTCTTGCATCCCATGCCCACCATGTTCCCCAGGTTGGTTTGCCCCAGATAGAACCTGTTACTAACGCAATTATATTAAATATAAGACCTGATGGTGCCAAGCTTTTTGCAACTAGACCATAATATTTATTTTTAAAAATAATATTTCCTAATGACAAAATTGCTATGCTAAAAAAAATTCCAAGTGAGGTCCATGCTGAAGGAACATGTACATACATTATTCTTACGGAATCACTTTGTTTATAATCCTCGGGTGACAAAATCAATGCCTCAACAAGACCAATACTTAATACTATTACGAAAAGAAATAGAACATATTTTTGTGCTCTAAATGTAAACTTATTTATATCTACAAAATTAATCATTAAATATTACTTAATCATTATATCAGATTATTGCTATAAGAAACTCTGACCAAGAATACAGAGGGAGATAAATAAGGAAGAAGTTTTGTACTCCTGGTCAGATAATGAATAATAAATATGAGATATGTCTAAGATTTGAGATAATTGTGTTTAAAAATTGACTTATTGACTAGTTTGAGGGCTTAAAATAACTAGATCCTTTTTTTCCAGAGAAAATTTCATTTATCAAAGGATGTTTAATCGGTTCATTTGAGTTATCAACTAAAAGATTTTGCTCAGAGACGTATGCTTCATAAGTGATTTCATCGTTTTCAGCTAACAGATGGTAGAAAGGTTGATCTTTTTTAGGTCTTACATTTTTAGGTATTGATTGATACCATTCTTCGGAATTATTAAATTCAAAGTCAACATCATAAATGACCCCTCTAAAATCAAAATGTCTATGTTTTACAATATCACCGATTGAAAATTTTGCTTTTTGTGTACTCACAGACTTAATATGGGTATTTGAAAAAAAAAATCAATAAAAAAAATTTGAATGTTATGTTAATCTGTTAATATAATCTGTGAATAAAAATTTGATCAAATTTGTCACGGACTTTGGTCCATTACTAGTTTTCTTTGGATTCTACTATAACAGCGGAAAAGATCTAAAAATAGCAATACCTCCATTTATAGTTGCAACAATTATATCATTGGTAATTGTGTGGTTTTTAGAAAAAAAAATTCCAATGATTCCCTTGATAGGTGGAATATTAATTACACTTTTTGGTTCCTTGACAATATATTTTAATAACCCTATTTTTATCTATATAAAACCCACTATTGTAAATATTATATTTGGTGTTGGTTTGTTTCTAGGAAAATTTTTTTCAGACGAACCTTTATTAAAAAAAATATTGGGTAACTCATTAAAAATAAATGACGAGGGTTGGAATATTCTTTCTAATAGATGGATTTTGTTCTTCTTTAGCTTAGCAATTCTAAACGAATTTGTATGGCGTACACAAAGTGAGGAGTTTTGGGTAAATTTTAAAGTGTGGGGTTTGCTACCGATTACATTTATATTTACTGCATTTCAAGTCGGCTTAATTAATCGATATAAAATTGATGAATAAAAATCTAAAACTAGTAATAAATAATGAAGTTGAGGATAAAAAATATAATAGCTTTTTTGAAAAGAAAGAACTTAAAATTATTTTAAATCTTTATGCTAAAATGGTTTCTGAGGGCTCATGGAAAGATTATGGTCTCGCAATTTCATCTAAACAAGTAGGTTTTAGTGTTTTTAAAAATTCTTCAGAAAATGCAATGTATAAAATTTGTAAAAACTTTAGACCTAAAAATAAAAATTTTAAATATCTGATAACGGACTTTAAAGGAGTTATATATAAAAATTCAGATAATCTTGAAAAATTATTAAACAGTACAAATTGGAAAAACCTTTAAAGTGGTCTTATCGTCTTTGGCCGAACAGCCTAAGTAGCATAATAAATAGATTGATAAAGTCTAAGTAAAGAGTTAAAGCTCCCATAATTGCTTTTTTGCCCACTACTTCACCACTATCTGAAGCTACATACATATTTTTAATTTTTTGAGTATCATAAGCAGTTAAACCTACAAAAATTAATACTCCAAGAATAGAAATTACAAAATACATCATAGATGATTTCATGAAAATGTTAACTATTGAAGCTATAATTATACCTATTAGTCCCATCATTAAGAAAGATCCAAGTTTAGTTAAATCTCTCTTTGTTGTGTACCCGTAGATGCTCATTGCTCCGAATGTAGCTGAAGTAATAAAGAAAACTCTTGTTACACTTAGACCTGTGTACACAAGAAGTATGGAAGATAATGATAATCCCATTAATCCAGCGAAGATCCAAAAAGTAGTCAAGGCCTTCGATGAGCTCATCTTATTTATTCCAAAACTCATATAGAAAACTATACCTAATGGCGCAAGCATTATAATCCACTTGAGACCAGATAAATAAATTGCATTACCTATTTCAGTCAACGCTATTATATTGCCACTTTGGTCTGTCACAACAGACATTTTAAATGTTAGTAGAGCAATAATTCCTGTTAGCAGAACTCCAGTTGACATATAATTGTATACTTTGAGCATGTATGCCCTTAAGCCTTCGTCCATCACAACTGCTTGTTTAGCGGTAGCAGTTTTATTTAAGATATTATTTCTATTAAATTCCATAAAATATATATAGTAATATTTTTGTATATTTTCAAGCTACCAGAAGTTAAATAAATGTTAATTAGAAGTAATGAACTATAAAAAACTAGGAAATACTGATTTAAATGTAAGCACAATTTGTCTCGGCACAATGACATGGGGAGAACAAAACACTCCTAAAGAAGCTGACGAACAAATGGATTTTGCGTTGGAAAATGGAGTAAATTTTTGGGATACTGCAGAGTTATATTCTGTTCCTCCAAAAGAAGAAACTTATGGAGTTACAGAACAAATTATCGGTGATTGGTTTATTAAGTCAAAAAAACGAAATAATGTTGTTTTAGCATCAAAAGTTGCAGGACCATCTAGGGGATACTTAAGAAATGGTGAAAATAGTTTTTTTGGAAAAAATTTAGAGAGCGCTCTTAACAATAGTCTTAAAAGACTTAAAACTGATTATATTGATTTATATCAATTACATTGGCCGGAGAGAAATGTAAATAATTTTGGAAGACTTAGTTACGTCCATAAGGAAACTGAATGGAATAAGTTTGAGGATGTTTTGGGTCACCTAAAAAAATTTGTGGATCAAGGCAAGGTTAGATATATAGGTTTATCAAATGAGACACCGTGGGGTGCGATGAGTTTTATTCAAGTTGCAAAGGATAAAAATCTTCCAAGAATGGTGTCAATTCAAAATCCTTATAGCCTACTAAATAGATCTTACGAAGTAGGTCTTGCAGAAGTATCAATTAGGGAACAAATAGGTTGCTTAGCTTATTCCCCTCTAGCTAGCGGTTATTTAACTGGTAAATATAGGAATGGCGAAATGCCAAAAGGTTCAAGAATAGAAAGAGACTTTGATTTTTGGGGACGTTATAGAAAACCTCAATCGGAAAATGCCGTTGAAGAGTATTTTAACATAAGTAGAAAATTCAATCTTGATATGAGCCAAATGTCTATAAAATTTTGTGAAATACAAGATTTTATGACTAGTGTAATTATAGGGGCTACAACAATGGAGCAGTTGAAAACGAATATAGAAAGTGTAAAAGTAAGACTAGATAAAGAAGTGATAAATGAAATTAACAATATTCAAAAATTATATCCCAACCCATGTCCTTAATTAAAAAACTGTTTTTAAATACTTTGGTATATATTTTTATTTTTTGTAACTCTTCTATCGCTGAAGAAGTTAAAAAAATTGGAAAATTTCAAGATTGGGAGGTATTAGTTTATTTAAATGGCATGAATAAAGTATGTTTTGCACAAGCAAAACCTGTTTTGCAATCACCAAAAAAAATGGAGAGAGAGGCTAGACTTTTCGTAAGTTTCAGACCAAATGATAAAATTTTAGACGAGGTAAGCACGACATCTGGGTATGAGTACAATCAACAAAATCTTGTAACAGCAAAATCAGGCAAGTCTAAATATAAATTTGATATTAACCAGGAGGGATTTGCTTGGATGTCTGATAACAAATTAGAAAAAAAAATTATAAAGACTATGAAAAAAGCCTCTAGAATAATGATTACTGGCTATAATAAAGAAGGCTCTCAGACTATTGACCATTATTCTTTAATGGGTTTCACAAAAGCATACAATAGCGCAAAAAAAAGCTGCATTTAAAAAATAATGGTAGCCAAGAAAAAAATAGTTTTAGCCTATTCTGGTGGATTAGATACTTCCATCATCCTTAAATGGCTTCAAGAAAATTATGATGCTGAAGTAATTGCGTACACTGCTGATATTGGCCAAAAAATCGATAACGAAAGAATTATTAAAAATGCCAAAAAATTAGGCGTAAAAAAAATAATTATCAAAGATCTAAAAGATATTTTTGTGAAAGAGTATGTCTATCCAATGATCAGAGGACATGCAATGTATGAGGGTGTTTATTTGTTAGGTACATCAATTGCAAGACCCTTAATTGCTAAAGATCAAATTAGAGTTGCAAAGAGATTTAAAGCTTTTGCTGTATCTCATGGTTCAACAGGGAAGGGTAATGATCAAGTAAGGTTTGAATTAGGCTACCATTATTTTGGTCCAAAAATAAAAGTGATAGCCCCTTGGCGTATTTGGAAAATGAATTCAAGATCAGATTTAATTAAATATGCAAAAAAAAATAAAATACCTATTCCAAAAGATAAAAAGGGCGCACCACCTTTTTCAATTGATGATAATTTATTTCATACTTCAACAGAAGGTAAAGCATTAGAAAATCCAAAAAACTTTGCTCCAGAATTTATATATCAAAGAACAATATCTCCTGAGAAAGCGCCAAATAAATCGAGTTTTGTAACTATTAATTTTAAAAATGGAGATCCGTGCGGAATTAACGGTAAAAAAATTTCACCTGCAAAACTATTAGAAAAACTAAACCAAGTAGCGGGTTTAAATGGAATTGGAAGAGTTGATCTAGTAGAAAACAGATTTATTGGAATAAAGTCTAGAGGTGTTTATGAAACTCCTGGTGGGACCTTGTTGTTACATGCTCATAGAGCAATTGAGTCAGTGACACTTGATAAAAAAACAATGCATAAAAAAGATCAGGTCATGCCAAGATATGCTGAGTTAATTTATAATGGGTATTGGTTCTCTAAAGAAAGATTTAAGTTACAAAAAATTATTGATAATAAAAGAAACAAAGTAAACGGCTCAGTAAAATTGAAACTCTACAAAGGAAATATTGCCATTCATTCAAGACAAACCAAAAATAAGGCTTATTCGATAAAAAAAGTTTCTTTTGAAGAAAATAAAACCTTTAATAAATCTAATATTGAGAGATTTATTAATTTCCATAAAAAAAAATTAAGATAAATCAATATGAATTTTGAAACAACAAGGGTTAAGGCCGTTGAAAATTTAGAAAACTTCTTAGAAAAAGGACTTTCAGAGTATTCAAGATCAAGAAATTTTGATAATGGTCCTGAAAAACGTAATAACGTTTCTTGTCTTTCCCCCTACATAACCCACGGTGTTCTTAACGAAATCGAGGTAATAAAAAAATCATTATCAAAATTTTCTTTCTCAAAAAACGAAAAGTTTATTCAGGAAGTGTTATGGAGAACTTATTGGAAAGGATGGTTAGAGTTAAGACCATCAGTTTGGAGTGATTATATAATCAGCTTAAATAGCATAAGAGAGAAATATAAAGAAGATCCAAGTTATTTAAAAGCAATAGAAGGAACAACTAATATCGAGTGCTTTAATGAGTGGGTAAAAGAATTAAAAACATATAATTACTTACACAATCATACTAGAATGTGGTTTGCTAGTATTTGGATTTTCACACTTGATTTGCCCTGGCAATTAGGTGCTGAGTTTTTTTTAAAACATCTTTATGATGGAGATGCTGCATCAAATACCCTAGGTTGGAGATGGGTTGCTGGTATTCAAACACAAGGAAAACATTATTTAGCATCAGAATGGAATATCAAAAAGTTTACAAATAATAGGTTTCAAAATAT
Organism: uncultured Pelagibacteraceae bacterium; assembly: GCA_902603925.1. Classification (GTDB taxonomy): domain Bacteria; phylum Pseudomonadota; class Alphaproteobacteria; order Pelagibacterales; family Pelagibacteraceae; genus Pelagibacter. The sequence goes on along the minus strand of CACKWQ010000010.1, from coordinate 3,473 downwards.
AAAATTAAATGAGAATGCACCTCCTATAATAGCCGATAAAACTTATTCAATTATTAAGAACGATTTTATTAATCCAGAAATGAGTGAAGGTAAAACTCTTGTAATTTTTGAAAATAATTTATCATTTGAGACTTCGGATTTTAAAGAATTTAAATTTGATAAAATAATTTTAGTTGTTAACTCAAATGAATTTAGACAAGTCAAACTAAGTGATAATGTTGTAAAATTTAAATTTGGTTTAATTAACGACCAACTTGAAAGAATTAAAAGCTTATCAATTAATTGCGAGAGTGTTTCAATTGATAAATTAAAAGATATGAGACGTGACTTTTATATTCTTTACCCATCTGTAGGAGAAAATTTGGATTTTGTTTTATCTAACTTAAGAAATTATAAATTTATTTATAGGGAATTGGATCAATTTTCTTGGCGATTTTGTAACAAAGGTTTTTTTAATTTTAAAAGTTATATACCTAAAATAATTGCTAAGTTTATCTAGCAAGTTTAATAAATATATCTCCCATTCCGGCTTGTAACTTTTCTAAAGGAGTATTGTTTCTGATATCGCAGTATTCTCCAGTAACAGGATGGGCTTTCACAATTTTTATATCATTATCATTACATGGTCTTGTATTATGAAACAAACCAATGACCATTCGTCCATTTAAATTATAAACTTGGTCTTTTGCAATATTATCACCATCACAAAAATATTTTTTTGTTACTCTTTTAGGAAAATCTTTTTTTGTGCAAGGATTGTTAATTGTAAGAACATAAAATTCTTTTAATCCATCTTTAAACTTGTACTTCATTTTTTGAACTGTCGTATATTTCATCAAATCACATGAGCAGGGAACACAGCATCTATAATAATTTCCGCAAATTTTTTTTTCTGTTTTTTCCTCATTTATATTTACAAATTCAGGAGTACTATTTGGATCAATTAGTGATCCGGATACAGCACAGTATAACTTGTTGTATTCAACAAAATCTTTATAAGTAATATCCTTATCAATTATGTACTTAAAAAATTTTGGACCAGCAGCGTTTCTATTATTGTCTGGAAAGATTCTAGACCAATCTGTGACTAAATCTTTATAATAATTTTTTTCCGAGGAAATTGAAATGTTTGAAAAAGTTAGAGCTAATAAAAAAAATGCAGTTAATTTAAAAATATGTTGCAAGAATTTCATTTAATTGAATTTGGTTTTTAAAAACCCATTTTTGACCAGTTAAATCTCTCTTGGTCTTCCTTTTCGAATTTATTCAATTCTGCTTTTGAAGGTTTTCTAAAAATAAAAATACCTAGAGCAGCAATTAACAATGTGATTAGCGATACAGAACAAAATGTCATAAGTCTTGATACATTAAATATTGATATTTTGTAGTAATATTATTCTAACTTTTGTCGCACTTAAATAGCCTTTTAAATTATTAATTTATTGTTATTTAAGAAGTATGAAAAAAATCTATCTGACTTTAAGCTTAGTTATAATGATGTTTATCCCATCTATCACATTTGGGAATGTGATAGACAAACTCAATGAAGCAGGAAAGTTTAATAAATTAAATGAAACTCTTGCTAAATCTGGTTTAAATGAAAATCTAAAAAGTGCTGGACCTTTCACTGTTTTTGCACCATTAGATGATGCATTTGCTGCTATAAGTGCTAAAACATATTACGGTCTCTTAAGAGAAGAAAATAAAGCTAAGCTAACAAATATATTAGGTCGACACGTTTTTTCAGAAAAAATTACTTCATCTGAAATAGATACAGAAGTTAAAATTAAAGCAATTAATGGAGAAGAGATAACGATAAAAAAAGTTAATGGTATTGTTTATATTAATGAGGCGGAAGTTGTAACAGCTGATGTAGAAGTTTCGAACGGTGTAATTCATTATATAAATAGAGTTCTTCAACCCCTAAAGTAATTATTTTTGTCTTAAAATAATAGTCTGATTTAAATCTTTTATTGAGATTGTTTTGGTTTTTCCGTTTGTCCATTTAATTTGAACTCTAATATTTTTTTCATTTTTTCTAATTCCATAATGAGCGACCGGTTCCATCTGACATAAATATCCTGATCCAGCATCGATCGTTTTTGAATGTTTTCTTAGATTTGAAATCAGAGTTACCGTTGCCCCTCTAGCTGGTGCTCCATATTTATTTAATGGCTTTACTCTAAGATATTTGTGATTTAGATCGACTTTTGCTTTATACAGGGATAATGGTTGATCTTTACTTTCTCCATGAGAAACCAATAATTCTAATACACCGTCATTGTCTATATCTGCTACAGCAGCTCCAGTTCCATAACCATTTGGTTCTAGACCAATATCTAATGGTAATTGCTCTAAAACTCCATTATCTAAAATTTTGAAAAGTTTATTTGGCTCACCTATATTGTTCATAAAAACTTCATCATAACCATCGTTATCTAAATCAGCAGAAATTATCGTTCTAATTCTTGTTGGTACATCAAATGTTGGTTTAGCAATATCCTTAAAAATTTTATCTTTTAATACGTATGCTCTATGAAATCCTCCCCAGTTGCCATTTAAAATATCCAATCTTCCTCTATAATATATGTCAGATAAGGCTGTACCTCGACCATTCTGAAGAACATCTTCAACCCTGTATTCATATGCAACGTCTGAAAATTTACCATTATTATTTTTATAAAGGAAATTTGCACCTCGTTCGTTAGCAGCAAATATATCCATTTTATTAGAAATAATATGACCTGCTACAACCGCGCGACCTCCTGTTACTTTTGCTAAATTTAATTCAACTGACTTATCGACAATTGTGTCCTCTCTATATTCGTAAAATCTAGTTGGACCCCCGTAATTAGCAACATAAACACCGTATGTTCCGTCGCCTTTTCTATCAACACAAACGACTGACCGTCCTGCTGTCAGATTTAAATCTTTTTTATTTTTTTCAACTTCAAATAAGTCTATAAATTTTTCCCCATCAAAATCTATTAATCTATCTGAGTATTTTTTAGTACCGCTGTAAGTATCTGTGTTAAGGAAATATATTTCTTCATATCCGTCTTTATCAATATCACATGCAGCAACACCAATAGTTCTTCTGAATTCATCAGAAAATATATTTTCATTAATAATATTTATTAATTTTCCGTCTTTATATGATAACGCTAAATTAATATAACCAAAGCCGGTGACTATAAAATCAAAGTTTCCATCTTTATTTACATCAGTCACAGAGACACCATAACTAAGTCTTTTTGGGTTTTTTTCAATTTGACTTGTTAAATCTTCAAAAAAACTAGCGTAAAGTTTATTTGGAAATATTAACAAGAATAAAAATATAAACCTTTTCAAATGCTTATTTAATTTAATTTTCATTTTTTTTTCTTTTATATTTTTCCATCCAACCACTAAATAATTTTATAGCATCATTCATATCTTTTGTTTTATTTGGGTGGTTTTTTGCTCTTCCAAGC
>CACKWQ010000009.1 GCA_902603925.1 uncultured Pelagibacteraceae bacterium | reverse complement strand
TTTAGGATTTTGACCATATGCTTGATCAAGCATAGATTTTTGGGCTATTCTTTCGAAACAATCTTCAGGAACACCAATTTCATTTAATCCATTTGGTATTTTTAGTCTGTCCAACATTTTATTTAAATTATTTTTAAAACCTTCAATAGAATGATCGTTAAATTGCATTGCCTCTGACATTCTTTTAACTTTTTCTTCTAATCCAGGCAAATTATATTCCATTACAGCGGGCAAAATAATTGCGTTTGTTAATCCATGATGTGTATTGTATTCAGCCCCTACCATATGAGATATTGCATGTACAAGACCAAGGCCTTTTAGAAAGGCAACACCTCCCAAATAAGATCCAACAATCATACCGCCTCTAGCAACAAGGTTATTTGGCTCTTCAACTGCAAGATACAAAGATTTAGAGATTAAATTTAAACTTTCTAAAGCTGAGCCGTCACATAATGGATGGAACATAGGTACACTATAACCTTCGATCGCATGTATCATCGCATCAATACCCGTCCAAGCAGTTAGATTAGCTGGTAATTTTAAAGTAAGTTCTGGATCTACTAATGCAAGACAAGGTCTAGCATCAGGGTGCCACAAACAAAATTTCATTCCTTTTTTCGTATCGGTAACCATAGCGGTTATCTCTGTCTCTGCACCAGTGCCTGCAGTTGTTGGTATAGTTATAAGTTTTGGAAAAGGATTTTTTCCCTTCAAGTCTTTAGGAACTTTATCTAGAAACTCAAAGTCCCATAAAGGAATTCCACTATTAACTGTCAAGGATATTGCCTTGCCACCATCCATAGCACTGCCTCCACCGATCGCAATTATTGCATCATGATTACCATCTTTATAAACTTTGCAACCACCATCAATTTCATCATCTCTAGGATTAGGAGATATATTTGAATAAATATTTGATTTTATTTTTGCATCAGCAAGCAAGTTTTGCAAATCACTTATAAAAGGTAACTTTGTGCTTCCGCTATCGATTATTATTAAGGGATTTGTTATATTAAAATTTTTGCAAAATTTTCCAATTTCCTTAAATCTCCCTGGGCCATAAGCAGTGAATGTGGGAAATGTCCAATCTTGGTTACTTAACAAGTCAGCTTCATTCAATATAAAATTTTGCATATTTAAATAAAAATCTATACTAAAATAGTAAAATATACATGAAAATTATTTCGAAAAAAACAGATTTAAAGAAAACAATGCTAGCTATTCTTACAATGTTACTGGGAGTTGTGTGTGTTGACCTTTATCTCGTTGTTATAAGATTAATTGGTGATGACTATTCAGTGTTTAAATTGGCTGTATTTAGGAACTTTTTTGCAGTAATACCATTGTTAATACTTCTTTTATTTAACAAAGAACACAAGACTTTATTCCAAAAAATAAGTAACAAATTTTTAATTTTGAGTTGTTTTAGGGGGCTAACTTTTTTATCTATGAACCTATTTATATTTATTTCTGTAATAAATGTTGAGTTTGCAACAGCGATGACTTTAACTTTTTCCTCACCATTTTTTATAGTTATCTTATCAATTTTTTTTTTGAATGACAAAGTTGGTATTTATAGATGGTCAGCGATTATTATAGGTTTTGTTGGAGTAGTTTTAATTCTAAGACCAACTAGTGATATTTTTAATTTTTATTCAATTTTTTCTATACTAACTGCAGTAGCATGGGCATTTTCTGTTATTATTCTCAAATTCATTCCTAAAGGCTATACAACTTCAAAAATTCAATTTTATACATTAGTATTTAATGTGTTTGGAGCTTTAATATTATTTATAATTCTTACCAATGACTTCAAAGTAAATAGCCTTAATGATTTAATGTTAATGATATTGACTGGTATACTTGGTGGTTCAGCAGCAATATTGTTTGTTTACGCTTACAGATTAATTTCTGTAAGTAAATTAGCGTCATTCGAATATTTTGGAATTCCATCATCTTTTCTTTTAGGTTGGTTATTTTTTAATGAAACTCCGTGGTCACAACTTTTTCCTGGTGTATTATTAATTGTATTTGCGGGTTTTATTATAATTTGGAGAGATGCACAAAAAAATAAACGTTTTAAAGGAAGTAAAAAATTTTACTAGATTAAGATTTTGATTTCATTGATTTCATAACTATAGATCTATCAATTTCTCCTAGTAGATCACCAGTTTCATTACATATAACTGGATAGCTTTTGTCTGAGTCTACTAATTTATCTATTAAAGTCTCGATTTTTAAATTATCCATTATGCAATCTGATTTTTTTGAAAATAAATTTTTTGTTTCATCACAACAATTTTTTCTCATGACTTTACCAGCACTAAGAACTTTATATTTTGGAACATCTTCACAAAAATCCTTAACATATTGGTCTTTTGGGTTTGCAACTATTTCTTCAGGTGTACCAACTTGAGATACTTCTCCATCTTTCATAATCGCAATATGATCTCCCATTTTTATTGCCTCTAAAAAATCGTGTGTAATAAAAACCATTGTTTTTTGTAACTTCTCTTGAATTTTTAATAATTCATCTTGCATCTCTCTTCTAATAAGCGGATCTAATGCGGAAAAGGGTTCATCAAAAATTAAAATTTCAGGATCAACAGCTAAGGCTCTTGCAAGTCCTACCCTTTGTTGCATACCCCCGGATAATTCTCTAGGATAATTTTTATGCCACCCTTCTAACCCAACCATTTTAAGAACTTCCATAGATTTATCTATTCTATCTTGTTTTTTATTACCTCTAATTTCTAAACCGTAACCAATATTCTCAAGAACTGTCCTATGAGGAAATAAACCAAAGTGCTGAAAAACCATACTCATTTTGTTTCGTCTAAGATCTAATAATTGGCTACTACTCATTTTTGTTACTTCAACATCATCCATTTTAACTGTACCAGTTGTTGGTTCTATTAATCTAGAAATACATCTAACTAAGGTTGACTTGCCACTTCCTGACAGACCCATTACTACAAATGTCTCGCCTTTTTGAATTGAAAAACTTACATCCTTTACTGCAACTACATGGCCTGTTTTCTCTTGAACTTCTTTAATTGATAAACTTTTATCTAAAGTTTTTATAATTCTTTTTTCATCTGGCCCAAATAATTTCCAAATATTTGAGCATGTTATTTTTTGTTCATTTTGCATGCTTTATTTGTATGAATAAAATAGACAATATTTTTCTTTAAATGTAAAATAGTTTGTTTTATTTATTAGATTATGTCTGCAGAAATTTTAGGAAAATCGAAGCCATCAAAAAATATAATCAAATATTTTGCAGTTTTATTGATATTCTTGGGAGCATTATGGTTATCTATTCAAAGTGAAGGACAATCAAAATTTCCAAAATCAGTTACAGATGAATTTACATTTACAGCTTGGGTAAACGATGGAGAGGACTATTTAAAAAAGAACTACAGATGGATTACAAAAATTATAGCAGGTTATATTAAATCTGGTTATTATTTTTTAGAAGATTTTTTAATTGAGTCTCCATGGTTACTAATTGCAGCAATTTTATTTTTACCTTGTCTTATTGCTGGGGGTTTGAGGTTAGGCTTATACTCTTTATTTGTCATTTATTTCTGGGGAGGTGTTGGAATGTGGGATGAATCTCTTCAAACCCTTGCTTTAATGGGTCTCTCGGTTGTTCTCTGTGTTTTTTTTGGAGTGGTATTAGGTGTTCTATGCTCGCAGAGTGACAGATTTGAAAATTTCATGAAACCTATTCTAGATACTATGCAAGTAATGCCAGCTTTTGTATATCTTTTTCCTGCATTATTCTTTTTTGGAATTGGTGGTGCACCAGCAATACTCGCAACTATGATATATGCAATGCCACCAGTTATAAGATTAACCAATGCTGGTATTAGACAAGTTTCGGAGCAGATTATAGAATCTGCAACATCATTTGGATCAAGTAAGTTGCAATTACTTTTTAAAATCAAAATTCCTCTCTCACTTCCAAGTATAATGATGGGAATCAATCAAGTTATTATGATGGCACTAGCGCTTGTTGTTTTAGCTTGTTTTATTGGTGCCGAGGGTATTGGTGGGCAAGTGTGGTTAGCAATTAGAAATTTAGATGTTGGTTGGGCTATGGAGGGTGGACTATGTATTTTATTCATGGCAATAATGTTTGATAGATTTAGTATGTCTTTTAGCAAAGAGGCAGAAAGACTGCCCTCAGATGTTCAAAAGTTTTACTTATTACCACAAAGTTGGGAAAAATATCTAATAGCTAGAATTATAGAAAAACCTTTAAGTGTTTTGCATTTGATCTTAAACATAATATGTAAAAGTATTACCAATTTGATTTCCTATATTTCGGAATTTATTATATCTTTATTTAATAAACCTCTTGGAAAAGATATTGGTGAATTTATCGCTAATAGATTTTATTTAATTCCATCTTTTGTTGTTTTTTTTATTATAAGTTTTGTGGATACAAATATTATTAGCATTGGAACTTTCCCAGAGGAATGGAAACTTTCAATTAGACAACCAATTGCTGATACTGTTAAGTCTTTAACAGTAAATCCAGGATTTATAGCTTTTACAAAAGGCTTAAGGGCTTTTGTATATTTGAACCTATTAAACCCTCTTGATACTTTTCTAACTCATACACCTTGGTGGTATACAACTGCTGTATTTGCACTAATTGGGTATTATACAGTAGGTCTAAGGTTTGCTTTTATAACAGTTTTACTTCTACTATTTATAGGTGCTTGCGGAATTTGGCCCCAATCGATGATAACATTATCTTCAGTTTTAGTATCTGTTGCTTTGTGTTTTGCAATTGGTGTACCCTTAGGAATTATTGCTTCGTATAATCCACGTTTTAAAAATATTCAAAACGTTGTTTTGGATGCAATGCAAACTCTTCCATACTTTTGTTACTTAATACCGGTTTTAATGTTTTTTGGAGGAGGAATTGTTTCTGCGGTTCTAGCTACAGTAATATACTCTATTCCTCCAATTATTAGATTAACTTCTCTTGGACTAACCCAGGTTTCTGGAACATTCTCAGAAGTTTCAAGATCTTTTGGTGGAACTACCTTACAAACATTAAATAAAGTAAAATTTCCTTTAGCAGTTCCAAGTTTAGTTATAGGATTTAATCAAACTGTAATAATGGCTTTTGCGATGCAAATAGTTACACCTTTGATTGGAGGAAAAGGACTTGGACTAGAGGTATTCAATGGACTGGCAAGATCCGATACCGGAAGAGGTTTAGCTGCAGGTATAGGAATCGTGCTAATGGCAATAATAATTGATCGAATATCGCTTGCTTGGACTAAAAAGCAAAGAGAAGCTTTAGGCCTATAAACCTAATAAAATAACATCTTTTAACGGTACATTTAAGAACTTTACATTAAGCATTATTTTGTTTTAAAATATAAATATTAATTAATTAATTAAGGGGAAATAATAATGAAAATAACAAAAACAATATCAGCAATGATACTTTCTTTTGTCCTGGTTATTTCTAGTTTCGGAACTGCAAATGCTGCTAAAAGACTAACAGCTGCAGTAGCTGACTGGACTGGTGGGGAAATTACGTGTCAAGTTGCTGTTAGTGTTCTAGAAGATGAATTAGGATACAAAATAAAAAGAGTAGTATTCCCATCTGGAACTGGACTTTGGGAAGCAATCGCGGCTGGTGAAATTGACTTTGCTTGCGAGAGTTGGCCAAGTTACGCGGAAGCAGACACTGTAATGATGAAAGGTCCACTGATTTATGATGGAAAGACAATGTTTAATTATGAAGGTGATGGAAGTGTAAAACTTCTAGGAACAACTGGTATAATTGGTATGTCTGATTACTACATTCCAAAATATGCTGCTGACAAATTTGGCATTAAAACCTGGAAAGATTTAAACAAACACAAAAAAGAGTTTGCAACAATTGAGTCTGGTGACAGAGGAAGACTAATTGGATGTCCTGTAGCTGGGTGGAACTGTCATGACCAAAAAAGATTAGATCTTTTAGGAATTGATTTCCAGGCTGACGAGTTAGGAACAGAAGCTGCTGCAATTGCAGAAGCTGTCGCCGCTTATGAAAGAAAAGAACCTTTCTTATTATATCTATGGGAGCCACATTGGTTCTTTGGAGCATATGAAATGGTAGGTGTTCAACTTCCAGATCATAAAGATTGTGGTTCATTTACAGAAGCAAACAACTGGAAAGATTGTGGAACTGATGCATGGCCAGCAACTGGTTGGGCTAAAGACTACACAATGAACTACGGTAATCCTGAAACATTTGCAAAAGCTGAACATGCTGATGCAGCAAAATTTTTCACAAAAATGAAATTTGACAATGCTGATCAAGCTGTAATGCTAGTTGAAGTTAAGCAAAAAAACAGAGACCTAAAAGAAGTTGTAGCTGAGTGGAAGAAAAACAATCCAAATAAATGGAAAAGTTGGCTTCCGTAATTTTATAGCTTTATAAAATATTAAAAGGGCCTTGTTTACAGGGCCCTTTTTTTTTATATGAATATTATTCATAGAGGTTTAATCAAAAAAGGATTTAAAGAAAATTGTTTTAAATCCTTCAAAGAATCATTTAAGAAAAAGTTTGGTATTGAAACTGATATTCATTTTACTAAAGATAACAAGATAATATGTTTTCATGATTTTACCTTAAATAGATTATTTAAGATTAACAAAAGTATTAAAGATCTCAATTATTATGAGATTAAAAATAAGACAAAAAAAAAAATTTTAGTTCCTTTGCTGAAAGATGTACTAAAGCTATCTAAAAAGAAAAACTTAGTTTTTGTAGAAATTAAACCTTTATTAAAGATTAGAAGTATTAAAATTTTATTAGATCAAGTTAAAAATTATAAAAACTGTGTAATTATATCTTTTAAACATAAAAATTTATTTAAAATTCAGAAACTTAATAAAAAAGTGAAAATTGGATTGTCTTTTTCAAAAAGCACTAAAGTTTCAGATATTATAAAAATATCCTCAAAAAAGAAATTTGATTGCCTAATCTTAGATAAATTTTTTATAAAAAGTAAGTCAATACAGAATTTAAAAAATTCTAAATATTTTTATACTATTAAAGATAAAAAAGAATTTTTGAGATATAGCAAGGAAAATAATTTAATATTTGAAAATTTATGATTTAGATTTTTTGAGATAGTTTAATCTTCCAATAATTTCATCTCTATCCATATAATACCCTTGTAAATGTCTATGACCAGAGTTTGGGTTAAAGGCTGTTCGCCCGTGTAAAACTCTTCTATTATTGAAAGAAAATATATCTCCAGGTTCCATTCTAAAATTAATTTGAAATTTATCACTATGTAATAAATTGCCAAATTCATGATGTGCCTTATAAACTTTATCCATAATATCTGGATGACAATCAAGAGCATCCATAGTGGCAACACTAAACCTTATGTCATGATAATCGTCATCTTTTGTTAGCCCTATAGCTGGAGCATGAAATCCTCTGTGATTTTCTTGTGTATAATCTTTATCTCTAAACTTTAAATAAACTTTAGTAAGAGTATTATAAATTTCCTCACTATTATGTTTTAAATATTCTGCTACAGCGAACCCATCGACAGCAGAAGACTCGCCTCCATCTGCTGAGTTTATTAAACAATGTAAAAATTGATAACCAGGTGGATTTTCAAACCAAGGTAAATCCATATGATTTCTAAGCGCATGAGATGTATATGCAGAGTTATTTGGTTTTGGTATGTTTATAACTTCAAAAGGAGTCTTAAAAAAAGTTTCTCTAGTGTGACTTATTCTGTTTAAAACTGGAAATGCAGATTTTTCTTTAACCGGTGAATTTTTTACAATTGCTATTCCAGTATAATGCAATAGTTCAAGCCACTTGATTAATCCATCAGTGCTCTCCATTATTTCGTCGTGCTCAATACATATTGTTTTTATTTTATCGCCTAAAGATTTATCCCACAATTTATAGGGAGAAATATATTTTTGTTTATTTTTAATTGTGTAACAATTTTTTCTTAACCAGTTTAAATCAAAATAGCTTGTATGGTTACCCTCGCTCCATTCTATTTCTAGCTTTCCCTGCTTATTTACATTATATTTTTTTGGATTAATGCTCGTGCTTACATTAAGAATATTAAACATTCTGTGGTTCGAGTCTTTATCATGTGCGGATGGGCAATTATCTCTAAGCCACAAATAATTAAACTTACTTTCTTCTCCATCTGACCAAAGAACTTTTAAATAGGTATTATTTTTTTCTATGTTCTTAATTTCAACCATAAATCAATAATTATTTAAAATACTAAAATTTGCAAGATACAAAATCAACTGCTACAAAGTTAATAAATATGTCCAAAATAGAAATTAATAATGTATACAAAATATTTGGTAATAACCCTAAATCTATATTGCCATTGGTTAAAGAGGGTAAATCCAAAGAACAAATTTTAGAAGAAACAGGACATACAGTGGGTCTTGATAACGTTTCTCTTAAAATTGAAGAGGGAGAAACTTTTGTATGCATGGGTCTTTCAGGGTCCGGCAAATCTACGTTAATAAGGCACCTAAATAGGTTAATTGACCCTACAGAAGGTGAAATATTAATTGAAGGTACCAATGTAATGTCCCTTAACAAAGAAAAGCTTGTAGAGTTTAGGAGGCACAAAATGAGTATGGTTTTTCAAAGGTTTGGTTTATTTCCACATCGAACTGTAATTGAAAATGTCGGTTATGGTTTGGAAATGCAAGGCATATCTGAGGCTGAGAGAAATAAAACTTCCATGGAAAAAATTGAAGCTGTTGGTCTAAGCGGATTTGAAAAACAATTTCCAGCACAGTTGTCTGGTGGTATGCAACAAAGAGTTGGATTGGCTAGAGCTTTAGCAACCGATACTGATATCATGTTAATGGATGAAGCTTTTTCTGCACTAGATCCTTTAATAAGAAGTGATATGCAAAAACAGTTACTTAGTCTTCAATCTGAATTAAAGAAAACAATTGTTTTTATAACTCACGATTTAGATGAGTCTTTGCGATTAGGTGATCATATTGGAATTTTAAATGACGGAAAACTGGTACAAGTAGGCACTCCAGTGGATATTATTATGAATCCTGCTGATGACTATGTTGAAGCCTTTGTAAAAGATGTAAATAGAACTAAAGTTATTAAAGCAAAAACTATAATGAATACTGTAAAAAATTCTAACGGAATTGATAAAAATAACCTGGTGAAGGTTGGTGAGGACCAATTTATTGAAGAATTTTTACCTCAAGTTGTTTGCACAAACGCTAGTTGTGAAGTAGTTGATAAATCTGGAAATGTAAAAGGTTATATTACAAACAAAGAATTACAAAAAACACTTACAAAATCCTAGTTGATGATCAATCAATCATTAAAAAATAAAAAAATTATTATTTCTGCAGGTGCATCTGGAATTGGTCTTGCTATAACTAAAGTATGTTTAAATAGAGGAGCTACTGTATTTCTATCTGATATAAATGAAAAATTTATAAATAAGCTAAAAAAATCAAATAAAAGTACAAAACTTCATATTTTTAAATGTGATGCTTCAGATGAAGATCAAGTAAAAAATTTATTTGAGAGAATTAAAAAGAAAACTTCTAAAATTGATTGTGCAATAAACAATGTTGGTATAGCAGGTCCAACAGCTACTTTTGAAAAAATAAGTTTGAGAGATTGGGAGAAAACACTGAGAACAAATGTTATTAGTCATTTTCTTTTTACAAAATTATCTATACCTATGATCAAGAAAAATAAGGGTGGTTCAATAATTAATATATCATCAGATGCGGGTGTGATGGGTTTTCCATTAAGATCTCCATATGCGGCAAGCAAATGGGCCGTTATAGGTATTACTAAAACTTTAGCAATGGAACTTGGAAAATATAAAATAAGGGTAAATACAATTTTACCAGGAACAATTAAGGGTGACAGGATGATAAGAGTTGTGAGAGATAAGGCGAATTTTTTAAAAATTTCAAAGAAGAAAGTGGAAAAAGAATTTTTATCTATGTCATCAATGAGAAGCTGGATTTATGAGGATGATATCGGAAAAATGTGTAGCTTTTTAATTTCAGATGATGCTTTAAGAATATCAGGACAAATAATCGGTGTAAATGGAGATGCTATAAGACTTGATTAAAGCTGGGAAATTAAATCAGGTGCAATTTTTTTTGATTTTCCAACGAACCTAATCTTTTTTATAGCTTCTAAGTTTGATTTGTCATCACCCACAACAACAAAACCGATCATACCCATTGCTTTGTGAGGGGTGCACCAATAAGCATAAATACCTGGAACAGTAAATTTGAACTCTGTATCTTGATTCATTTTAGACTTAAATTTTCCAACTCCTTCTGGAGTTCCGCCCTTAATAAATTCAACGTTGTGGCCTTTTGTGGTTGATTTCCAAAAAACAGTGTCCCCTACATTTACTTTAACAATTTTTTTTGAATAAACCATAGACTCATTGTTAAGTTTATTTAACATTTCTATTGTTTCATCGGCAATAGAAGGACTTTGAAAAATTATGACTGTTAATACAATAAGTATTGAGTTTTTAAGCGATTTAAGCATGAGAGTGATATAATGTTAAAAAAAAGGTATTCAACTCAATTTAATGTAACATCTTGCCACATGATTAAGGTTTTAATTTATCCTCATTAATCTCCATAAAAGGAAAATGTGAATCCTCAAAAAAAATATTTTTTGCTTTTTTTAAAATACTTATATCATCTAATAGACCAGCATATAAATAATATCTATCCCATTTTTGCACATAAGTAAGAACAGGAGCTGCACAATTGCCACAAAAATATTTTCTTATCTTGTTACCACTAGAGCCTTTATGCTCAAAAGTTTTCAAAATATTTTTATCTAAATCTAGGGCTTCTTCTCTTAACTGAATTATTGACATCATTCCCCCGATTTTTTTTCTACAGTCAGAACAGTGGCAGTTAAAAACTCTAGGTAATTCGTCCAATTTAACTTTGAATTTTACAAATCCACATATGCACCCACCAGTTTTTGTCACAAATTTTTTTTCCATTAATTTCTTATTTTATTTATGTATTTAGATCTTAATTTTTGGACTTCTACTAAATATTCATCTCTTATATTAGCTAACATATCAATTGATTTGCCTTTAGACTGCATTTTAGTTCCATTAATGATTTTATCCTTTAACTTTTTATTTAATTTTGGTGCCTTTAATTTTGTCCAGGGTAATTTTAAAGCGGGACCAAATTGTTTTAACATGTGCTTCATGCCTTGTTTGCCTCCTGCTAAATGAAAAGTTAAAAAAGTACCCATTAAAGAATATCTTAAACCTGGACCATCTTCTATTGATCGATCTAATTCTTCAGTGCTCGCAAAACCTTCGTTTAATATATGTAATCCCTCTCTCCATAAAGCCTCTTGTAGTCTATCAGACAGATATCCGGGTAGTTCTTTTTTTATCATAATTGGTTTCATAGATATTGAGGTATAAAATTTCTTAGTTTTTAACATATTTTTTTTGGAAGTTTTTTTTCCAGGCACTACTTCTACCCCAGGTAATAGGTACACAGGGTTAAATGGATGACCAATAAGGCCTCTTTCTGGATTAAGGCATTTTGAGTATATTTTAGTTGGTAGCAAGCCAGATGAACTGGATGAAATTATTGCTTGGGGTTTCGAATTTTTTCCTATTTCTTCCATAAGATTAATTTTAATTTTATAATTTTCTGGCGCACACTCTATTATAAATTCTGAATTAAAAAGAACATCCTTTAAAGTTTTATGAAATGATAGATTTTTAAGATTAATTTTTTTTATTCGAAACATTTTTTTGACATACTGAGATGATCGTTTAATTTCTTTTAGAACTTTAATTCTTGATTTTATTTTTAAGTCGTAAGCTTTTACTTTTTTTCCATGTGCCAAACATCGGATGATCCAACCAATACCAATAACTCCTGTGCCAATTACTGCAACATTCTTAATTGAGTTCATTACTTGTGTTTTACAAGTTTTAACTTTTCTCTTGTTTCTTGTGGTGTCATTATGGAAGCTCCCAAGTCTTCAACAATTCTTCTAGCTTTTTCAACTAGTTGTGGATTTGTCGCAAGCTTACCTTTTGAAATATACAAATTATCTTCTAATCCCACCCTTGGATTTCCTCCCATTACTACGGTTTGTGCTACGTACGGCATTTCATTTCTAGAAATTGCAAAACCAGACCATACTGCTTCTTTAGGCATTATATCTTTCATTGCTTGCATAGCTAATGGAGTTGCAGGTGCTCCCCAAGGAATTCCTAAACACATCTGAAACATAGGAGGATCGCTCAATAAACCTTCTTGATAAAGTTGAGCGCCAAACCACATATTACCAAGGTCAAATGCTTCGATTTCAGGCTTAACTTTTATATCTTGAAGTTTTTTTGCCGCTCTTCTTAAATCCCTTGGCGTGTTTACTGTTATAACAGACCCATCACCAAAATTTAATGTTCCACAATCTAATGTACATATTTCAGGAAGGAATTGTTCTGCGTTTGCAATTCTTTCCATAACATTAACCATGTCAGTTAAAGGCCCAAATTCTAGAGGATTTTTTTCTCCAATATCAAGATCCCCACCCATTCCAGTGGTTAAATTAAGAACAACATCCGTATCAGATGATCTTACTCTATCAACAACCTCTTTATAAAGTTCTAATCTTCTACTTGGGGTGCCGTCCTCTTCTCTAACATGTATGTGTGCGATTGCTGCTCCTGCTTTTGCCGCATCAATTGATGCCTTTGCTATCTGTTCTGGAGTTTTAGGTAAATCCGGATGTTTGCTGGCAGTATCACCAGATCCTGTTATTGCACAAGAGATAAATACTTTATTATTCATTTTTATTTATTAGTAAGTATAATATCATATCATCTTAAATTATAGGATATAATAGTTAATGGATTTAAACAAAATAAAAGTAAGACGTAGCTTTATTTTTACACCTGGTCTTAACCCAGAAATGTTTCCAAAAGCATTGGCATCTGGTGCTGATATGGTTTGTATAGAACTAGAGGATGGAATTGCACTTAAAGATAAGGATGAAGCGCGAAAAAATACAATTAATTCATTAAAAACTTTGGAGATTAAAAATGATGTAGAATTAGTTGTAAGGGTAAATTGTCAAAGGACTAAACCCGGCCTTTTAGATTTAGAAGCTTTTATTTCAAGTAAATTAAATGTCAAAGCTTTAATGTTGCCTAAAGTCAAAACTCCTGACGAGGTATCATTCATTGACGATTTATTAACTGATTGCAAATTGGATACTGATCTTCATGTTATAATGGAAACAAATGAGGCTCTTGAAAATATATATGATATTGCGCATGCAAGTAAAAGAATTGTTGCGCTTTATTTTGGAGGAGTTGATATGGCTGCAGAGCTAAGAGTTCCAAATAGCTATGAAAATCTTATATATGCAAGATCTAAATTGGTACACGCAGGAGCCAGTGTTGGAGTAGATGTTATAGATGTTCCTTATCTAGATCTAGAGGACATGGACGGAATGAAAAAAGAGGCAGAACTTGTTAGAAATTTAGGCTTCACTGGTAAAGGATCTATTCATCCTAAACAAATTAATATTTTAAATGAAGTTTTTACGCCTTCTAAAGAAGAAATAATAAAGGCTAAAAAAATTGTAGATCAATTTAATGCTTCTGATACAGGTCTAGTTGTAATAGATGGTAAGTTGATTGAAAAACCTGTACTTAGAGAAATGAAGAGGAGAATATTGGTAGCTGAAAAAATAAATCAATGAGTATATTTTTAACCAAACAAAAAATTAAAAAAGAGTGGACTGATTACAATGGTCATATGAATGTTGCATATTAAGTTTTAATATTTGATCAATATGGATCAGAAGAATTAATGACATTGTTTAAAATGGGTGAGGATTCAGCCAAAACTACAAAAAAGAGCACTATGGTTGTTGAGTCACACATTACATACAATCAAGAAGTTCAAGAAGGTGATGAGGTTGATGTTAATTTAATTTTTTGTGATCATGATAAAAAAAGAATCCTTTATAAGCTTGAAATGGTGCATAGTGAGAAAAAATATATTGCGTCCACAATTGAGGCATTATCCCTATATGTAGATTTAGCTGAAAGAAAAGTAGCGGAATTTGAAAGTGAGAAAGTTCAAATAATGGACGACTATATATCAAAACACAAAGATAATTTTAAAATTGATAATTTAAAATTTATATCAAAACTTAAGAAATAATTTTAAAATTCTTAGTGACAAATTTAAAAGCAATATATATTCTTTTAAAATGGAAATTAATTTACTTTCGGGCGCTTTAGGTGCTGAAATAAAGGGTATTTGCTTAAAAAATACCTCAAAAGAAAACTGGGAAAAGATTAATTCTTTAATGTTAGAACATAAAGTAGTTTTCTTTAGAGATCAGGATATTTCATCAGATGAACATGTAGAACTAGCAAAGCACTTTGGACCACTTGAAAAGCATGTATATGTTAAAGCTAGGAAAAACTATCCAGAAATTTTAAGAATTATTAAAGCACCAGATGAAAAACACCAATGGGGCGAGGGTTGGCATACAGATGTAAGTTACAATCCAAAACCGACTAAAGTTATTATATTAAGATCTCATAAAATTCCTCCTGTAGGCGGAGATACAATGTTTTCCAACATGGAGTTGGCATACAAAACATTAGATAATGACATTAAAAATAAAATTAAAGGAAAAAAGGCAGTACATAGTTCTTTAGGTGCAGCAGCGTTTACTGAAAACTATAAAGAGATGCAAGGAAATGGAAATTTAGAAGAATATACAAATATTCACCCTATAGTAAGAGTTCACCCAGAAACTGGAAACAAAATTTTATTTGTTAATTCTATGTACACCAAAAGAATTTTAGATTTGAGTGAAGGTGATAGTGATGAGATATTAAAAAAAATTTTTAAACATCAAGAAAGACTAGATTTTACTTGTAGAATTAAATGGACAGAAAACGCTGTAGCTATTTGGGATAACAGATCACTTCTACATCAAGGATTAAGTGACTTTTTTCCTGGTCGTGGTTTGGGTTATGAAAGAGTTATGGATAGAATAGCTATTGAAGGCGATGAACCAAAATAAACTATGAATTTTGATTATATAATAATCGGTGGGGGATCTGCTGGTTGTGTATTGGCCAATAGATTAAGTGAAAATTCAAAAAATAATGTAGTGCTTATAGAGGCAGGTAAAGATAGTGATATTTGGAAAGTTAATATGCCATTGGCAATTCTTTATGCTATGCATGATCCTAAGTATAATTACAAATATTATTCAGAGCCTGAACCACACTTAAATAATAGAAAAATTTTTTGTCCGCGAGGAAAAATGATTGGTGGATGCTCTGCACATAATGGGATGGTTTACGTTAGAGGGAACCCTAATGATTATTCAAGATGGGCTAAAATGGGACTCGATGAGTGGTCTTATGAAAAAGTTTTGCCTTATTTCAAAAAAATTGAAACATGGTCTGAGGGAGGAAATGAGTATAGAGGTGGTGATGGTATTTTACCAGTAAACCAATCAAAAAACTCAAATCCTCTTTTCAAGGCATTTATTAATTCTGCTGGGGAAGCTGGATACAAGATAAACTCTGATATGAACGGTAAAGATCAAGAGGGTTTTGGAATGTATGATGTAACTATACATAATGGTGAAAGAGCAAGTGTTTCGAAATATTATTTGAAACCAGCTAAATCTCGAAAAAACTTAAAAGTTCTTACAGAAAATTATGTAAAAAGAATAATATTCGATGGGAAAAAAGCAATTGGTGTAGAGATTTTAAGCAAAAATAAAAAAGTCGAAAAAATTTATTCAAATAAAGAAATTATTTTAAGCGCGGGTGCAATTAACTCTCCGCAAATACTAATGTTGTCTGGAATAGGTCCAGGAGATCATTTAAAAGAAAATGGAATAGATGTTGTTCACAATTTAGAAGGTGTTGGTGCCAATCTTCAAGATCACCTTGAAGTTTATATACAACAGGAATGTAAAAAACCTTTAACACTTTACTCTTATGTCAATAAAATTAATATGGTTAAAATTGGAATTCAATGGTTCTTATCTAAAAAAGGACCCTGTTCTTATTCATTTTTAGAAGCAGGAGGTTTTTGCAAATCTTCTCGAGAACAGGAATATCCTAATATTCAATTTCATTTTTTTCCTGCATTTGTAATTGATCATGGTTTAGTAGATCCTGATAGACATGGTTTTCAATTACATGCAAGTCCAAATCATCCAAAAAGTAGAGGAAATATAAAATTAAGAAGTTCAAATATTTTTGAATCACCAGTTATTAAATTTAATTATTTAGAGCATGAAGATGATATGAAACAAACAATTGAGTGTGTAAAAGTTGCAAGGAATATACTTAAACAAAATTCTCTTAAAGAGTATGCGGGTAAAGAAATAGGTCCTGGCGAGGATGCTATATCCGATGAATCTATTGTTGAGTATATTAGATCGAAAGCTGAAACAGCCTATCATCCTTCCTGTACACTAAAAATGGGCTCAGATAAATCAGCGGTTGTAGATCAGAAGTTAAAAATACATGGACTGGAGGGCATAAGAGTAGCTGATGCATCAGTTCTTCCTGAAATTACTAGTGGAAATTTAAATGCGCCAGTAATAATGGTTGCAGAAAAAGCCTCAAACATCATTTTAAATTAATATTAAGTTCAAAAAAACTTTGGTATATGTCGCCAATGGTTCAAGATCAAAATACAAAAGGAATTTTGTACATAATGACTGGAATGGCTTTTTTTTCCATTCAAGACTCTTTAATAAAATTTATATTTAACGATATTGCGCTTTTTGAGTTGTACTTAATAAGAACAATAATACAAGCGAGTCTGCTTTTAGCCTTAGTGCTAATAACAAAGCGTAACGTTTCTTTAAAAACACACTATCCTTTCTTAACCTTATTAAGAGTTATTTGTTTCTTTTTTGGTTTTAGTTTTTTTTATATATCATTAACGTTTATGACACTTGCAATGACAAGTGCCTTATTTTTCTCGTGTCCATTTTTTATGTCAATGTTTGCAAAATTTTTTTTAAAAGAACAAATTGGAATCAGACGATGGTCAGCAATCGTAGTAGGATTCATTGGTGTGATTATAGTTTTAAACCCAACACTTGAGGAATTTAATTTTCTTAAATTGGCACCAGTAGCCTGTGCTATTTGTTACTCTATTTCGATGACTATAACTAAATATACATCTGAAAAGGATGATATTTATACACAAATGTCTTGGCTTTATATATTCGCTATTTCAGCGGGAATAATAATTTTTTTAGTTAGTGGTGATGGTAAATTTAACACTTTCTCTGATCCAACTTTTCAATTTATCACTAGAGAATGGTTTACAAATCCTTTAGAGGCATGGCCATATGTAGTTGTAATGGGTATCGTTGCATTTATTTCATTCTTATGCGTTTTCTCAGCTTATAGTATTGCATCGCCTTCTATTATTTCATTGTTTGAATATTCTTATATAATATGGGCGATGCTTGCTGGATATATTTTATTTGAAACAATTCCGCTGCCAAGAACTTTTGTTGGTGCTACAATAATTATAGCTGCGGGTGTTTATATTTATTACAGAGAAAAAGTAAAAGGACAAATGATTGCAACTGATACACCGACTGTTAATAGATGAAAAAAAAAAATTATATTCCTACAATCAATATTTCTACAATCTTTAATCACAGATTAGATAACAAGAAATCTTTAAGAATATTAAAAGAAATAGAGCAAGCTTGTACTAAAATAGGTTTTTTCCAAATAATTGGTCATAATATTAAACAAAACGATATTGAAAAAATTAATAAAATAGGGAACTTATTTTTTAAATTAAAAAACGAAAAAAAATTAAAATTAGCTCCAAATAAATGGAATAAAAAAAATAAAAATTTATATAGAGGTTACTTTCCAAATGATGTTAATGGTAAGGAGGGTCTAGATATTGGAGATCTCAAAATAACTAAAGCTTATTCAAAGAAAATTAAAAACCAATATATAGAATTTATTGACTTAAATAAGTGTTTCAAAAAAAAATCTATAAAAATTTTAAGTAATTACTTTGATAATATATTTGAATTAAGTGAATTACTATTTAAAGGTATACTAAAACTATATGGTAAAGACCCCCTTATTTCTAAAAAAGCATTTTCAAGATATAAAACTTTGAGTACATTAAGATTTAATTTTTATCCAAATCAAAACAAACCTGTTGAAATTTCCAAACAAGATGGTGTTGCACTCGGCTGTGAAACACATGTAGATAGTGGGGTATTTACTGTATTATATCAAGATAAGGTTGGTGGATTACAAGTTCAAGATAGAAAGAGCAAAAAATGGTATAATGTTCCATTTAATAATAAAGCTCTTGTTATAAATACAGGAAAAGCAATGGAATTTTTAAGCAAAGGCAAATATAAGGCAACTAACCATAGAGTACTTTGGAACAAAAAAAAAAGAATGTCTATTCCATTTTTTTTTGAACCCTCATTTGATTTTATAATGAATAAATCATTTCTTAACGACAATTATATTCGAAAAAATGGAGTTATGTATGAAAAGTTTTTGAATAAATCGTTAAAAAAATTTGTTGAGTATCAAAGGTAATGTTTAAATTTTTAAAGCTGGAAAAACTGGATTAGATTTTTGAAATATCTTCTGATACTCTTGTTTTATACATCTGTTTGAAACGTATTTTATATTTTGTTTATTAGCTATTTCCTCCGCTTTTTCATGATGAATTCCGTATTGTAACCATAGAACTTTTGTTCCAATTTTTACTGCCTGTTCAGCAATATCTGGTGATTCCTCAGAAGGTCTAAAAACATCGACTATATCAATTTTCTCCGTAACTTTATCTAAACCTGAAACTACCTTTTCTCCATTTATAATTTCTCCTTCAGCGTTAGGGTTTATTGGAATTACTTTGTATCCAAAATCTTGCATATATTTCATCACAACATTTGCTGGTTTCCTTTTAATTTTCTTTGGATCTTCCTTTTTTTTTTCTGAACTAATACCAATCATTGCAATTGTTCTAGCATTCTCTAAAATAATTTTTATTTCTTTATCGTCCATTACCTATGTTTCCATTTTGGGGATCTTTTTTCTAAAAATGCAGAAATCCCCTCTTTTGCATCCATTGCCATCATATTTAGTGTCATCATTTTGCTTGTATACTTATAAGCTTTATTTAATGGCATTTCCAATTGCTTATAAAAAGCTCTTTTTCCAATTTTAATTGTTAAGTTTGATTTAGATGAAATTTTTTTTGCAATATTTAAAACTTCCTTGTTTAATTTTTGTTTTGAAAAATGATCATTAATTAAACCAATTTGTTTTGCAAAATTTGCTTTAATTGGTTCACCAGTTAACAACATTTTCATCATTTGTTTTCTATTTATTTTTCTGCTAACAGCTACCATTGGTGTGCTGCAAAAAAGACCAATATTTACGCCAGGTGTAGCAAAAATTGCATCATTAGTGCTGTAAGCTAAATCACAGCTTGCCGCTAGCTGACAACCCGCAGCAAATGCGGCGCCATGAACTTTTGCTATAACAGGTTTTCTGCCTTCAACAATTTGAAGCATTACTTTAGAACATAAATTAAATAATTTTAAATATTTTGATCTAACTCTAAGACTTTTAACTTCTTTTAAATTATGTCCAGCACTAAAACCTTTTCCATTACCATTAATTATAATTACCCTAGTTCTGCTATCGTTATCAAATTTTTTTAAAAGTTTCGATAATTCATTTAACGTTTTGAATGATAATGAATTATATGTTTTCGGATCATTTAAAGTTATAGATTTAATACCTGAACCAAGATCTTTTGAAACTACATTCATATTTATTCTAATTCACCCTCCTTACGCATTTTAGCCCTGATTTTAGTAGCTGAAATTTTTTGTATTTCCTCAGGAAGAACTACTTCCTCTATTTTGTATCCAACCCCTCTACCGTAAGAGATATTTGTAATATTTGGCACAAGCATTATTTTAAATCTTCCTTCAAACTTTGGATTTAATCTATCTTCGATATTTTTCTTTACAGTTTCAAAATCAAAAGGATTATCATCAACTCCCTGTACATCTCTAATTTGAATACATACTTGACCAGTCTTTTTAATTATTTCTTCAAATAAAGCATAATGACCATCGTGGAAAGGTTGCCACCTTCCTAACATTTGTGCTGTGGGTTTTTTATTATCCCATTTATATTTCATTTTTTAAATCCTCTAATATCTTCGGCGCCCATGTTTTAGCATCTTGAGTCGTAACATGAAAATTATATTTTTCAGGTTTTACAAACATTTGATTAGTGTCATCAAATCTTCCAGCTTTTATTGTGTCTACCCATACAATATAATCAGCAGGAAATAGTTTTCTTGCTTCTGGCGTGGGGCAAATAAAATCTGCAATCACATTATTACCATCACTTTTAAGTTTCAGTGCTAAGTCCGCCATTCTTCTGGCTTGTCTTTTTCTGCCCTCTTCTGAAAAGTCCCAATCATTTGCAGCTTTTCTGACTTCGTCTGCATTTAATCTTTTTGCATTAACCAATAAAGCCAATTTTTCTGCTAAAGTCGTTTTCCCAGCCCCTGGTAGTCCCATTATTAAAATAATCTTCATAAAACTTTGTACAAACCTAGCCAAGCATTAACATCTTTACTTGCCAAATAATTTGATTTAAAAAATTCTACTTTTTTTATTTTATTATTATTCACCAAATTATCAATTTTACTTTTGAAACCGTGATCGATATATATTGCTTCATTAATTGTAAAGCAAATTAATCCGTTTACCTTTGTAATACGAACAAACTCATCTAGAGCGTGAGCTTTTACGTGAGCAAATGTAAATGTGCCTACGCACATTACAACATCATAAAAGTTATCCTCCTTCAATATTTTTCGATTTAAGTCTGATTGATCTAATTCTTTATATAAATCTTTAGGAATTTGATTTAGTAGCTCTTTAGATATGTCTGCACCATCGAAATAAGAGAATCCAAATTTTTTTAATTCTAAAGCAACTAATCCGCTTCCACAACCCGCGTCATAAATTTTTATATTTTTATCTTTTTGGTATTTAATTAATACTTCTACAGTTTCTTTAGGACCAGAATAATCCCAGTCATTCATATCTTTATTATACTTGTTGTTTTTGCTCCACTCATCATAATAATGCATAACATCCTTTGTTGTCTTCAACTCGTGAAGAGGGGTTTTATTTCCTATGTCTTTTTGAGCCATTTTATAAATCTTTACATATTCGGAGTGAGTCGTATATCGCAGCATGAATATTTCTACTTGAAATAGCGTCACCTACTCTAAATAAATAATATTTACCTTCCATATTTTTGTTAATTAATCTGTTAATACCTTTTTTAAACGACTTATAATCTACCTCACCAACATTCTTGGAATTTGGTTTTAAATTAAAATATAAATCATCAAGTGGCAGTGTTCCATGCTCCACAACAACTTGGGATGTTTCTTGCTCATACACCTTGTCAGAATAGTCTGATATTATTTTTAGACCGAGTCTGTTGCCTTTTTTGTAAACTTTATTGACTCTTTTATTGATCGAAATTTTAACATTTTTTTCATATAAATTTCTTCCATACGGTACAAAATTCATTCCACCAATATCGGGCGCGAAAAATCTTTCTGGTGTTATTACCTCAAAATTTTTTGATTTCTCAGATATTAATTCTGCAGCTTGCAATCCTGAAAAATATCCTCCATCGTCGTACAAAACTATATCGTCTTCTAAATTAACATTACCAGATAAAACATCCCACGTAGATACAACTAAGTCAGAACCCTCTTCTAAAACATCAATATTTGGTACACCGCCTGTTGCAATTATAATAACATCAGGATCTTGTTTTAAAATTTCTTCTTTGGTAACAAAATTGTTATAAATAATTTTAACATTATTTTTTTCGCACATTTGAACTCTCCAATCCACAATTCCAATCATGTCTTTTCTTTTTGTAGACCTAGTAATCAAATTAATTTGACCGCCTGGTTTGTCTGTTGCTTCAAAAACAATTACTTCATGGCCTCTCTCTGAACATATACGAGCTGCTTCGAGACCAGAAGGTCCTGCACCAACAATGACTATTTTCCTAAGCTTTGGAGTTTTTTTTTCAAATACATGTGGCATTATCATTTCTCTGCCTGTGGATGGATTATGAACACATAAAGTGTCTTTTCCCTCATAAATTCTATCTAAACAATATGTTGCTCCAACACATGGTCTTATTGTTTCTTCTTTTTTTTGTATAATTTTTTTAACTATATGCGGATCGGCAATATGAGCTCTTGTCATTCCAACCATATCCAATTTATTGCTTTCGATTGCATATCTTGCTGTAGCAACATCATTAATTTTAGATGCATGGAAAATTGGAACATTTACAATTTTTTTAATTTCTCCAGCAAAATCAAGATGTGGAGCCGATGGCATTCCTTGTATAGGTATTACTTTTGTTAATGAGGTATCAGTATCTATATGTCCTTTTATTATATTAAGAAAATCTATTTTTCCATTTGATGTAACTTTTTTGGCTATCTTAATTCCATCTTCCTTTGAAAGACCAATTTTCCAATCCTCATCTGCAACCATTCTCATTCCTACAATAAAATCATTACCTACATGAGAACGAACAGATTCGATTACTTTCATAGAAAAATGCATTCTTTTATCAAGATCACCTCCAAAATTATCATTTCTCTTATTAGTTGCTGGTGACCAAAAAGAATCTAATAAATGACCATATGCTTCAATTTCAACTCCATCTAGTCCTGCTTCTTTTATTCTTTGTGCGGCTTCTCCATAATCTTTTATAATTCTTTCAATATCCCAATCCTCAGCTTCTTTCGGAAATGACCTGTGAGCAGGTTCTCTTATTGGGGATGCTGATAAAACTGGTAACCAATCTGAGTGATTCCAATTTGTTCTTCTGCCTAGATGTGTAATTTGTATCATTACTTTGGCTCCATGATCATGGCATTCTTTAGTTAGTTTTTTTAACCAAGGAATAATTTCATCTTTGTATGCATGAAGATTGTTATATGCAGGAGGTGAGTCCTCAGAAACAACTGCACTTCCCGCGGTCATTGTAAGAGCAACACCTCCCTTCGCTCTTTCAACATGATAATATCTATATTTATCCTTTGGTAATCCATCCTCAGCATAGGACGGCTCGTGTGCAGATAACATAATTCTATTTTTTAATTCTAAATGTTTTATTTTTAAAGGCTGTAAAAGTGGATCATTTTTCATTAAATAAAACTTAATATTTAATTTCTTTATTAACTTTTTTTAAAGAATTATCGGTGCCATGGTGAAAATGTTTGGTCATGTCAGGAATATATTTTGACGAAATGGGTTTTTTTCCTAAGGCTATAGCCATTTCTCTCACATGATGAGGTTCAGCGCCACAACAAATACCTATGAAATTTATATTTTTTTTTACACATTGTTTAGCAAATTTACCCATTTCAAATCTATTACAATACATATTGTCTAAAGCTACTGGAAAGGCATTATTGCCGGGTATACAATCGCAATCTTTGTCTACAACATTAAGAAAGGTTGGATCTTCTTCTGTTGTTCTATAAGGAACCGGCAAACCTGCAACATGACAAGAAACAGTATCCCTAACTTTGTTTAAAAGCTTCATTGTCATATCAGGACCCCTATAACAATTTAGTCCAACTACATCTGCACCTAAATCCTCAATAATTTTACAAGCATCTTCTGATGAGTAGCCATCTCTAGTTTTATCTCCTCTTGGAATTGCATAATTTGTAACTGCTATTAAACCTTCGTCCTTAATTGCTTTTAAAGCGATTTTCATTTCATCAACCCAACTAATTGTTTCAGCAACTATAAAATCAACCCCTGCCTCCTTTGCCCATTTTACTTGTTCCTCGTACATTTTTTGGCATTCTTTAAAACTAGATTTATCACTTGGATCAAAAATATTTGTATTTGCAACATCTCCACAAACCATTAAGTCTAAGTCTTTAAATTCTTTTGCAGAGTCCTTTGCAATTTGTAATGCATTTTTCTGTAATGGCTCTAAAAGATTTTCCTTTCCAATAATTCTTAGTTTCTCTCTATGACCATAATATGTAAATGCCTGAATAATATCAGATCCAGATCTAATAAATTCTCTATGCAATTGTGAAACTACCTCTGGATGTTCTAAAACTACCTCTGGGACAAATGCTCCTGCTGACAAATAGCCTCTCCTCTCCATGGCAAATAAATAACCTTCAGCTAAAAGAACTGGTCCTTCATTTAGTCGAGTAATTAAATTTTTTTTCATATTCTATTAAATTAAAATTTTATATTTAAATTAAGTTAGTAACAAAGACAATTTTCACACAACTGGAAGTTGTAAGTAGTTTGCTTTTTTCTTCCCAATATGTTCTCATAAAGTTTAATTATAATTAATGGAGATGATAATGAAATTAATAAAAAAAATACTAGTAACAGCTCTATTTGTATTAGGTTTTAACTCTTATAATGTTTCAGCCCAAGCTGAATGCGGAGATATTACCATAGCAAACATGAACTGGGCTTCTGCTAATTTCATGGCTGAAGTAGATAAAGTTATTCTTGAGAAGGGGTTTGGTTGTAATGTTGAACTTATACCAGGTGCAACGATGCCGACTTTTACTTCTATGCAAGAAAAAGGTGAACCTGACGTAGCTCCAGAATTTTGGGCTAATGCCGCAATTGTCGAATTAGAAGCTGCAGTTAAAGAAGGAAAATTGCATTCAATAAATAAAGCACCTATTACAGGTTTAGGTGAAGGTTGGTGGGTACTTCCAGCAACTTTAGAAAAACATCCGGAACTAACTTCTGCAGATGAAATATTAAAAAGACCTGATCTTTTTCCACATCCAGAAGACCCGTCAAAAGGTGGTTTCCATATATGTCCTCCGGGATGGAATTGTGAACTAAGTAACAGAAATCATTTTAGAGCATGGGAAATGGAGTCTAAAGGATGGGCTATTGTTGAAACTGGTTCAGCCGCAGGTTTAGACGGATCAATTGCAAAAGCTGCTGAAAGAGGAGAAAATTGGTTTGGTTACTACTGGTCTCCTACTTCACTAGTTGGTAAATATAATTTACAAGCAGTTGATATGGGTGAATATGCAGGTAAAGACAATTGGGATAACTGCTTATCAAAACCTGAACAAGAATGTGCAAATCCAAAAAAATCATCGTGGGTAAAATCAGAAGTGTTTACGGTTGTATCAGACAATTATAAAAACACTGCTGGAAAAGCTGGAATGAACTACTTTAAGAAAAGAACATACCCAGGTGATGTTATGAACGGTATGCTAGTTTATATGGCAGAACAACAAGCAGATGGCGCAGATGCTGCAGTTGAATTTTTAGTAAGATACCCAGAAGTTTGGTCTAAATGGGTTCCTAAATCTACTGCTGATAAAATTAGAGAAGGCATAGGCTTATAATACCTTATTTAATCTTGAAACGAGCCTGTATTTACAGGCTCGTTTATAGTATTATATTAAAATGGATTTCAATAAAATTCCTGTAATGGATAGACAATCTCTTCGAGATTTGAAAAAGGGTATTGACCAAAATTTTAAAGAATTCTCAAGAGAATATGGCGACTCAATAGAAAGTTTTTTTGATCCGCTACTATCCTTTTTAATTTGGTTAGAAAAATTACTTGTCGGTGCTCCTTGGCCAATAATAATTTTTGCCTTTGGTTTCTTGGCATGGTTTGGTTCTAGAAGTTATAAATTAGCAATTGGTACAGTCTTAAGTTTTTTAATAATTGGTTACTTTGGTATGTGGAAAAATTGTATGGCAACAGTTGCAATAATTTCGGTAGCTACATTGGTGTGTGTTGCTGTTGGAATTCCGATAGGTATTTTAATGTCAAAATCTAATCGAGCTGAAAAAGGAATTCTACCGATTCTGGACATGATGCAAACCATACCAAGTTTTGTATATTTAATACCCATAATAATGCTACTAGGAATTGGTAAAGTGCCTGGTTTATTGGCAGTATGTGTTTATGCTCTACCTCCAATTGTAAGGCTTACAAATTTAGGAATTAGAGAAGTAGATAAAGAAACTCTTGAGGCCAGTGAAGCCTTTGGAGCCACAACCTTACAAAAGCTTAAAACTGTTCAAATTCCTCTTTCATTACCAACAATTTTTGCAGGTGTTAACCAAACAATAATGATGGCTTTAGCAATGGTAGTAATTGCATCAATGATAGGAGTTAAGGGATTAGGAATACCTATTTTACAAGCAATTTCTAATCAATATTTAGCTTCAGGATTAATGAATGGCTTAGCAATTGTGGCTTTGGCAATAATTTTTGATAGAGTTACACAACAATACGGTCAGAGGATCCAAAAACACAGAGGTCAGAAAAAATAGTCTCATCATCCTAAGAATAAACGATTTTTATAGACAGTTTTTATAAAATAAATAAGAATTCGAAAATGAATTTTTCTTTAGAAATTAGCCCTAAAACAGGTTTGGAAACTCTTCCAAGCTTGAAAGATGTCTACATTACTTTTTTACCAGGCGGTGATTTTAAAGATACTGCTGATAAAGCGGGCGAACTGATTAAAAAAGGATTCAATCCAATCCCTCATATACCTGCAAGGTCAATTGAGAATGATAATCATCTTAAAGAGTATATTACAAGGTGCAAAGACTATGGTGTGAAACAATGTTTAGTAATTGGAGGAAGTAGAGAACCAGTAGGAAAATTTGATAGTTCAATACAACTTTTAGAAACAGGTTTTTTTGAAGGTATGAAGATAGGAATCGCTGGACATCCCGAGGGGAGTCCTGATATATCCGATTCAGAATTAGAAAAAGCTATGAAAGATAAAAAACCTTATGCTGATTATATTGTAACACAGTGGTTGTTGGATCCTCAGCTAATAGTAGACTTCATTTCTAAGCAAACAGTACCAGTTCATGTGGGAATTACTGGACCATTAAAATTTACAAGCTTAATAAAGTTTGCAAATATCGTTGGTGCAAAAAATTCCATAAACTTTCTTAAATCTAACTTTAGTAAAGCCTTAGATTTAATGAAGCCTAAGGACCCAAATGATATAATAAGAAAGATAAAAGATCATACAGATCACTTTCATATTTATACTTTTGGTGGACTTAAAGAAACAAAAAAATGGTTAGTGGAGAACAATTATGTCTAAAGAATTTGATTATGATAAAATAAGACACATAACATCAGTTGACCAATCTGACAGAAAAGTACCATACAATTTAAGACAGAGTGGACCAACAAAAGTGGAAATGTTAATATCAACAAGGGTGAGGAAGTCTCCTTATTGGCATTTATCTATGAAAGCAGGATGTTGGAGAGCAACAGTATATAACAGAATTTACCACCCGAGAGGTTATGTAAAACCCCAAGATGGTGGTGCAATGGTAGAATATGAGGCAATCAAAAATCATGTAACTATGTGGAATGTTGCCGTTGAAAGACAAATTAGAGTTAAAGGTCCTGATGCTGAAAAATTTGTAGATTATGTAATTACAAGAGATGCAACAAAAATTTCGCCAATGAGAGCAAGATACGTAATTTTATGTAATGCTTATGGAGGTGTTCTTAATGATCCAATATTGTTAAGAATTTCTAAGAATGAATTTTGGTTTAGTTTATCTGACAGTGATATCTCGTTATACTTACAAGGAGTTAATTGTGATAATAGATTTGATTGCGAGATAGATGAAATAGATGTTGCTCCTGTCCAAATTCAAGGTCCAAAAGCTAAGTTATTAATGCAAGATCTTTGTGGAGATCACGTTGATTTCGATAACATGCCATTCTATGGTTTAGCTGAAGCTAAAGTTGGTGGACGTAGCTGTGTAATTTCACAATCTGGATTTTCAGGCGAAGCTGGATATGAAATTTATTTGAGAGAATGTACACTATATGCAGAAGATATGTGGAACGCTGTTCTCGAAGCGGGAAAAAAACATAATCTAATGGTTATTGCGCCTGCTCATCATCGAAGAATTCAGGCGGGAATATTATCATGGGGCCAAGACATGGACTACCAACATAACCCTT
This sequence comes from uncultured Pelagibacteraceae bacterium, assembly GCA_902603925.1. GTDB lineage: Bacteria > Pseudomonadota > Alphaproteobacteria > Pelagibacterales > Pelagibacteraceae > Pelagibacter. The sequence goes on along the minus strand of CACKWQ010000009.1, from coordinate 11,680 downwards.
TTCAATGTAATCTTGGATATCAGGTGTCTTTATCAGGTAAAGGAGAATGGAATAAAAAAGCGGATTATGTTGGAAAAAAAGTTCTTGAGCAAATGCGAGATGATTTAAAAGCTGGAAAAAAACCTTATAAGCTTCAGCTTGTCGGTATGGAACTTGGAGGAAAGCCAATAGAGGAATATGCCCCTGACTTTTGGTTGGTATCAGGTGAAGGCGGTGGTGAACCAATTGGTTTTATTACATCACCTTGGTATCACCCTGAGAAAAAAACTAATATTGCAATGGGTTATGTTCCTTATGATGGAACATTAAATGCTAATGGTTTTCCGAAAGGAAAAGCAGGTGCTAAATTTAAAATACATTTGCCTGAAAAGTATTCTGAAAAACCCGGTGTACCGGTTGATGCGGTTGTTGTTGATATTCCTTTTACAGAGTCGTACAACGCGAATACTAGAGAAGTTGTTAAGGGTTAAGTAAATATTCAATAAAAAGATGCTAGCGGAGTTTTTAAATATCGTTTTTAGATCTTTGAAACTTGATAAAACACTTTACAAAGATAATAAATATTTTGGTGAAGCTGCAATTTACTTTGCAGGCTTAATAATGATATTAGACGGCGTTGCTGGAGCGGTAGCAGCAAATACTATTGTCAAAACCTCAATTGGTATGTCGGGATTGACTGCTATATTAACTTGGTTTGTTTGGGCAACATTTATATATGTAATAGGTGTAAAGATTTTTCCTGATAGGGATAATAAAATTCCATTTAAAAAAATTTTGATATCTGTTGGCTATGCCCATGCACCAGGTTTAGTAAGATTTTTCGCGGTTTCACCAGAATTTGCAATACCAGTAATATTTTTAACTCAGTTTTGGATATTCGCATCTTTAATAATATCTACAAAGCAAGTTTTAAATTTGAAGTCAAATTTTAAATCTTTTGGTATTGTATTTTTGTCTTTTTTAATAATTGCTTTTTTATCTGTATCTTTTGTTATGTCTAAAATGAATGCTTTGCCAGTTGGAAATTCAATTTAAATTGGATATAAAGTCTTTGATAATCTGCAAGACTCACACCTTTTAAAGCCTGTTAATATCAAATTTTGAGATACGGTTTCGCTTACCTTATTACAATCTTCACAAATATTATCAAGATCACACAAGTCTGTATTATATTTTTTGCTTTTAAAGTCATTATTCATTGTTTCGAAAAAATAATATATAATATAAATTATAATTAATAAATATTTAATTAAAAAGCATGATTTCAAAAGTAAGTATTATTATGGGTAGTCAGTCTGATTTTAAAACAATGAAATTTGCTGTTAGAATACTGCAAACTCTTAAAATTAAATATGAAAAAAAAATAATCTCAGCTCATAGGACTCCTATAAGAATGTTTGAATACGCTTATGCTGCTGAAAAGAAAAATATTTCTGTAATTATTGCTGGCGCCGGGGGTTCTGCACATTTGCCTGGAATGGTTGCTGCTTTAACTCATATACCAGTTATTGGGGTGCCAGTTGAAAGTAAAAAATTGAGAGGATTAGACAGTTTATTGTCTATAGCGCAGATGCCAAAAGGTATTCCTGTAGCTACTGTAGCAATTGGAAAGGATGGTGCAATTAATTCTGCATTACTTGCTGCCTCTATTTTATCAACAAAAGATAAAAAGATAAAAAAAAATCTCATCAACTGGAGAAAAAAACAAACCAAGTTGGTTAAAAAAACTCCTTTATAATGTCAAATCCTGTAGTTGGAATTTTAGGTGGAGGTCAGCTAGGAAGTATGTTGTCAATAGCTGCAAAAAAACTTGGGATTAGAACAATAATATATTGCGAAGACAAAGATGGTCCAGCGCAATATTTTGCTAATGAATATATGGTGGGAGATTATAAGAATGAAAAAAAACTCTCAGAATTTGCTGATAAAGTTGATTTAATTACTTATGAATTTGAAAATATTCCATTTGATACTCTAAAATTTTTAAATAATAAAAAAAAAGTATTACCTGATCCAAAAATTAACAAAATAATTCAAAATAGGCTATCAGAAAAAGATTTTTTGAATAAATGCGATATAAGAACCACAAATTATGCATATATTAAGAACGATGGTGATCTAGACTCAAATTTAAACCTTATTCCTGGAATTTTAAAAACATGTACAATGGGTTATGATGGAAAAGGACAAATCAAAATTAGCAATAAAGAAGAAATCGAAAACCTGAAAATTGATTTTAATAATGACTATATTTTAGAAAAAATTATAAATTTAAAAAAGGAAGTTTCTATTATAATAACTAGATTTGGTCATCAAAAGTACGAAATATATGAGCCGATTGAAAATGTTCACGAAGACCAAATTCTTAAGTCTTCGAAGATACCCTCTGATATATCTGAGAAACTTAAAGATAAATGTACTAACTGGGCCTCTAGAATAGCAGAGGAGCTTTATTATATTGGAACTATGTGTGTCGAATTCTTTATTGATAAAAATGATAATTTGTTTGTAAATGAAATAGCTCCAAGAGTTCATAATTCTGGTCATTTAACTATTAATTCTCATAATATAAGCCAATTTGAAAATCATATCAGATCAATTTGTAACCTTGAAAAAATAGAAACTAAAAAAATTGAAAATGCAAGAATGATAAATCTTATAGGAAAAGATATAGAGATTTATAGAAACAAAAAACTAAATGATAATGAATTTTTCTACGATTATTTAAAAAAAAATGTAAAAGAAAAGAGAAAAATGGGTCATCTAACAATTTTAGAAAAGTAAATGGAATTTATACTTAATAATTTTGATAACCCTAAGGTTAATATTCTGCTTATCAAACATTTTAAAGAACTAAAATCAGTTTCTCCTGAGGGTAGTGCTCATGTTTTAGACATAGAGGGATTGAAACATCAAAGTATTAAATTTTGGAGTTTATGGATTGATGATGAGCTTTTTGGATGTGGAGCTATAAAATTTTTAGATAAAGAACATGGAGAATTTAAATCAATAAGAGTTAACGATAATTTTAGAGGAAAGGGGCTTTCAAAAGATATTATAAAATTTTTGTTTTATGAGGCAAAAAAAAAAAATATCAAAAAGATAAGTGTTGAGACAGGTTCAGGTAATTTTTTTTTACCAGCTAGAAAATTATTTAAAAGTTTAGGTTTTAAACCATGTCCACCTTTTGCTCACTATACAGATGACCCAAATTCATGTTATTTTGATATTAAGTTATAAGTTTTGATATTTATTTATTAATTTTTCTTTAATAATACTTTCCTAGTTTTGTGAAAATTTAAATCTATAAGTGTTAACAAGCTTTCTTGTAGTTCGTTATTTTGTACATTTTCTTTTTTTTTTAAATTTTTTGATAAAATTTCAGAAGTGGTCATTCCTGTTTCTTTTTCGACTGCCTTATTTGCTCCATAACTAACACCTGCGCTATAAACATTGCCTGTTGAAACAAATGTCATTGCTGGACCAACCATGGCTGTTGATTGCATACAACCATTAAGTAAAAAAATACTAAATAAAAATAAAATTATTCTGTACATATCAATAAGTTAATCTTTACTTATTTTTTGCTTCAACTCAAGATAGAAAAAATTATTTTTACCTAAATTGGACTATTTTTTTTCAATTACTATAAGCTCGTTATTGAAATAAAGTCCTTTGTGTTTATTAACAATATTCTTAACTATTTTTTGATAATTCTTAGATCTTTCAGCCTTAAAAATTTGTTCGTCTGAAATCTGATTTACGTAAACTGCTGCATTCCATGCTGAAAAAATTAATGAGGTAGCAATACCTCCGCTAATTTCATTTGGAAGTGCTCTTAACACATAATTAATTTTTTTAACTTTATGGAACTTAAGAGTTTTTAAAAACGACTTATCAGTTTTTGTTTTTATATACTTTTCTATTGATGAGTATAAGTGGGGAAAAGGATTCTCTTTCGGCCATACTTTTTTAATAATTTTATTTGCTGGATCATTTCCACAAGCATGTACAACAACAAGTTTACCTTTTTTTGCAAGAGATTTTAACATTGGATCTATAACATATTTTACTTTTTTTTCAGCGGTAACTCTTGACCTATAAGGTTGAGAAGCAATTATTAAGTCATAATCTGTTTTGCCATTTGTCTTCTTGGGAATAATATTTTGAAGTACAAATTCCTGGTCTTTTCTATAAATCACAATAACAGATGGTTCTTTATAAGTTGATGTGCCAGTCTTTGGGTTTGTCTCAACCTGCCACTTTTTAGCTAAGAATTCTTGGTTAAGCTTTCTCAGTTGATTAGAGAAATCTAATGATGAGTTACCTTTTAACTTAACAACTTTCCAATTCATCTTTTTTTGTTTTTTTTCGTTCCTAGATTTTAAAGATGTAGACTCGACGTAATTCAAGTTTGAAATAACAAAAACTGTATTCTTATGTTCCGCAAATCTATCAGGAAGCTTCTCAAGACCTAATCTTACATCCTCCATACTAATTTCTTTAGTTGAAACTAACAGAGGTATATTGGGCATTTTTTGATGGCATTGTCTCATCACACTCATAAGTAATGATCCATCACCCATTCCTGCGTCAAAAATCTTTAATGCTGGAGTTTTCGGTTTTAATTTTTGCACAATTGGTTTTAATGCATCAGCAATTTTGTTTTTTTCATTAGTAGTTGTAACAAATAGTAAATATTTTTGCCTATTATCGAAAAATCTAAATTTTTTTTTCATATATGAGATTCTGCTTTAATTTTTAAAAAACTTAATTTAAATTATTTCTTTAAAAATGAAAGAATAAAGTATATTAAAATATGCTTTAAACCTTGTATAAATGACCAAAATTAAATCAGATATTGAAATCGCAAGAGCATCGAAACTTAAACCAATCTCCAATATATTAAAAAGAATAAAAGTTCCTGATAAATCATCCGCATTTAGTCCTATGGGAAGACATATAGCAAAAATTAACTTTGAGTATTTAGATAAATTAAATAAAAAAAAAGACGGTAAATTAATATTAGTAACTGCTATTTCTCCTACACCAGCTGGGGAGGGCAAAACGACTACCTCTGTTGGACTGACGGATGGAATTAATAAGATTGGAAAAAAATGTATTGTATGCTTGCGTGAGCCAAGTTTAGGTCCGTCATTTGGTATGAAGGGTGGAGCGGCTGGAGGTGGATATGCTCAAGTTGTTCCGATGGAGCAAATTAATTTGCATTTCACAGGCGATTTTCATGCAATTACATCCGCGCATAATCTGCTTTCTGCGTTGATAGATAACCACATTTATTGGGGGAATAAACTTAATATCGATGACAAAAGGATTGTATGGAAAAGGGTAATTGACATGAATGACAGAGCTCTCAGATTTGTTAATATTAATACAAAAGGAGTAGCAAAAAAATTTCCAAGAGAGGATGGTTTTGATATAACTGTTGCTTCAGAAGTGATGGCTATATTTTGTTTAGCAAACAGTATTAAGGATTTAGAAAATAGAATTGGAAATATTACAATCGCTTATAATAAAAATAATAAACCAATCTATGCAAAAGACTTGGATGCTCAAGGACCGATGACTGTGTTGCTCAAGGAAGCTATTAGACCAAATGTAACGCAAACATTAGAGCATAACCCCGCAATAATACATGGAGGTCCGTTTGCAAATATTGCGCATGGTTGTAATTCCGTTATAGCTACGAAAACTGCTTTAAAACTTTCAGAATTTGTTGTTACCGAAGCTGGTTTTGGAGCCGATTTAGGGGCTGAAAAATTCTTAAATATTAAGTGCAGAAAGTCTAATATTAAACCAAGTTGTGTAGTAATTGTGGCAACTGTTAGAGCCTTAAAAATGCATGGTGGCTTAGAGAAAAATGAACTTCAAAAAGAAAATCTAATAGCTCTAAAAAAAGGTATGATTAACTTACAGAGGCATATTGAAAATATAAAAAAATTTGGGTTAGAACCGGTCGTAGCAATTAATCACTTTATTTTAGATACAAAAAAAGAAATCAAAGAAATTCTAGATTTCTGCAAAAATCAAAATGTCGAGGTTAGTATAAGTACTCATTGGGCAAACGGAGGAAGGGGCGCTATTGATCTCGCGAAAAAAGTTATTAAAATTTGTAAAAAAAATAAAATCAAAAAATTTAATTATTTATATAGTGAAAAACTAAGTCTTTGGAAAAAAATTGAAAAAATAGCAAAAGAAATTTATAGAGCAAACAAAATATCTGCACCGGATAACATTAAAAAAGAGCTAACAAATTTTGAAAAGAACGGTTATAGAAATTTACCGGTTTGTATTGCCAAGACACAATATAGTTTTTCTGTCGATCCTAAGCTTAAAGGTGCACCTGTAAACCATGAAATACCTATTAGAGAGGTAAGATTATCTTCTGGAGCTAACTTTATAGTTGTTGTTTGTGGGTCTATAATGACGATGCCTGGTTTGCCGAGAGTCCCTGCGGCTAATAAAATTAAGTTGAATAAAAAAGGTGAGACAGAAGGTCTATTTTAATTTCTCTAAATAATTCCAGAAATCTATTGCCAAATTTATTCCTTTAAGATCTTTTAGTTGCGGCAAACCAGTTGGAGACGTAATATTTATATCACCTATCAAAAATCCTGAAACAAGGTCTATACCTGAAAAAAAAATATTATTTTTATTTAAATTTTTTGCAATTATATTTGCTATATTTCTCTCTCTTAAACTAAGTTTTGTATAAGTTGCCGTTCCACCTTGTGAAATATTAGATAATATTGAGTTTTTTTTAGGAATCCGTTTTATTGCTCCCATAACTTTTCCGTTAATTATGAATATTCTTTTATCTCCTTTTTTTATTGCTGGTAAAAATTTTTGTACCATTACATGTCCTGTATTATCTAAATAGCTCTGAATTTTTTTTTTATTTAGATTTTTGTTTACAAATAAGATACCTTTTCCCGCATAGCCATTGATAGGTTTGATAACTATTTTTTTATATTTTTTTTGAAATTTATATATTTTTAAAATACTTTTTGTAAAGATTGTAGGGGGCATAAATTTTGAAAAGTTCGATGAGTAAAATTTTTCTGATATATTTCTCACCGCAACTGGGTCGTTTATTATTTTGACTGAATGTTTAAGCTTTTCTAAATATAAAGTAGAATTAATATAGTCCAAATTAAATGGAGGATTTTGCCTAATAAGTAAAAACTTTGACAATGAAAGATCAATCTCTGTGTACTTTTCTTTTTTAAAAAAATTTTTCACATTCTCTTGAAGCTTAACAAAATTTCCACTTGCTAATACTTTGTTTTTTATTAAAGAAAGTCCTTTAGTTTCATACCAAAAGATTTTATATCCTCTTTTTTGCGCCTCAACTAATAATAAAAATGTTGTATCAGTTTTAATATTAATTCTTTCAATTGGGTCTGCTTGGACTGAAATTATTTTTTGGTTATTTTTCAAGTTATGCAATCTTAATTGATTTTTCAGCTTTTGTCTTTTCTTCAGATAGAATATTCTCAATATTTTTGAGATAGACAATTTCATTGTTTCCCTTAGAATTAATTTCATTTCTAATATCTAATCCTGATTTACAAATATTTAGAAATATTTTACTCCAATCTAATATTTTTTTTCCATTTATCTCAGTCGACAAACCTTTTTTGGGCGCCTCATAATAAGCATTAAGAACATCATCAGCTTTCCAGTTTTTTATAATGTCTAGGGCTTCATATTTATTGCCATAAATTAAACCAGTATAGAAAGCAGGAGAAGCACAATGACAATCCCATTCACATGCATCTATTGATCTGATTTCTAAATACTTCTTTAATCTTACTTCTGTGAATATAGTGCTTAAATGATTTTCTAAATCTTTTGTTGTTGGACTTTTATTGTCAATTTTTTTTATTTTATTTTCAACAAAATCTTTAAATGTAAAGTTATCTGGTGTTAAGTATTCATCGTCTTTTACAATAAACAACAATGGGAAATTTAAACAAAAATCGGCATACTTTTCAAAATCCATATCCTCTAAAAAGATTTTAGGAAGTCCCCCTCTTGATGTATTTTGCCATACAACTGATCTATATGATAAATATTTAGTAAAAGTGTTTTCTTTAATTGAGGAGTTAGCAAATAAAGCTATCGACAACGGTGTAAGATAAGAAATAAGTTTAAATTTTTCTGTAAAATCAATTTCATCGGAATAATCTAAATTGATTTGAGTCCCTGCTGTTTGATACATCATTTCTAAACTTAATTTTCCATTTTTGGGCATTTCTTTAGTCATGACGTTATATCTTTTTTTTGGGTTTGATGGGACTTCACTAAGTTTAGTTCTAGGATCAAAACCTATCGATAGTAATTCAAGATTAAGTCTTTTACATGCTGAGACCAGTTGATTTTGAAACTGGAATGACTCAGAGCATACTTCGTGGATATTTTTTAGTTTAGCACCCGCTAACTCTATTTGATTTCCAGGTTCAAGAGTGACTTGTTTATCATTATTTTTTAATCCAATAAGGTAGTTTTGTTCTTTAACCTTTTCCCATTTGAACTTTTCATGTAAAAAATTTAATACAGATTCTACTTGATTATAATTACATCTTTTTTTTGAATTAGAATCAAAAATGAACTTTTCATTTTCTACACCTATAAAAAAATCTTTTTTATTTCCATCAATAAAATGATTTATAATATCTTCTTTATTTTTAATTTTCATACAAGTAATTTAACCAATTTTCTAATTCTCTCATTCTAGACTTTTTATCAACATTTTTAATTTCATTTTCGATCATTAATACATGAGAATTTATTTCATCTTGATCTCTGAAAGCTCCTTTATCTAAAAGCCTCTTTTTTCTAAAATGAATAAGACTTATCATTTTCTCATATGTGATTTCTGGATGGTACTGAATGCCCCAAATTTCAGAATTACCAGCCATAAAATGGAGACCCATCACGTTATTCAACTTATTTGAAGATAATATTTTTGAATTTTGAGGAATCGTCACAACCTCATCAAAATTAAAAGCAGGGGAGTTAAATTTAACTTTTTTTTTATGATAGATAGCGTGTGAAACGCCAAAATTATTTACTTTTATATCGTATGCAATTCCCCTATGTGCGCCTTTTACAGACTTTTTAACCTCTCCCCCAGCTACTGTAACTGCAACTTGTAAGCCCCAGCATATGGCAAAAATTTTTTTTATTTTTTTTTGACATCTTCTCATAAATTCTAATTGTCTTCTAATTTCGTCAGTATCATTATAAATATTTAAACTACTTCCACCCCAAATTAAGCCATCGTACTTTTCAAGATTTTGAGCAGTTTTATCTAAGTTTTTATCAGATGAAGGATTTGCAATATCTATATCGACTTTTTTTTTATAAAAATTAATACTATCAATTAAACTTTCGGTATGAGTATTAATACCAACCTCAGTGAATTCACTATTTTCCTCTCTTGTATTGCCTTCTACTATTAAAATTTTTTTATTATCTACCATTTAATAACTAGCTTCTTATTCTTTAATATAGATAAAATCATAGAAAACATAATTGGAAAATCTTTTTTCTTAAATTTTTTTAAAATTATAGTGCCTATTTCTAGTACTAAGTCGCAACCTTCCGTTGTAATATTTTTCATTTCATTTTTTTTTATACTTAAGTACGTTTTTCCTCTGCCCAAATAGTAACCCATTTTACTGTTTCTTCCACCAGCTACACTTACATACAAATCTCCTAGACCTGCTAATCCATAAGCTGTTTCGGGTAAACCATCCATTTTTTTTGAAAAAAGTTTCATTTCTAAAATTGCATTTTTAAATAAATAAGAAGATGTATTGTGGTGGTACTTCAACCTGATTAAATTATTCAATTTGTTACCGCTTAAACCTATGGAGGCACCAATCAACATTGCATAAATATTTTTAATAGCTCCCAGGGCCTCAACTCCATTTATGTCATTAGAAATTTCTGTTTTATAGTAATTTGTTGAAATTAATTTACTCAATATCTTTGCTTTTAAAGTATTTTTGTTTGCTATAACTGAGCTAGTCCTTACTTTATTAATTAATCCAGCTGCTAAACATGGTCCTTTAATTGAAGAAATATCCTGATTTGGTAATCCCATTTTTTTAAATGTTTGATTAATTTTATTTGAAATAGTCAAAATTTTTTCTTTTTGTCCAATAAGACCTTTTGTTAACAATATAATGGAATATTTTTTCTGATAATTAGCTATTAATTGATTACATACCCAGTCTATACCTTTTGAGCTAACTGCGATGACAATATAATCAGGCTTATTTAAAATTTCTCTACCAAGAAAATTATGTGTTTTAAAATTAACTTTTTTTGAAATAAAAGATTTAAGTGAAGGATGAAAATGATCTTTTCTTAATCTGGCAATAACTCTTGCTTCTAAATGAGTCCCCACTAGGGTAACTTTATTCTTGTTTTCTACACATGGCATAGAAAAAGCTGAACCCATAGCTCCAGCGCCAATTATTAAAAATTTTTTCATATTATCTAATAGTTTTTCTAATTGCTTGGTTCCATCCGTTCAACAACTTTAATCTATCTTTCTTATTCATTTTAGGGGTAAATTGTCTATTTATCCTATTTTTCTTACTTATTTGTGAAAGTGATTTAAATATCCCATAACCTAAACCAGCAACTAGCGCTGCACCTAAAGCTGTTGTTTCCTGAGATTGAGGTTTCAACACTTTTAAGCCTGAGACGTTAGCAAGAAATTGGTTAAACCAACTATTTTCAGACATTCCACCATCTATTTTAATTAATTTTGGTTTTAGACCATCATTTTTTATTGCATTAAATAAATCGATTGATTGATAAACTACAGACTCTAACGCTGCTCTTACAATGTCTTGATATCCTGTGTTGCGCGTTAATCCAGAAATTATCCCTCGTGCTTCTGAATTCCAATATGGAGCTCCTAATCCTGTAAACGCAGGCACAAAATAGACCTGACCAGTGTCTTTAAGATTGTTTGAAATTTTTTCTGTTTGTTGGGCTTTCTTGATAATTTTTAGTTTATCCCTTAACCATTGAATTCCAGCACCCGCAATAAATATTGAACCTTCGATAGCATATGTTGTTTTGTTATTAATTTTATAACAAATTGTTGATAATAATTTATTTCTTGAATAAATAATTTTATCTCCTGTATTCATAATAGCAAAAGCCCCTGTACCATAAGTAACTTTTGTAGAGCCTTTCGAAAAACAGCCTTGACCAATTATAGCAGCTTGTTGATCTCCGATTACTCCCCTAATAGGATAGAGCTTACCTGTAATAGACTTATCAGTAAAACCAAAATCATCAGCAGAATTTTTAACCTTTGGTAATATTTTAATAGGTAAGTTGAAAATTTTAAGTATTTGTTTATCCCATTTATTTTTTTTTATATTATAAAGCATAGTTCTTGAGGCATTAGTTGCATCGGTTGCATGAAGTTTTCCTTTTGTAAGTTTCCAAATTAAAAATGTATCAATTGTTCCAAATAAAAGTCTATTTTTTTTTAATAAATTTTTAGCAGATGGGATATTGTTAATAATCCATTTTATTTTAGTACTTGAGAAATACGGATCCAGAAGCAAGCCTGTTTTGGATCTTATTACTTTTTCTAAACCTTTTTTTTTCAGCAATGAACAAT
>CACKWQ010000008.1 GCA_902603925.1 uncultured Pelagibacteraceae bacterium | reverse complement strand
TGCGGTTATTTTCAGGTAACAGAAAGGAATGGATTAAGATGTAGTGCGGCAGTTGGATATTTAAATCCAATTAAAAATGACAAAAATCTTAAGATTGAAACAAAATGCCATGTTCAAAAAATAAATTTTGTAAACAACAAAGCCGTTAGTGTTAGTTATATTAAAAAAGATAAAGAATTATTAGCTAAAGCTAACAAAGAAATCATTTTAAGTGCTGGCTCTATAGGGAGTCCACAAATATTACAGACCTCTGGGGTCGGAGATGCTTCAAAACTAAAAAATTTGGGTATAAATATAGAAATGGATTTAAAAGGAGTCGGAAAAAATCTTCAAGATCATTTGATGTTTAGACCTGTTTATAAGGTTAAAAATATAAAAACACTTAACAAGAAAATTAATAGTATTTTTGGTAGGCTTATGATCGGACTAGAGTTTGCTTTTGCAAGAAAAGGTCCTATGACAATGGGTGCGAGCCAACTATGTGGTTTTGCAAAAAGCGATGAAAAAAGAGAAACACCAAACCTACAGTTTCATATTCAGCCTATTAGTACTGATAAACTTGGAGGAGCAAATCTACACAACTTTGATGCCTTTACACCAACAGTCGCAAATATAAGACCTACAAGTAGGGGTGAAATAAATATTGTAAGCGCAGACTCGAGGGATTATCCAAAAATTAAAATGAATTATCTATCAACAGACGAAGATAGAAAAGTTGCTGCAGATGGAATTAAATTAATAAGAAAAATTGTAATGGAGTCTGATGAATTTAAAAAATATGAACCTGAGGAGTTTAGACCAGGTTTTCATATTCAGGATGGCGAGGAAATTGTAAAGGCTTGTAGTCATTTTGCTCAAACAATATTTCATCCTGTTGGCACCTGTAAAATGGGTAATGATGATCAGTCGGTTGTTTCTGATGATCTAAGAGTAAAAGGAATTGATAGTTTGAGAGTTATAGATGCTTCAATTATGCCAAATATCACTTCGGGGAATACAAATGCTCCAACCATTATGATTGCCGAAAAGGGTGCTGATATGATATTGAACAGTTAATGTTAACTGAACAGATTTTAATTTTTATACAAATAATTTTATTAGATTTAGTACTGGCTGGTGATAATGCAATTATTATTGGGATGGTTGCGTCTCAATTTCAGTCTGATCAAAGAAAAAAAATAATATTTTGGGGGATTGGTGCAGCAATTATTTTAAGAATAATTTTTACATTAATTACAGCCTACTTATTACAAATATCCGGTTTAAGGTTGATTGGTGGAGTGTTGCTACTTTATGTTTGTTATAAACTATATGTTGATGTCGTAAGAAGTAAGCCCGATGGAATAAAAGGGCCAAAAATAAAAAGTACAAGTTTTTTTAGAGCAATTGTTACAATAATAATTGCAGATGTTACAATGAGTTTAGATAACGTTTTGGCAGTAGCAGGAGCAGCAAAAGATCACTATTATCTTTTAATTTTTGGTCTTGTTTTATCTATAGCCTTGATGGCAGTTGCTGCAAATCTAATATCGCAATGGATAAAAAAGTATAAATGGATTGCTTGGCTTGGATTATTTGCAATATTAATAGTAGCAATTGATTTGATTTATACAGATTTAAAGCTATTCATATAAAATGTTTTTAAAAAAATATAACTTAAAAAATAAAACAGCTGTAGTAACGGGAGCGGGTAAAGGCCTTGGAAAAGCTTGCGCTATTGCATTAGCAGAAGCAGGAGTAAATCTAGTTATAATAAGTAGAACACAAAAAGATTTAAATAACGTATCAAAAATAATCAAAAAATTTAAAGTAAAATGTAAAAGCTTTGCATGTGATGTAACAAATTACTCTGAAATAAAAAAAATAATTAATAGTTTAAATAGAATCGATATTTTGGTTAATAACGCTGGAAACAATATACCATCACATTTTACTAAAGTGAAAACTAAAGATATGGAATATATTGTAAAATTAAATTCAATTGCAACATTCAATCTTGCGCAATTATGCGCCATAAAAATGATAAAGCTTAAAAATAGAAATAAAGTAGGTGGATCTATAATTAATATGTCCTCTCAAATGGGACATGTTGGTGGACCGATTAGAAGTGTATATAATATGACTAAATTTGGTATTGAAGGTTTAACAAAAAGTATGTCTATAGATCTTGCTAAAAATAATATTAGAGTAAATACTGTAGCTCCCACATTTGTTGTGACACCAATGACAAGTAAATTCTTTAAAAGTAAAAAATTTAAAAAAGAAGTACTAAATAATATACCTCTAGGTAGATTTGCAGAACTATCGGATGTAGCCTCCGCTGTAGTTTTTTTAGCATCTGATGCTGCGTCGATGATTACGGGTACATCTTTATTGGTCGATGGTGGATGGACAGCAAGATAATCAAATCTTTAGTATTATTTTTTTTTTTAATCCAAAATTCTTATGCAATCGAGTTTAATGGAAAATTTATCCAGGGTCATTTTATTGTAGGTAAAACTGAGCCAGGATCAAAAATACTTATTGATAAAAAAAGCATTAAAGTTTCAAAGGATGGGTCGTTTGTTTTTGGAATTGATAGAGATAGAAAGTTAGATATTGTTATTACTAAAATTCTAAATAATGAAAAAATCAAAGTAGTTAAAAGAATTTATAAACGAAAATATCAAATTCAGCGGATTGATGGCCTAGATGAGAAAAAAGTAACCCCTCCTGAAGAAGTTTATAATAGAATTAAAGAGGAAAATAAAAAAATCGGTATAGCAAGAGCAATTAATTCCGATTTAATTTTTTTTAAAAATCAATTCATAATGCCTGTGAAAGGTATTGTAACTGGAGTTTACGGTAGTCAAAGAATTTTAAATGGTAAACCCAAATGGCCACATTATGGAATAGATATAGCTGCAAAAAAAGGAACAAAAATAAAATCTTCTGGTTCAGGGGTTGTAACCATGGCGGAAGACGATTTATATTACACAGGCGGTACCATAATTATGGATCATGGCCATGGTATTTCAACAATTTACTCCCATCTTGAACAAGTTCTTGTTGATGTTGGAGATGAAATTAATCAAGGTGATATCATAGGAACCGTTGGTTCTACTGGTAGATCTACAGGTCCACATCTCGATTTTAGAGTTAATTGGTTTCAAACACGGCTAGATCCAATGACAATATTGAACTAAAAAATCGCATTTTACAAAGTTAAATAAATGTTAATTATTGATGATGTTAAAAAAAAAAATTAAAAAAGTATTTATTAATTGGCGGCTTCTCATTTTTTTTTATTAAGGGAATAATCTGGTTAATAATAATTGCGGGTGCTTTTTTCGGAATAGGTAAACTATAGGAGGAAAAATGTTTGTAGCAATGAATAGATTTAAAATAGTCAAAGGAAAAGAAAATGATTTTGTCAATGTATGGAAAAATAGAGATTCATTTTTGGAAAATGTTCCTGGTTTTAAAAATTTCAACTTAGTAAAGGGTGAAGAAAAAGAAGATCACACTTTATTTGCTTCGCATAGTATTTGGAATTCAAAAGAGGATTTTATTAATTGGACAAAATCTGAATCTTTTAGGCTTGCTCATAAAAATGCCGGTCAACATAAAGATTTATATATTGGAGCTCCAAATTTTGAAGGTTTTGAAAAAGTTTTATAAATTAATTTATATTTAGTTTTGCAATCATACCAGTTTGGTAATGACCTGGTACATTACATGCAGCCTCAAGCTTTGCATTGGTTGTAAATTTCCATATTAGTTCAGCACTATCTTTTGGTTCTAGTAAAACACTGTTTGAGTGAGAATGGGCCATGGCATGATCAGTTTTTGCAGCCTCCTTCATTTTTTTCATATCTATTCTGTCTCCTAAAAGTATTTCCATACCAACCATTTTTAACATTTCAGGTTGATGTTTAATGTGCATTTCTTTTGTGGCTATATTAAATTCATGAACTAATTCTCCAAGATTTTTAACTACAAATTTTACTGTTTCATCTTTTTTGACGTTTATAATATCTGGTTCATAAAAGTTGTCATACATTTTTATTTCAATTACTTTAGTAACCTCTGATAAATTTCCCTTTTCGCCTATCATTTTCATTGAACCGGCAAAAACTAAATTAGGTATAAATAAAAAAAATAAAATAATTTTTTTCATAATTAAAATTTATTAAAATTTTAAATATAGTGAAGTGATAAAAAGAGCGCATTTTATTGAATATTTTGTTTAATTTATTGATAAGATTTCAATTGAATATTAAAAAATTTAAATATATCGTTAAGATACCATATCTCATGGTAATAAAGAGACCGATTTCGCATCGGTTAAAAGCGAGTTTTGGGAAAACAAACAAGGAGAGTGTATGAAAAGAATGCACAGAGTTCTTAGTTCGTTTAGCCGAGGCTCAAAAAATGCTAGGCTAAATCAATTATTGTTCCGAAACTTTAAAACAGTAGACACAAATGGTAATGGTACTAGTGGATACGTTATTAAATCAGGAAAAAACTCTGGAAAAGTATTGGGACATATAAGAAAACGGTCGAATAAATTATAATCTCAATGGGGTCTGGGGCACCTGGCAACAGAACGCCCCCTATAAAAATATGTTAACATTTAAAGCGATCTTAGGTTTTTTAATATTCGTAGTTATGCTTATAGGTGCAATTGATTTGTTATCTAAAAATAAAAAGACTGACAATTTAATTGGAAAATTTGAAAAAGCACTTTTGAGTTTAAAAATCCCATATTTTTTAGTTCAAATAATAATGTATATTATTGTTATGATGCCCCTGTGTCTTGTTATGTACTTTGCGGCGTGGTTAACTTCTGATTATCTGGGATTATGGTAGGTTAAGTGTACCTGGCAACAGAACGCCACTTTTAATATCCATAAATAGTTAAACTATCTATATTAATATAGTTCTCTTTTAAAAAAAAAAGTCCAAGTCTTTTTGAACTATAATTAAAACAATTTGGAGTATGACTAACATCTTTTGGTATAACTAAAAATAAATGGTTCGCTTCTTTACATATATGGCACTTCCAAACATCTAACAAATCCATATTATTTTTTAAAGTTTTGCCTCTTTCAACTTCAAGAATTATGCCACTTTTTTTTAATTTTTTATAATAATCAGGTCTGAGTTGAGAATTATAATTTTTAAATAAACCTTTCTTTTCACTTTCAAACCCTAATTCTTTTAAATGACTTATAAATACATCTTGAATTTTTTGACTACTATTGCCTAAAGTGTGAAAGGACTTTAATTTTTCAACTGTTTCTTTTTTGTTTAAATAAAGAAAAAATTTTTTAGATAATGATTTAACAATTTTAAGTTCTTCTGGATCTGCTTTTTTATTAACAAATCTTTTAAATTCTATATTTTTTTTCATAAATTAATTTTAATCAATTTTACAACGAAGTGTTAGATCAAAAAAACCAACTAAAAAGAAAATAAGTCATTCTGACAATGAAGTTTGCAATGAAGTGGTTTCAATAAGTAAGTAAATATGCTATTTTGTATCTAATGCCGGGCAACAGAACGCCCCTTATCATTTTAATTACACAAATATTTGTTCTCACTTATCTTTTTTGGCTCATTTGCATAATATTTAAACTTAGTTAAAACAACTGATTTAGGATTTCTTAATTCAATATCTATTTCCCACTTTTCATCTAAGGTTTTGCCAAATCCCAAAAAGAGACTTTTATATTCAAGATATTCAGCGGACATACCATTGCCAAAAACAAAAATATTGGTAAATTTCTTTCCCTCAATCTCTATTTTTTCAAAATCGTAAAATATGTTTAGTGTTTCGTTAGTCTTTTCGTTTTCACATTCTAAATTTTCTGCTAGTACCAAACTATTAAGAATAACAGAGATGAAAATAGAAATAATAAGGATTTTTCTCATTTTATGTTGATGGTTTAAATATCAAGCAAAGACCATTGTTACAAAATCTTTTACCTGTTTCAGATGGTCCATCATTAAATACATGTCCGTGATGAGCTCCACATTTTGCACAATGATATTCTGTTCTTTTCATCCCAAATGCATAATCTATTTTTGTTTTAAAAGCACCGGGTAAGGCTTCAGAAAATGATGGCCAACCAGTCCCACTATCAAATTTAGCCTCAGAGCTAAACAATTTATTTCCACAATTTGCACAGTGGTAAAAACCCTTTCTATTTTCTTGAAGTAGTGCACTAGTGAATGGTTTTTCAGTACCTTCATTAAATAAAATTTCTTTTTGTTCTTCAGTTAAATTTTTATTAATTATTTTTTTTGTAGCTGCGTAAATTAAAGTATATGGATAAATAATTAATATACTAAATGAATTTAACAAAACTTTTAAAAATTTTCGTCTCATATTTTAAAATACAAATTTTATTATTTTTTTTTAAGTATATTTTAACACTTGTGACATTGTTGACCTATTAAATATCTCAAAAAGTTATAAATTCAATACTGATATGAAGAAATACTTACAAATATTCTTTTTGGTTTTATTCAGCACGTCATCTTTCGCAGGATCATGTCCAATGCTATGGAACAAATTAGACACTAAAATAAAAGATATTAGCGATGATAATCTAAAGTCTAAAGTTCAAAAGTTAAGAGATGCGGGTGAAAAAGCACATTTGGATGGTGATCATGCAAATTCTGAAAAATTGTTAAATGAGGCATTAAATCTCTTAGCAAGCTAATTGTGCTTTAATGAAATTAAAAATAAATGAGAAAGCTCCTAATTTTAAACTAATTAGTACAAGTGGAAACATTTTCCAACTAAACAAGGTAAAAAAGAAAAATATAATTCTGTATTTCTATCCAAAAGATGATACGCCAGGTTGCACTCTAGAATCTAAAGACTTTAGTAAGCTTAACTCAATGATTAACAAAAAAAATACAATAGTTTTGGGTATATCTAAAGACAGTATAGAAAGTCATTTAAAATTTAAGAAAAAATATAAGTTAAAATTTGATTTGTTGTCTGATGAAAAGTTATTAGTTATTAAAAAATATGGCGTATGGGGGATGAAATCTTTTTTAGGAAAAAAATTTAAAGGGGTTATTAGATCAACTTTTTTGATTAATTCGAAAGGCAAAATCCACAAAATATGGTCAAATGTACGAGTAAAAGATCATGCTAAAGCGGTATTGGATGAACTAAAAAATATTTAAACTAAAGATTTTTGCGGCTTCATGTCTTCTTTTTTAATACCAGCAACTTGAACAGGTTTTTTCATAGCGTCTCTTCTAAAGGGTTCACCCAACTCTTGATTTAAAATAATCTCAATAAAAGTTGTAACTCCCTTCTTTTGATCCTCGCAGGATTGTTTTATCGCTTTAGTTGTCTCCTCCATTGTTTTAACCGTAACTCCTTTTAGACCACAAGCATTAGCAACTTTTGCATAACTTAGTTCAGGGTCAAGCTCTGTACCAATAAAATTGTCATCAAACCATAATATAGAATTTCTTTTTTCTGCTCCCCATTGATAATTTCTAAATATTACCATTGTAATTGCTGGCCATTCTTCTCTAGCGCATGAACTCATTTCATTCATGCTTATTCCAAAAGCTCCATCACCCGCAAAACCAATTACTGGTGTATCTGGACAACCAATCTTTGCTCCTAAGATAGATGGAAAACCATAACCACATGGCCCAAATAAGCCTGGTGCTAAATATTTTCTAGGCTTTTCAAACATTGGATAAGCATTTCCTATTGCACAATTATTTCCAATGTCACTTGATATAATTGCGTCATCAGGCATTGCAGCTTGTATTGCTCTCCAAGCTTGTCTCGGTGACATTCTATCTTTATCTCTTTCTCTTGCTTCTTTGTTCCAAACCGTTCCTGGATCATCATCCTCATGATCAAGACTTGTCAGTGTTTGAAGCCATGCTGATTTTGTTTGATGAATTAAATTTTTTCTTTCCTCTCTACCATTATCACCGGCGTTCGCTGATAGTTTTTCATAGATTTGTTGCGCAACCTGCTTAGCATCTCCAGCTATTCCAACTGTAACTTTTTTTGTTAATCCAATTCTATCCGGATTCATATCTACTTGAATAATACTTGCGTCTTTTGGCCAGTAATCAATTCCATAACCTGGTAATGTAGAAAAGGGATTTAATCTTGTGCCAAGTGCTAAAACTACATCTGCTTTTGAAATTAATTGCATCGCAGCTTTTGATCCGTTGTATCCAAGAGGTCCTACTGCTAAAGGATGGCTTCCTGGAAAGCTATCATTGTGTTGGTATCCATTGCAAACTGGTGCATCCAATTTTTCTGCTAAACTTTTGCATTCACTAATTGCATCACCAATGACAACTCCCGCACCTGACAATATTACTGGAAATTTTGCATCCGAAAGCAATTTTGCAGCTTTATCTATTGCTTCTTTTCCACCGCCTTGCCTTTCAAATCTTACAATTGGAGGAAGTTCAACATCAATAACTTGTGTCCAATAATCTCTTGGAACATTTATCTGAGCAGGTGCAGATCCTCTTATTGCCTTTTCAATAACTCTATTTAAAACTTCTGCCATTCTAGATGGATCTCTAACTTCCTCTTGATAACAAACCATGTCTTTAAATAAATTCATTTGCTCTACTTCTTGAAATCCACCTTGTCCCATAGTTTTATTTGCTGCTTGTGGAGTTACTAATAATAAAGGTGTATGATTCCAATATGCAGTTTTGATTGGTGTAACAAGTCCAGTGATACCTGGACCATTTTGCGCAATGACCATTGAAATTTTTCCAGTCGATCTTGTGTAACCATCTGCAATTAATCCACCATTTGTTTCGTGAGCAACATCCCAAAAGGTAATTCCTGCTTTTGGAAATAAATCAGAAATCGGCATAAACGCAGATCCAATAATACCAAACGCGTGCTCAATTCCATGCATTTGAAGGACTTTGATAAAAGCCTCTTCTGTTGTCATTTTAGTCATTATCTAATATCTTTTTTAAAAATTTAATTTTAATACAACGGGATTAATATATAAGATTACAAAAATTTCAAATAAAGAAATCGTCACAATGACAGGTACAGATATTATAATTCACAACAAAAAAGACAATGTAGGGGTTGTTGTTATTGAGAAGATAATACCAAATCAAGACTGTAATTGTTGGATAATGGAAAATGATGATTCAACAAAGATTCAATCAAAAAACGAGATACCTTTAGGTCATAAAATTGCTATGACAGATTTAAGTGAGGGAGATGCTATAATCAAATATGGTCATGACATTGGAAAAGTTGTAAAGGCTATTAAAAAAGGTGAACATGTTCATGTTCATAATGTGAAAACTAAGAAGTGGTAATATGGAAATTCCAAAAAGTTTTTTAGGTTATAAAAGAGAAAATGGTAGGGCGGGTACTAGAAACCATGTAATTATATTGCCTGTTGATGATATATCAAATGCATGCGCTGAAGCTGTTGCAAATAATATAAAAGGAACGATCGCATTACCACATTCTTATGGAAGGCTGCAATTTGGAGCTGACCTAGAACTACATTTTAGAACTATGATTGGTACTGGAAAAAATCCAAATGTTGCAGCAGTAATTGTAATTGGTATTGAGCCCAAGTGGACAAAAAGAATTGTAGATGCAATTGCAAAAACTGGTAAGCCAGTAGAGGGATTTAGTATAGAGGGTGTTGGTGACATTGATACTATTGCAAAAGTATCTAAGAAAGCTCAAGAGTTTTCAATGTGGGCTTCTGAAAAACATAGAGAAGAATGTCCAATGAGTGATTTATGGATATCAGTAAAGTGTGGAGAGTCTGATACTACTTCTGGACTTGCGTCAAATCCAACAGTTGGAAATTTAATGGAAAAACTAGAACCATTTGGTGTTCATTTATGTTTTGGAGAAACATCTGAGTTAACCGGGGCAGAAACAGTATGCGCAAAAAGAGGTAAAACACCGGAGGCAGAGAAAAAGTTTATGAAAACTTGGAATTCATATAACGATTTTATTTTAAAAGAAGCAACAGACGATTTGTCAGAAAGCCAACCAACCGCAGGTAATATTGCCGGCGGTTTAACAACTATTGAGGAAAAAGCATTCGGAAATTTTCAAAAAATTGGTAATTTAAAATTTATTGATGTTTTAGAACCTGCTGAGGAACCAAGTAAGGGAAAGGGATTATATTTTATGGATACCTCATCTGCTGCTGCTGAATGTGTTACCTTGCAAGCAGCTGGAGGATTTAATATTCATTTGTTTCCAACTGGACAGGGAAATATAATAGGAAATCCAATTGAACCAGTTATTAAATTAACAGCAAATCCACTCACAGCAAAAACTATGAGTGAGCATATAGATGTTAATGTATCCAAAATTTTATCAAGACAAATGAACTTAGATCAAGCGGGAGATGAACTAATAAAAGCTACTATCCGAGTTGCTAATGGCAGACTTACTTGCGCTGAAGCTTTAGGTCATAGGGAATTTGTTATGACTAAGCTTTATAGAAGTGCTTAAGATTGTTCGGCTTTCTTTTTAATCCTAGAGAAAAAATGTCTTATCATTGCTGCGCCCACCCCTAGACCAAGTGCTAAGACAACTGAAGCCATTCCATAACTAAATGGTTGTTCTTTTTGAAAATCTTTTACCCACTGTGATAACCAATTAAGTTTATCCGGCGCTGATCTAGCCACACTATTTATTGCATCTTCTGCGAAAAATGTATCGTATGCTATAGCTATACCTACCAATAATAATAGTATTGCAAGTATTGCTTTGAATTCAGAACTATCAACTCTTTCACTTATTTTTTGACCAAACTGTACACCTAAAATTGAACCTAAAATTAAAACTGTGACCAAAATTAAATCAATTGACCCATAATTAAAGGCATGTAGTACAGTTACAATTGCACTTATAAAAATCGTAACAAACAAAGAAGTTCCAGGAATTAGATTAGTCGGCATCCCAATTATATAAATCATCGCAGGTACTAAAATAAACGCCCCTCCTATACCCATAATAGCTGCAATAAAGCCTACAATTAACCCCATCAACACGGGTGTAAAAACACTCTCATATAATTTTGATTTCTTAAATCGCATTCTTAAGGGAAGACCATGTATCCAATAATGTGAATGTAATTTTTTTCTGACAACTACTTTTCTTCTAGCTCTATCAATTTCGGAGACACCTTGAACTAACATTAAAGTTCCTATTATAGCAAGAATGTACATGTATGCTAATGAGATAACGATATTTATTTTACCAATATCCTTAAAATAAGTAAAAGTAATTATTCCTAGAATGGTACCAACTGCTCCCCCAATCACTATCATAAAACCCATTTTATAATCCAAAGTGCCTTTTAAATAATGTGTTGTTGACCCAGAAACCGATGTTCCTAATATGTTATTTGCTTCATTTGGAACTGCATATGCAGGGGGAATGCCTAAAAAAATTAAAAAAGGGGTCATTAAAAAACCTCCACCAACTCCAAATAAGCCAGATAAAATTCCAACAATGAAACTTAAAAAAAAAATGAATGGAAGACTTACATATACTTCTGCAATTGGAAGAAAGAAATCCATAGACAACAATTATTCCTCTAATAAATTAAAGTCAATATAATGATTTTCGAAATTATAGATTAATAAATGTACCTAATAGCATGACACTCCAGTAAGCAGCTAATCCGAAATAGATAAGGAGTTTTGTATTAATTATTGTAGATAAATTTGGAATTTGCTTAAAAAAGTTTGTTATATTTTTATTAAATTTATTAAGCATAACAGCTCACTACACCCAGTTTCGAATCTTAGCAAGTGAAATTTTATAAAAATTTAAAAAATTGTAGCTCCAAAAACTTTTATCTCTCCACCTTCCTCGCCCAGCACAATTCTTCCTAGAAAGTCACCTGGTGTTTTAGTACTAGTCTGCTTGTAAAGCACAGTCACATAATCACCTCTTCTTAAACAGCCAAAGGCCTTACAGTCCTCTGATAGAGTTGAAATTAGTTCATTATTTGCCCACTGCTTTCCTAGTTCGACCTCATTAGCTCCGTAAAGCATTTGTGAAGAAAAATCTCTTGTGAAACCTCCATAATCTTTAATGTTGGAACATTTTACAAGATTTGACCACATAGGATCAGCTATTTTAATGATTTCATCATCAGACTTATCAAGTAAGCTCATAATGCTGAGTGTTTTTAAGACGCTTGCTTCTTCTCTTTTTCGTCAATTATATGGTATACTGGCTTTTTCTCGAATTCAAACTTGCCTGACTCAGAGTCACGTTTAGAGACTGTTAAACAATGCCAATTTTCATCATCTAATTTCATATGATCCCCTCTGTAATAATATCCAGGCCATCTAGTCTCTTTTCTAAACAAAGTATGCTCTGTAACACACTGAGAAGTTATAGCTCTATGTTTAAGCTCCCAAGCTCTCATTAATTGGTGATAGTCCTCTGCCGCAACGTGCTCTAGATCCTCTTGTAACCAATCTAATAGCTCCAGTCCTTTTTTTAGAAGATTTTCATTAGTCATATAATTGTTTGATAATCCACCACAATATTCATCCATAATTTTTTGCAACCTTTGCAGTCCTTGAATTGGTGAAATATAGCTTGGAGATACCGTCCCCCCAGTTATCTCATTTCTTCCAACAGTATAGTTTTCAAGTGGTTTGTAAATAACCTCTTTAAGATTGTTATATTGATTTTCAGAAACATCTATTCCATTAGCTTTCTTATCTTGTATGTATTTAACAGCTGCTTTTGCTGCAAGTCTTCCCTCTGTAAATGATCCTGAAGAAAATTTATGAGCACTACCTCCAACCGTATCCCCAGCGCCAAAAAGACCATCAACCGTTGTCATCCTATTATAACCCCAAAAATATTCATCTGGAGCAATGTCTTCAGGTCCGCTTACCCATGCGCCTGAGCAAGTTGCGTGTGATCCCATTACATACGGCTCAGATGTTGTTAGCTCAGGGTTTGTATATTTTGGATCAATATTTTGAGAGGCCCATACAACTGCTTGACCCACAGTCATACCTAAAAAGTTTTCCCATCCAACTGTTTCAAGATGCGGATCTTGAAATGCTTCTTTTGTAACCATATGAATTGGTCCACCTCCTGCAGCCATCTCTTGAATGAATGCGTGGTTCCTCAAACAAGTAGGAGTTGGATGATGATCAATATATTCGCCCACTAAACCCTTAGTTTGATCATACCATTTTTTTTCATAATTCTCACCATTGGCATTTTGAGTATAAGTTTTTAAATGCAAAAAATATGCACCAACTGGTCCGTACCCATCTTTAAATCTACAAAGAACAATTCTATTTTCCATTTGTGTCATTTTAGCTCCAACAGCTATAGGCAGAGCATAAGCTGATCCATTACTCCAAGGTGCATACCACGTTCTACCCATTCCTTCTCCGACTGCTCTAGGTTTAAAAATATGTGATGCCCCACCTGCGCATATAATAACTGCTTTAGCCCTGAAAACATGGTAGTCCCCTGTTCTCATGTTAAAGCCTACTGCACCACCAATTCTATTTTCTTTACTTTCATCTTTTAGAAGATGAGTAATCATAATTCTGTTATAAACTTTATCTGCTGATTTTTTTGCTGCTTCTGCAACAATTGGCTTGTAACTCTCCCCGTGTATCATTATTTGCCATTTTCCCTCACGCTGATATCTTCCCTCTTTATTTTTCATCATCGGAAGACCCCATTCGTCAAACATATGTACTGTTGAGTCAACGTGTCTTGCCATATCATATCCTAGATCTTCTCTGACAAGGCCCATTAGGTCGTTTCTTGCATATCTAACGTGATCTTCGGGTTGATTTTCATTCCACTGCATACCCATATAACAATTAATTGCATATAGGCCCTGAGCTACCGCTCCACTTCTATCGATATTAGCTTTTTCTACACAAACTATCTTTAAATCTCTTCCCCAATGTCTTGCTTCAAATGTTGCACCTGTGCCGGCCATTCCACCACCAACAACTAATATATCGCAATCTTCAAAAATAGTTTTATGTTTTGCCATTAATAATAAACTCCTTTTTTAAAGGTATCTTTATTAATAGTTGGTAAATCTTTATTTGTATTCAAACCATTTGGTTCGTTATAAAGAATTTGAGATTGCATCTCTCCTTGATTAGGTGTGTCGCCCTCAGAAAGTTTTGGTATATGCTTACCCCAAGGTTTAGTTGTAATTGGCGAAACAAAATTTTTTTCAGTTCCATTTCTAAACTTAATTCTCCATGAAATTTTTCCCTTTTCTTCTTCTCTTCTAACTCTAACGCTGTGCCCCATCGGAGCAAAGTCTGCATAACCCCTCACATCAATTGCGTGATTTGGACATGCTTTAACGCACGAGTAACACTCCCAACAAAAATTTGGTTCTATATTTTTTGCTCTTCTAATGTTCTCATCAATGTGCATTATATCTGATGGGCATATATCCACACAGTGTCCACATCCATCGCATCTAGTCATGTATACAAAAGTTGACATAATTTATAAATATTCCTTTCCTAATAACATATTAATAGTGTTTTGGCTCTTCTCTTTTTATACCTAGGCCAAATTGCTCAGGTCCATCAGCTTCTGGAGGTAAATTATCTCTAGATCCATCTGCTTCTGCAAGATTTTTTTGAATTGCAGCCCCAGGTTTATAAAACATATGAGCAAACTTGGACCAATACACTCCACCAAATAGAATCAAGTTCGCAACAATGTAAAAAACTAAAAAAACTTTATCATCCCATCTGTTTCCTAGATCTAAGTTTTGTAGGTAAGACCATATCAATCCAAAAAGTGAAGTAGCAATCAAAGCTAAAACGAACAAATCTGCTTTAATTATTCTGTACCATGGTTGTGCTTCTGAATAAACATCAACTCTTAGAAAAAACCAAAACCAACATCCACCTAAGACAGTTAGTATTGCTCCACCGTGCCATAATATAGGCCATATATTTGGTGTTGTTGAGTTTGGGCTCGTATACATGAATACCATCGCAACTGTAGCGACCCAAAATAAAATTGTGCCATACATACCCATTACATGTGCGAGTCTCCTTTTACCAGCACCAAGTTCAGATGTAGTTGCTATATCACTTACAACTGTTTTTGATAAAACTTTTATTCTTTCGCCTGCTGACAAAGATTTAGTAGCATTTTTTTTTGCTTTCTTTGCATTATCAAAAAAGTATTTGACATTTTTTTTGTGAACAATATCCATCACTGTACCCAAAACAATCAATGCAATCATCAATATTACGAATATTTGCATAAATATTGGTGCAACGCTTTCTGAAAGTATATAAAATGGATTTGTTAAAAACACTGATTGAACCTCCGCAATTTAAAATAGTTCTAAATTTGTAATATAGTTAAATTAATAGATCAACTGTAATATCTTGGACACTTAGTAACAGCTTTTTTATAATAATTATTCATAATATTGTAGTATTTTAGGCTCTTTCTTCTCCAATTCACACCTTGAATCTTATTTACAGAGATTACTCCTTTTCCTGAACCAACTAATATTATTTCATCATATACTTTAAGATTCTTTAAATGGATATCAATAAAATTTATTCTTAATTTTTTATTTAAAAATTTAAGAGTTATTCCTTTATAAAAATTTTCCTTTGGAGAGTATATTTTGTTGTTTTTAACAAAAATCAAGTTTGCAGTTCCAGTTTCATAGATTTTATTATTATGAATTAATACTAAATCAGATGATTTATTATCAATCTTTTTCATATTTTTTAAAATAAAGTTATACTTTAAATTCTTATATTCTGGATTCTGTCTTTTATAATTCAATAATTTTAATTTAAAATTTTTGATAGGTGTAGGACGTTTTCTTATCGATATAGAAATTAAATTTTTATTTATAGCTAGTCTTAATAAATGATTATATTTTTGACTTTTATACAAATTAATCTTTAAAATTTTTAATAATTTTAAATTTAAATCTTTTTTAAAGATTTTGTAACTTTTTGTAGATTTAATCAAATTATTTAAATGATTTTTTAAAAAAATAACTTTCAATGGTTTGCCTATAACTCTCATAGTGGTAAACACACCATGGTTCCCCCACAAGTCATTGAACGGAACTTCTTTTAAAGAATTAATTAGATAAGATTTTTTTAATAATAAAGTCACCATTTTCAGTTAGGAAAGATTCAGGATGAAATTGAAAACCATAAATTTTATTTCTTATATCTTCGAAAGCCATAGGTATATTTGTTTTGCTACATCGCATTGTAATACTTAATGTATCTGACTTAAAGGGCTCTTTTAATTTTAAAGAGTGATATCTTCCAACCTTAAAAACTTTATTTTTTTTAAATACCTTACTATTGTTTGTAACTTTAACTTTAGATTGATATCCATGATATATTTCTTTTTGTTGAATAATTTTTCCTCTCTCATTAAAGAGTATTTGTTGATATCCTAGACAAATACCAATAATTTTTTTCTTTCCCTTGAAATATTTATAAATTTTTGATGTTTGCGGATAATCTCTTGGAGCACCAGGTCCAGGTGATAACACAATTGTATCAGAGCTATCTAAAATTTTCTTATTTATATCAAAATAATTAGAACAATGAACATTATCAAATTTTTTAAATTGGTGAACAACATTCCATGTGAATGAGTCTTGATGATCAATAATATATATCATTTAAATAACTCCAACAATGATTTAGCTTTTATATAATTTTCATTAAATTCTTTTTTGGCAGTGCTATCCAAAACTACACCAGATGCTGCCGAAATTTCTGATAAATTTTTATAATTTAAGATTGATCTTATGATAATATTAAACCTCATATCCTTATTAAACTTGATATAGCCAAAGCTCCCTGTATAAATATTTCTATCTTCGTTTTCTTGATTGTTTAAAAGTTCCAAAGTTCGAATTTTTGGACAACCGATTACTGAACCACCTGGCATCATCGCTTTTATAATGTCTTTTATAGTAATCTTATTTATCAATTTTCCTTTAACTAAAGTTACATAATGGAATAAATGCTTGTATTCTTCAACAAACTTCTTTTTCAAAATTTTTACACTTCCTGGCCTACAAATTTTAGACAAATCACTCCTCTCCATGTCAACAATCATGTTATGCTCTTTGGTTTCTTTAATATTATGTTTAAAAAATTTTAAAGCCTTCTGTTTATTTAATCCATTTAGCTTTTTTAAAGTCCCAGCAATTGGCTTTGTAACTATATTAGAGCCTTTTTTATTGATTAAAGTTTCAGGCGAGCAACTTACTATTGAATAATCTTTATCTTTAATCATAAATGCTTCTGGAGACGAATTAACTTTCATTAACCTCCAAAAAAAATTAATTGGATTTATTTTTGATTTATTTCTATATTTAGTGCAAATTTTAATTTGATACGTTTCACCCTCCCTTATTTTTTTTGAAAAAAAATTAAATATTTTTTGATATTTAGAAAATTTTATATTTAATTTAAATGGGCTTGATATTTGTGTTTTTTGAAAATTTGATCTTGATTTTATATTTTTTAAATTTGATACTATTTTTATATTATCTCTAATTTTTATAACAGTCTCTGGTTTATAAAAAATGCCTTTATAGAAATTACTTTTTTTTTGATTAATGATTTTTAGACCTATTAGATTGCATAATATTTCATAGCCAAAAAAACCAATCATTGTATCCGTTTCTTTTTTATATTTTTTTTTATCAAATGATTTAAAAAATTTATTAATGTTTTTATTTGTTAAAATAATTTTTTTAGAAAAATGAGTGTAAATATTATACCCATCATCTACTTTATAAACTATTAAAGGCTCATCAGACTGATATAGTCTTTCTAAATAAGGACTAAATTTAAATTTATGCTTTTTGAATTCTTTCAACTGGTTTCTCTCTAATTGGTAAATGTATTAAACCTGCAAAAATAGATAATGCAATTGCCAAATACCACGCATAGTCATAAGAGCCGTACAAATCATAAAATAAACCACCTAAGTAAGCTCCAAAAAAATGAACCTATTTGATGGCTTAAAAAAACTAATCCATATAATAAACCTAAATATTTAGTTCCAAAGATGTGTGCTACTATACCACTTGTTGCTGGGACAGTAGAAAGCCAAAGAAAACCAAAACTCGCACCAAATATAATAGAAGTAATAAAACTAGGAGGTAAGAATATAAACATAGAAATTGATATGCCCCTCATCAAATAAATAGCACTTAGAATGTTTTTTTTACTAATTTTTGTTGATAAATAGCCACTAAGCAAGGAACCAAATATATTAAAAAAACCTATTAATGACAAAATCATAGCTGCAGTCCAATCATCTAAACCTCGATCTATTACATATTTTGGCACATGTGTTCCTACAAGTGTAATATGAAAACCACATACAAAAAATCCTGATATTAAAAGCAAATAACTTTTATTGTTAAAAGCCTCTTTTAAAGCACCCCAAGTGTCTTGATCATTATCTCTTTCATTAATTGTAGTGATTGAAGGAGACCTCACAAAAAAAGCAATAAACATTCCTATACTTAAGAAAATAATAAAATAAAAAAGAGTCCCTTCCCATCCATTATTTTCTAAAGAATAATTGGTGAATAAAGGCGATATAAAATAACCAAATGAGCCTGTTGCAGTAACTAAGCTCATAGCAATGGTTCTATTAGATAAAGGAAAGTGTTTTCCAACTATAGACATTGGAATACTTATTGCTGTCCCACCACAACCTATTCCAACTAAAACTCCCAAACTTATCTGAAAGTACATTCCAGTATTTGGTCCAGCGTAAAGAAAGTATACTCCAAGAATGTAAAATATAAATGCCAATATAATTGCTTTATGTCCACCATATTTGTCTGCGATAGCCCCAAATATTGGACCTGAAAGACCCCAGCCAAGCATTTGAATTCCAATTGCTAGTCCAAATTCAGTATTAGAAATACCTAAATCAATATTAAAATCCATGAAAAACATTCCAAATACTTGTCTAACACTTAAGGATACTAAAACTACCAAACATGCTGATACTAAAGTAATTAGCGCTAGACGACTTTGAAAGAAATTTTCTTTAATCATTTTATATGCTTTAGAGATTTTTTAAGATCCTTTATAAGATCATTAGGATCCTCTAAGCCTATATGAAGTCTTACTAAATAATTATTTTTGTCTAGATTAAAAAATTTCCTATCTCCTTGCTCTCTTATTTCCTGGTGCATGGCTAAACTTTCGAAACCACCCCAACTATATCCATGACCAAAAAAATTAAGTGAATTTACAAACTTGTCTACCATGCTTTTTTTCTTAGCTTTAATTTTAAGACCCATTAATCCGGTTGATCCATGATAGTATTTTTTCCACATTTTGTAGGATTTTGAACTTTTTATATAAGGATAAAGAACTTTTATTTTTTTATACTTTGCTAAAAAATGAGCGATTAAATTAGCATTTTTTTGGTGGGTATCTAGCCTTACATCTAATGTTCTAAGCCCTCTCATAATTAAATATGCATCATCAGGACTCAATCTAAGTCCAGTCATATTTTGTGTCTTTAAAACATTTTTAAAAACCTTCTTATTTACCGCTAGGCTACCACCCATTACATCAGAATGACCAGAGTAATATTTAGTTGCAGATACTATAGACATATCAAAACCTAATTTAATAGGTTTAAAAAAGTATGGTGTAGCCCAAGTATTATCCATAGCTGTAATAATTTTTTTTCTTTTAGCAATAGATATTATTTTTTTTAAATCTTGAAATTCAAAAGTATTGCTACCTGGATTCTCAACGTAAATCATTTTTGTTTTTTTTGTTATGTTTTTGTTTATAGAATTTAAATTTCTAGGGTCATAAAAAATCGTTTTTATTTGAAACTCTTTTAAAAAATCTTGAGTAAGGGCTCTAGTTGGGCTGTATACAGGATCGGAAACTAAAATTTCATCACCAGGTCTTAAAATACTAAAAATAGCTAAAAAAACTGATCCAAATCCTGATGAAGTTAAAAAAACATGGTAACATTCTTCTAAATTAGTTAAAATTTTTTCAAGTTCATACACTGTAGATGTGCCTTGTCTTCCATACTCATAATGTCCACCTCTAGGATTTTTAAGTTTTTTTTTTTGTAGTTCTCTTAAATCTTTCATTGTCTTAAAAATTATAGTTGATGCTCTGACTATTGGTGGGTTTACTGAACGATTGTAAAAGTCCTTAGAAGTATGCTTTAAGTATGTCCTAAGAGATTTTTTCATAATTAAATTTGATATGTGTTATCGACAATGCTATATCCGTGAAATAAGTCAATAAAATTATATAAATGAGGTAATAATGGGGTATCCTAAAAAACATAGAGGTCGAAGAAAAATGGGCTCTAAAAAAAGAAGAGCTAGAAAAAAGAATAAAAAGAAATAAATAAATCTCAAAATGGACAATATATTTAAAGTAAGATCCATGAGTCTTTGGATTTTTATAGTCCCATT
The DNA here is from genome assembly GCA_902603925.1 of uncultured Pelagibacteraceae bacterium. Taxonomy (GTDB): domain Bacteria; phylum Pseudomonadota; class Alphaproteobacteria; order Pelagibacterales; family Pelagibacteraceae; genus Pelagibacter. The sequence goes on along the minus strand of CACKWQ010000008.1, from coordinate 20,487 downwards.
CTTTGCAGTTAACGCATGTCTTATACTAATAACTGAGTTCCATGGATTATTTCCAAATAAAGAGGATATTTTACACAATACATTTCCATATTTCGATGGCGGCGCATCTATAAGTAGAACAGCAAGGGTATTTCCTACGTATCTGATATTTAAACCTGCAATGTTTGTTACTTCATATCTTTTAATTAGGTATTGGTTATTTAATCGATCTATAGTTAATGAGATACACGGTACTCATAAATTTACAAAAAAATTTGTTTTTTTTGGAGTAGGTTCCGCAGTGTGTCTAATTATTCATTCTATTTTTCTTGGCATAAAGTTTGATTACGACTTATATAAACTTTTTAGAAGAGTAATAATGTTAATCTTTATTATTTTTGAAATAGTCGCTCAGGCCTATTTAGTGGCTACATTGTATTCTTTCAGAGATAAAATTTCTAACTATATTAATACCAAAATTTTATTTATCAAAATACTACTTATATCAATTTTGATTATGGTAGCAGTGATTAGTATTCCAATAATAAGTTTACCTGGTAATGATTTTTTTGGTTTCAATCTAAAATTTTTCAAACACGCGCTTGAATGGAATTATTTTGTAGGTGTAATTAGTTTTTATTTGTTGACTTACCTTATGTGGAAAAAAAACTAATTTTTCGTAATCCACCCACCACCTAGCACCTTATATCCATATACATCTTTTGAGTAAAAAACACATGCTTGTCCTGGAGAAATTCCATATTCATCTTCAAAAATTCTTAGGTTTCCAAAAGAGTTTTTAATATTTAATTTTGCTTTAATCAATCTACCGGTAGATCTTATCTTTACTAATATTTCGTTATCAAAAATTTTGGTTGGTACTAGCAAATTCAAATCTTTAAGTATTATATCTTTTTTTATCAGTTCATCCTTGTAACCGACTATAATTTCATTCTTTTCTGGTAGAATATCTATTACATAAAGAGGATTTGTGTCTGCAATTTTAATTCCTCTCCTTTGGCCAATGGTAAAGTTAATAATTCCGTCGTGAACACCCAAAACCTTACCATTTGTACTTTTTATATTACCCTTTCTAAGAGACTCCGGTCTAAATTTTTCTATTACTGATACATAATCACCATTAGGAACAAAACATATGTCTTGACTGTCTGGTTTTTCAGCAACATTCAAATTAAGTTCTTTAGCAATCTGCCTCGTTTGATTTTTTAGAAGATTTCCTAATGGAAACCTCAAATAATTAAGTTGTTCTCTCGTTGTATTAAACAAAAAATAACTTTGGTCTCTATTCACATCTATGGCTCTATACATGTTGGTCTCCTTATTTTCGGTTACACTCTTTACATAGTGTCCAGTAACTAGAGCATCGGCATTTAGATTTTTGCATTCATTAAACAAATCATTAAATTTAACAGTTTTATTGCATTGCACACAAGGTATTGGGGTCTCTCCCTTTAAATAACTATCAACAAAATTATCAATAACGCCTTGTTTAAACTTATTCTGATAATATAAGACCTTATGCTGAATATTTAATTGGTGCGCTACTCTTTTTGCGTCCATTATATCTTGTCCTGAACAGCATTGCTTAGATTGTGCCACCTCTTTATTGCTATCATATAACTTTAAAGTAATTCCTAGAACATCGTATCCCTCTTTTTTCATCATTCCTGCAACAGTTGATGAGTCCACTCCTCCCGACATGGCAACTACTACTTTGGTATCCTTAGGATCCTTATCTATGCCTAATGAGTTCAATTTAAAATTCATATTTATGGTATTTATACTTATTTATATTATAAGTTAAATTAAATGATTTTAGATTTTGAACCAGGGGACAAAGTGTTAAATCCCCTAAGAAAAGATTGGGGTATCGGGCACGTTCAATCAATTATTAATGAAAAGGTAACAGTCAATTTCGAAAATATGGGTAAATTAGTTATTAACGCAAAAAATATTAATCTAGAAAAGATAGAAGATGGATAAAAATAAAAAAAGGAAAATTACTGAGAGTTTGCTGGACACATTTTTGATTGCAGGAAATTTGTCTATTGAGCTTAGAAAAAAAGGATTAAAAAAAGAGATAAAAGATGACAATACACCAGTCACCAATGGGGATACAGAGGTAAATAAGCTACTAACCTCAAAAATTAAAGAGATAACGCGGGATATACCAATTGTTTCTGAAGAAAGTATTTTAAATAAAGATAATAATAATTTAAAAGATTTTTGGCTAATAGATCCAATTGATGGAACCTATGATTATGTTAATGATGGAGAAGAATTTACATTAAATGCTGCTTTAATTCTAAACGCAAAACCAGAAATTGGAATAATTTATGCCCCTGCTAAGGATAGATTATTTTATACCTTTGAGGTTGGAGATAGTTATGAAATTTCAAGGAATATTAAAAAAAAATTAGATTGTAAGAAAAAAACTCAAGTTGGAGAAGTAAAAGCAGTTTCTTATTCTGAAAACCTAAAGCCAATTATTTTAGATTATCATAATAAATTTGGGGTAACTGAATTCACTAAAATGAAAAGTTCTCTTAAATTTTGTGTAATAGCTGCAAGTGAATTTGACTTATACATAGCCGAACCTAGAGCATCAGAATGGGATATTGCAGCAGGACATGCCATATTGAGAAATGCCGGTGGCATAATTACAGATTTTGATAATAAGGAAATATATTATGGTAAAAAAGGTTTCAAAAATCCGAGTTTAATATTAAGAAGGGGTAGTCAATTATAGCATGGATGAAACTTTAAGAATAATTTTAATCATAGTTGTTTCTGTAAGTATTTTTGGACTTTTGGTATTTGTTTTTGTAAAAAATTATATTAAAAATAAAATTCAATATTATTTAGAGGAAAAAAATAAAGAAAAAATCACAAAAGATTAATAATTTTAATATATTCCTCTTTTTCAATATCCATAACCCTTTTCGATGTTTCAAAATCAAAGCCTGACCTTGCTAAAATCCCAAGATCCTTTTTATAGAACAAAGGTCTATTATTCTCATCTCTTGCAGGTCCAATCCTCTTTTTTTTGCATATTTTAATCGCCGAAAAAAAATCTTGATCCTCATTTTCATCTTTAATTTTTTCAATAGTATCATTGATAAATTTATCCTTAATACCTTTGTTTAATAGGTAATATCTTATTTTATTAATTGAACTACCCTTTTGTATTAGGCTTTTTGCTTTAGAGTTTGAATAAAACTTATCATTAATAAATTTTGATTTTTCAAGGTCCTCTAGAACGACATCAATGAGATCTTTTATATTATTTTTATTAATATTTGGTGATTTAAGCTTTAAATATTTTTTAAGTAAATAAGTCTTCAACTGCTGTTTAGATGGTGAATATTTTTCAATGTAAGCGTAAGAAAAATTACGCATTTCCTCTACTGTGACTTCTAATGATTTTCTTTTATTTTTGTTAGGAATCATAATCAGATGTATTATAGTATAAATACATATGATCGAAGAAATTTCATCTTTTTTTACATTAGATATGATATATTTATGGTTAAACTTTGGGGTATTACCATTCTGGTTTACTCTTATTTTTTTTCCAAATTCTAAAATATGTAGCTTTGCTATTACTTCTATTTTTCCAACGTTTATTTTTACTTTAGTATATTCATATTTATTTTATATATTTTTTTTTACCGATTACAATTTTCTACAAAATTTTAATTTATATTTAGGTATAGATGAGATTCAAAATCTATTTTCAGACAGCTCTTTTTTAATTTTATTTTGGATACATTTTTTAGCAGTTAATTTATTTTGTGGATGTTGGATTCTGAAAGATAGCCAAAAATTTAATATTTCAAAATATATTGTTTTCCTTCCACTTGTCGTTACATATTTTGTTGGTCCGCTAGGAATGTTTATTTATTGGTTAATAAGAATTATTTCTGCAAAGAGATTTAATTTAATAGATTAAGTTATTTTTTTATTTTGAAACCTTCACGTTCCATTGCACCAAATCCACCTTCTACATGAGATATGTTTTTAAAACCCATATCCTTTAGTGTCTTTGCGGCTAATGCAGATCTTCCTCCTGCGGCACAAAATAAAACAATATCCTTTTTGATGTCGATAATATTATTCTGAATTAATGGGCTATTAGCATTTAAAGTAAATTCTAATAAACCTCTAGGAATATGAGAAGAGTTTTCAATAGCTCCTGAGTTATTAAGTTCGCTTTCTTCTCTAAGATCGATTAAATTGCACTTATTGTTTTTAGATAAATTCAGTGCCTCTTTAGCTGAAATTGTTTTAATTTCTTTCGACGCTTCTAAAATAAGAGTTTGAGGTGATTTGATATTCATATTAATGTAATTATTATATTAAATTATATGACAAAAAACACTCTAAAAAAAATATTTGTTAAAATCTCACGAATTCTTGGGTATGAAATTATTGACCAAAATAATTTCGTATCTCCCACTTTGAAAAAAGAATTAAATGAGGATTTAAGTACATTTAACAAAAATTCAATTGTATTGCCGCTAGGTGAAGTGGAAATAAGTAGAAAAGTAAAATCATTGTTAATCATTTTTAGAACGAATAGCAATATTGAGATTTGGGACCAAAACAAAAAAAGAATTTTCGAAGAAAAAAAAATTGTATATGTTGAAAAGTCATTAAGATCTCTAATTAAAAGTATAGAATTATCAAATAATGTTTTGCAAACTTTAGATATAAAATTAATAATTTTAGATGATTATTCCAAACCAGAAAACCTAGCAAAAATTGAAAAGATTGTTTATGATAGTAATATTAACTGTGAGTTAGTTAAGCACGATATTGCAAAATATAAAGATCAAATTAAAGATCAAAAGACAAAAGAAACTTTTTCAAATTTATCTTCACTGTTAACATCATTTCATATTGGAAAAGAAATTGGCAAAGATCTAATCTTTTTTATCGAAGATGATTATATACATCTTGAAAATATGATAATAGAAGTAGTGAAAACATATGAACGTATTTCATCTCAGTTAGATAAAGATATATTTATATGTCCATCAGATTATCCTTATTTATATATGAATAATGAAAAAGCTAATGTATTAATTGGAGATAAACAACATTGGAGAACGGTATATAAGACATTATGTACATTTCTAACCAGCAAGCATTTACTTAATAAATATTGGGATAATTTCGAAAAAAATTGTGTTGATAGACATAATCCTTTTGAAAAATATTTGAATGAGATTTATCAGAGAGAAATATGTATCTCGCCTATAAAAAGTCTTTCAATTCACATGGCAAACATCAATTCAAGTTATGGGTTATCGCCTTTTATTGACTACAAAAAAATTTGGGAAGAAAATTAAAAAAAAAGGCCCCTTTTTACAGGGGCCTTTATGAGGGAGAGAAATATATTTATTAGTCTCTTATTGCGTAAGCTATAACTCCAGTTTCAGATACATCGGTACCTTTCATCTCAGCTTCTTTGCTTAATCTAATACCCATTGTATTTTTCATAATCGCCCAAACTATGAACGATACTACAAATACAAATGCATTGATTGAAACAACTCCTAAAAATTGAGCACCAAAATTTGTGTCCGGATTTGTAATCGGAACAGCTAATGTTCCCCAAATACCTGCAAATAAGTGAGCAGGAATTGCACCTACGACATCATCGATTTTTAAAGCAAATAAAAGCTTTGTTCCATAAACCACAATGATACCACCAACACCACCAATTAATATAGCTGCTATTGGAGATGGCATTAAAGGTTCTGCTGTAATCGCAACAAGTCCACCTATTGCTCCATTTAACATTTGGATAACGTCTGTTTTACCAGAAAGTCTTGTTACTGCAGCTGCTGCTAATACACCGCCACAAGCTGCTAAGTTAGTATTTATGAAAATATTTGAAACTGCTACCGCATCATCAAATGATCCCATTGCAAGTTGTGATCCGCCATTAAATCCAAACCAACCCAGCCATAGAATAAATACTCCAACTGTGACTAAGGGTATTGAAGAAGCCGCAAAAGGTTTTACTGGACCAGCGCCCGACTTTGTAAATCTTCCAAGTCTTGGACCAAGTAATAATGCTCCAGCTAATGCCGCTGCTCCACCAGTTGAGTGAACTAATGTTGAGCCTGCAAAGTCAGAGAATCCAGCAGAAGCTAACCAGCCTCCACCCCACTGCCAACCCATTACAATTGGATATATAATTCCAGCTAATATTGCTGCAAATAAAAAGAATGGCCATAGTTTAATTCTTTCAGCTAAAGTACCTGAAACAATTGAACATGTCGTTGCACAGAACACCATTTGGAAATACCAGTCTGATCCGTCTGCATAGCCAGTATCTACCGCACTAGCGTCCGACCATGGTGTAAATGATCCTATATACCCACCTTCTGGAATACCATATGCTAAGTTATATCCAACCATCCAGAACATAATTCCTGCAATTGAAAATAAACCTATGTTTTTTGCGCAAATTACTGCAACACTTTTTGATGTTACCATTCCCGACTCTAACATTGCGAACCCACACGCCATAAACATGACTAGGAATCCACACATTAAGAATAGGAATGTATTAAATATAAAACCCACTTCAGCAGAAACAGTTGATTCTGCCATACCAACGCTAGTCATACTCATTAGGAGCACGAAACTAATCGTAGGCGTGATAAATTTTTTAAAAAATTTCCCCATTTAACCTCCGTTGTTAAAAAGGGTTTTATAATTTTAAATAAATTGGAGCGGAATCGTTTTTAATGAAAAATAGGTATGCGGTATATGCATATAGTAACAACCCTAGTCACAAATATATGCCTAGGGTTGTTAAAGTGGTTATTTATTGAATATCTCTTTAAGTGCTTTAGCAGGTAAAAATTTTACCTTTTGAGATGCTGCAATTTGGATTTGTTCTCCAGTTCTTGGATTTCTTCCAATTCGAGCTTTTCTTTTAGCTACTTTATAAGTACCAAAACCCGCAATTTTTACTGAATCGTCTCCTTTTAAGGCATCCAGTATTGTGTTGGTAATAGTATCAAAAGTACGCTCAGCGTCAGCTTTACTTTGGTTTAAAGAACCAGCCAATTTAGCCACTAATTGTTTTTTGTTCATTTTAGCTCCGGTTTTAAAGGTTAATTGTCATACTTAACAAAATCATTGATATTTCAAGCTTTTTTTTAGTGTTATAAAATTAAAATGATACAATATATAGTGTCAAAAAAAGTACTGATTTTGCTAGCTTTTTTGATTATTTAAAAATCCTTTAAAATAGACCTAAATCTTTAAGGTCATTAAATGTTGCGAAAAACATTAAAAATAACAATAAAAACATCCCGATTCGAAAAAAACCCTCTTGAGTTTTTTGACTTAAAGGTCTTCCTAATATTTTTTCAAACGCATAAAACATTAAATGTCCTCCATCTAATAATGGTATTGGAAATAGATTGATTAATCCAAGGCTTATTGAAATATAAGCCATTATACTTAAAAAGGGTACCAATCCAAATTCAGCTACCTGTCCTGTAATTTTAGCAATTCTTATGGGGCCGCCAAGCTGGGAACTATCTCCTGAACCCATTATAATTGATCCCATATATTTTAATGTAGATGTAGTTACGAAATAAACCTCGTTTATAGAGTGATATATTGCATTAACAGGTCCTAATTTTACATGATTGATTTCATTATTGAAAGGTGAAAGCTTAATACCAATAATCCTTTTCTTCACATTATTACCTAAACCATCATCTGCAATTATTATGTTTGGTTTTACTTTTAATAATATATTTTGATCATATCTTGAAACTTTAAAGTCTACAAACTCGCTAGTTGACAAGCTTATGAGTTTGGAAACATCTAAAATACTTTTAACTTTACTACCATCAATTTCAAGAATGACATCATTTTTAATAATACCAGCAGCTTCTGCTGGACTATTTTTTTGAACTTCGTCAATAACTGCTGGAGTAAAATCTTTTCCTACAAACATATAGATTGAGGTAAAAATTAATATAGCTAACAAAAAATTTGCAAGTGGGCCACCAAAGACGATAAGCGATCGTTGATATAAAGGTTTTAATATAAATAATTTTTTTTGGTCTTCATTGCTGTATTTTTTTAGAACTTCTTCATGGTCTTTTTGAGAGAATACATTTCTATCCCCAAAAAATTTTACATATCCACCAAGAGGTAAAAGACAAACTTTCCACCTTGTACCGGATTTATCATTCCAACCAAATAATTCTTTACCAAAACCAATTGAAAAATCTGTGACTCCAACACCATATTTTTTCGCGAAATAATAGTGACCATACTCGTGAATAAAAACGACAACTAATATTAGTATTAAAAATGGTATTAAAATATTTAACATTACTTTATAATAATCATTTTACTTTAATTTCCAAGTGACAATAGGAACAAATGTTGCAAATAAAAAAGACAAAAATAACAAAGACTGTGACACAAAGACTGGGAAAAAATCAACTGGCATGATGATTCCAACTAGCAAAGACTTTGAAAAATCTGGCGATGGAAAAAATAATATACCTGCAATCAAACCAACAATGATTGAGATGTAAGCTTTTTTTTCATTGAATGACTTAGAGTAAAATCCATAAAATACACTTAATACCGCTGCACAACAAAATAAATCTGCAAGCAAAAATAGGTATAGTATACTTAGTCCTTTTGATGCAACTAGAAAAGTTATTATTGATAAAAAAATTATAAATATGTTTGAAAGTTTTTTGAAGTGACCTCTAAATTTAAACACTCTATTTACATCAACAATTATTAAACTAGAAATAGCATTAATTAATGTATCTATACTGCTAACAGTTAAAGAAATTGCTAAGAAAATAATTATTACAGACAAAATAACTGTATTATCTTTTAACAATAAATAAAAAAAAGCAAGATCTGGAATAACCTCTGAGTTTTGAGATATGGCTATTAATCCACTAAAGCCCATCATAAACACAACTGGTATTATTATTATAAAAGAAATAATTAAACTTTTTTTTAAAACTTTATTATTTTTTGCTGCATATACTCTTTGCCAATTGCCTTGATGGAACAAATTTGTTGCTGCAACAGCGATGAAAAACGTAAGTCCAGCAGTGAAATTAGGTAAATAATTTGAGCTTAATAAAATAGGTTTATTTGATTTAATATACTCAAAACTGAATGTATTAGAGTTAAAAGAAGTTAAATAGAAGTAGGCAATTAAAAGCAATAATCCAAATACAATAAATTGTATATTGTCTGTAAATATTGAAGCTCTCAAACCACCGTATAATGTATATAAAAGAGAACTCACAATAACAATTAAAGCGGTTATCCATAGATCTGTATCAGAAATATAATTAAGTAAAATCGATACAGCAGTAACTTCTGCTATTAAAAAAATTGTCATATAAAACATAGATAAGATTAAGATTAATTTAAAAAGCTTATTGCCAAAACGTAATCTGATTACCTCTATTAACGATTTACAGTTGGGAAATGATTTTCTAAAATTTTTACCTAAATAAATTAAAATAAACAATGGCAATGCAGTTCCTAATGAATAGCCTATTACAGCTCCAATTCCTCCCCAGGTAGCAGCTGATGCAGGTCCAAATAGAATCCATGCTCCGAGAGCAGATGCAATTAGGCTTGTTGTAAGAGAGAATGTTTCTACGCTTCTATTGGCTACTAAATAATTATTTATCCCCTTAAATTTTTTAGAATAAAAAATTCCGATAATAATAAAAAGCAAACAAATAATAATTGTAAGTATTATTGATGTAGATTGATTTAATAAGTTTATTTTATCCACATATCCCTTTCTGAATTACCGGACAGGTTCATTGGGTTTGATCTCAGTCTTTCGACACCCCATATAATCATTATATTTATTAATAAATTTTTTTAAAGCTTTTTCTCTATTTTTTAAAAACAAACTAAATGCTTAATATGAATTGGTTTTTTTATGCCAAATCTATCTTTGATTTGATGCTGATGAATATGATGTGAATGAACGAAAACTGAAATTAACTTTTGACTGTTAGTTTTTAATGTATAAATAAAACTAGATCCTTTAAATTTTTTATCTACTACCTCTAATTGTAAGTTACTTGTATCATCGTGCTCAAGGTCTTCTGGCTGTAATAATAATTTTACTTCAGATCCTACTTTGTGAATATTTACAAAATTCCCTTTGATTAATCCTAGATCTTCATTTTCTAAAGTGAACTCACCCGTAACTTTAGCTGGAACTAGAACGCCCCTATTCAAAAATTTTACAACACTTATAGAGTTCGGAGAATGATAAACGTTATAAGGTTCATCGAATTGCTTTAATTTTCCGTCTAAAATAATTCCACATTTATCAGCTAAATAAAATGCTTCGTTGGAGTCATGTGTTACAATTATAGTAGTAATCCTATGTTGTTTTAGTATTTGTTTAAGTTTTATTTGTATTTCTTCTTTAAAATTTTCATCTATATTTGAGAGCGGCTCATCTAACAAAAGTAAGTCCGGATTTGAAACCAATGATCTTGTTAAAGAAACTCTTTGTGCTTCCCCAGCACTTATTTCATGTGGATATTTTGTAAGAAGATTGCCAATATTAAGTATTTTTATAATTTTTCTAGGATCTAGGCCCCTATTATTTTTTTTTTTTTCGACCCCAAAATATATATTCTTTTCAACTGTATAATGTGGAAAAAGTGAGTTTTCTTGAAAAGCTAGGGATATATTCCTATCCTCAGGCTCAACATTAATTTTTTCAGAAGATATAATTTTTGATTTAAGTTTAATAATACCTTTATTTATTTGCTCTAAGCCAGCTATTGATCTTAAAATTGTAGTTTTGCCAATTCCCGATGGTCCAAGAAGACAAACAATATCTCCTTTTTTTTCTATGTTAAATGACATATTTCTAACTTTAATATCTTCGTCAATTTTAAAGTTTACGTTTTTAATTTCTAAAAAATTTCTACTCATAATTTTCTGAAAGAATATATCTTGATATTATTAAAATAAAAAGGGTTGCAGTTAATACTAAAAACAATGATGGTACAGCCGCAGCTTCAAGCAAATCTTGTGATGCATAAATATAAGCAGTTGTAGCAAAAGTTTCAAAATTAAAAGGTCTTAAAATTAAAGTAATAGGCAACTCTCTTATAATTTCTAATGAAATTAAAATAAAAACAAAAAAAATAGAACTTTTTAGATATGGAATATGAACTTTAAAAAAGGTTTTTGATTTTGAATACCCTGCCAAATATGAACTTTCATCAACAGATTTATTTAATTTTTCATAGCTTGATTTAAGGCCGTTACATGACAAAGAATAAAATCTTACAAAATAAGCAATTACAAGTCCAAGTATTGAACCAATAAATATTTTTTTAATAGATTTGATCTCAAAAAAATTAATAATTGTTTCATCAAACCAAGCAACAAAAGTAATATATGCTACGGCAAGGATTATTCCTGGTAGTGCATATCCTGATATGGATATTGTTGTTAAAAAATTTAATGTTTTACTTTTAGCAATTCTATTGCCGTAATTAGAAATAAAAGAAAAAACAATTAATGCCACTGAGGATAGAGAAACAAGTAATACAGTATTAATTAGTAGTGATATAAAGTTTAAATCGAATAAATTTTTAGGATATATGATTGTCCAATATAACATTTGACCAACTGGAAAAATAAAACTTAGAAAAAAAATCAAAAAACAGATTGAAAAAGCAAATAGAGAATTAATTCCTTTAAGTTTAATTTTTTGCTTAACTTTAATCCCGCCTTGAATTGGTGAATGATATTTTGCATTTTTTCGGGATAGGTTTTCTAAAATAAAAAGAGCAAAAATAAATATTAAAAGATAAAATGAAAGTTGATTTGAAAAAACTAAATCATCAAATGAGAGCCATGAGTTATAGATTGCAGTTGTTAATGTATTAATACTAAAAAAATCAACAGCCCCAAAATCTGAGAGTGTTTCCATTGCAACTAAAGAGAGACCAGCAACAATTGCTGGTCTCGCTGATGGTATTATAATATTGAATAATGATTTCATTTTTGAGAAACCTAAGTTTTTTCCGAGCTCGATTAAGTTATGTGACTGAAAATAAAATGATGCCCTTGTTAATATATAAACATATGCATAAATTGAGAATGATATGGACAAAATTGCACCGATCATTCCATCAAATTTAGGTATTAGGGAATTGTAATTCCCTTCGCCAAATAATGATTTTAGTAATGTATAAGCTGTTCCATAGTTTTCAAAAAAAGCTGTAAGTGAGTATGCATATATATAAGGTGGGACTGCAAAACCTAAAATTAATGACCATTTAAAAAAATTAACTCCTGGGAATTTATAAAAAGATACCAAATACGCACAACCAACACCAATGATAAATGTTAGAGATAAAACTCCTAGGAGTAAAGCTGCAGAATTATAAATGTAATCATATAAAAAAGTATTTTGAAGAAGTTCAATATAATCACTAGTACTCTGAAAAAAACTTGTAAAGACGGTGAGGACCGGGATTATTACAAGTATAGAAATTATAAAACTACTAAAATACCAAATATTTAAACTTTTCATATTATATTATTTATAACTGAAAGTTTGAGCGCCCACAACAAGGAGACCCTGTATTGTAGGCGCGAAAAGAGAAATTAATTAGAAATCGAATACTTTGAGCACTTGCGGAATCCTCTCGGTTTCAATTTCAGACAAATTTCTTTTATTTATTCTTTTGTTGATTTTTTCACACTCTAAAGCACACGGTGAGCATCCCTTAGAAGACTTATTATAATCAATTTCTTGAACAAATTCTTTTTTGTCAGTTTTCATACTACTTCCAACCAGCTCCAGTCATGGCCGCTACTGCTGCTGCTTGATTTTTTCCATAGGACTTAACGCTAGTCTTTAAATCTTGTTTAAAATCTAATCCCATATTCACAACTAATTCATGAGGCGAAACCCCTGCAATCATTGGATACTCAAAAGTATTATTAACAATATGCTGTTGAGCTTCCTTACTTAGTAGAAATTCCACCAATGCAATTGCATTTGCTTTATTTGGTGCACCCTTAACTAAACCAGCTCCACTTATATTCATGTGTGTGCCTCTTCCATCTTGATTTGGAAAAAAAGGTTTTACTTTTTTTGCAGCCTCTTGTTGCTCTGCTCCCTTTTTACCTGACAACATCAAAGCTAAATAATAAGTATTTGCTACCGCTATATCTGCCTCTCCAGCAGCTACAGCCATAATTTGAGCTCTGTCGTTACCTTTGGGTGTTCTTGCCATATTAGTTACAACACCTTCTGCCCATGCTTCAGTAGATTTTTTACCATTATTTTTAATTAATGATGCTACAAGAGATTGATTATAAATGTTATTTGATTTTCTTATTACAAGTCGTCCATTCCACTTAGGATCGGCTAAACTTTCGTAAGTTAAACCTGTTAGTTCAGCACCAGTTACTCTTTCGGGTGCGTAATAAACTATTCTTGCTCTTTTCGCAATTCCTACCCAGTGTGAACTTCTAAAGTTTTTTGGCACAGCTGATTTAATTGCATCAGATGTAAGTCCACCTTGTAACATTCCCTTGGATTTAAAAGCGCCAAGCCTTCCAGCATCTGCAGTGATATAAAGATCTGCTGTTCCTCCATCCTCTTCAATAATTCTTTTTTCTAGAGCTCCCGATTTTCCGGATACAACATTTACTTTGATTCCTGTTTTTGCAGTAAATTTCTGATAAAGTTGAATGTCGCTATCATAGTGTCTTGCACTATATACATTAACCTCATTTGCAAATGCAGAACCTAGCAAAAGCGAAAAGATTATCGCTATTGTGTTTAGTAGTTTCATTTACCCTCCTTTATTTTATTAAATTTTATATTTATAGCTTTGTAATTGATTATTATTCTCAATGCAAATGATAATTATTTGCAATATTAAAGCAGCAAAATACCCTGTTTTATTAGTTTTTCCTAATTAATTAAAATTCCCACTCTTGGATTTTACTGTATAAAAAGTTTCTAAATGCTGTGATTCTAGCAACATTTTTTAGCGATGCAGGGTAAACAAAATGGGCCTCAGTAATTGGTCCCTCTACATTTGGTAATATTTTTACAATATTTGGCTGTTTGACTGTAATATAATCTGGTAATGCTGCAAGACCAACTCCACTTTGAACAGCAAGTAAGAGACCATAAACACTATTTACTCTCATACAAGTTTTACGTCTTTTATTGTCTTTCATGCCCAATTTTAATGCCCAGTCAGGATTATAAACTGGTGAAGGCGCACCTTTTCCGAAAGATATGAATTTATGTTTGTTTAAATCATTTATTGTTTTTGGATAGCCATGTTTTTCTAGATATCTTGGTGAACCGTAAATATGATAATTAATATCTATAAGTTTTTTTTGGATGTAATTTAATTGTTTTGGTCTTCTCATAAAAATACCTATATCGGCTTGTCTTGTGCTTAAATCCAACTCTTTATTATCAAAGACTAATTCTACCTCTATTTCTGGGTTTAGATCCATAAACTCTTGTATTCTTGGTGTTAACCATGTTGTACCAAAACTCATAACTGTGGTAACAACTATTTTTCCACTTGGCTTATCTTTTTTATCACTTAAAGTTGTCTCAACTTCTTTCAATTTGCTAATAACTTCATGTGCTGTTTTATAAACATACTCTCCATTTTCAGTTAAAGTAAGACCTCTAGCATGTCTCTCGAACAACTTAACTTTTAAATCGTCTTCTAGAGACTGAATTTGACGGCTAATTGCTGATTGACTTAAGTTTAGAATTACTGTGGCGCTAGTAAAACTACCTGCCTCTGCTACTGCATGAAAAATTTTTAACTTATCCCAATCCATTATTTGTTAACATCAACTAGAATTTTGTTGGATAGTTTGCCCTCTAACATATGGGGATATGTATCTAATAATTCCTCTAAACCAACTGTTTTTATTGATTTTTCAAGTATATTAAAATCAATTAAAGCTGAAAATTCTCCCCAAACGAATTCTTTTCTTTTTTTACTAATGTTTACAGAGTCTACACCCCAAAGTTTTACAGCTCTCAAAATAAATGGGATTACAGATGTATTTAATTTATTTCCACTCGCGTTACCACAAATTGCAACTATCCCTTTTGGTTTAGTTTGTGCAATTGCATTAGATAATATATTGCCACCAACTGTATCGACAACACCATCCCAGGTCCCTTTATCAAGCATTTTGGCTTCGCCCTCAAATTCTTTACGATTTAAAACGTTTTTAGCTCCTAATTCCTTAAGATAACTCTCTTTTTCTAGTTTGCCTGTAATTGCTGTAACATTAATACCCATTTTTGACAAAACCATAACAGCAACCATCCCAACCCCACCAGTTGAACCAGTAACTAAAACATCCTTAACTTTACTTTGTAATAAAAGTTCCTCTCTAGCTTTGACAGAGAATGCACACAACAAAGCTGTGAGCCCTGCTGTTCCAAGAATCATTGCTTGTTTTGTGCTTATTCCATCTGGACATTTAATTAAAAATTCTTTTTTGACTTTAGCGTACTGAGAATAACCACCATGGAAAAGTTCACCAACTCTACATCCAGTTAAAATAACTTTGTCACCTTTCTTAAACTCTTCATCATTGCTCTCTGCTACAGTCCCTGAAAAGTCAATCCCTGGAATTCTTGGATATTCTTTAACAAGCATTCCTCCATTTTTTAAAATCATTGCGTCTTTAAAATTAAGATCAGAATAATCTACTTTAACAAGAATTTCGCCGTCTTTTAAAAAATCTATATCTAATTCTTTTATTTCCCTAGTAAAATTATCGTTTTGATTATTTATAACTATAGCTTTGAATTTATTTGGCATTTTAAAATTATATTAAATATTATTTACTTATGAATCGCAAATATCTATTTTGATAGCTTAGATCTTCTTTGAACTGACCTAGATAATAATTAGTAACTGTTGTAGCTTGTTCTTTTTTAATGCCACGCATTGTCATACACTGGTGAGTTGAGTCTATAGTTACTGCTACACCTTTTGCATCCAGTGACTCCATAAGAGTTTTTGCAATTTGCATTGTTAACCTTTCTTGGGTTTGAAGTCTTTTAGAAAAAACCTCAACAACTCTTGCAAGTTTACTCAATCCTACTACTCTTTGATTAGGAATGTAGGCAACGTGAGCTTTACCAATAATAGGTGCCATATGATGTTCACAATGGCTTTGAACAGAGATATTTTTTTGGACAACCATATCATCATAACCATCTACATCGCCAAATGTTTTATCTAGTATCTTGTGTGGATCTTCTTGATAACCTTTAAAATATTCTTTGAAAGCTTTGATTACCCTTTTAGGTGTTTCAATCAAGCCCTCTCTTGATGCATCTTCTCCCATCCAGGTTAGTATCTTTGTGATTGCCTCTTCAGCTTCTTTGTCAGATATCTTTGAGGTGTCCTTAAAATTTACAATTTTGTTTTTTTCAGATTTCATCACGGAGGTTATATATATAAATTCATATTTTTAAAATATTTAATATATTACCAAATATGCTATGAAAGCTAATTATGTTTAAGAAAAGAGAAAATGTTGTTGAAATTGAAGAAGGAAACCTTCTATCACCGAAGTTCGATAACGATGGCCTTATACCGGTTGTGACAACATGCGCTAATACTAAAGAGGTATTGATGCATGGTTATATGAATATGGAAGCTCTAAAATTATCAATTGAGACGAAAGAAGCACATTACTGGAGTAGGTCGAGAAAACAGATTTGGCATAAAGGAAAGACGAGTGGATTTGTTCAAAATATTAAAGAATTAAGAATAGATGACGATCAAGATACGGTTTGGATGAGCGTAGATATTGGTAGCGGATCTAGCTGCCATGTGGGATATAGATCATGTTTTTATAGATCTGTACCACTAGGTAAAATTGAAAACGGAAGAAATGTGAAAATGAATTTTGAAGAAAAAGAAAAAAGGTTTGACCCTGAGAAAGTCTATAAGGGTCAACCAAATCCAACAAAAATTTAAATCTAATAATGACTGGAAAACATAAAATTATAAAAAGATTTGGTCCGTCAGTTTTAAAAGTTAAGATTCCAAAGAAGATATTAAATCAACTTAATAATTATATAGACAATATAACTAAAAATAAAAAAAAATTTTCTAAACTTAATTACGGTGAAAGTTTAGTTGGTGATGTAACTCAAGAATTTAAATTAGAAAAAAGTTTTATGAAAAGTTCGGGGTGGGAAAAATTTTTAAAAGATACAACTATTAAATGGATAAATTCAGAAACTAATATGAATATCAAAAAATTTAAAGTTTTAAATTCATGGGTAGTTAGACAATTTGAAAATGAATATAATCCAACTCATTGGCATGGTGGACACATTTCAGGTGCTGGTTTTCTTAAGGTGCCCAAAATTCTAGGAAAACATGTTCAAAAAAAAACATCGAAAGAATATAGAGGTGGTAGTTTACAATTGATACATGGATCACGAATGTTTTTAAGTCACTCAACATTAAATATTAAACCTGTTGTAGGTGATTTTTATCTTTTTCCAAATTATTTAATGCATAATGTTTTCCCTTTTAAAAATTCAAATGAGGAAAGACGCTCTATATCTTTCAATGCATTGATAGATCAAAAAATTTATAATGTTTATGGATAATAAAAAAAAACAAAAAAATGTATTAGGAGAAGACTTGGAAGAGTGTTCTAAAAATCCTTTAACTGGTTGGTTTAGAGATGGATGTTGCAACACAGACGAAAATGACAGAGGAGTACATACGGTTTGTGCAAAAGTAAATAATGAATTTTTAGAATGGTGTAAAGTTTCAGGTAATGATTTAATAACGCCTCATCCGGAATATGGATTTCCAGGTTTAAAAGATGGAGATAAGTGGTGTGTATGTGCTAGTTGGTATGCTAGAGCAGTAGAAGCAGGCAAAGGATGTCCTATTTTTTTGAAAAGAACACATCAAAACACACTAAAACTGATTCCAATTGATGTTTTAAAAAAATACGCGTTAGATCTATCCTAAATTACATATTTCCATATTTCGGACCGCCCCCACCTTCTGGTGTAACCCAATTTATGTTTTGTGATGGTTCTTTGATATCGCAAGTTTTACAATGTATGCAATTTTGAGAATTGATAACAAATTTTTGAATATTGTTCTCTTTTTGAATTTCATATACACCTGCTGGACAATATCTTTGAGCAGCTTCATCATATTTTTCCAGGTTATATTTTATAGGTAATTCAGGGTCTTTTAGATGTAAATGAACCGGTTGGTTGTCGGTATGATTTGTTCCTGTCAGGTAAACAGAACTAGTTTTATCAAATGTAATTACATTGTCTGGTTTAGGATACTGAATTTTAGGCATCTTATCAGCTGGTAATAGGGCCTCATGATCTGCGTGTTTATGTTCTAAAGTGAAAGGAAGTTTGCCTCTAAAAAGTATTTGATCTATTCCAGTAAATATAATTCCCAAAATTAAACCCCAACTAAAACTAGGTTTAACATTTCTTGCTTCATAAAGTTCTTTGTGCACCCAACTTTTTTTAAATTTTTCCTCATAAATTGATAAGTCTTTACTTTCATTTAAACACTCAATAATTGCTTCAGCTGCAATCATCCCACTTTTCATAGCGGTATGGGATCCTTTGATCTTTGGCATATTTAATGTGCCCGCATCACAACCAATCAATAAAGCACCAGGCATATACATTTTTGGTAAACTTTGAATTCCACCCTCGATTAATGCTCTTGCGCCATAAGAGATTCTTTTTCCTCCTTCAATAAATTTTTTTATCGCAGGATGTGTTTTAAATCTTTGGAATTCATCGAAAGGTGAAAGGTGCGGATTCTTATAGTCAAGTCCAATTACATATCCTAAAAAAATTTGTTTATTTTCTGCATGATACATAAAACTACCACCATAAGTATTCTTATCTAATGGCCATCCTGCAGTATGCATCACCAATCCTTCCTCATGCTGCTTTTCGTCTATTTCCCAAATTTCTTTTAATCCAATCCCATATTGTTGTGGATTTTTACCTTTATCTAATTCATATTTTTTAATTAATTGTTTTCCTAGATGTCCTCTGCAACCTTCGGCAAAAACTGTAACTTTAGCATGTAATTCAATTCCAGACTCGAAAGTATCTTTTTTATTTCCAGCTTTGTCTATTCCCATATCTTGGGTAGCAACACCTTTAACTGATCCATCATCATTAAAAATAACCTCGCTCGCTGGAAAACCAGGGAAAATTTCAACACCTAACGCTTCCGCTTGTTCTGCTAACCATCTACATAAGTTAGCAAGACTAATAATATAATTATTATGATTTTGCTGGACCTTGGGGAGAAGCCAAGTCGGCCAACTAAAAGATTTTTTTTTTCCTAAAAATAAAAATTTTTCTTTGGTAACTTTTGTTTTAATAGGATTATTAATTTCCTTCCAATTTGGAATTAATTCATCTAGAGCTCTAGTCTCAAAAACATTTCCTGATAAAATATGGGCTCCAATTTCCGAAGCTTTTTCTAAAATACAGACATTAATTTCAGGATTTAATTGTTTTAATTTAATTGCTGAGGATAGTCCCGAAGGACCTGCTCCAACAATAACAACGTCATATTCCATAACTTCTCTAGTCATGTTTTTTTTTTACAATATTTGTTATTTTTGTATAGTGTTTAATTTGTTCAGTTCTTCTAAAAATTGAGGTAATGCTTCAAAAAGATCAGCCTCTAAACCGTAATCAGCAATGCTAAATATTGGCGCCTCTCCATCTTTATTTATAGCAACAATAACTTTGCTTTCTTTCATTCCTGCTAAGTGTTGAATTGCGCCTGAAATTCCGACCGCAATATATAAATCAGGAACTACCACTTTACCTGTTTGCCCCACTTGATGATCATTCGTAATATAACCTGCATCGACTGCAGCTCTAGATGCTCCAATAGCAGCATTTAACTTATCAGCTACAGCAGTTATAAGTTTAAAGTTTTCGCCACTTTGTAAACCTCTGCCTCCAGAAACCACAATTCTTGCCGTTCCTAGTTCAGGTCGATCCGATTTAACTTCTTCTTTTTTGATAAACTTAGTGTATGAAAATTCCTCTTCAGCATCTGCTTTAACTATTTCTGCAGATCCTCCAGTTGATGGTGCTGGTTCAAAAGAAGTTGGTCTAACCGTTACACATTTTATTTTGTCGTTGCTCTTTACAGTCGCAAAAGCATTCCCAGCATAAATTGGTCTTAAAAAGGTTTCAGAATCAATTACTTTAATAATGTCACTCACCTGAGATACATCAAGATTTGCAGCTACTCTCGGCATTAAATTTTTACCAAAGGTATTTGCTGCACTCACAATATGGCTATAACTCTCTGAGTTTTTTAAAATGACTGGCACATAATTTTCAGCTAAATA
>CACKWQ010000007.1 GCA_902603925.1 uncultured Pelagibacteraceae bacterium | reverse complement strand
AAGCTGGTGACTCTTTTATCTTCAGCTTTATTCTTCAAAAAGTTGATTATCTGCAAAATTTAAGACAATGGGCGCGAATAAATATTATTTTAATTCCTATTATGGCATTATTGCTTAGTTATGCTTTGCAATACTATGAAAAATTTTTAAATACCTCTTTTAAAATTAATAAATTATTTAAGTTTTTAATATATTTTCTTATATTTACAATTTTAATAGTACAATTCTTTCTTATTAAATATAATGGAAACCCATACTGGGATCAGTGGCAAGGAGCCAGGATAAATTTTGCAGTAGATTATCTATCTAGAACAAACTTATTATTAAGTAGTTTTGCTAAATTATATCAAGGACCAATTTTTTTTATATTTGGTTTTCTTTCTTCAATCTTTGTTTTCTTATTTTTAGAAAAAAAACTCATATTGCAGAATAAACCCTCGGCTATTTCAGCCATTTTAATTGGCTTTGCATTTATAGAATTGTTTTTTCTTGCTAATATACAATGGTCCTTAGAAGGCAAACAATGGTCAAAAAATTATAAAAGCGACGATAATATTCTAAAAACACTTAACAGATCTTTTGAGGAATCTAGTATTAATACTAGAGTGAAGGGTAATACTTTTTATAAACATAACAAAACTTTTAGTCTAAACTATATTGATAATTTTGGTTATGACTTACATTCTCGTATATATGATTTGTATTTTGATAGAACTGGACAGCCATTAGATGATTTAAGTAAAGACGATTTAAGAAAAGTTAACCTTTTCTATGGAACAGACAAAAATCTGGTAAAAAGAGTTTTTTTTACAAAAGATATTAATCATAAATCCATTATTGAATTTATTGATGATTACGAAAATATTACTAGTCAAATGAAAACATTGAAAATACAAAAAACTTTTTATTCGGGTAATATTTTAAAATTACTTATAAATACAGATGTAGATGGATATATTACTTATGTAGATAATTGGGATCCTAATTGGGAAATAAAGATAAATGGAAAAAAAAATAATATAATAAAATTTTTAAACACTTATAAATCTGTTAAGGTTAAAAGTGGTCAGTCAACTATAATATTCAACTATAATCCTTGGAAAATTAATTTTTGAAAGACGCACTTTTATCTAAAGATTTCTTAAGCAAATTTTCTAGTGAGGGATTGGGTTTTATTTTCATAAAAATTTGATAAGAAAAAAGTGATTTAAATATTAATATAAAAAAATTATTAATTTTTAACATAAAATTGCTTAATATATTATTACCAAATGCCAGCGGGTATGGAGCAGGAATACCACTTTTTGACTTTATAAAAAAATTTGAACCAAGAATGAGATTTTCAAAAGAGGAGAAAGTAAAAAGTCTAGTATGTGTTTTGTCAAGTATGCCTCGTTTTCCATAATTAAATGAACCAAATAAATGCATAATTCTCATTGGAAAAAAGGAAATATTTGCTGTCGAAATTAATATTTCAACTTTTTCATTTGCAGAAATTTTTTTATAAAAATTATCCAAGAATTCTTCTGGATATTTTAAGTGCTCTATAACATCAAGCATTATAATATAATCAAATTTATTATAATCAACTTCAGGTAATTCTTTGTCTAGATCACATTTAATAAACTGATCTAAAACATATTTAGGTTTATCAATAAAATTATCAACTCCAACTACTTTGCAATTTTTCTTTTCTTTTAATATATTTCCTAGACTTCCATCATTACAACCAAGATCTAAAATATTCGAGTTGTTATTAATTAATTCAATTGCTTTTGAATGTGGACTTTCAAACTTTTCTTTAATTTGATAATTAAATTCGCCATTTTCTAAATCATATTTTTTATCATAGAATATGTTGTATTTTTGAACCTTTGCCTTAAGAGTTTCTATTAAGATTTGATATGCATAATATAAGCCGTTTACATATGATATTTCTTCCCCATAATAAGTTGGAATTGGATACTCTACAATTTTCTTTTTTGATAACAATAATTGAATAATTATTTCTGTATCAAAAGAGTAATCGTTTGAATTCATATTAAAAGGAATTTCCTTTAATGTTTGAACACTATATATTCTATAGCCAGAATGAAACTCTGATAAATTTGAAGACAAAATTTTATTTTGTATAAATGTGAGTATTTTGTTCCCTATAAACTTATATAAAGGCATACCCCCTTTTAAGGCACCGCCCTTATTAATCATCCTCGAACCAAATACTGCCGTAGCTTTTTTAGTTTTCATTTCATCAATTAATTCTTCTAGCAATTCAGGTGCATATTGGCCATCTCCATGTAAAAGTGCCACGTAGTCAAAATTATATTTGATAGCGTAATGATACCCAATTTTTTGATTGCCACCATAACCTAAATTTTGTGGATTAGACAAAATTTTAAACCTACATTTTTCACTACTTATTTTTTGTTCGTAGTTTTTTAATATCCGGAGTGTATTATCCTCAGAGGAGTCATCATTAACTAAAATTTCTGTATCGAATTTATCAAAAATTTTTTTGTCTATTCTTTCAAGAACTTTTTCAATAAATTTCTCGTGATTAAATGCAACAATATATATTAAAAGTTTTTCCATTTTATTTATTTCAAAGCAGGTCTTAATAACTTTAGTATTTGATTAAGATTATTTTTATTTCCTGATACCGCTATATTTCCAGCTTTTACAGCATCATTATTCGACCAAGTTTTAATAAAACCTCCTGCAGCTTCGATAATTGGTATCAAAGGATGGATGTCCCAAATTTTATTCTGACATTGAAGCACTATATCTATTTTACCTTCTGCTAAATGTGCGTAGCTTAATGCATCGAAACATGGAAATTCTAAAAGTTTTATAACTTTTGTGATTTTTGACTGTTTTTTGAGGCTTAAGGCTCCATGGAAAGCTCCAGCTATTCTTGCATTTAAAAATTTAACGTTTTTATTTACTTTGATTCTTTTTCTTACACCATCTTTTACCAAATAAGCAATTTTAGAATTATAATTTATATAAAATTTATTTAATTCAGGAAAATTTGCTAAACCGAAAATTGGTTTTCCTTTATAGTTTAAAGCAATAAGGTTACTCCATGATGGATTACCTATAACGTAGGATCTTGTTCCATCAATTGGATCAATTACCCAAGAAAAATTACTTTTGGAGGATTTTTTACCTAACTCTTCTCCTATAATTTGATGGGAGGGGAATTTTTTAGATATCTTTGACCTAATAAACTTTTCAAATAGTTTGTCTGATGTGGTTACAGGATCGTAGCCCCTTCCCTTTAGTTTATTTGAAACTTTAAAAGACTTGCTTAACTTTTGTCTATAAAATCTTGTCAAATCTAGGGCTAAAGAGTTTAAGAACCTGTAATAAACCTTGTAATTAATTTCACTTATTTGCTTCATCTTTAGCATGTAATACTATTTAATTTATCTTGATAAAAGTGAAATTTTAAATAATCCTACAAATAATGAAGATAGAATTGAACGATAACAAGGTCCTATTTAATAATGGATCTTCATCTCAAGAAATACACCCCTTTTGGCTAAGGGAAAGGGTAAGTAATGAGAAATATTTTGACAATAATACCCAGCAAAGAAAATTTGATCCAACTTTTTTAAATACCGACATATCTATCAAGAGCGCTAGAATTAGTAATGATCTACTTGAAGTTAATTTTAATGATGGTGTAAATTTTAAATTAGAAATTAATAAGATAATACAAGAATTTTCAAAAGACGATTTTTTAATACAATCAATAAGCAAAGAAAAGTGGGATTCAACTTTAGGCAATATTAATAAATATAATTTCTATGATGAAATTTATGAGAGTAAAGAAATGTATAATTTACTTACTGAATTTTACAAATATGGTTTTGTGATTTTTAAAAATGTACCTACAAATGATAATTTTATAGTTAAGTTTGCAAATTCAATAGGGAGTGTGAGAAGAACAAATTTTGGGGAACATTTTAATGTAAAATCAGTTCCAAATCCAAATGATCTCGCATATACATCTTTGCCTTTAGCACCCCATACTGATAATCCTTATAGAAACCCTGTACCATGCATTCAGCTTTTGCATTGCATTACTAATGAAGTAAGTGGTGGATTTTCAACTTTAGTTGATGGATACACAGTAACCGAGGATCTTAAAAAAGATTTTAAAGAATATTATGATATTCTAACAAAAGTGAAAGTGAAATTTAAATTTATTGATAAAGATGTAGTATTAGAGGGTTGGTCTGAGCTGATTAAATTAGATGAAAATAAAAAATTTAAACAAGTTAAATTTAGTCCGAGATTAGATTTTGTTCCAATATTAAATAAAGATCAACTAGATTTATACTATAAGGCAAGAAATAAAATTTCCTCAATGTATAATTCTGATAAATATAAAATTGAATTCAAATTAATGTCTGGCGATCTTTTGATGATGGATAACTACAGATTATTACATGGAAGAACAGAATTTGATGCAAACGAAGGTAATAGGTTTTTACAAGGTGCATATATAGATTTTGATAGCACCGAAGGAAAACTGCGTCACTTAAAAAGAAAATTTAACTTTTGACAATTAAAGATACACTAATTGCATCCTTAGTACCAATTTTTTTAGGTTTTGGTTTTGTAATTGCAAAGCCAGCAATGATTGATTTTCCACCAATTCTTTTAATGGGTCTAAGATTTACATTTGCAGCATCTATTCTGATTTGGTGGTTTCCGATACCAAAAGGATACTTATTAAGAATTTTTATTGCATCTCTTGTTGCAAATACAATTCAATATAGTGTTACATACAGTGGGTTAAATTTAATTGATGCCTCAGCGGCAGTTTTATTGGTTCAAACAGAAGTTCCATTTGGTGTTTTATTTGCTTATTTTATGCTTAAGGAAAAACCAAATATTAGGAGCTTATTTGGAATATTGGTAGCTTTTGTGGGAGTATATATTTTAACTGGTTCACCTAGTTTAGAAGGTAAGTTTTTAGGAATTTTTCTTACAATTTTAGGGTCTGGTATATGGGCCTTGGGTCAAGTTTTGGTAAAGCCACTTAGTAAAGAATTAAAACCATTAGCTCTAGTTGCATGGTTAGCTTTGTTTTCGGGACCGATTCTAATTTTATTATCAAATATTTTAGATGGAAATTCTATCGACTATATCAAATCTGCAAGCACAAATTCTTGGTTGATAGCTATTTATTTGGGCTTTTTTATGCAGCCAGTTACTTATGGGTGTTTTTATTATGTGCTTAAAAATAATCCTCTTTATAAAGTTTTACCAATTGTAACTATGGGTATTCCACTCACTGGTTTACTTGCTGCAATACTTCTACTAGGAGAAAGCCCGACTAATGAATTATACTTAGGAGGTGTTATAATTTTATTAGGAGTTGTTTTAATTATTTATACGAAAAAAGGAAAAAATTTTAATTAACCAAAGTTTTGTAAAAAAGGTAATATTTCTAAAAGATAGTACCCTAAAACTTGGAACTGATTTGTAATAATTAATATCCCTGTGATTAATAAAAGGCTACCTCCTATTCTGTTAATTATAATCATTTTTTGTTTAAGATTTCTTGAGATAAGCATGAATTTTTGAATCAAATAACCTGAAAGAATAAATGGAAATGCTAAACCTAAAGAGTAAAAACTTAAAAGTATTATGCCCTTAGGAAGACTGTCAGTGGTTGATGCATATATTAAAATTGAACCTAGTATAGGTCCTATACAAGGTGTCCATCCAAAAGCGAACGCCATACCTATAAGAATAGGAGCAAATATACCTTTATTATCAGTTGACTGAATTCTTTTTTCATAATTTAAGAATTTAATATTTACAATTCCAATTATGTGTAATGAAAAAATAATTATTACTACGCCCGCAAAAATTCTTAATACCATTGAATTTTTTAGTAACAATTGACCAATGAAGGATGCTGCTGCACCAAATATTATAAACACTATCGAAAATCCTAATGTGAAAAGAATTATCGGCAATAAATTAATATTTTTTTTTTCAAGTATTTCATCAAGAGTACTACCTGTGATATAAGCTATATAACCTGGTATAAGAGGTAATACACACGGAGATAAAAAACTTATAACACCAGCACTTAAAGCGAAGAATATTTCAATCATATTAGCCAGTATTTTTAATGGCAGCAGATATTCCCGCAATACTTGTCATTAACGCATCATCAAGGTTTTTTTTGCTTAGTTTACTGAGTTTTTTATTAGTTAATTTATTCATAACAACCGCTTGCAGTACATTTAGTACCTCCGCATAAATATTTCTTATTATAGCTGGTCCTCTAAAAGCTTTTCTTTGCTGTAATATTTCTTTAGGAGTAATTTCGTGATTAAGTTTTTTAACAGCATCAAACTGAAATCTTAGTTTTTTACCTACTCTTTTTAATTGTGGATCTGCTAAATTTTGCTCATAAACTTTTGATATCTCTGGATCTACTTTAGATAAAACCATATCTAACAAGTCCATAGTAGAATTGAAATATGGCCAATTCCTCTCCATATCTATTAATGTTTTTTTAAATGTTTTTATAGACGAATATCTAAGTGCCTCAGCAGTTCCAAGCCAGGCAGGTAACATCAATCTAATCTGAGTCCATGCAAATACCCAAGGGATTGCTCTTAATCCTTTAATGCTGTCAATATTTTTTCTTTTAGAAGGTCTAGAACCAATTGATAGTTTACCTAAAGCCATGTGTGGAGTAACAGTTTTAAAATATCTTATAAATTCTGAATTTGGTGTTATATTTTTTCTGTATGAACTTGTAGAGATCTCTGACATTTTTTGAATTAAGTCTCTCCATTTATCTTTAGGCTTCGGAGGTGGATTTAAAGTTGCTTGCATGACTGATCCTATATAACTACAAAGGTTATATTTTGCCATTGGTTCATAACCATATTTCTGCTGTATGACTTCACCCTGATCAGTAATCCTGATTTTACCATTTACAGATCCTGGAGGTTGTGATCTTAAAGTTGCTTGTATTGGACCTCCCCCTCTTCCTGCAGAACCACCTCTTCCATGAAAAAAAGTTACATCGATTTTAAAATTTTTTGCAAGATTAACAACATCCTCTTGTAGTTTATATTGATGCCAGCTTGCAGATAATTTCCCAGCATCCTTGCTTGAATCTGAATACCCTATCATTATTTCTTGTTTGCTTTTTATCATTTTTTTATACCAATGAAGGCCAAATAGACCTTTCATAATTGATCTTGCATTAATTAAATCGTCTAAAGTTTCGAACAATGGAACAACTCTTAATTTTTTTTGTATATTTGCTTCTTTTTGTAAAAGCATAACCGAAAGAATATCAGAGGCGGATGATGTCATAGAAATAACATAAGCACCTAAACATTCTTCAGGCTGTTTAGCTAAATTTTTAAAAGTTGACCAAACTTCTTTATTTTCTTTATTTTTAAAATTAAAATTATTAATAAAATTTTTACCCTTCAGTTTTTTTGATAAAAATTTAATCTTCTCATTTTCACTCCATTTAGAATAATTTTTTTTATATTTTTTTTTAATTATTTCTGAAATTAGCTGTGAATGCCTGGATGACTCTTGTCTAATATCTAATCTAGCAAGATTTATACCAAAACATTTTGCTCTTCTCATTAAATCTAACAATTCGCCACTAGCAATATTTTCGCATTGGTTTTGTTCTAGTGACTCTCTCACAACTCTTAAGGGCTTTAAGATTTCTTCCCTAGAAGATATAAGTTTTTTTTCGTCTAATGAAATTTTTTGAACTAAATATTGCTCGATTAATCTATGAGTCCTTCTTATTTTATCCCTCAAAGGACGCAGGTAAACTCTGTATGGTTCATAAGTTTTTCCTGTGACTTTTAAAATTTTTTTGGAGCACTTTTGCATTGAAAATGATCTAATTAATTTTGTAAGTGATTTTTCATATAATTTTGCTGCCTCCCATCTAGATAAAAGTATTACTTCTTCGGTTACTTTGGATGTTACAAATGGATTTCCATCTCTATCTCCACCCATCCAAGATCCAAATTCAATAGGATTAAAGTTTTTAGGAAGTCCTTTTTTCATATTTTTTACAAAAATTTCATTTAATCTTCGATATACTTTTGGGATAGTCTCCCATAAACTATCTTCAATAATTGCTAACCCCCACCTTGCCTCATCAAATGGTGAGGGCTTAGATCTTTTTAATTCGTCCGTATTCCAAATAATTGAAATTTCATCGAACATTTTTTTATCTAAAATTTTAATTTTAGAAGGATAATTTCTAAGTAAATTTCTTTGTTCTAAAATTTCAATCAATGTGTGATATTTTTGTATTAGCGTTCTTCTTTTCACTTCGGTGGGGTGCGCAGTTAATACAATTCCAATATTCATATTTTTAGCAATATTATAAATTTTATTATTAGAAATTTTTTTATTTTTGAAAAAACTTTCAAAAATTTCCTCTATAAATATATTAATTCTTTTTTTTGATGTTTTTGTATTCTCATATTGATCAAGCGTTCTAGATGCATCAATTGACTCAGCTATATTATAAAGATTCATAAAATGATTATATGCTCTAGTTAATTTATATATATTCGATGGACTTAATTT
Source organism: uncultured Pelagibacteraceae bacterium (assembly GCA_902603925.1). Taxonomy (GTDB): domain Bacteria; phylum Pseudomonadota; class Alphaproteobacteria; order Pelagibacterales; family Pelagibacteraceae; genus Pelagibacter. Next base: position 33,113 of record CACKWQ010000007.1, on the reverse strand, counting down.
TTTAATTTGTTGAGATAGTTTTTTAAATGGTTCTTTATGATTTTTATTTGCTATATTAGCTTTTGATAATAATCTGGTATTTTCAACAATAGTAAAAAATTTATTTCCTTCTTGTTCTTTAATTACTCTACCAAGTATATTTCCAAGATATCTAACATCTTCTCTTAAAGTTTTTGTTGGAATTCTCTCGTAATATAAATCTCTTTTAATCATTGTATTTATTTAACCACTTTATGTGTTTGGATTCCTAATTTATCGATACCCAAAACAATTTTTTCACCACCTTTTAAAAATCTTGGTGGTTTCATATTTTCCCCTACTCCTGGAGGAGTTCCTGTACAGCAGATGTCCCCTGGGAGTAGAGTCATACAATGACTCATATATGACACAAGCTTTTTTACATCAAAGATCATTTGTTGAGAATTGCCGGTTTGCATTCTCTCTCCATCTACATCTAAAAACATATCTAGGTTTTGAAAATCACCAATCTCATCTTTAGTCAATATATAAGGACCTACAGGTCCAAATGTATCAAATCCTTTTCCTTTATCCCAAGTTAATCCTCTATTTTTTTGTAAATTTCTTTCGCTAACATCATTTACTAAAGTAAAACCCAAAACATAGTCCATTGCCTCTTCCTCCGAAACATACTTTGCTCTTTTTCCCATAATAAAACCTAGTTCAACCTCCCAATCAGTATGATTAGAACCTCTAGGAATTTCAATATCATCATTAGGACCACATACACAATTTGTAAATTTTGAAAAAATAATTGGTTCTTTAGGTATTGGGAGATTTTGCTCTAATGCATGGTCTTTAAAATTTAGTCCAATCCCAATAAATTTTGATGGATTTTTTACACATGCGCCTATTCTACTATCTTTTGGAAGTACTAATAATGAATTTATGTCAATTTCAGATATTTTCTTTAATGTATCGAAATTTAATGTTGATTGATCAAAATCTTTAATTACCAATGATAAGTCTCTATAATTATCATCTTTGTCTATTATGACGGGTTTTTCCTCTCCAATATTTCCAATTCTTGACAACTTCATTTTGAAATTTTAAACCTTTAATCCTAAATGAGTATATTTAACATTAAGATAATCTTTAATGGTCATTGATCCTCCTTCACGTCCATATCCCGTTTGTTTAATTCCCCCAAATGGTGCTTCAGCAAGTGGAACTTGATGTGTGTTAACTGCTACTGTGCCTGTCTCCATAAGCTCTGATGCTCTATTGGCTTGATCCATAGAGTTTGTATAAATATAACTGCACAATCCAAGGTCGTTATTATTAGCTCTCTCAATCACTTCATCAAAGCTTTTAAATGATAGAATTGGCACCAAAGGTCCGAAGGGCTCTTGACTCATAATTGTAAAATTATCTTTTACCTCATCAAAAACTGTAGGTTCGTAATAATAGCCTTTATTAAAATCAGGAGGTCTCCTTCCACCTAATAATACTTTTGCTCCCTCTTTTTTAGTAATTTCAACTAAATCCTCAATTTCTGCTAACCTTTTTGCAGTAGTCAAAGGTCCCAATTGAGTACTTTCATCCATACCGTTTCCAATTTTTAGTTTTTTTGTTCTAGAAATAAACGCAGTTATAAACTCATCTTTTTTATTTTCTTGGATATAAAAACGGTTAGGAGAAATACATACTTGTCCATTATTTCTAAATTTTGCACTGATTGCCATATCTGCTACTTTATTAATATCAACATCGTCAAAAACTATAAATGGAGAGTGGCCACTAAGTTCCATTGTAACTCTCTGTACTTTATCTGCAGCTTTTTTTAAGATTAATTTTCCTACTCTTGTAGAGCCTGTGATAGATACTTTTTTAACAATATCAGATTCAAGAAGCTCATTTGATATAGATGGTGGATCTCCAGAAAGAAGACACACTACTCCAGGGGGCACACCAGCTTGTCTGCATATATCCACTAATTCCATCACAGTCCCAGGAGTTATTACGTCTGGCTTACAAATAACTGAACAACCTGCTGCTAAAGCGGTTGAAATTTTTCTTGATGCTAAAATTAGTGGAAAGTTCCATGGCACTAAAGCGGCAACAACACCAACTGGCTGGTAATAAACATGGATACGTGTATTTTTATTTCTACTTTCTACAGTTTGACCAAATATTCTTTTAGTTTCCTCAGAATTCCACTCAAATATATCTGCAGAACCGTTTGCTTCAGCTAAACCCTCTAATAAAGGTTTGCCATTTTCCATTGTCATCCACTTTGCTAAAACTTCTTTTTTTTCTCTTATAAGGTCAGCAATTTTTCGTATTATATTGGATCTTGTCCAAGGATCAGTATTTTTCCATATCTCTAATCCTTGCTGTGCTGATTTCAGCGCTTTTTGCACATCTACACTTGATGCCTTTGAGGCATTTCCAATTATCTCTTCTGTTGCTGGATTAATTACCTCGTAAGTTTCTTTTTTTTCGGCCTCTAACCATTTTCCATCTATAAACTGTCCAAATTTGCTATACATAGTTTTTTTTTTATGATCTATTTAATGATAAATTAACCTAAATATATAGTTAAATTAACAAAAATAAAGTGTCAAAGTTTTTCCCTTTAATATTCGTTCTGCTATGGTCTTCAGCTTTTATCACAACATTGCCTATTGTTTTAAACAGTGACCCTTTTTCTGCATTAGCTTTTCGATTTTCTTTTGTAACTTTGTGTTTTTTTGTATTTTGTATTTTTAAAAAACTTCAATTAAAAGTTAGTATAAATAATTTACTTAACTCTTTAAGTACTGGAATTTTATTTCATGGATTTTACCTTGGCGGGGTTTTTTACGCAATTTTCATTGGCCTTCCAACTGGAATAGTCGCCTTAATTGTTACTCTGCAGCCAATCCTTACGAATATTTTTGCAGGATATATATTAAATGAAAATGTATCATTTAATCAATGGGTTGGGGTTCTTATGGGTTTTCTAGGAGCTGTTTTAGTTATTGGTTTTGATGTTGGGAAGTCATTACCTTTGGAAGGAATTTTTTCTACATTAATTGCTTTGTTAGCTATTACAATTTCGACTGTTTGGCAAAAGAAAGTAAGCAATAATATTCCTTTAGCTGTGAACAATATGTATCAAGCAGTAAGTGCAGTATTATTTCATCTAATAATAATTTTTTTTATTTTTGAAAAACCATTTATAGACATAAATACACAATTTTTATTGGCAATGGGTCATCAAGTATTTTTAGTTTCTTTGGGTGCATTTTCAATTTTAATGTTTTTGATAAAAGAAAACTCGGCCAGCAAAACAATATCACTTTTCTTTTTAATTCCTATTGTAACTGCTTCTATGGCCTGGATATTTTTAAATGAAGATTTAACTACCATTGATTTAATTGGGTTTATACTGGCATCTATTGGTGTATTTATTGCTACAAGAAAATAAATCCTTTAATTTTAGTAATTTGATTGAGACAATTTAAGTTTTTATAAATATAGAATTTTTGTTAAGCTTAACTTTTAAAAAAAGGAGATATTATGAAAGCATACGTAATGGGTAATTATACTGATAAAGCTTTTCAGGGATTTATGAAAGATCCCACTAGTGATAGGAAAGCTGTAGTAGAACAATTAACTAAAGCTGTGGGCGGAACAATACACAGTATGGATATTGTTAGAGGTTCATATGATTTTATTGTTGTAGCAGAGTTTGGGTCATTTGATGACTTTGCTGCGATTAAACTAGTAACAGAGTCTACTGGGGCTGTTAAAAATTTAACTATCTTAGAAGCTATTGATTTTACAAAGGCAACAACTAAAGCCAGTAAAATTGGTTACAAAGCGCCTGGTCAGTAAAAAATTATTTTTTTTCGTCGTTATCTACGACTAAGCAGATTTCTGATTTTGTCAGAAATCTGCGACCTGTTCCGTTATCTAACGAAAACATTCCGCCTATTCCATTCACTGCATCAATTGTTAAGTCGGTATGCTTCCACTTTTCATATTGGTCACCATTCATATAAAAAGGAACACCACCAATTTCACCTAATTTCACGTCATTATCCCCAAGAGGAAATTCTCCTTCCTGAAAACACATTGGTGCACTTCCATCGCAACATCCGCCTGATTGATGAAACATTAATTTTTCACCATATTTACCTTTAAGCTCTGATAGCAGATCTAATGCTGAGTTAGTTGCAGATACTTTCATTTTTAAAGTCCGGCCCATGATTTAGAATCATGGGCCAGTATATATTATTGTTTAAAAGAAGCCTAATTTCTTTTCAGCATAAGAAACATGAAGGTTCTTATTCTGTCTATAATGATCAAGCATCATTTTATGAGTTTCTCTTCCAACTCCTGATTGTTTGTATCCACCAAATGGAGAGTGAGCTGGATATGCATGATAACAATTAGTCCATACTATTCCTGCCTGTATCGCTCTACCCATTCTATGAGCTATATTGCCATTTCTAGTCCATACAGCTGCTCCTAAACCATAAAGAGTATCATTAGCAATTTTCAACGCTTCTGCTTCGTCTTTAAATTTAATCACAGATACTACAGGTCCGAAAATCTCCTCTTGAGAGATTCTCATATCGTTTTTAGCTTCAAAAACAGTTGGTTGTATGTAATTACCTTTTTCCAATCCACTGTTTAATTTTGCTACACTTCCACCTGTAAGAACTTTAGCGCCCTCTTTTTTACCAAGCTCAAGATAAGATTTAATCTTCTCCATCTGCTCAACTGACGCTTGAGCTCCAATCATTGTTTCCATTTTTAAAGGATTGTCTTGCACAACCGCTTTTGTTCTAGCAATAGCTCTCTCCATGAACTTGTCATAAATAGACTCCTGTACTAAAGCCCTGCTCGGACATGTACAAACTTCTCCTTGATTAAGATTGAACATCACAAAACCTTCAATACATTTATCAAAGAAGTCATCATCTTTGTCCATTATATCTTCAAAGAAAATGTTTGGAGATTTACCACCAAGTTCCAATGTTATTGGTATTATGTTTTGTGCTGCATACTGCATAATCAATCTACCAGTTGTTGTTTCACCAGTGAATGCAACTTTTGCAACTCTTTTAGATGAAGCCAAAGGTTTACCCGCTTCTAATCCAAAACCACTAACTATGTTAACAACCCCTGGAGGTAATAAGTCCCCAATAAGTTCCATCATTACCATAATAGATGCTGGAGTTTGCTCAGCTGGTTTTAAAACTGAACAGTTTCCTGCAGCAAGAGCTGGTGCCAGTTTCCATGTTGCCATTAATAATGGAAAGTTCCACGGAACTATTTGACCTACTACACCTAATGGTTCGTGAAAGTTATATGAATATTGGTTATTTGCGATCTCTGCAATAGAACCTTCCTCTGCTCTTATTACTCCTGCAAAATATCTCCAATGATCAATAACCAATGGTAAGTCTGCTGCCATGCATTCTCTGATAGGTTTACCGTTGTCTAAACATTCAGCGACTGCAAGCAAATTTAAGTTTTTTTCTAAAACATCAGCAATTTTGTTCAATATATTTGATCTTGTTGTGATGTCTGTCTTTCCCCATTCAGGAAAAGCTGCGTGTGCTGCATCTAATGCAGCTTCTACGTCTTTTTCGTTTGATCGTGCAACAGAACAGATTTTCTCATTAGAAATCGGGCTACTATTATCAAAGTATTTGCCAGACTTAGGTTCTACAAATTTTCCGTTTATGTAGTTTCCATACTTTGCTTTGAATGGAAATTTAACCTTAAGGTGAGAGGTATCTAATACTGAGGACACTTTCAATGCTTCTGCGCTCATTTTTCCTCCATAGTTTTTTAACCTACATTTAAAACTCTTTTGAGTTGAATGTAAATGGGACAAAATTCAAACTCAACTTGAGCTTGCAAAATTGATCATTATAATCAACACTAATTTATGGAAAAAAATTTTTTTAAAAAATTAAGAATATTAGATGGTGGAATGGGTCAAGAACTCCATGCTAAAGGTTTAATTTCTAAAGGAACACTTTGGTCAACAAGTGCGGTTATTGATGAGAAATATCACGATTTAATTATTGATTGTCATTTAGAATATATTTCAGCAGGTGCAGAAGTTATAATTACAAATAACTTTTCTAGTAGAAGAATAAGAATGGAACAAAATAAAGTCAATCATCTTTTCGAATTTGCAAATAAAAAAGCTTGCGAACTTGCTTTAAAAGCAAGAGAAAAATCAAAAAAAGAAATCATGATTGGAGGCAGTATACCTGCGCAACATGATACTTATAAGGAGGATATACGAGATAAAGAAGTTATACATAAAGCATTTAATGAACAAGTTAATTGTATTAAGGATTACGTAGATTTTTTTTATTTAGATGTTATATCAAGTGGAAGGGAAATTGGTATTGCATCAGAAATAATAACTGAATATAAAAAACCTATTTTAGTTGGTATTCATTTAAATAAAAAAGGCAAATTACCATCTGGAGAGACAATAACAGAGGTTATAAAAAAATATAAACATTCAAGCTGGATTGGATTAATAGCTTCTTGTGTATCAATGGAAATTGCAAAAAATTCTATTTCAGAGTTAAAAAAACAGGGTTTACCATTTGGATATAAAGTGAACTTATGGGGAGATGACGAGCCGTCGCCAGTAAGAAAAATAAATAAAGCTAAATATAATGAAGATGCAGTTAACCTTAATACTGTTATGGGTAAAAAAGAGGTAGCTTATGAAACTTTTAAAAATTTAGGAAAAAAATTTGTCGATAATGGGGCTACAATTATTGGTGGTTGTTGCGAAACAAATCCAAGTCATATTTCAATTTTATCTAGTTTGAAGCAAGATTTTGTTTAATTGATCTCCTAACAAAATAAAAACCTAAAACAACAGCAAATAAAGCGATTATAACTTTAAATGTAATAACCTCTTTTAAAAATATGTATCCTAAAATTACTCCAAAAATAGGAATTAAATAAGCTACTTGTGAATGAAAAACTAACCCATTTTTTTTTAAAATATGAAATCTTATTAACCATGCGATGCCAGTTGGAAAGATGCCAAGATACAATAATGAAATAGTAGAATCTAATCTTGGTAAATAATTCCAAGGTTGTTCGTAATATATCATAATTGGGAAAATAATTATTGCTCCCCATATTAATATAGAACTTGTTAAGTTTTCGTTTTTTTTAGAACTTATTTTTAATGTTAAAATTCCACCAATTACATAAAAAGTCGAACCTACTAGTATCATTAAAGCATAAAAAAAATTTTCGTTGTTGATAAGAATATTGTCAGAGAATAAAATTAAAATTCCTGCAAAACCAATTATTACGCCTGCTATTTTTGTGGAATTTATTTTTTCTGTTTTTGTAAAAAAATGAGCTAAAATTGCCGAACTCAATGGAGTAGTTGACATTAAAATTGCTGCTAAATTACTTTGTATTTTTTGGACACCGTATGCAATTAAGAAAAACGGTATTACCAAATTAACAAAACCAATTAATGCAAACCAGTACCAATCCCCTGAGAATGCCTCAATTTTAATTTTTTTAAAAAAACATATCAATACAATTAAAAGTGCGCCTAAAAATATTCTTAAAAAAGCAATAGTAAGTGGTCCGTATGAGTAAGTAGCGATTTTTATATTAAAGAAAGCTGATGCCCATATTAAAGATAAAATGGTAAGAAGAATATAATCTATAGTTTTTGGAGTTGTCATTCACTTATATCTAAGGTTTTGCTTGATGTAATTTTTTGGAGATCCTTAGATTTTATTTTAAATATAGCATTCGGATGACCCGCTGCTGCATAAATATCCTCAAATCTACTTAGATTTATATCAATTAGTATTGTTAAATTTGTAATTAGGCCAATTGGTGACACTCCACCAATTGTGAAACCTGTAATCTCTTTTACACTTTCGGCATTAGCCATCGAAACGTCTTTTTGGTTAAGCATTTTTTTTATTTTGTTTAATGAACATCTTTTGTCTCCTGAAATGAGGCATAAAATAAAGTCATTTTCCGTCTTTAATAATAAACTTTTTACTATAGCTCCTACATCGCAGTTTAAAGCATTTGAGGCTTCATTCGCAGTCCTTGCAGATTGGTCTAATATTTGTACTTTAATCTCGCTACTATATGATTTTAAAGCATTCTGCACTCTTTGAACTGGCTCTTTATTTAATAAGTCATCCATACAACTAATAATTGATTGCCATTAATTATAATTTAAGTTTTAATGTATGCGTTAAATGCATATTAGTTATCAATTTAATAGGCGATATTAATATACTTTTTTTTGTTAATAAGCCACTTTTAATAGGAGATATATGAGCGCAAAAAACATTCAAAAAATTATTAAAGATAAACAAATTGATTATGTAGATCTAAGGTTCACTGATCCAAGAGGTAAACTTCAGCACGTAACTATGGATGCAAAAGTTGTTGATGATGAAATGCTTGAGGAAGGAATATTTTTTGACGGATCTTCAATAGCAGGCTGGAAGGCAATAAATGAGTCTGATATGATTTTAAAACCTGATTTATCTAGACCTGTAGTTGATCCATTTACTTCACATAATACACTAAATATTTTTTGCGATGTTTTAGATGCAATTAAAAAAGATCCATATGAAAGAGATCCAAGAGGTACTGCAAAAAAAGCAGAAGATTACCTTAAAAAAACAAATATTGGAGATAAAGCATTTTTTGGGCCTGAACCTGAGTTTTTTGTGTTTGATGATGTCAGATATAAGAATGATATGAACGAGACTGGTTTTAGTATTGATAGTACTGAAGGACCATACAACACTGGTAAGAAATATGATAACGGAAACATGGGTCACAGACCTGGCGTAAAAGGTGGCTATTTTCCCGTGCCTCCAGTTGATAGTGCTCAGGACATGAGGAGTGAATATTTAAAGGCCATGAAGGATATGGGGATAAAAGTCGAAAAACATCACCATGAAGTGGCTCCAAGTCAACATGAGCTTGGTATGTATTTTGGTACATTAGTAAATCAAGCAGACAATATACAATTATATAAATACGCAGTACACATGGTGACTCACTCATTTGGAAAGACTGCAACTTTTATGCCTAAACCAGTAAAAGGTGATAACGGTTCTGGAATGCATGTTCACCAATCTATATGGAAAGGGAATACTCCTTTATTTATGGGTAACAAATATGCAGGTCTATCGACAACTGCACTTCATTATATAGGTGGAATACTTAAGCATGCTAGAGCAATTAACGCTTTTGCGAACGCAACAACCAACAGTTATAAAAGATTAATTCCAGGTTTTGAAGCACCTGTATTGTTGGCATATTCAGCTAGAAATAGATCTGCTTCATGCAGAATCCCGATTACATTAAGTAAAAAGGCTGCAAGATGTGAAATTCGATTTCCAGATGCATCAGGTAATCCATATTTAACTTTTGCATCCATGTTAATGGCAGGACTTGATGGGATTAAAAATAAAATAGATCCAGGTAAATCATTTGATAAAGACCTTTATGCATTGAGTGAAAAAGAAGTTAAAAAAATTCCAACTGTCTGCGGTTCCTTAAGAGAAGCCATGGAAAGTCTAGATAAGGATAGAAAATTTTTAACTCAAGGCGGTGTATTTACTGACGATCAAATTGATGCATATATAGAACTAAAAATGGAAGAAATTCATAACTTTGAACATACTCCACATCCAATAGAGTTTGATATGTATTACAGTTGTTAATTTTTAGATCTTAAAAGATTCACCGCAACCACATCTTTCTGTTTCGTTTGGGTTTTTAAAAATAAACGATGAAGAGAATTCATCTTTTTTGTAATCCATTACTGTCCCAATTAAATAAATTATTGCGGATGGATCTATAAATAGTTTAACTCCTTTGTCTTCTATAACTTCGTCTTCAGGCTTTGAGGTTTTGGCATATTCCATTATATATGACATACCTGCGCAACCACCAGATTTAACTCCAACTCTTACGCCTATTGAATCTTTTTCAGCTTTGGACATGATTTCCTTAATTCTTAAAGCTGCATTTTCGCTTAATTTAATAACTTGATTACTCACAAATTTAACTCCAATTTTGCTGCTTCTGACATCATAGATTTATTCCATGGAGGATCCCAAACAAGATCTAGTTCAACTTTTTCAATTTCATCCAATTGCATCACACTATCTTTAACCTCTTTTGGTAAACTTTCTGCTACAGGACAATTTGGGGTTGTCAATGTCATTTTAATGTTAACAGATTTTTTATTAACATTTATGTCATATATCAATCCTAACTCATAGATGTTCACCGGGATTTCAGGATCATATATTTTTTTAATCTCTCCAATAATTTTCTCTTTTAGTTCCATTTAAAAATCACTCTGTACTTACTTCTTTTTGAAAATCATCTAAAGCAGATAACAAAGCATGCCATGATAATGTAGCACATTTTACTCTCATTGGGTAATTTTTCACACCACCTAAGCTCATTAATTTTGTTTTTTGATCATCACTAACTAAATTAGTTTTTATATCATCCTTTTCTTTAATCATATCTAAAAACTTTGAAGCAATTTCTTTAACTTCCTCCTCCTTTTTTCCTTTCATTAAATCAGTCATTATTGAGGCAGACGCCATAGAAATAGCACATCCTTCTCCTTCAAATGATATATCGCTTATTTGCTTATTTTCATCTAGTTTTAAAAATAAATGAACTTTATCCCCACATAATGGATTATGTCCTTTTGCATCTTTATTAAAATTTTCAAATTTTCCAATATTCCTTGGATTTTTTCCATGATCTAATATGATTTCTTGATATAATTCCTTTAAATTCATTATCTACTAAATATTTTTTTACAATTATTAATTGATGCGTTTAACTTATCTAGATCATCTTTAGTATTATATACCCCTAATGATGCTCTTGCTGAAGCAGACAATCCCAATTTATCGTGAAGTATTTGACAACAATGATGTCCGGCCCTGATTGCAACTCCATCCTCATCTAAAATTGTAGCAATGTCATGTGGATGAATTCCATCAATTGTAAATGATAAAACGGCACCTTTATTTTTTGGATTCCCGATTAATTTTACAGAGTTATTCTTTCTCAAAATTTCTTCACCGTACTGCAACAATTCATTTTCGTGTTTAATCAAGCTTTCTATTCCTATTTTATTAAGAAACTTAATTGACTCATCGAATGCAATTACTTGTGCTGTAGCCATAGTCCCTGCCTCAAATTTATTTGGTAAATTACCGTAACTTATATCTTCCTTTTTAACTTCATTAATCATTCCTCCGCCGCCTTGGTAGGGAGGTAGATCCTCTAACCATTTTTTTTTTGCATATAGTATGCCAAGTCCTGTAGGTCCATACATTTTGTGACAAGAAATTGCGTAGAAATCACAGTCAAGATCTTGCATATCAAGTTTCATATGAGGGGCGCTTTGACATCCATCTATTAATACTGGAATATTCTTTGAGTGAGCTAATTTTGTTATTTCCTTAATTGGCAATATAGCGCCTGTCACATTTGATAGATGTGTAAGAGCAATTATTTTAGTTTTTTCCGTAATTTTTTTTTCTATACTTTCTATTGAAATATCTCCATCCTCATTTGTTTCGGCAAATATGATATTAACTCCTTTAGATTTTCTAAGATAGTGCCATGGTACATAGTTAGAATGATGTTCAAGCTCTGTTAATAATACTTCATCACCTTTGCTTAAATATTTTTGGCCAAATGTATTTGCAACTAAATTAATTGCCTCTGTAGCTCCTTTAGTAAAAACTATCTCATTTTTTTCCTTTGCATTAATATATTTTTGTACAGAAGTTCTAGTATTCTCATATAAGTTGGTTGCTGCTACAGCCAAGTAATGTACACTTCTACCAACATTTGAAAATTCTTTGGTATAAAAATCATAAATTCTATCAATGACTACCAACGGTTTTTGTGACGAGTTGGCACTATCTAGATAAACTAAATCATTATTCTGTACCTTGTTGTTAAATATGGGAAATTCTTTTTTTATATTTTCTATATCCATATTAATTAATTCCTAAAATATTCTTTACAATTTTTTTAACAGATATATCTGTGATTTTGTCTAATACATCCAATATAAAACCATCAATTAACAATTTTTTAGATTGATTTTTATTAAGCCCTCTTGTCATTAAATAAAATATTTTATTATCATCTAAACTGCCAGATGATGAACCATGAGAGCATTTCACGTCATCCGCATAAATTTCTAGTTCGGGCTTTGCATTAAATTCGGTATTTTGATTTAATAAGATTGCTTTACTTAACTGATAACCGTCCGTTTTTTGAGCTTCTTTATCTACAAAAATTTTACCCTGATAAACAGCCTTCGAGTTTTCACTTAAAATGCACTTAATTAATTGGTAACTTTTAGTGTTAGGTGCGATATGATTTATTTTACTTCTAATTTCGTGCTTTTTTTGATTATTTAAGTTTATAATTCCATTTACGAATGCCGAACTATACGGTTCAATTAAATTACAACTTATCTCGTTTTTTGAATATTCACTTCCTTGAGTAATTATAAAATTTTCTGATATGCTGTTTTTGGACAAGTCAATATTAGTTTTAATATAGTTTAAGTTTGAATTATCTGACAAATCTATACTATAATTTTTAAGAATTGATCCTTCATGCAGAAAATAATATTGATGAAAATTATAAAAACTTTTTTTTGATTTATAATTATAAAAATTTATTAAACTCAATTTTGAATTTTTATTTATACTAATATCAAATTTTTGGTTTAGACTTACAGAATTCATTAACTCATTTGAGTAATTTAGAATAACCAAGGGCTTATTAAATGAATAATTCTCATTAATAATTAATTTTATGTAATCGGTGTTTAGAGCATTGTTTAAACATTCTAGTGGGTCTTTTGAGGAAAGCTTATTTATATCAACGGATCTTTCAATTTTATAACAATTTTTTTCTTCGTGTTTAATTTCGATCTTTTTTATAAATCCGTCAACACTTAAAATATAATTTTTATCAGACAGATCAATCGGAAAAGTTCTAAGGATATTATCTATTATTTTGTCATTAACTAAATTTTTTGAAATTAATTCTAGTTTTGAGGAGTTTTTTAATAATAGACTATTTAGGTCAATAAATCTCCATTCTTCATTTTTTTTGGATGGAAAACCATGAGTTTGAAAATCTGAAAGATTTTTTTTTCTAAAAGTCTTTTCTTCATTAGTCAAATTACCTAAATAACTTACATCCTCAATTTTTATATTTTTTAAATTTTGCATCACTAAATATTTTCGTAACCTTTCTCCTCAAGTTCAAGAGCTAATTCCGCCTTTCCTGATTTTACAATTTTACCATTCATTAAAACGTGTACAAAATCAGGTTTTATATATTGTAAAAGTCTTTGGTAGTGAGTTATGATTAAAAATGAATTATTTTTATCTCTTAAAGAGTTTACACCATCAGAAACTATTTTTAGTGCATCTATATCTAGTCCTGAGTCTGTTTCGTCAAGTATAGATAGTTTTGGTTTTAAAACTGACATTTGCAAAATTTCATTCTTTTTCTTTTCACCACCTGAAAAACCTACATTGAGTTGTCTATTTAAATTTTTTTCGTCAAATTTTAAATCTTTTGCTTTTTGTTTTATTAGTTTTAAAAACTCAAGCGCATCAAGTTCTTTTTCTCCTTTTGCTTTTTTAATAGCGTTAAGTGAAGTTTTTAAAAAATTGTTATTATTTACTCCAGGAATTTCTAGTGGATATTGAAAAGCAAGAAATAGTCCTTTATGGGCTCTCTCTTCTATTTCAAGGTCAAATAAATTTTCTTTCTCATAGGATATTTTTCCTGATACCTCGTAACCCTTTTTTCCAGATAATATATTTGATAAAGTGCTCTTTCCAGACCCATTTGGTCCCATTAAAGCATGAACCTCTCCTTGATTAATCGATAAATTCAATCCGTTTAAAATGAATTTATCATCAATGCTTGCTTTTAAATCACTAATTTCTAACATTAGCCCACACTTCCCTCTAAACTAATTCCTACAAGTTTTTGAGCTTCAACAGCAAACTCCATGGGGAGTTGTTGTAGGACTTCCTTGCAGAAACCGTTAACTATTAAACTAACTGCTTCTTCGGAATTTAATCCTCTTTGTTGACAATAAAATAATTGGTCTTCACTAATTTTTGAAGTTGTTGCTTCATGTGCGATATTAGAATCTGAGTTTCTATTTTTAATATATGGAATTGTATGTGCTCCACATCTGTTGCCCATAAGTAAGGAGTCACACTGAGTATAATTTTGCGAATTTTTTGCATTAGGAAATATATCGACAAGCCCTCGATAAGTATTGTCAGCTTTACCAGCTGAGATACCTTTTGATATTATTTTACTTTTCGTATTTTTACCAATATGAATCATTTTAGTTCCAGTATCGGCTTTTTGATGATTATTAGTTATTGCTATTGAATAAAATTCCCCGACTGAATTGTCACCTTTTAAAATACAGCTTGGGTATTTCCAAGTTATAGAGGATCCTGTCTCTACCTGTGTCCAAGATATCTTAGAGTTGTCACCTTTGCATAAACCCCTCTTAGTAACAAAATTGTATATTCCTCCTTTACCATTTTCATCTCCTGGATACCAATTTTGGACTGTTGAATATTTAATTTCAGCTCCTTCTAGAGCAACTAATTCGACATTTGCAGCATGTAATTGATTTTCATCTCTCATCGGGGCTGTACAACCCTCCAAATAACTTACATAACTATTTTTATCAGCAATAATCAATGTTCTTTCAAATTGACCAGTTTGTGATGCATTTATTCTAAAATAAGTTGATAACTCCATCGGACATTTTACACCCTCGGGTATATAAACAAATGAGCCATCCGTGAATACAGCTGAGTTTAAAGTTGCAAAAAAATGATCACTAATGGGTATTACTGATCCTAAATACTTTTTAACTAGCTCTGGGTGTTTCTGAATAGCTTCTGATATTGAACAAAAAATTACCCCAACTTTTGATAAAGTATCTTTAAAAGTTGTAGCGACAGAAACGGAGTCAAATACTGCATCTACAGCTATTCCATTTAATTTCTTTTGTTCGTCTAAAGGTATGCCCAACTTTTTGTATGTATCTAAAATTTTTGGATCTAGATCACTTAAATTCTTAACTTTTGATTGTGTTGTTTTAGGCGCAGAATAGTAGTAAAGATCTTGATAATTTATTTTAGGATATTTTGGTTTTTGCCAATTTGGTTCTTGTATTTTTTGTAATCTTTCAAAAGCACTTAATCTCCATTTCAACATCCATTCCGGTTCATTTTTTGCTTTTGATATAAATTTAATCGTATTTTCAGAAAGACCTTTAGGTGATTTAATATTTTCTATATCGGTAGTAAAACCATACTTATAATCTTTAAGCTTATCAATTTCTTTTTCTCTCATTTTGTAACTACCTCAAATTTTCTATTTCTATTTAAATCACTCAAATATTTATTCTCAAAGAAAGAGTTTATATAAATCTCCAATTCATCCCAAAGATGATGTGTATTACATTTTATCGATTTACCATTACATCCCTTTTTAAGAAACTTATTGCATTTCACAGTTTTAATTTTTTCATCAACAGCAAACAATATTTCTGATAATTTAATATTTGATGGGGCCCTAGAAAGTTTATAACCACCTTTAATTCCTCTTGAACTGATAACAATTTTATTTTTCTTTAATTTTAAAAATATTTGCTCTAAGTACATTAAAGAAATATTCTGTCTTAAAGATATGTCTCTAAGCGAAACAGGACCTTTTAAGTCATAATTTGCAAGGTCTGTTAGAGCCATAACAGCATATCTTCCTTTTGTTGTAAGCTTCATAAGTTAAAGTTTTTAGCGGTTAATTTATATATTCCCGACTGATTTAGTCAACATTATCAATTTTTAAACTTGCATTTTGTCACTCTATTTTGATAGAAAAATATAACTAATTTTTTGAGAGTGATAATCAATTTCAATTATGGACAAAAAAATATCAGAAGTTTTTATTCCAGGACCAGCTGGACGTCTTGAAGCTAAATATTATAAAAGTAAAAGGAATACATCTCCAATAGCATTAGTTTTGCATCCACATCCTCAATACGGGGGAACAATGAATAATAAAGTTGTTGTTGAAACTTTTAACACCTTTATGGATAATAACTTTTCAGTTTGTAGGGTAAACTTCAGGGGTGTTGGAAAAAGTGATGGAGAATTTGACAACGGTCAAGGAGAATTGGCTGATGCTGCGGCTGCATTAGATTGGGTAGAAAGAGAAAATTTTGACAATTCACAATGTTGGATAGCTGGATTTTCATTTGGATCATTAATTGCTATGCAGCTTCTAATGCGTAGACCCGAAATTAACAGATTCATTGCAATTTCACCTCAGCCCAATGTTTATGACTTTTCCTTCCTTTCACCATGTCCAACTTCAGGAATTATAGTTCACGGAAAAAAAGATGAATTAGTGCCTTTTGAAAATGTCAATGAATTAAATAAAAGATTAAGTTCACAAAAAGGAATTAATGTGGACTTTAACTCAGTGAATGAAGCCAATCATTTTTTTTCAAACTCACATCATAGTTTAACAAAAGTAATTAATAGATATATTGAAAAAGAAACTGCTTTATATTAGAAGTTTTCAATTAGGACCCCGCCCGTAGAAATCTGATTACATCTAGTCGTGCTCGGGAAAGAAATTGGCATATTTTCTATTGATCTAATAGCTAAATAAGCAAAAGCTTGCGACTCGATAAAATCACCATCAATATCGTAGTTGTCTATTGGTTCAATATACATTTTGTTAAAATAATTTTTTAATTTATCTAATAAATATTTATTTTTTCTTCCCCCTCCACACACTAGACATCTAAGTGGTGCAGAATTATTCTTACTATTAATATAATCAATTCCATCAGCGATAATTTTTGCACTAAGATCCGTAATAGTAGATGCCCCATCTTCTAATGATAAACCCTTGGCAAAAAATATATCGAAATCTTTAATATCTAAAGATTTCCCATAATTTAAATTAGCACTTAAATTTTCGAAAGCCTGATTCAAAATTAAGTTATCTGTTTTTCCTGATTTTGCATACTGCCCGTTACTATCAAAATTTTCTTTTGAGTTTTTTCTCATCCATTCATCAATTAGACAATTACCTGGTCCGATATCATGTGCAAAAATTTTATTAAGTTCTGATAAATTTTCATTTTTTAATATTAAAGTGATATTTGCAATTCCTCCTATATTTAAAAAATTAATAGGAAATTTTAATTTAAATTTTTCCACTATTTTATTTGATATCATATTGTGAAATATTGGAGTTAAAGGTGCTCCTTGCCCACCATTTTGTAAATCATTTTGTCTAAAATTGTAGACAACTTTTTTTTTAGTCAATTGAGACATTAATTTTCCATCACCTAGTTGTATTGAAATTTTTCTATTACTATCATGGAAAATCGTATGTCCATGAAAACCTATTAAATCAATATCTACTCCTGATTTATTAAGAATTTCATTTACCACTTTAACATGAAATAAAGTAATTTCTCTCTCCAGCTCTTTAATCTCTTCAGAGATCCTTTTCAAGTCATCAGCTATTGTGATCTTAAATCTGATGTTTGATAGTTTTTTTATTAGATCTTTGTCATATTCAAAGTATTTATCCAATTCCGAAGAATATTCGGTATTACCATCAGATTTTATGATTGAAGCATCTACCCCATCCATTGAGGTCCCACTCATTAAACCTAATACTGTATAAATTTTACCCATTCTTATTTTTTTTTATTAAATAATGTATATTGTAGAACTGTTTAACTATGAATAAATTTTTAAAAGAATTTAAAGACAGAGGGTACTTTTATCAATGTACTAATGAAATGGAGCTTTCACAGTTATTAAATAAACAAAATATCAAAGGCTACATAGGTTTTGATTGTACTGCTGAAAGCTTACACGTTGGTAGTCTTCTTCAAATAATGTGTTTAAGATTGCTCCAAAAACATGGACATAGACCGATCGTATTGATTGGAGGTGGCACAACTAGAATAGGTGATCCATCAGGAAAAGATAAAACAAGAAAAATTTTAGATGAGACAGAGATTGAAAACAATATAAAAAGTATTAAAAAAATATTGATAAAATATTTAGACAATAATAATTTAAAAACTAAACCTATATTTGTTAACAATTACTCTTGGTTAAAAAATTTAAATTATATTCCTTTTTTAAGAGATATTGGAAAGCACTTTACGATTAATAAGATGCTCACCTTTGAAAGTGTAAAATCAAGATTAGAAAGAGAACAGTCGCTAAGTTATATGGAATTTAATTATATGATTTTACAAGCTTACGATTTTTTAGAGCTAAATAATAAAGAGAATTGTTCATTGCAAATTGGAGGCTCTGATCAATGGGGCAATATAGTTAATGGTACCGAACTTATTAAAAGATATTCAGGTAAACAAGTGTATGGATTAACAACACCCCTTATCACTTTGTCGTCAGGAGCAAAAATGGGAAAAACTGAAACTGGAGCCATATGGTTAGATAAAAATCTGTTGTCTCCATATGATTATTGGCAGTTCTGGAGAAATATTAACGATAATGATGTAGTTAGGTTTTTAAAAATGTTTACTGACTTAAGTCTAGATGAGATTAAAAAAATTGAAAACAACAATATTAATGAATTAAAAATCATACTTGCAAATGAAACAACAACGATGCTTCATGGAAAGCAAGAGGCTAAGTTTGCAAAAGATACAGCTAAGAAAACATTTGAAGAAGACTCCTTAGGTGAAAACTTACCTTCAATAAATATTGATATAAATAATGAAGGAAAAAACCATTCTATTATTGATTTATTATTTAATTCGAAATTAGAGAATTCAAAAAGTGAAATAAGAAGACTTGTCAAAGGTAATGCTATTAAAATTAATAATAAAGTAATAAATGATGAAAAATTTTTAATTGAAAAAGATTTGTTCAATAAAGATAAAACGTTAAAACTTTCAATTGGAAAAAAAAAACATATTAAGGTCACTTACTCCTAATTTTTTCCAATGTCCTTGTTATGAATCTTGGGGTTAAAGTTTTTATTGGATTAACTGTGGTTTTTAGGTTTTTTGGTGGACCTTTAATCTTAAAACTTACACCAAAAACTCCTTCTCCAACTTTTTTACCAACCAGTATATCACCAAGAACTGGAATTGATGAAATTGTACGATTGATAGTTGTTGCCGGCACTAATGTACCACGCAGACTAACAATTTTATTCATTTCTACATAACCACTCATAAGAATTGAGATTGACGGACCTATTGCATAAATCTCTTCAATCGTCATAAGGTTATTTTCATTTGAAAATTTCATCTCAAAGTCAGAAAATCTTATTCCTTCACCTGTCAATAAATCAGCAATACCTTGCAAAGAAGCCAAGGTTAGTATCTTCGCAAGAACAGGAACTTCTTTAACCTTGAAATTGTCAATTATGAGTAAAGATTTTGATTTGCCGTCTTTTTTAATCGATTGAAAATCAAAGATACCTTCTTCGAAACCTTTAATAAATTTATAACGATTTATTAATGGTTTTGGATATTTTGTTGAAAGGGTTGTGACTTTCTCATTATTTTGCGTAGTTCTTAAGTTTAAACTTAAAATTTCTTTATTTGAAAAATATGATTTAAAATTTAAATCTATTATTTTTCCATTATGAATATTAACTGATCCATTGAGCTTATTCACAAAACTCAAATTATCAATATATAATTTATCTAAATCTACAATTATTTTAGTATTTAAATTTTTAAAAATTCTTATGTTTTTTTTATTGCTTTTTAAAACATGATTAATAATGTTTGATGCATCAAATAATGCACCATTTAGACTGTAATCCTTGCCCTTTGTAAGTTTAATTCTATTAAATAATTTACTTGTATTTTCAAATTCTAATTCAAGGGAATCTAATGAAAATATTTTTAATTTTTCTGAAAATATTAAGTTTCTTAAATTTAATTTATTTTTTTCATCTGAGTAAGAAAGTTTTTTTAGAATAAATTTATTATTATTTTTATGTAATATATCAAAATTAATTAAAGAGTTAATACCTTTATCTTTTTGAAATTTTAATAAATCTATATTTATAGAATTATTTATAAGAAAAATTTGTGATTTGACATCGGTATTATTATTTTTTCGATTTAATGAATACAGGATCTTATCAATATTTTTTTTGTTATTAATAGTCCCTTCGCCATTTAAAGAAATTATATTTTTTTTATTTTTCCTTAATGGATCGCCTGAAAATTCAATATTAATTTGATTATTTTCAAAATTTACTGTTTCTGCAAGATTAAATATCTTTTTAAATTTTTCATTTTCAACTTTTAATTCAATGTCTTTAATTTTCAAATCTGAGACTAAACTTAAATTATTAATTCTATACTGATTATTAATATTTAAAGAAAAAATATTTTTTGTTTCTATCTCAATGTTTCTATTGACTAGAAGGTTGAAAATATTTTTATTTATAAACGAGTAATTTTTAAGATTTACATTAGTTTTTGGGTTTCTAAAGTCTCCTTTTATTTCAAAACTTTTGCCATTTTTATTTAATCGAATATTGTTAGATAGAAATGAAACCCCTTTGTAACTTAATTCAACATCGTTTATTAAATAATTATTTTTATTTATAAGAAATAACAATTTTGAAATTTCTATATTTTTATCAAATAGATCTATTTTTGAATTATTTATCTGAGCTTCAATTTTATAATCATCTTTAATATTTCCATTCTTATCAAAATTAATATCAAGATATAAATTTACTATTCCAGATTTAACAAACTTACTAGCGAGAACTAGTTGAAAGTTATTTTTATACAGCTTCATAATATCAATAATATCTTTTAAAATTAATTTTCCACTATCAACTTTAATTTTCTTTATGCCTGACGATCCTCTCAGGATAGAGCTTATGTTTATTTGAGATGTTAATGATTTTATCTTAATATTTTTATTTTTATAAATTATTATTGGGTTTTTTGTTTTAAGTATAAAAGATAAGTCAAACGGAAATAGTTTTAAATAAACTCTATTCAATTCTATCGACAAATTTTCATGTTTTTTTTCGAGATTATTAGAAATTAAATGATTAAATTTTTTTGTTTCTAATCCAAATATCGTTAGATAAAAAATTATCAATAAAATAATTATTAAAATTGAAAATAATGTTTTATAGAATATTTTAATCATTAATTTTATACAAAAAACTTTCTAAAAAATTATCAATTTCTCCATTTAGGACTTTATCTGGATCTGTAGATTCGAAATTTGTCCTGTTGTCTTTAACAAGCCTATAAGGATGTAAGACATACGATCTAATTTGATGACCCCATCCTATTTCGGATTTTGATTTTTGAATACTTTGATTTTCTTTTTCTTTTTTTTGTAATTCGAATTCATACAGTCTAGCTTTTAGCATATTCATGCAAGTTTCTTTGTTTTTATGTTGAGATCTATCATTTTGACATTGGACAACAATCTTTGTTGGTAAATGTGTGACTCTTACTGCACTATCTGTTGTATTAACATGCTGTCCTCCTGCTCCACTTGACCTATAAGTGTCAATACGCAAATCTTTTTCTTCTATTTTAATGTCAATATTTTCATTAATTACAGGATATACCCACACACTTGCGAAACTCGTATGCCTTCTAGCTCCAGAGTCGAAGGGTGAAACTCTTACTAATCTGTGTATACCTGACTCTGACTTAAGAACTCCATAAACAAACTCTCCTTTAATTTTTATTATTGTAGATTTGACCCCAGCCTCGTCTCCTCTATGTTCACTAATTAAATCAAATTTATAATTTTTGTTGTTTGACCATTTCATGTACATTCGTCTAAGCATCTCAGCCCAATCTTGGCTTTCTGTTCCTCCAGCTCCTGCATGAATTTCGAGATATGCATCCAAAACATCACTTTCTTTTGACAAAAAACATTTTATTTCGTTTTTTTTTACCAACTCTTCAAGAAGAGATATATTTTTTAAAGTTTCAAAAATAATTGACTTATTATTTTCATCTACCGCGAGTTTATGAAGCTCCAAAATATCTTTATTTTCTTTTTTGGATGAATCATAAACATTTATTAAATCATCATAACTTTTTTTTTCTTTAAGTAATTTTTCAGCTTGATCTTTGTTTCGCCAAAAATTTGGGTCTTCGATTTTTTGATTTATTAATTTAAGTTTATTAAAAATATCACTTTGGTCAAAGATACTCCTTTATTCTCTGATTTATTCTATCTATTTTTTTTACTTTAGTGATAAATATTTCGTCCATTAATAAAAGTTAAATATATTATTTTCTTTTATCTTATAATTTAAAAATTCATTTTCTTCAAAAGAGTTTTTACTTAAGTTCTTTGTCTTAAATGCTTCTATTATGGTGTCCGTAGATCCATAGCTTGCTTTTTTCCCTGTTTTGGCATCTACCACCATCATTTTAATTCCTTTTGATACCTTGAATGGGCGCGCATTTTCCTTATTTATAGCATCTTCAATGAATGTTCTAAATACAGGCATGGCGGTTTTAGAGCCTGTTTCATACCTTCCTAAGCTTTTAGGATCGTCATAGCCTATATAAACACCAACTACTAGGTTTGAGGTATAACCAATAAACCATGTGTCTGTATTTTTATTAGTGGTTCCAGTTTTTCCAGCTAAGTCCAAATTTAGATTACTGAGTTTCTTTCCTGTTCCTCTTTGAACAACGCCCTCTAGCATTGAAGTTATTTGATATGCGGTTTGTGGACTAAATACTTTTATAAAATTATCTTCAATCTTTGGCAATTTTTTACTTAAGTAAGATATTTTTTCGCAATCTCCACATGATCTAGTTTCTGAATTAAATATTGTATTACCTTCACTGTCTTGTATCCTGTCTATTAATATTGGTTTAATTAACTTTCCACCATTTACAAAAGAGCAGTATGCAGAAGTAAGTTTTAATAATGTTGTCTCTGCAGACCCGAGAGAAATAGACATTAGTTCTTCAGGATTTTTGTAAATGTTTAATTTTTTAGTTAAATTTGTAATTTTACTGAGACCTAACTCCTGAGCAATTCTTACAGTCATTAAATTTCTTGATTTTTCAATTCCTGTTCTTAGAGTAGACAGTCCATAAAATTTTTTTCCATAATTTTCAGGTTTCCACATCTTTAAATCCTGACCTTGATCTAAAACTATTGGCGCATCTAAAACTAAAGTAGACGGCCGGAAATTATTTTCTAAGGCTAAAGCGTAGATAAATGGTTTAAAAGCGGATCCGGGCTGTCTTTTGGCCTGTGACGCTCTGTTAAATTCACTTTTTTTAAAACTAAATCCACCAGACATTGCAAGAAGTCTACCTGTATAAGGATCCAAAACCACAATACCACCATTTGCCTTTGGTAATTGCTTTAAAGAATAAGAATTATTTAAATTTTTTTTGACATAAAT
This sequence comes from uncultured Pelagibacteraceae bacterium, assembly GCA_902603925.1. Taxonomy (GTDB): domain Bacteria; phylum Pseudomonadota; class Alphaproteobacteria; order Pelagibacterales; family Pelagibacteraceae; genus Pelagibacter. The sequence continues at coordinate 9,554 of CACKWQ010000007.1, read as the reverse complement.
AACGTCACCAACCAAAAAGATTTCGTTTAATTCTTTTTTTGTCCATATAATATCTTGATATTTTATTACCCCCTTGGCCCTATTATAGGTTTCTATTTCTGCTGAAAACTTATTTACTTTTTTAATTATTGCTATTTCCCATCCAATTGAACTTTCAAGTTTAAATTGGTCAAATTCATTCATCCAATTTTTTTTATAATTAATATTTTTTATAGGACCACGCCAACCTTTTCTTTTATCAAAATCTATTAAACCTTTCCTAAGTGAATTCGTTGCAATTTTTTGTAAATTTAAGTTGATTGGTGTTTTAATATTAAAACCTTGTTTATAAACTTTATCGAAGCCATACTTATCAACAATAGACTTTCTCACATCCTCAACGTAATATCTTGCATCCTCTAGGTATATTCTTTTTCTTTTATTAAGAACTATATCAGATTTTATAAATTTATTGTATTCTGTATAATTTATAAATGAATTGTCATAAAGATTTTTTAAAACTAAATTTCTTCTAAATTTAGCTAGCTCAACATTTTTATAAGGATTATATTTGCTTGGAGCTTTAGGCAAGGCTGCCAATAAAGAAGCCTCGTTATAATTGAGTGCATCGATTGGTTTATCGAAATATTTAAGGCTAGCTGAAGCAATTCCATAACTACCTTCACCTAAATATATTTGGTTCAGATAGAGTTCTAAAATTCTTTGTTTAGATAATGCCCTTTCAATTCTAAATGCTAAAATTGCCTCTTTTATTTTCCTGTCTAAACTAACCTCATTCGTTAGTAAAAAATTTTTTGCGACTTGCTGGGTAATCGTAGAGGCGCCCTCTAATCTTTTATCATATAATATATTAAAAAAATTGTTATAAACTGCTCTTAAAACTCCTTTCGCATCTACTCCAGGATGTTGAAAAAAATTTTTGTCTTCAGCTGACAAAAAAGAATTTATTATTTTATTTGGAATTGCAGAATAGGGAATAAAAATTCTCTTTTCAGAGGAAAAATCAATAACGAGCTCCCCACTTCCCGAATATAGCTTGCTTGAAACTGGTGGCTTATAATTCTTTAGAAATTTGTAATCAGGAAGTTTATTTGAGTAAATCCACAAAACAAATATTACAGAAATTAATGATAATACGGCCAATAAAATAAACGTTAGAATTGTTTTTTTAAGAAATTGATTCATTTTAGTTTTATTTACTTATTGAATTTGTTAATGTTAAGGCACAGTATTTTAAAAAAAATGAAATTAATCAATATAAAAAATCTAATATGCCAAAAAATTTATACATTGATGCATCGCATCCTAATGAAACGAGAGTTGTACTTAAATCTGATAATAATATTGAAGACTACGAGTACGAAAGCTTAAATAATACTCTAATTAAAAACAATATTTACCTCGGTAAAGTTAGTAGAATTGAACCATCACTTCAAGCTGCTTTTGTAGATTTCGGGAGAGAAAGACACGGTTTCTTATCTTTCAATGACATACAAAGTGACTACTACCAACTTCCAAAGGATGATTTGGAAAAAATTAAAAAGGAAGAGGAAAAAGCAAGAGAGGAACTACTAAAAGAAAGTAAAGAAAAAGAAAATAACGATGAGTTTCAACAAAATGATTTAGATCTTAAAGTTAACGAAAAAGAAAACCAAGAAAACAAATTAGAAAAAAGATACCCATCAAAAAGATACAAAATTCAGGAAGTCATAAAACCAAATCAGGTAATCTTAGTTCAGGTTTTAAAAGACGAAAGAGGACTTAAAGGTGCTGCTTTATCAACTTTTATATCAATTGCAGGGAAATATATTGTTTTAATGCCTAATACACCTAAAGGTGGAGGTATCTCTAGAAAAATTTTTAATCCAACAGAAAGAAAAAAAATAAGAGTTATCCTAAATGAGATAACAATACCTAAAGAGATGGGAATAATTGTAAGAACTGCTGGATCAAATAAAACAAAAAATGAAATTAGTAATGATTTAAAAAATTTAATTAGCTCATGGGAGAAAATAAAAGAAAATGCCTTAAATTCGATTGCACCTTCGCTTATTCATCAAGAAAGCGATGTTATAAAAAGAAGTTTAAGAGATATGTTTGACGACGAAACAATGAGTATTGTTGTTGAGGGTAATGAGGCCTATCAGAAAACTAAAAACTATGTAAAATCAATGTTACCTTCACAATTAAAAAAAGTAAAAAAGTACAGAGAAAAAACTCCGCTTTTTTTTAAGGAAAAAATTGAAAGTAAGCTTTATGAGATTTTTAAAACTGAAGTGAAACTTTCTTCTGGTGGATATCTTGTTATTAATCCAACTGAAGCATTAGTATCTATTGATGTTAACTCTGGAAAATCAATAAAACAAAAAAATGTAGAAAATACCGCTTTAGATACAAATTTAGAAGCGGCGGAGGAAATTGCTCGTCAACTTAAAATAAGAGATTTGTCGGGTCTAATAATAATTGATTTTATTGATATGTTAAGTTTTAATAACAAAAAACTAGTCGAAAGAAGAATTAAAGAAAGATGCAGAAAAGATAGAGCAAGAATACAAATTGGGAGAATCAGTAATTTTGGTTTGTTAGAAATGTCGAGACAAAGATTAAGAGAAAGTAATGTAAAATGGCAAATGAAGCTAACAAAAGACTCTTTAGCATTAAAAACCCTCAAATTACTTGAGCTCAAAACTATTGAAAATAAATCTAAAATTATTGTTTTAAAAGTAAATGACAATATAAAAAAATTTATGGTTGATAACTATATTGAGAATATCAATTATTTTAAGAAAAAAAATAAAGTTGAATTGATGATAGAAGTTAACAATGAACTAGATGTTACTGAATATCAAATTGAATTTAGATCTAAAACAAAAAAGTTATTAGACAAAATAGAAAATGTTTCAGATTTAAAAAAAATAAAGATTGATCAAGAAAAGAAAGAAGAAAATAAAGTAATTAAATTTAAAAAAAAAAAGTTCTATAAAAAGAAGTTTTATAAAAAAAAATTAAATAATTCCTGATTTAGGAGAAGATGCACTTCCAAAAGTATTTTTCTTTATCCTGCCTGAAAGATAAGATTTTCTACCAGACATTACTGCAAGTTTCATGGCTTCAGCCATAATAAGCGGTTTTTTTGCTTTAGCTATAGCCGTATTTATAAGTACACCATCACAGCCTAGTTGCATGGCCTCTGCAGCATCTACTGCATCGCCAATTCCTGCATCTATAATAAGCGGTATTTTAATTTTATTTTTAATAATTTTAATATTTACTTTATTGATGATACCTAGTCCCGATCCAATTGGAGAGGCTAATGGCATAATTGCGGAGGCTCCAACATCCTCCAGTTTTTTTGCTATCAAAGGGTCATCACTACAGTAAACCATAACCTTAAAACCTTCCTTTACTAAAACTTTAGTAGATTTTATTGTTTCAATCATATCAGGAAAAAGTGTCTTTTTATCTCCAAGAACCTCTAGTTTAACTAATTTCCAACCACCAATCTCCCTTGCTAATCTTAAAGTTCTTAGAGCCTCAGAGGAAGTAAAGCAACCAGCAGTATTTGGTAAATATTTTATTTTTTTTGGATTTAAATAATCCATCAATAGTGGTTTTGATTTATCAGTTATATTTACTCTCCTAACAGCTACCGTTACAATTTCAGCTCCTGAAATCTTTACAGCCTTTGCGCATTCTGAAAAACTTTTATATTTCCCAGTGCCTACTATTAGCCTAGATCTATATTTTGTTTTATCAATAATAAAAGGATCGTTATTCAGCATTAGCCTCCACCGATAAAATGAACAATCTCTATTTTATCTTTATTTTTTAACAAAGTTTTATGTATTTTTGATTTATCTATTATTTCTTCGTTAAGTTCAATAGCGACTTTTTTGGATGGGATTTTTAATGTGGTTAGTAATTTTTTCACTGTGAAACCTCTATTAACAAGTAAATACTTACCGTTTGCTTTGATTTTTATTTTATTTTTTTTTGTCATATAATATAATTTTGTTGTGAGTAAAAAAATATTAATAATAAATGGTCCTAATCTTAATCTATTAGGCGAAAGAGAACAATCCCAGTATGGAACTATTACACTCGATAAAATAAAAGAAAACTGCCTAAAAAAAACACAAGAATTAGGTTTGGTTTTAGACTTTAAACAGTCAAATATTGAGGGTGAGGTTGTTAATTTTATTCAAGATGCTAGAAAAGATTGCGCTGGATTAATAATAAATGCCGCAGGTTTTACTCATACCTCTGTTTCGATACGCGATGCGTTAAATATACTTAAGATTCCAACAATAGAACTTCATATTTCAAACATTTATAAAAGAGAGGAATTTAGACATAAATCTTTGATAAGTGGTGTTGTAAAAGGAGGTATTTATGGATTTGGCGATAATGGATATATTTTAGCCATAAATGCAATTCATGAATTGATAAAAAATGGAAATAGATAAAAAAATTATTCTTAAACTTTTAAAATCTTTAGAAGAGCTAAAAGGTTCAATAAAAGATATTAAAGATGTAAATTTGGAGGAAAAAAGTATTCAAGAAGACTTTTCCGCTGATGAGTCAATCAATAGTCCTATTGTTGGCACAGCTTATCTAGCACCAGAACCAGGTGCAAAAAAGTTTGTTGAAGTAGGATCAAAAATTAAAAAAGGGGACACTGTAATGATAATTGAAGCAATGAAAACAATGAATCATGTACCTTCATCACAAAATGGAGTTGTAAAAAAAGTTTGCGTTAATGACGGAGAGCCTGTGGAGTTTGGTCAAAAATTAATAATTCTAGAATAATGTTTAAAAAAATTTTAATAGCGAATCGTGGAGAAATCGCTGTTCGAGTTATAAGAGCTTGCAAAGAATGGGGTATATCGACCGTAGCAGTTCATTCTGATGTTGATAAAGAAAGTATGCACGTAAAATTAGCTGACGAAAGCGTCTGTATAGGTTCTCATAAACCAATTAATAGTTATTTAAATATTCCATCAATTTTATCTGCCGTTGAATTAACAAATTCAGATGCTGTACATCCTGGATATGGATTTTTATCTGAAAACTCTAAATTTGCAAAAATCTTAGAGGATTATAAAATTAAATTTATTGGACCTTCATCTAAAGTAATCAATATGATGGGGGATAAAATTCAAGCAAAAAAAATTGCAAAAAAACATGGATTGCCAGTTATTGAGGGTTCAGATGGAGGTATTTCTGATATATCAACAGCAAAAGAAATTTGTAATCGCATAGGTTTCCCAGTCTTAATAAAAGCAGCTGGAGGTGGTGGGGGAAGAGGTATTAAAATTGTAAATAATGAAAATGAATTCGAGAATAGTTTTACAGCAGCGAAACTAGAAGCAAAAAAATATTTTGCAAATGATGAAGTTTATATAGAAAAATTTTTTCAAAATCCTAGACATATAGAAGTGCAGATTTTATCAGGCAAGAATAGAACTGTTCATTTATTTGAAAGAGACTGTTCGGTTCAAAGGCGACATCAAAAACTTATAGAAGAAACACCAAGTCCTGTTTTAAGCGATGAAGTAAGAAAAGATTTATTAGAAAGAACAGTCAAAATGGTAGAAAAGATCGATTATGAGGGAGCTGGAACTGTAGAATTTATTTATGAAGATGGAAAATATTATTTTTTAGAAATGAATACCCGAGTTCAAGTAGAGCATCCTGTAACCGAGGTTGTTACTGGTATTGATATTATTAAGGAACAAATTAGAATCGCCTTTTATGGGGAAACATCTTTGAAACAAAATGATATAGTGCCTAGAGGTCATGCAATTGAATGTAGAATAAATGCAGAGGATGCAAGCAAAAACTTTCAACCATCACCAGGTAGAATAAATATGTGCCACCAACCATCTGGTTTTAGAACAAGAGTCGATAGCTCAATATATCAAGGATATAAAGTAACTCCATACTATGACAGCATGATTTGTAAATTAATTTGTCACGGTCGGGACAGATATGAGGCAATTCAAAGAACAAAAAGATCACTAGATGAATTTGTAATTGATGGAATTACAACTACTATTGATTTGCACAAAAAATTATTAAAACACGAAAAATTTATTAATTCTGATTTTAATGTAAATTGGCTTGACAATGATAAAATTATTTAATCTTCACATTTAGTTAACCAAATATCATAAATTGGGTGATCAAAGGTTTTTAGAGAGGGACTAGAGGAAAAAGTCCAATCATTAAAGATAAAAACCTTATCTTTATCTTTTAAAGTTATATCCTTTACCTGAAGATAAGCTACTATTTCAGGATTATCATCAAACTCTGAATTACTACATCTTAGTGCCTTTATTAAAAGGTTTTGAAAATTTTTTTCTTCTCCTATTTTAAGTCTTAAAGTAGTGTTTTGAGAGTTAACTTTATCAAGTAATTGGATTTCAACATACTGATTTATTATATTTTCATCAGATGTGGCATTAAAAACAAATCCGATTAGAATAATAATATTTAAAATTATATAAAACCTAATGTTTCCAAGTAGAGTATTTTTTTTTAGTTGCATTTTTATTTTTATTCGGATTGTAGGCTTTATTAGTTCCAGTTTGATTAGGTACGTGTTTTTTTTGCCAATCGTACTTTTCTAAAGTATGAGTTTTTTCAATTTTATTGTTTATATGATGTATCCAGGAAAACCATTCTTGTGGAATCTTTGTAGCCTCAATTTCACCAGAATAAATTACCCATCTCCGATTCTTTTTGTCCTGATAATATTTATTTCCTAAATGATCTTTTCCTACAAACTTTCCAAATAATAATGTACTGATTCTAGTCCCTAAAGTTTGATTATTCCACCAAGTGAATATTTCTTTTATAAATGTCAACATGCAATTTTTTATATTTTTTCAATTTTAAATTGTAAAAATAAAATTAGACTAAATTTTCTATTTGTATATAAGTTATTTTACATTGATTCAAAATTAATATTAAGGAAAAATTATGGCAAAATATTTGGTTGAAACGTTTTATACGTGTACTTTTAAGGTAAATCACTACCTAGACAGTCTTAGCGAGAATGAGCTTTCAAAACTTGAGCAAAGAGAAGATGGAAAATTTGAGATTTTAGATGTTAAATTAGATAATAGGAAGACTAAAAATTTGGACAAAGTTTCAGATAAATCCTTAGAAAAAAACAATAATATTTCTGATGAATTTATTTCGAATAAAAATCAAATTGCTAAAAAAAATATTAATTTAAAGAATCACAATCTTGTAAACAAGGTCACAGATGGTATCCATAAAAGGTTTAGTATGCCAGATAGAAGAAAAGGATACATTCAAAAAGCAAGTATAGGAGATCATAAAGTCTATTTACACACAGGGGAATATGAAGACGGAAAAATTGGAGAGATATTTATTGATACAAGCAAGGAAGGAGAATTGGTTAAAGCTTTAATGAACAATTTCGCAATTGCAATATCTTTGGGTCTTCAATACGGAGTTCCTCTTGATGAGTATATTAACGCTTATGTTGACACAAAATTTGAACCATCGGGTAAAGTATATGGAAATGACAGAATATTAAGTGCAACGTCCATATTAGATTATATTTTTCGAGAGCTTGCAATATCATATCAAAATCGTGAAGACTTAGCTCATACACCCTCTATAGGAAATAATGAAGGTAGTTTAGAGAAAAACCAGGAAGAAGAGTCAGAAGATCAAAAGCAAATCTTGAAAATAGTTAAAGATATAACAAGTAAAGGTTTTGTGAGAAATAACTATAAAAAGAAGCTCGTTGATCTTTCAGATATAAGAATTAGTTTAAAAGGTAAAAAATAGAGTTATTTCTTTTTAATAGATATTCCTAACTCCCTTAATTGAATATCGCTAACCTCTGAAGGTGCTTTCATCATTAGGTCTTGAGCGTTTTGATTCATGGGAAACATCGTTATTTCTCTAATATTCTTCTCATTTGCTAGCAACATAACAATTCTATCAATACCTGGTGCTATACCGCCATGTGGAGGAGCACCAAAATTTAAAGCATTTATCATTCCACTAAATTTTTTTTCAACAGTGTCTTTATCATAACCTGCAATTGCAAACAGTTTATACATTAAATCTGGTATATGATTTCGAATTGCCCCGGAGGACAACTCAATCCCGTTGCATACTATGTCATACTGATATGCTAATATATCGAGAGGTTTATCGAAATTCAGTTCTTTTAGGTTCCCTTGGGGCATTGAAAAAGGGTTGTGACTAAATTGTATTTTCTTAGCATTATCATCATACTCAAACATAGGATAATCAACGATCCAACAAAAAGCGAATGTATTTTGATCTATTAATTCAAGTTGGTTTCCTATTATATTTCTTGCCTCTGATAAAATTTTCTCTACATCTTCTTTTTTGCCACATGCAAAAAATATACTGTCACCTATTTTGAGGTCGGTGATTTTGGAAATTTCTTTAAGGGAATCCTCAGAAAAAAACTTTCCAATTGGCCCTTTTGCAGAGAGAGTTTTATCTTTTTCTAAAGTAAAATAGGCCAGACCTGATGATCCCTCACCTTTTGCCCATTTGTCAATTCCATCAAAAAAACTTCTTGGTTTATTTTTTGTATCATTTGTTACAATACATCTAACAATTTGACCCTTTTTAACTAACTTTTTAAAAATATCAAAATTAACATCTTGTCTTTCAAAAATTTTTGTAACATCGTGAATAATTAATGGATTTCTTAAATCAGGTTTATCTGTACCATAATGTAACATTGATTTCTCATATGTTATTCTAGGAAATTTATTAAACATCAGTTTTTTACTAGAAAATTTTTTAAATAAATCAGTCATTAACTCTTCAACAGTATTAAAAATATCTTCCTGCTCTACGAATGACATTTCTAAATCTAATTGATAGAACTCTCCTGGACTTCTATCTGATCGAGCATCCTCGTCCCTGAAGCAAGGTGCTATTTGAAAGTACTTGTCGAAACCTGATACCATTATCAATTGTTTGAATTGTTGTGGCGCTTGAGGTAAAGCATAAAATTTTCCCGGGTTAAGTCTGCTAGGTACCAAAAAATCTCTTGCGCCTTCAGGACTAGACGATGTTAAAATTGGTGTTTGATATTCCAAGAAACCCAACTTATTCATTTTAGTTCTTATAAATGATATTACTTTTGATCTTAAAATTATATTTTCGTGAATTTTTTTTCTTCTTAAATCTAAAAAACGATATTTTAATCTTATCTCCTCTGAATATTCTTGATCACTAAATACAGGCATCGGTAGTTCTTTACAAGAACCAAGAATTTCAAATGAGGAAATTTTAACCTCTACTTCTCCTGTAGAAATATCTTTATTTATAGTTTCTTTTGTTCTTTCTTTTACAATTCCTAAAATTTTTATAACGCTCTCTAATTGAATTTTTTCTAAATTTTTAAAATATTCACTTTTTTTTTCAATAACGCATTGAGTTATTCCAAAATTATCTCTTAAATCAACAAATAAAAGATTGCCATGATCTCTTTTTTTGTTAATCCAGCCTGAAATAATTACTTC
>CACKWQ010000006.1 GCA_902603925.1 uncultured Pelagibacteraceae bacterium | reverse complement strand
TTGACTTAAATATCTTATTTGCTCTTATTAGTTTTTATTTTGTAATGTATGTAACTCCTGGTCCAAATAATGCGATGGTATTAACATCTGGTTTGAAATTTGGTTTTATAAAATCTATTCCACATATGACAGGAATAACAATAGGTCACGTCATTCAATTAATATTGGTTTGTCTAGGTCTAGGTAAAATTTTTCAGATATTCCCGCAAATTCAAGATATTTTAAAAATTATATGCTCAATATATTTATTATATTTAGGTTATAAAATTATTGGTTCATTTAGTAAAATAAAGCGTGATGGTTCAAGACCTCTAAGATTTCATGAGGCTGCACTTTTTCAAATTGTAAATCCTAAGGCATGGACAATTTCTTCTATGGCAGCCTCAAGTTTTTTGCCAAAAGATGAAAATTTAATTATATCAATTATATTTATTGGAAGTGTTGCTTTGGTAATTTGTCCTTTGTCAATTTCACCTTGGGCAGCTTTTGGATCTGCAATCAAAAATTTAGTAAAGAACAATAAAATAAAGGCATTAATTGAATTTTTTTTAGCATTTTTACTTTTTATAACTGCCATTTTGATTGTAATAGACTAAAAATTTTATATTACTAATGTTTTTAAATTTAAGGAGAAAAGTTGATTTTACATACTATAAAGGTTTACCCATCAAAAATTAAATTGCCAAAAAAAAAACAATTAGCTTGGAAAATTGCCGAGATTGCAAGTGATAACGCAAAACTAGATAGATATTCAATTGAGATGGCGATAAATAGAATTATTGATAATGCTTCGGTTGCTATAGCCTCATTAAATAGAAAACCTGTAATTTCATCAAGAGACATGGCTTTAAAACACCGAAGAAAAAAAGGTGCAACCATTTTTGGAGTAAATTCAAAAATGTTATTTGACTGTGAATGGGCGGCATGGACAAACGGTACTGCAGTAAGAGAGCTAGATTTTCACGATACTTTTTTAGCAGCTGATTATAGTCACCCAGGAGATAATATACCCCCATTATTGGCGGTTGCTCAACAAAAAGGTATGAATGGAAATGATCTTTTAAAAGGAATTATCACTGCGTATGAAGTTCAGGTTAACCTTGTAAAAGGTATATGTTTACACGAACATAAAGTAGATCATATTGCTCACTTAGGACCAAGTGTTGCTGCTGGGATAGGCACAATGCTAAAATTAAATACTGAAACAATTTATCAGTCAATACAACAAGCTTTACATACAACAATATCAACTAGGCAATCAAGAAAAGGTGAAATTTCTAGCTGGAAAGCTTTTGCTCCAGCTCACGCAGGTAAACTTGCAATTGAAGCAGTTGATAGATCAATGAGAGGCGAAGGTGCCCCAAGTCCTATTTACGAAGGAGAAGATAGTGTTATTGCAAGAATTCTTAAAGGTAAAAATGCTAAATACAAAGTCCCTCTAACTAAAAAAAAAGAACCAAAAAAAGCAATATTAGAAACCTATACAAAAGAATATTCAGCTGAATATCAGGCCCAGGCATTAATAGACATCGCAAAAAAACTTAATAAAAAAATTAAAAATTTAAATCTGATAAAAAAAATTGATATTTATACAAGTCATCATACTCATTACGTAATTGGAACAGGGGCAAACGATCCACAAAAAATGGATCCTAATGCTAGCAGAGAAACACTTGACCACTCTATTATGTATATATTTGCAGTGGCCCTTGAAGACGCAAATTGGCATCATATAAAATCATATAGCAAATCTAGAGCAAATAAAAAAAGTACAATTAAAATTTGGAAATCAATTAAAACTCATGAGGATAAAAAATGGACAAAAAAATACCACGATCCAAATCCAAAAAAAAAGAGTTTTGGAGCAAAAGTAATTGTCACTATGAATAATGGAAAAAAAATCATAGAGGAACTAGAAAGAGCAGATGCACATCCTTATGGTGCAAGACCATTTGTAAGGGAAAATTATATTAATAAGTTTTTAACATTAACTAAGGGGATATTATCAAAGAAAGAAATTACTAGATTTTTAAAAGTTGTACAAAATCTAAAAAATTTAAAGAATGGTCAGTTGAAAGAATTAAATATAGAAATAAAAAAGTCCAAAATTAAAAAAAATATTAAAAAAGGTATCTTTTAATGCATTTTGTTAAAAAGAAAGCAAATCAAAAAAGGAAAGATTTTTTCAAAAAACTCAAATCTGGAAATATATTAAGAGTGCCTGGTGCATATAATCCATTAACTGCAAAGCTTATAGAAGAAATAGGTTATGACGCCATATACGTATCTGGAGGAGTAATGTCAAACGATCTTGGTTACCCTGATATTGGACTAACTACTTTGAAAGATGTTAGCAATAGGTCTGAACAAATTGCACGAGTAACAAATCTACCCACTATTGTAGATGTAGATACTGGATTTAAAAATTGTAAAAAAACCGTACAAACCTTTGAAAAGGTAGGCGTTACCGCCGTTCACCTCGAGGATCAAATAGATAGAAAAAGATGCGGTCACTTAGATAACAAAGAACTGATATCTACGAAAAAAATGGTTAAAAAAATCAATGAATGTTTGAAATCGAGAAAGGACAAAAATTTTAAAATTATTGCAAGATCAGATGCAAAATCAGTAGAGGGTATTGATAAGATGATCGATAGATGCAAAGCATATATTGATGCGGGAGCTGAAATAATATTTCCTGAGGCACTACATAATGAAAAAGAATTTGAAAAAGTTAGAAAATCTTTAGATGTATTTTTACTGGCTAATATGACAGAGTTTGGAAAATCTAAACTTTTAGACTATAAAACATTAGAAAACTTAGGTTATAACATTGTTATTTATCCTGTTACAACGCAAAGATTAGCAATGAAAAATGTTGAGGATGGGTTGCGTGCTATTTTTGCTGATGGACATCAAAAGAAGATAATTGCTAGAATGCAAACTAGAAAAAGGTTATATGAGTTAGTTGAATATAAAAGATATAATTCATTAGACAAAAAAATTTATAACTTTAGTACCGAGGGTTACGATAAATGAGTATTGAAATCAAAAAAGGATTAATGGGAGTTACGGTTGATGAAACATCTATTTCTAAAGTTATGCCTGAAATTAATTCCCTTACGTACAGAGGTTATGCTGCTCAAGACTTGTGTGCAAATTGTGGATTTGAAGAGGTTGCCTATTTAATATTGAACGGCAATCTCCCTAATAAAAAACAATTAATAGCATTCAAAAAAGAGGAAAGAGCAGACAGAAAACTCTCTAAAAGCTTAATAAAGGTTTTAAAACAAATTCCAAAAAAAGCTCATCCTATGGATGTTGCGAGAACTGCTGTTAGTGTTATGGGACTGGAAGATAAAGAGACATTTGATAATTCACCTAAAGCTAATATGAGAAAAACAATGAGGATTTTTGCAAAAACCCCAGTCGCCCTTGCGGCCTTTTATAGATTAAGAAAAGGAAAAAAGATAATCGAGCCTAAAAAGAATTTATCTTTTGCTGAAAATTTTTTTCATATGTGTTTCGGAAAAGTTCCTAACAAGGATATAGTAAAGGCATTCGATGTATCGCTTATTTTATATGCAGAACATAGTTTCAATGTTTCAACCTTTACAGCAAGAACCATAACAAGCAGTCTGTCAGATATTCATGGAGCAATAACTGGGGCAATAGCAAGCTTAAAAGGTCCTTTGCACGGAGGGGCAAATGAAGAGGTGATGCATATGATGAAAAAAATTAAAAAACCTGAAAATGCTGAGAAATGGATTAATAAAGCTTTAGATAATAAAGACGTGGTTATGGGTTTTGGACATAGAGTTTATAAAAGCGGTGACTCAAGAGTCCCTACTATGCGAGAATACTTTGGTAAAGTTGCCAAAATAAAAAAAGATAAAAAATTTGAGAAGATCTATGACATTCTTGAAAAAGTTATGATAGATAGGAAAAATATTTACCCTAATGTTGATTATCCAACTGGACCGACTTATCATTTAATGGGCTTCGATACTGACTTTTTTACTCCGATTTTTGTAATATCAAGAATTACTGGTTGGGCAGCACACATTATTGAACAACATTCAACAAATAAATTAATCCGACCTCTCGCGGCTTACAATGGTAGTAAGTATCGAAAAGTAATAGAAATCAGTAAAAGATAAATATTAGCTAAATGCGTCTATCCAATTACCTTGGGTCGATGCTTTTGAGTACTCAGTAGCTCTACCTTCAAAAAAGTTCATATGCTCCACTGCATTTAACATTGTGTCTAACCAAGTTAGAGGATTTTTCTGAATATCATAAATCGGCTCTAAACCTAATTGAGACAATCTTCTATTTCCTATGAACCTAATGTAATCTTTTACTTCCTGTGCCGTTAATCCTTCCATTGGACCCATTTCAAAAGCTAGATCAATAAAAGCATCTTCATGTTCAACAATAGTTCTACAAGCTTCATAAAGTTCCTTTTTCAATTTTGGTGTCCATATCTCAGGATTTTCCTTGATAAATTCTTTGAAAATTCTAATCATGGAATTACAATGAAGAGTTTCATCTCTTACAGACCAAGTTACTATTTGACCCATGCCTTTAAGTTTATTGTGTCTTGGGAAGTTTAAAAGAATTGCAAAGCTAGCAAATAGTTGTAGACCCTCTGTAAAAGCACTGAATACTGCAACAGTTTTTGCGATGTCTTCCTTTGAATTTACATTAAAACCTTGCATATAATCGTATTTATCTTTCATCTCTTTATACTTCATAAAAGCTGAATACTCAGACTCAGGCATTCCAATCGTATCTAATAAGTGAGAATAAGCAGCGACATGAACTGTTTCCATTGCAGCAAAAGCAGTCATCATCATCAATACTTCTGTTGGTTTGAATACCGAAGTGTAATGTCTTAAGTAACAATTGTTAACTTCGACATCTGCTTGCGTAAAAAACCTAAATATTTGAGTAACTAAATTTTTTTCTGGTTGAGATAAATTTTTTTGCCAATCCCTTACATCGTCTCCTAAAGGTACTTCTTCCGGCAACCAATGAATTCTTTGTTGTGTTAACCATGCATCATAACACCATGGGTACCTAAATGGTTTATAAACTGGGTTCTCAACCAATAAACCCATTTTCTTAGGTTGTATAATTTCTTTTTTAACTTTTTCTACTACTGACATGATAGACACTCCTCATATTTATTTTCATCTTCTTGTGTTTGTTTATTTTTAGATTTATATACATTTGCTGAAATGTCAGTTGAATTAGCGTCATTAACATTTTCAGCTCTTTGTATTGATTTAGACCTACAATAATACAGGCTCTTCAAACCTTTCTTCCAAGCTTGGAAATGAATTTGATGAAGATCTCTTTTATGAACATCTGCAGGTAAAAATAAGTTTATAGATTGTGCTTGTGATATGTGGGGAGTTCTATCCGCACTTAAATCAACAAGCCATCTTTGATCAAGTTCAAAGGCTGTCTTGAACACGTCTTTTTCATTTTGAGTTAGAAAATCAAGATGTGATACGGAACCCTGGTTGGTTGTAATACTCGACCATGTTTCGTCATCATTTTTCCCGTGTTTTTCTAAAAGTTTTTTAAGGTATTTATTCCTCACATTAAAAGACCCTGAGAGAGTTTTGTGTGTAAAACTATTAGCTGCGATTGGCTCAACACCTGGTGAAGTTCCACCACATATTATTGAGATAGATGCTGTTGGTGCTATCGCGGTTTTATTTGAAAACCTCTCCATAATGCCAAAATCCTCAGCATCTGGACATGCTCCTCTCTCTTCGGCTAAGTCCTTTGAGGCCTTATCAACATGCTTTTGTATGTGTTCAAACATTTTCTTATTCCAAACTTTGCTCATTACAGATTCAATAGGCAACATTTTTTTTTGAAAGTAAGAATGTAGACCCATCACACCAAGGCCTACGCTTCTTTCTCTTAATGCCGAATAAGTGGCATCACTAAATTGTTCAGGAGCATTTTCGATGAAGTCAGTCATTACATTATCTAAAAATCTCATTACATCTCCTATAAAATTTTCATCATCTTTCCATTCGTCATATTTTTCAATATTTAAAGAAGACAAACAACATACGGCTGTTCTATCCCTTCCATCTTTATCAACTCCAGTCGGAAGTGTTATTTCACTACACAAGTTTGAAGTCTTAACAGTCAAACCGGCAAGTTTATGATGTTGAGGAATTTGTCTATTTACAGTGTCAATGTATACGATATATGGTTCCCCAGTTTCAATTCTTGCTGTAAGTAATCTAATCCATAGATTTCGAGCAGATATAGTTGATTGAACAGCACCATCTTTTGGACTTTTAAGTGCCCATTGCTCGTCCATTTCTACTGCTCGCATGAAAGCATCAGAAACTAAAACACCGTGGTGTAAGTTTAATGCTTTTCTATTTGGATCACCTCCGGTTGGTCTTCTCATTTCTATAAATTCTTCTATTTCAGGATGATCAATAGGCAGATAACAGGCAGCAGATCCTCTTCTAAGAGAGCCTTGACTGATGGCCATAGTCAAAGAATCCATAACTTTTATAAAAGGAATGATTCCTGAAGTTTTACCTACTCTTCCAATTTTTTCACCAATAGATCTTAAATTTCCCCAATAACTTCCAATACCACCACCTCTTGCGGCAAGCCAAACATTTTCACTCCACAAATCCAATATACCGTTGAGGCTGTCATTGGCCTCGTTTAAAAAACAAGATATAGGTAGACCCCTTGTTGTTCCACCATTTGAAAGAACCGGTGTAGCTGGCATAAACCACAGATTGCTTATATAGTTATAAAGTCTTTGAGCATGAAGATTATCATCGGCATAATGACTTGCAACTCTAGCAAATAAATCTTGGTAAGATTCATTCTCCCCAAGGTATCTATCACTTAAAGTTGCTTTTCCAAAGTCTGTGAGATTATCATCTCTTGTTCTATCAATTTTGATAGTTATGCCTTTTGAATTTTGGAATAATTCAGTGTTACTATTTAGTGAAAATAAATCTGGTCCTTTTTCCTTATTATCTGATACAACTCTCGGTGTAAATTCAGAGACAGCTTTCTTTATAGCCTGAGACAATACTTTGTTCATTTAACTCCCTTTTTTAATACTTAATTAAGTAAAACAACTATATGTTGTGTGCAGATTTCTGTAATACACTATATAAATAAGAAATCAATAGAACATTTATAGAACACTTAAAAAAATATGCAATAAAAAAATTAAATAAATATACAAATATCAACATGCAAAATGAAAAGAAAATAGATCCCTTTGGCTTTAGGGAATATGACGCAAGATGGTTATTTCCAGATAGCATAAACGAATTGGGAATCGAATCTGTTGGAAAAGGATTTGGAACCCAGGTTTTAAAAAAGGTAAAAAATCCAACTGTAATTGTTGGTCATGATTACAGATCATATAGTGAAAAAGTTAAAAAAAATTTTGTTAAGGGATTATTATCAACAGGATGTAACGTTAAAGACATAGGATTGTGTCTTTCTCCTACTGTTTATTTTTCTCAATTTAAATTAAATTCAGATGCTGTTGCAATGATAACGGCTAGTCATAATGAGAATGGTTGGACAGGTATAAAAATGGGTATTGAAAAAGGTCTTACTCATTGTAAAGATGAAATGTCAGATTTAAAAAATATTGTTTTAAATGAAAAATTTCTAAAGGGTTTTGGAGAATATGAGGAAGTAAAGCAGTTTAATAAAATCTATATAGATGAATTATCTAAAAATAAGTTACAAAAAAAATTAAAAGTAGTCGCGGCATGTGGAAACGGAACTGCTGGGATTTTTGCGCCAAAAATTTTAAGAGGAATAGGTTGTGAAGTAATAGAGCTGGATTGCGATTTAGATTATACATTTCCTAGATATAATCCAAATCCTGAGGATATGAAAATGCTGCACGAAATTTCGAAATGTGTAAAAGAAAATAATGCAGACGTTGGTTTCGGATTTGATGGAGATGGTGATAGAGTTGGGGTAATCGACAATTATGGAAATGAAATATTTGCTGATAAGATTGGTTTATTAATCGCACGAAATATTTCTAATTCATATAAGAATTCTAAATTTATAGTTGATGTAAAATCCACAGGATTATTTGAAAATGATGAAATACTGAAAAAAAATCACTGTGAGACCATATACTGGAAAACAGGACATTCTTATATAAAAAGAAAAGTAAACGAAGAAAAAGCTATTGCCGGTTTTGAAAAAAGTGGACACTTCTTTTTTAATCAACCTTTAGGCTATGGGTTTGACGATGGAATTAATTCAGCAATTCAAATATGCAATTTGTTAAATGAACAAAATGAGAAATTAAATACTCTGATTGAAAATTTACCTAAGACTTACCAAAGTCCTACTATGGGACCATATTGTAAAGATGATGAAAAATATGAAGTTATTAATGATTTAATTATTAAAATTAATAAATTAAAAAACGAAAACTTTAAAATAAAAGGTCAAAATATTAAAAATATATTAACAGTAAATGGAATAAGATTCTCTTTAGATGATGGATCATGGGGTTTAATAAGGGCTTCATCAAATAAACCCTCCTTAGTTGTTGTTACAGAAAGTCCAACTTCGGATGATTTAAAAAAAGAAATCTTTTATTTTATTGATAAACTTCTTCAAGAAACAAATAAGATTGGCGAGTACGATCAAAAACTAGATTAAATATTAAAAAATCTATAAATAAATATAGTGCCTACTACGTATAAAAATACACCGAATAGTCTTTGAGCCTTTAATTTATTCATTTTATATACTGTATTAGCTCCTACCCTAGCCATAAAACTGGTAATAGGAACAAATAATATAAAAGCTGGTAAGTTAATAAATCCGACACTAAATGGTAAGTCTACGTTAAAATAAAATCCAGATAACAAAAAACCCATAGAACCAGTAAAGGATATAAAAAAACCTATTGCTGCAGCACTTCCAATGCATTTGCTTATTGGATATCCAAGATATCTAAGTATTGGAACATTCATCATTGCTCCTGTTATTCCCATAGGAGCTGATACAAAACCTGAAAATAAACCAAATATTACTCTTGGTGTTATAGATGGATTGGGTTTAATTTTTTTTACCTGTTCCTGAGCCATCATTAAATAAGCTCCAAAAAAATAAACTACAACAGAAAAAAATAAAACTAAGATTTTTGTTTTCATAAAAGATGCAAATATTGTTCCTATTAAGACACCTAAAACTACAAATATTCCAAAGGTTTTAATCACTCTAAAATCAACTAATTTATTTTTATTATGTGTCATTACAGATACAGTAGAGGTAAAAATTGTTATTGTAAAAGCAGTACCGACAGTTAAGTGCATTAAATAATTTTTGTCAAAATTTAAGGTCTCAAAAATAAAAAATAAACATGGTACTGAAATTAATCCACCACCAATTCCAAAAAGACCTGCAAAAAAACCAACTGCTGTAGCTGCGAAAATTATTAATAATAAGAAGTGCCAATATTCATTTATGAGGAAAGAAAAGGACAGATTAACCTACTTTTTTAAGTTATACTAAAATACTCAAAAAATGATCTAGCAGAAACTAAAAGTAAAAAAAAGCCAAATATTCTACTTAATAATTTTTTGTTAATTTTATAAACAACCTTTGCGCCTATTCTTGCCATTACCATTGTAATAGGAACGAATACTATAAATCCAAGAAGATTTATATATCCAAAAGAGTATGGAGTATTAACATTATTGATTATGTTTCCTCCAATTATCATAGTTGTAGTCCCAGTGAGTGCTATTAAAAAACCAACTGCTGCTGCTGTTCCTATAGAAGTACGAATGTCATAACCAAACGTTCTAAGAAATGGAACCATTAATGATCCTCCACCAATTCCCAAGGGAACAGATATAAATCCAATTAATAAACCAAAAATGTTTTTAATTAACTTCGAGATTTCTTTTGGATTTTCCATCAACTTATCTCTAAAAAAAATGAAAAATAATCCAACACAAAATGAGAAAAATGCAAAAAATAAAACCAATGTAGGTGTTTTTAAATTTACTGCTAAAAAAGTACCCACAAATACCCCAAGAACAATTAAAAAACCAAATGTCTTTACCATTTTAAAATTAACAGCTTTATGTTCCATATGAGTTTTTGTAGAAATTATTGATGTTGGTATAATTATTGCTAGGGAGGTCCCAACAGATAAATGCATTCTAGTTAAAATATCAAATTCAAGCACACTGAATGCATAATAAAGAGCAGGAACCATTATAATTCCTCCTCCAACACCCAATAACCCTGCCATAAAACCTGCTACTGCTGCTGCAAATGCTAAAACTGTAAGTAAATTTACAATTGTATTAAAATCAATGTTTCCCATTAAGCTAATGCTTGGTTTGCTTTTTCATTATTCTGAGCAATATCCATTATGTGTTTTGCTTTTTGAAAATCTGAGTCTCTTGCCATCATATTATCGCTTAAATACCTTTTCCATTGTTTCGAACCAGGCAGACCATGATACAAGCCAACTGTGTGCCTCATTATATGATTAACCTTTGTGCCTTTTTTAACCTCTTCCTCGAGATAAATTAATATCTTTTTGACAACATCCTCCCTAGATAAGATGTCATTGTTACTGAAAATTTCGTTCTCTATGTCCCTTAAAAAATAGGGATTTTGATATATAGCCCTGCCTATCATAACCCCATCGCAATTATTTAGATGATTTTTAATTTGTTCTATCTTTGTTATTCCTCCATTTATAATAACCTCTAACTCAGGATTTTCTTTTTTAATTTGGTACACCATTTCATAGTTTAATTTTGGAATATTCAAATTTTGTTTAGGGGTTAATCCTTTTAGTATAGCTTTTCTTGCATGTAATATAATTGTTGATGCACCGGCGTTTTTTATTTTATTAATGAACATATTTAAATACTCAAATTCCTCAGTATTATCGAATCCAATTCTAGTCTTTGCTGTAACGGGAATGTTACAGGAATTAGACATTTCATTTATACATTCAGCGACTAAGTCTGGCTCTTTCATCAAACACGCGCCAAAAGAATTTTTTTGTACTTTTTTACTAGGGCATCCTAGATTCAGATTTATTTCGTCATAACCTAAATCTTCAGAAATTTTAGCAATTTCGGATAATTCTTTCTTATCGGAACCTCCAACTTGTAGTGCTAGTGGTTTTTCTTCCTCTCTAAATCCTAAAATTTTTTCTCTATCACCATAAATTGCTGATTTTGTTGCAACCATCTCCGAATACAACATTACATTTTTGCTTATAAGTCTTAAAAAAAATCTGTCGTGTCTGTCGGTGCAATCCATCATGGGTGCAACTGAAATTTTTCGATTTATTTTTTTTTTAATATCCAAGTGCTTTACCCATTATTTTATCAGGCAACCAAGTAACTATCTCAGGGAAAATGCATAAAATTAATATAGCTAAAGCCATTATTATCATAAACGGTATAGATCCTTTTAAAATCTCCGACAAACTTACGTCCGGGGTAATACCTTTGATTATATAAAGGTTTAGTCCAACTGGCGGTGTTATTAATCCTATTTCCATATTAATAGTAAATACAATTGCGAACCAATAAGGATCAAAACCCAAGGTTGTTATAACTGGTAGCAATATTGCTGAAGTCATAACAATCACAGCAACAGGCGGTAGAAAAAATCCTGCTATTAAAAGAAATATATTTATTAAAATAAATACCACCCATTTATTTGAACTAAGCTCCACCATGCTTTGGGCCAATGATTGAGTTACGTAAAGTTGAGAAAGTGTGAATGCAAATAGATAAGAGGCAGCAATAATAAACATTATCATTACACTCTCTTTCATTGAGACTTTAACAATATTCCATATTTTTTTTGGTTGGTAAATTTTATAAACAACTGCAATTAATACAAAAACTAAAAATGCTCCTACACCTGAAGCCTCGGAAGGAGTTGCTACCCCTCCGTAAAGTACATACAATACACCCGCAATTATCGCTAAAAAGGGAAATATTCTAGGTAATACTTCAAGTTTTTCTTTCAAGGTTGGAGGCTTTCTGTTCTTAAGTGCCTCTGCAGAATCTTTATCTATAAAATAGCTATGTATAAGTGCCCATATTGCAAACATTCCAGCTAACATAAAGCCAGGTATTAAACCACACAAAAACAATCTTCCTATAGATGTGCCTGTAGCAATTCCATAAACTATTAAAACTATACTTGGTGGAATTAAAACTCCCAAGGTTCCTCCGGCTGCTATAGTTCCAGTGGCAATTTGATCTGAATACCCTCTTTTTCTCATTTCAGGAATTCCCATAGTTCCTATTGCTGCACAAGTTGCTGGGCTTGACCCACTAAGGGCAGCAAAAATAGAGCAAGCGCCAATATTTGAAATTACTAATCCACCTGGCAATCTCCAAAGCCACCTATCTAATCCGGTGTATAAATCTTTCCCTGCTGGAGAATTTGCTACTGCCATTCCCATTAAAATAAACATTGGTATTGAGAGAAGAACGAATGAGTTTAAACCTGCATAAAAAGTTTCAGCAAAAACATCTAACATCTGTAACCCCTCAAAGGCAACTAAAAGAGCTATTGATACAAAACTCAAACCAAATGCGATTGGTATTCCTGAGAATAAAACAATTAGAGTAAAAACAGCTACTATTATTGCAATTATCAAAGGATCCATTAATTAGTTTCCTTTTCGTCAACAAGTTTGATGATTTCTGCAATATACTGCAAAATCATTAGCGCTGCTCCAATCATCATTGATGAGTATGGAATCCACAAAGGGGGATCCCAAACAGTTCCGGTTGAATAATTTTTAACAAAAGCTTCTTCAACCATTAGAAAACCAAAATAGAATAAAATTAAAAAAAATAACAAACTTACTAATGAAGTAAAAATTTTAAGTCTTAAAATATTTTTTTTTGACAAAAAATCGTAAATCCATTCCATGCTAACATGGGCCTTTTCACTTAATACATATGCGCTTCCAATAAAGGTTGAAGCAACAAGAAGCATCGTAACTAATTCTGTTTGCCAAGTAATTGCCCTTTGAAAAAAATATCTCTCAAAAACAAGTTCAACAATTACCAAAATTGATAAAAGTAGTGCTAAGACCGCAAATGCCCCACAAGCTTTTGCAACGAAATCACAAAATTTTAGATACTTATTTTTCATAAAAAAAAACCCCTACTTAATAAAATTAAATAGGGGTTCTTTATATATTATTTTAATCTACTGCTAAAGCCATTTCCATTAGCTTGTCGCCGCCTGGAACTTTTTCAGCAAATGCTTTATGAGAAGATTGTTTAGCAATCTCAACCCATGCTGCATGATCTTTTGCGTCCATATATACTAATTTAACACCCGCAGCTTTGTAAGCCTCTTCAAACTTTTTATCTAAATTTTCGACTTGAGCTGTCATGTACTCTTCAGCAACTTTTCCAGCTTTCATTAAAGCTTTTTGTTGCTTGGCGTTTAATTTGTCATAACTCATTTTCGACATTAAAATTGGCTCATACATAAACCATAATCCAAATTTGCCTGGAGGTGTTGCGCATGTAACTTGTTCATAAATTTTATAACTTACAAAACTTCCAGAACTAGTGTTTGCACCAGTTAGTACTCCAGTCTGTAAACCAGTATAGATCTCTGATGAAGGCATACTTTGAATTCCAGCACCAGCTTGCTCTAACATTTGGTTAAATGCTTTTCCTGCTGCTCTCATCACTTGTCCTTTTGCATCGCTTGGATTTTTAATACATTTAGTTTTTGATGCAAAACCACCCCCTAGCCATGCATCTGATAATACAACAACACCAGCGTCGTTAATAATTTTCTTAATCTCAGTCATCATAGGACCTTTATTAAATCTTAATGCATGATCATGATTTTTTACAGTTCCTGGCATTAAAGTCGCATCAAATTCTGGATGAAATTTAGATGCATATGCTAATGGAAATGCTGAAATATCCAATTGACCTGTTGTCATTGGTTTCCACTGTTCTTTTGGTTTATATAACGATTTAGCTGGATAGATTCTTATATCTACTCCAACATTTGCTTTTTTCATTTCATCGGCAATTATTTGAACCATTTCGTGTCTTGGATCATATGAACCATCGGCTCTAGGAGTTCCTGGCCATTGGTGACTTGCTTTTAATGTTACTGCAAAAGCTGAACCAATTGTAGTTAACAAAAATACTAATGAAGTGAAATATAATGATATTTTTTTAAACATTTTTTCCCCTTTAGTTATTAAAAAAAGTGTATTAAAGATAACTTAGGGTAAAGAGTCAAGTTACCTAAAACGTACTAAAAATAGAGATTATGGATGGTCCTTTAAAAGATTTATTGGTTGTTGATCTAACTAGAGTATTAGTTGGTCCATATTGTACCATGATTTTATCAGATCTAGGTGCAAGGGTAATTAAAATTGAAGCACCTGAGACAGGTGATGACTCAAGAAAATTTGGTCCATTTGTAAAAGAATATTCGGCGTATTTTATGTCTTTGAACAGAGGAAAAGAAAGTATCGCACTAAATTTAAAAAATGAGAATGATAAAACTATTTTTGAAAAAATTTTATCTAAAGCAGATATATTAGTTGAAAATTTTAAACCTGGAACATTAGAAAAATGGGGACTCGGGTGGAAGCAAGTAAGTAAAAAATTTCCAAAATTAATTTATGCATCTGCGTCAGGTTTTGGTCAAACGGGGCCGCTTAAAGAATTACCTGCATACGACATGGTTGTACAAGGAATGGGTGGACTTATGAGCGTAACAGGTCAGCCGAATTCGGAACCAACAAGAGTTGGAACGTCAATAGGTGATATCACTGCTGGTCTATTTACAGCAATTGGTATTAACGCCGCTTTATTTGATAGGCAAAAAACTGGGAAGGGCATGTATATCGATGTATCAATGCTTGATTGTCAAATTGCAATTTTAGAAAATGCGATAGCAAGATACCTTTCTAAAAACGAAATACCTAAACCAATGGGATCAAGACATCCGTCAATTGCTCCTTTCGAGGCTTTCAAAACAAAAGATAGCCACATAATAATAGCTGCCGGAAATGATAAACTTTTTGAAAAACTATGTGTTGCTCTAGAATTAAATGATTTGCTTAATAATAAAGATTATTCAACAAACTCCTTAAGAAGTGAACACATGGATAACCTAAAAAAGTTATTAGAAAATAAGTTAGTAACTAAAAATACAAAAGATTGGGTATACATCTTAGAAAAATTAAAAATTCCTTGTGGTCCGATTTTTAATATAAAGGAAGCTGTTGAAAATCCACAAATCGAGGCAAGAAACATGATTGTAAAATCATTTCATAAAGTTATTGGTGATTTTAAATTAGCAGGTAACCCAATTAAAATGTCATCTTATAAGGATGAAAAAACTAGAGGTGATATTCCTGACCTAGACGAACATAGAGAAAAAATTTTAAAAGAGTTTAATTAACCTTACTATCTATAATCTTTGATATTTTGTTAAGCATTTGTTTTTTTGAAAGTTTGTCAGATCTTATTAAATAAGCGTCTTTCATTTTTTTCAATGGGCTATGAACTCTTTTTTTATCCATACTTGATCTTTTGCTAAGTGATGTTTTTACAAATTTGAGTGGAATTTTTTTTTTTAGGTCTATCCACCTCCTGTAACTAGCAACTTTTAAATTACATTTAAAATAAAACGCAAAATCATACTTTGGGTTTTTTTTTAAAATTGTAGACGCTATATCTCGACCCTCGACACATATTCTGTTGTTATTTTTAATTAATCTTTTTTGAATTTTTTTCATCATAAGCCTTATTTTTTTAAGTTTCGCCAAAGGGCCAACAAATTCATCAATTTTTTGAGTATGTAGATTAAGTTTTGATATTCTTTTATAATTTAAGTTTTTCATTTTTTTATTTAGAAAAGGAAATATCTTTTTTGGTTTATGCTCTAGAATTATTTTACTAGCATACCTATATAATAATCCTGAATTTAGAAGAAATAGATTGTATTTTTTTGCAATTAATTTTGCACCAGTGCTTTTTCCGCTAGCAGCTTCACCATCACAAGCTATTATTAAAGATTTTCTTTTCATTATATTTTGAACGAGTAATATAATTAATATCTTATGTAATTTGTGTCGAGATAAATTATTCTTGATCTGAATTATTGTTTGTATCTAGTGTTTCTTGATCTTTTAACTCTTCAATTGAAACATCTGTATCACTCTTTGAATCGTTTTCATCCATTGCAGATTCGGGGACAGGTTGATTATTTGTATTCTGAAGTTCTTGAAGATCGTCATTAGATACTTGAATTTTCTCAGGAATTTTTCTTGCTCTCTTAGATGGTAAAATTGGTACACCACTTTTTGAAATTTCACCCTTATACATATTTTCAAAATCGTCACCGACCTCATCTTCTTCTTCATTACTTTCGTCGACTTGTTCTACATGCTTTCTTAATTTGTAAACAGCACTATCAGTTAAATCTGATACTTTAATGTTTTCGTTAGCAATTTCTCTTAAAGCTATAACTGTATTTTTATCATTTTCTTTGTCTAGAGAAGGTTCAATCCCGGAGTTTAGTTGTGTTGCTCTTTCCTTTGCAACTAACACAAGTTCATATGGGCTCTCTACTTTATCTATACAATCTTCTACTGTTACTCTTGCCATGCGTGGTAGTTATACTTTTAAATAATCAAAATCAAGTCTTTTGTACGTGTTTAGGTTCCAGTTTATTCTTTATTAAAAATAATAAAAATAGTGATATTGATATGTAGGTGCCTGAAATAAGCGATATTTCCTCTATTGATAAGCCAAAATCAATTAATATTCCAAATAGCGCAGTTCCAAAAGCGGTAGCAAAAACCATCATGGCGGTTGTTAAAGCTTTTATTGAACCAATATATCTAACACCATAAATCTCTGCCCATGTTGATGAACCAAGAACATTAGCAAAACCATTTGAAATACCAATTAGACCTAAAAAAACAAATGAAGATAGAGGTGTATTGAATTTATAAAGAACAAATGAAGCTAATAGCAGAGGAACATTCATAAATACTATAATTTTTCTGCTAGTAAACTTATCAACTAAAAAACCCGATATAAACAATGTCAAAACAGAAAGAACAGAATAAACCATAAAAGATTGAGCAATTATATACGGGCCCCAGTTTTTTGAAGACAATATAAAAGACTGGAATACAAAAAATCCAGTCACAATCCATGGCATAGCCATCATATTGGATGAAATGATATAAAACCTATAATCTTTAAGAACTTCTAACCTATTCCATTGTTTGATATCATTATGTTTTTTAAGTTTTTTCTCTACAGTTTCTCTCGAGTCTAATTTTATTTCTTTAACTAAGAAAAATGATGCTATGGGTAAAAAAACAATGACAAGTAAAGAAATATATAGCCAAATATTTTTCCAATCCATAATAGAAATAAGATAAATCATTAGTATAGGTAAAATAAATTCTGCGGAAGATAAGCCAAACCAACTAATGCTTAATGCTTTTCCACGGGATTTGTTAAAAAATCTAGAAATAGTAGTTGTTGCGGTGTGGGACATCAAACCTTGTCCCGAGAACCTCATTAAAAATATCGCAAAAAATAAAAAGGTTATTGATGAAATTTTTGAAAAAATAAAACATGATATAGACAATAGTAAGACTACTAATGTAGAAAATTTTAAAATATGCATGTCGTCTATTTTTTTTCCAACCCAAATTAGTAAAAAACTACTAAGTAAAGTAGCAATTGCATATATTGAGCCAAATTGTCCATGTGAAATTAATAATTCTTTTTGAATACTTGAATTAAATAAACCCAAAAAAAAACTCTGTCCAAAACTGGAAAAAAATGTAAATATAAATCCAAATAAGATTACTTTTAAACTTAAACTTTTAAACATATTATTATGACTTGTAACGTTGCTTTCATCGGTCTTGGTGTAATGGGCTATCCAATGGCTGGATATATATCAAAAGGTGAACACAATGTAACTGTTTTTAATAGGACAAAATCAAAAGCTGAGAAATGGGTTAGTGAATACAAGGGTAAGATCGCACAAACACCTGCTGAAGCAGCTAAAGATGCTGAATATGTTTTTACATGTGTGGGAAATGATGATGACCTAAGAGAAGTTACATTTGGGGAGAATGGTATTTTCAAAACAATAAAAAAAGGTTCTATATATATAGACAACACAACAGCCTCAGCAACAATTGCGAGAGAAATTTATGATTTTGCACAGAAAAATAGTTTTGGTTTTTTAGATGCTCCAGTCTCTGGTGGTCAAGCAGGTGCTGAAAATGGAGCACTAACTGTTATGGTTGGGGGTGATCAAAGAGATTTTGACAGAGCAAAAGATAAAATAGATTGCTACAGTAAAAAAGTTAAATTGTTAGGAAAATCTGGTTCAGGACAATTAGCAAAAATGGTTAATCAGATATGTATTGCTGGATTAGTTCAGGGATTGTCAGAGGCAATTAATTTTGGTCAAAAAGCTGGACTTAATATGGAAGATGTAATTGAAGTGATTTCAAAAGGAGCTGCACAGTCATGGCAGATGGATAATAGATATAAGACAATGATTGAGGATAAATTTGAATTTGGTTTTGCGGTTGACTGGATGAGAAAAGATTTAAAAATAGCAATGGATGAGGCTAAGAACAACGGATCAATTTTACCTATTACCGAAATAATAGATAAATATTATGCTGAGGTTCAAGACATGGGTGGTAAACGCTGGGATACCTCAAGTTTAATTAGAAGATTTAGAAAGTAAGTAT
The DNA here is from genome assembly GCA_902603925.1 of uncultured Pelagibacteraceae bacterium. Lineage (GTDB taxonomy): Bacteria > Pseudomonadota > Alphaproteobacteria > Pelagibacterales > Pelagibacteraceae > Pelagibacter. The sequence continues at coordinate 28,117 of CACKWQ010000006.1, read as the reverse complement.
GCAACCAGCATACTACGAAAATTTAAAAGAAATACAAAACAAGTACTGGTCTATGCTTGAAGATGCTGTCACAAATAGAGGTTCGCCATTTAGAATTCCTGTTTTTATCTGTGCTCATCAAGATGAAGTAGATGGAAGAATTGTTGTTTTGCGTAAGTCAGATAGAGAAAATAACTTATTACAATTTCACACAGATTTAAGATCACCAAAAATTAATATTTTAAGAAACAATAAAAACGCCTCACTTGTTTTCTATGATAAAGAAGAAAAAATACAATTAAGAGTGAAAGTTGAATGCGAGATTAACAATCAAAATTCTACAACAGAGAAATCTTGGAAAAAAACTCAACATATAAGTAGAAGATGTTATTTAACAGATAGTCCTCCAGGAACTTTATCAAATAATCCAACCTCAGGTATGATATCTAAACTAGAGAATTTTGATTACACTATGGAACAAAGTGAGGAAGGTTATAAAAACTTCACAGTAATAAAGTGCAAAATTAAATCTATTGAATGGTTATACCTGGCGGCTAAAGGACATAGAAGAGCAAAATTTGATCTCGAGAACAAAAATGAAAATTGGTTAGTTCCATAATGAGTGAGTATAAAGCAATGGTTTTATCTTGTATCGATCCAAGATTTCAGTCCAAGGTATTTAGCTATTTAAAAAATAAAAAACTGATAGGTAAATATAGTTCATTCACAATTGCAGGTGCTGGTATAGGTGTAACACACAATAAATTTAAAAAATGGCATTCAACATTTTGGGATAATTTGAATACTTCCATAAAATTGCATAAAATAACCAAATTAATAGTGATAAACCATACCGACTGTGGTGCAGCAAAAATAGCAAACAAAGAAAAAAAATTTAATCTAGCTATAGAAAATAAGATGCACAAAGAATCTTTCAAAAGGATACAAATAAAACTTAAAAAGAAACATCCAAAACTACAAGTAAAATTTAAAATTTTATCTATTTAATTAAGTAAATTTTTTACAAAAAATTTTTTAAATTGAGGACTAAATTTTTTCCAACTTTCATTGGAGCCACCTATCGTATATCCATATGTTATACATGTCTTATCAATAGATGCATCTTTGTTTGCCATTCCATTGTCTTCAGTGTAGTAATCTGGGCAGTTGTGCCATTTCTCTTGGTCAGCTTCGTATTCTGCTTCATAATTAGCCTCAAATCCGTGACCCCATCCTGCTTTAGTCGTGATTTTTATATCTGCTCCATTAACTTTCATTTTTTCTCCATATTCTTCACATACATGAGCATGAGATGCATCATCATTTGCACCATTAATCATCCAGATTTTTGTTTCTTTAATTGGTAGTGGATTTCTAAAAAATCCTGATTGCCGACATTCTACAGATCTTGGCAAAGAAGCAGCATAATATAAATTTTCATCAATAAGAATATCTCGTATTCTTTTTTCTGAAATGGCGAGTGAATTCATTCCACCTCTTGACCAACCAGTTATTCCAACTCTCTTAATATCAATTTTCGGATCATTTGATAAAAAATCTAAAGTCATGAAAGCATCTATATAAAATGAAAAAGTAGATACTTGAGATTGATCTGCGCCAACATTCATTGCATTCCTAGACGAAAAATTATCTACAAACATGACTGCAATACCTTTTTTTAAAAAATATCTTGCTTGTTGTCTATTAAATTTAAACCATTTATTACTAAATAGTATTGGTCCTCCACTTGCATGATTAAAAACTACTATAGGATATGGCCCATCGCCTTTTTCAGGATATTTAATTACTGCATCAATTTTTACTGGTGAATTTTTATATGAGCCATCTTTCAAACTCATAAATTCGTTTGGGAAAGGTCCAGAATTGTATGATGGGATTTTTACTAATTCTAAACCCTTGATATATTGTCCTAAGGAAATGAGTGGTGTTGTGGCAAATGAAATATTAGTAATTGATAAAAAGATTAAAACAAGCAATACTTTTTTCATAGTTTCAACATATTAACACTGTAATTTTACTTTTCTAGTGCAGATAACTTCTTTTTTAATTTAGAAGAAAGTTTTGAGAACCATAATTTTTCTTTTCCAGATACAGGTAGAACAGTTCCATATTCAATCATTTGTGAGGCTGGTAAATCAATAATATATACCCAAATTTGAGTTTCGTTTAGTTTTGTGTTTTTAATTAAAGTATTTTTTAGTTCTAAAATTAATTTATCTTTAGTTTTTTTTGGTCTTCCTGCTCTAATCTGTCCAAGTAAAAACATTGAAGGCTCTTTTACCTTTTTTCCGCCCATAAAATGATTATTTTTTTTTGTTTTATTAAATATCACTTGAGCGAAATATGTATTTGCACCAGTTACTACATTATGAACTTTTGTAATTCCCTCAGCTAATTTTTTTTGCTGTTTAGAGGAAATATTAAAGTTTGAATTTGTTACTGTATATGTAGGCATATTAATTAAGAAGTTCCTTTTTAAAAAATTTAACAAACTTAGATTTAAACACTTTACCTTTGTCCCCTCCGACATGTGCGCCTCTTTTTATACATTTATCAAGCCACCATGATTTGGCCCATTTATAATTTGGATCAGTTGAACTGGTTGTTCCATCATCATTGGTGAAAAAACCTGGACAATTCGTAAATACCATACTATCTTTTTCCCATTCTCTTTCATAGTTTGCTGTAAAACCATGATGCCATCCTTTCATTACTGTAACCTCGATGTTTCCACCATTAGCTTTAATTTTTGTACCTAGTTCAACACATGGTTCTGCTGCTGTATAATTGTCAGCACCACCTAAAACCATCCAAGTTTTTGTTTCTGGTATTGGTGTAGGATTCTTAAACATACCAATACTCCAACAAGGCGGTGACCTTGGTTGGGCAGCTGCAAAAAATAAATTTTCATCAATAAGCGCATCTCTTAACTTTTTTTCTGAAGCCATAATAGAAATCGCACCTCCTCTTGACCAACCTGTTATACCCACTTTATTAATATTTATTTTAGGATCTTTAGATACGTGTTCAAGAGCCATAAAAGTATCAATAAAAGTAGACCAATGTGGGACCTTTTGTTGATTTGCATAAGTTGTATAAGTTCCTCGAGGGGCAAAATTATCTATAAACATAACTGCAATTCCATTTTTCTGTAAAGATTTGGCGGCTAATCTATTAAACTTAAACCATTTATTAGTAAATAAAAGTGGACCACCACTCGCATGAGCAAACATTACTAAGGGGAAAGGTCCTTCGCCTTTTTTAGGATATGCTATAAATGCCTCTATTTCTAAAGGTGATTTTTTATAGTTTCCATCTTTAATCTCCATGTAATTTTTTGCATTAAATGAATTAATTTTAATCATTTGACCATTTTTAAAATATTTAGATAATTTATCTAAAGGAGATTTTAATGGAGCTGCAAAAACTGATGAGGCAAATAAAGTTATCAGTAATGTAAGTAAAATATTTTTTACAGTTTTAAAATACAGTTTTAACATATTTTTTCCAATTATTTTGATATCTTATTGCATTTTGTTTTATAGCTTCTATTTCATCATCAGTTACTTGCCTAACTATTTTTCCCGGTGATCCCATTACTAGAGAATTGTCTGGTATTTCTTTATTTTCGGTAATCAGTGCTCTTGCCCCTATTAAACAATTTTTTCCAATTTTAGATCCATTTAATAAAACTGCGCCTATTCCAATCAAACTGTTATCATCAATGGAGCAACCATGAAGCATTACTAAATGACCTACAGTTACATTTTTTCCGACCTTTAATTGATAACCAGGGTCAGTATGAAGAACACAGCTATCCTGAACATTTGACCCCTCGCCTATATGAATATTTTCTATATCTCCCCTTAAAGTAGCATTAAACCATACACTCGTATTTTTTTCTAAAGTCACATCACCTATGATTACTGCATTTGGTGCCACCCAATTTTCGCCAGAGTTTTTTGGTTTTTTATCTTTTAAATCATAAAACATAACTTATATACTAATCTATCATGTCACTTACAAAAACACCAATATGTGATTTCGGCAAAAAAGCTGAAGATTTCAAACTTAAATCAACAAGTGGTAAATTGATATCACTAAAGGATATCAAAGGTGAGAATGGAACATTAATAATGTTTATATGTAACCATTGTCCATATGTAAAAGCTATAATCTTGGACATTGTAAATGATTGTAATGTTATTAAGGATCTTGGTATAAACTCATTGGCAATATGTTCTAACGATGTAGACAATTATCCTGAAGACTCTTTTGAAAAAATGGTTGATTTTTCAAAAAACAATAAATTTAGTTTTCCTTATTTACACGACGATACTCAGGTTGTCGCTAAAAATTATGGTGCTGTATGCACTCCAGATTTTTTTGGTTACAATAAAAATTTAGAACTCCAATACAGAGGAAGAATTAGAGAGTTAAAAGATTTAAAGCCCATAAGGAATGGTGAGAGTGATTTGTTAAAAGCCATGAAATTAATATCTGAAACTCAAATTGGACCTAAAGACCAGGTAGCAAGCATGGGTTGTAATATTAAGTGGAAATAATTTAATGAATCTTATCATTACAAGATCCTTTCCACCCTCTGTTGGTGGAATGCAAAACTTAATGTGGGGACTTGCTAATGAATTATCTAGATTAGATCTGATAAAAGTTTTTGCTGACTACGAATTAAATCATGTTGATTTTGATGAAAGTGTATCGTTTTCAATAGAAAGAGTTGGTGGAGTAAAACTGTTTAGAAAATATAGAAAAGCATATTTAATTAATGAATTTGTTAAAACAAATAAAAGTATAAAAAATATAATTGCAGATCATTGGAAAAGTTTAGAACTCATTAAAAGTCAAAATAAAAAAATTTGTTTAATTCATTCTAAGGAGATAAATCATTTAAAAGGAAGTAGACTTAACAAGAGAGTTTTAAATGTATTGAACAATATTCAAGTTGTTGTGGCTAATTCGGAATTTACCAAAAATCTAGCTATAGAGATAGGTGTTAATCCAGATAAAATAGTTGTTATAAATCCAGGGGTTGAGCCAGCAGCTAAAATTACTAAAAAGGATTCTGATAAAGCTAATGATTTTTTAAAAGATAAATCTCCAAGATTAATTACGGTCTCAAGGTTTGATAAGAGAAAAAACCATGAAAAGATAATAATGGCTCTTAGAAACTTAAAACAAATTTATCCAAATATAATTTATACCTGCATAGGATACGGAGAAGAGGAACAAAAAATAAAAGATCTAGTAAAAGAGTTAAAAATCGAAAATCATGTACTTTTTTTTAATAGTTTGTCACATAATCTTAAAAATGCTTTAGTCGCTGCCTCAGATATTTTTGTTATGCCTTCAATTAAATTTAAAAAATCTGTGGAAGGCTTTGGAATCGTGTTTATAGAGGCAGCACAATATGGAGTACCTTCAATTGGAGGAAAGGATGGAGGTGCGTCAGATGCAATCATACATAATAAGACAGGTCTAATCTGTGATGGTAACAATTTAGAAGAAATCTATAATTCAATTAATAATCTTCTTGAGAATAAAAAATTTAAAGATATTGGGAAATTAGCTAGAGATAATTCAACCAACTTTCACTGGAACAAGATTATTGAAAAATATAAAAGAATCTTATAGTTAACTAAAATGATCGAAAAATTTAATAATATATGGTACTTAATAATTTTCTTAATTTATTTTGCTGGCATCGGCATGTACGCTTATCAAACTATCTTTCAAACAAAAAAGTTTTGTCAAAAATTTGAAATTGATGATACAGGATTTACCATGGTAAGGTTTGCTGGTGCATTTATGCTTGGACAATTCCTAATGGCAATTTACATTTTATTTATTAGAAGAGATGGTGTAATTGCAGCTGGATCTTTTTTTAATTTGGTATTTTTAACTAATCTTTGTGTTTTTTTGGTAAACTCATATTCAATTTTAATTGATAAAACTGGTATAAAGACGCCAGAAAAATCAAGAGAAGGTATTATAGCGCCATTAATATTTTCAGCCTTAAGTGCCTCGCTATGCTATGGATTAGCAGACAAAATCTATATGTACTAAACAATATTCTCTTTTAGTCTTTGAAATACCTTTTCAGCAGAAAGTTTTTTTAGTTCGTTAACTTGTATTGCCTTAAAGTTTTTAGTTTCAATGCTAACTTTATAAGCAGTTGTATGTTTTCCAAAAAGTGACAAGCCTTTTACTCCTAAGTGTGCGGCCATGTGTGCTGGCCCAGTGTCATTTGCAACAACGAATGAACTATCTTTAATTAAAGATGCCAGTTGAGATATATTTAAAACTTTTTCATTATCTAAAATAGTGATTGCATCAAAATTCTTAGTCTCACTTACTTCATTTGGGCCCGGAGCTATGACAACTTTAAATTCATCTAAAAAATTTTTTTTTATTAATCTGATTAATTCATTATAAAAAGGCCATTTCTTAATTATCAAATGAGGGGAGCAAAAAGGAAACAATACAATGTATTTTTTAAGTTCAAATTCTTTTTTAATATGGTTTATATCTTCGCATGACCAAGTAAAGTCGGGTCTCAAAGTATAAACGGTATTTAAACCAGAAGTTTTTAATTGATGATTGAAACGTTCAAGAACAGAAATTTTATCGAATTCTTCTTTTTTCGTATTATCGGGTAACGTTGTAATAGAACTAGACCATTTTTCATAATTACTATTTGGAAATAAAATTCTTTTATAAAAAGAGGTTCGAGATGAATTCTGTAAATCATAAACTTTTGAAATATTCAATTTTTTAATTTTTCGCATTAGCAAATAAATATAAACTAGATTAAATCTAGATAGTCGTTTATCTAAAATGACATCCTTTATATAAGGACATCTTTTAAGTAAATTAATGAATGGTTTAGTTGTAAGTGCATAAATTTGATCGTTTTTATGATTTTCATAAATGTCTTGAATTGCACCACTAGCTTGAGCTATATCTCCTAATGATCCATGCTTTATGATTAATATATTAGACATATTTTTAACAATTTATCACAGTAATAAATTTTATGAATAAAATTTTAATAGAAGTATCAGTGGGTGAGCTGTTAGATAAAATTTCTATTTTGGACATTAAAAAAGATAAAATTACTAATACCATAAACCTTGAGCTTATAAAAAAAGAATACGACATTTTAAAACTAGAATATGACAATAAGGTGAAATCTGATGATAAATTAAGTAAAATGTATTCATCTTTAAAAGAAATTAATTCAAAGTTATGGATAATAGAGGACGAGAAAAGATTGTGCGAAAAAAACTCAGATTTTGGTAAAAAGTTTATAAAATTATCTAGAGATGTGCACTTTTTAAACGATGAAAGAGCAAAAATCAAACTCGAAATTAACAACTACACAGGTTCAAAGATAAAAGAAGTCAAACAATACACAAAATATTAAAAACTATATTTTTTTTCCAAAGCTTTAATCAAATTGTGAATTATAAACGTTATAAATAAATATATACTTCCTGCAATTATAAATACCTCAATTGGTTTAAAAGTTGTCGAAATAATAAATTTAGCAACACCAGTCAAGTCCATCAAGGTAACAGTGCTCGCCAGTGAAGTTCCTTTAAGCATTAAAATAATTTCATTTCCATATGCTGGTAATGATTGTCTAATAGCTATAGGAATCTGTATTTTATAAAAAATAATTTTATTGGGCACGCCCAAACTTTTACCTGCCTCTATAAAGCCTGGTTTAATGGTTTGAAATGCTGACCTTAGAATTTCAGAAGTATAAGCTCCTGTGTTAAGAGCAAAAGCTATTATTGCACACCAATATGGTTCTTTTAAGATTACCCAAAGAAAACTCTCCCTAATATATTCTACTTGTCCAAAACCGTAGTAGATTATGAATATTTGAACTAATAGGGGTGTACCCCTAAAAATATATGAATATGCATATGCAAGCTTGCCTAAAAATATATTATTTTTTATTCTCATGATTGCAAAAAATAAACCTATAAACAATCCTATAATCATTGATACAGAGAGTAATTTTAGTGTTGTTACACTTGCTGATAATAATTTTGGAAAACTATTTAAAATTAATTCTATATCCATCAGTATCCCTTATTGTATTTAACTTCCATTTTATTGATAATTTTCATACTTAAAAATGTTAAGATCAAATATAAAACTGCTGCAACAGTATAAAATAACAAAGGATCTCTTGTAGATCCTGCTGCTATATATGACTGTCTCATTATTTCAACTAAGCCAGTTACTGAGATAAGAGACGTATCCTTAAGAGTAATTTGCCAAACATTGCTTAAATTTGGAATAGACAATCTTAACATTTGAGGAAGTATAATTTTGTAAAATCTTGTTACTTTATTAAATCCTAATACATTAGACGCTTCAAATTGTCCTTTATCTATAGACTGAATTGCCCCTCTAAAAACTTCAGTAGAGTATGCGCCTGAAATAATACCTATTGAAAAAGCACCAGTTATAAACGCATTTATTTCTATATAATCATTATATCCAAAAACAGAAGCTACAAACATTATTGCACTACTTCCCCCAAAAAAGAAAAGATAAATTACAAGTAGTTCAGGCACACCCCTAATTACAGTTGTATAAAAATTTGCAATAATATTTAAAAATTTATTTTTTGATAATTTTAAAGGAGTAAATATTAATGCAAAAATAAAACCAATAAACATAGCAGCAATAGATACTGCTAAGGTCATTAATGTAGCGATTAGTAACTCATCACCCCAGCCTGTTTTGCCAAATAAAAGAAGTTCCATATCGAAAAGGCGGTTAATTAATTAACCGCCAATTCAAATATAATATTACATAGATGCGTCAAAGCCAAAATGTTTAATGGCTAGTCTACTAATTACGCCATCTTTTCTTGCTTGATCGATTGCTTTATTAAATTTATTTAACAATTGAGCATCTCTTTCGCCAAGGGTACCACCTAGTTGTGAAGCTTGTCTCAATCCAACGCCCACTCCATTTCCAAAAGCACCTCCTGAAAAAGTTGGTCCAACAAGAATTACAGGTTTTCCAGATTTTTCAGCATAATCTGTAAACGCTACAGCAGCCGCTAAAGCTACATCGCATCTACCAGAAGCTAAATCAAGGTTGACATCATCTTGAGTTTTATAAGTTCTTACATTTACTTTACCAACATCACCTGACTCTAAAAAGTTTTGATGAATTGTTCCTGTTTGAGTACAAACAGTTTTTCCAGCCAAAGCTCCTGTAAGGGTTTTTAAAGCTTTGTTCACACTTCCACCACCTAAAGAAAGATTAATTCCCTCGGGTGTGTCCATTCCCTCTAGGTCAGAACCTTTCATTACGGCTAGTGACGCAACTTCATCTGCATAACCTTGAGAAAATGTAATCACTTTTTTTCTTTCATCAGTAATTGACATGCCGGCCATTATTGCATCAAACTTTCTCATTTGAAGAGCTGGTATCATTCCGTCCCAATCTTGTTCAACGATTTCACATTGTTGTCCAATGTATCTACAAAGTGCCCAAGCTAATTCTACTTCAAAACCAATTAACTTACCTGAGGCATCTTTTGAATTCCAAGGTGGATATGCACCTTCTGTTCCTATTCTTATTTTATCAGCATTAGCGGATATTGTTAAAAACAAACTAAACAACAAACCTATGCTAAATTTTTTGATCATGTTCATGTTTCCTCCAAAAATATAATTAATATTATTCCACAAAAATAAAGATTTAAAAAGATAAATTAATTGTTAATTGACGATGCGAAATTCCAATTACAATCAAAACTTGGTATGTAAACTCTATCAAGGGTAGCATTACCAAAGTTTTTGTTTAACACACTTATCCAATTTTTAACCTGCTTTGGTTTTTTATCTTGACTTCCGACTTGAGTAGTAATTGTTCCACTTGGTTTTAGAATTCTTTTTAGAGATTTCATATTCTTAGCAGCTAAGTCAATACAATATTGATCGTCGTTAAGATCTACAAATATTTTATCGTATCTATTACTTTCAATAGATTTTATGCTTTCAAATGCATCTCCCCATATGCATTTTACTGAATTTTTTTTAGTCGCTTTTTCACCTATTTTAGCTAAGTATTTTTCACAAACTTTAACTACTTGTGGATCAAGTTCAAACCAGTCTATATAATTAAAATTTTTTGAAATACACTCTCTTGCAATTCCACCATCCCCTCCGCCAATAATCGCAACCTTATCTCTATCTTTATTTAGGTTTAGACCTGATTTTACAAAAGTTGAACTATAAAGATGTTCATCTTTTTCAGCAACTTGCAGCTCATTGTCAATAAATAGTGATTTACCAAACTGTTCTAGATTTAGTATTTCTACGTGTTGACCAACTTTAGATGTGAAATTTTCTAATACATCTTTGACAATATAAAATTTTCTTAGACCGGGTGAGCTATAAATGTCATCATAATGGCTAATGGTACTTCTATCGAAACTATTAATTGCAACTCTTTTTGATTTAATTTCTTTTTTCAAAACATCTAAAGCAATTCTTGGGTTTACTTTGCCACAAGTAAAAAAATCAAAACTTATTATTCCTTTCTCAGGAAATGTATGAAAACTCATGTGACTTTCTGCTAATAACGCCACTGTTGTAAAACCCTGCGGTTCGAATTTATGACTGTTTATTCCTAAAATTTCTACCTTTGCAACTTTTGCAATTTTATAAATAACTTTTTCATAAAATTTTTGTGAATAATCTTTTTTAACTCCGATAAAATCAAGTGTTATGTGTTCTCCAACTTTAGTCACATCAATCCTTTTTATAATTTTTGACCTTCTCCAAAATTTTTTTCATTTCTTCAAATGAAAGAATCTCAGGATTTCCCATTTTTAAAGCATTTATATATTGATGACAAATATTTTCTACCTCTTCAGCTAATTCGAATGCTTTTTCTAATGTAGTTTCAAAAGCAACTTGACCATGATTAGACATTAAACAGGCCTTACGATTTTCTAATGATTTAATAATATTTTTTGATAATTCCTCGGTGCCAAAAGTTGCATAATCTGCACACTTTATATCATTACCACCTGCTAGAGCTACCATATAATGAAATGCTGGAATTGATTTTCGGTGTGATGAAACAGCAGTTGCATGAGTCGAGTGGGCATGCACAATAGCATTAGCCTCCTTTTTATTTAAATAAATATCTTTATGAAATCTCCACTCAGAAGAGGGTTTTAATTTATTTTCGTCATATTTTCCATCCAAGGATACGAAAACTATATCTTCATTTTTTAAAGCAGAATATTTGATACCTGATGGTGTTATAAGAAAACCATCACTGTATCTCATAGATATGTTTCCAGATCTAAGAGCTGATAGATTTTTGCTATTCATCATTTTTGCATATTTAATTATATGTTCAGCTTCTGTCATTTTTTAATTTCTTTGAAAACACATACCCAAAAACCAATCCTACTAATAGTAAAATATACTCATAAAATTTTAAAATTATGAATACAATTGGTAATTCTTTTTCATTTGGATTTTTGTTAAAAAAATTAGTAGAGCCGTCTTCGTATAAATCCACTGGTCCGAATATTAAGTAAAAACCATAGATAACCAAATATACACATGGAATAGTTGACAAATATAATAAAGTTTTGCTTTCCTTTATTAAATTTAAAAAATTTGCCGATATGGCTACTAAAACTAGAGAAACTAAAGAAAAAATTAATGGGTTCATTTAAATAAATTATTTAATCCCTCTCTAGATGCTTCACAAATTCCTTTTTCAGTAATTAAGCCTGTAACGTATTTAGCGGGTGTTATATCAAAAGCTATGTTCTTTGCTTTGCTTTTTTTTGGATAAATTTGTATTTTTTTTATATTTCCTTCGTCATCTAAACCATCAATGTGTGACAACTCATTTGAATTTCTTTCCTCAATTGGAATATCTCTCGAATTTTTTGTATTCCAATCTATTGTTGAACTGGGCAACGCAACATAAAAGGGAACATTATTATCGTATGCAGCAAGAGCTTTGAGGTAAGTGCCGATTTTGTTACAAACATCACCGTTTGCCAATGTTCTATCAGTTCCAACAATACAAATATCAATTTCACCTCTTTGCATCAAAATTCCTCCAGTATTATCTGCAATTATTGTATTAGGAATTTTCTCCTCGTTTAATTCAAATGAAGTTAAATTTGCACCCTGGTTTCTTGGTCTTGTTTCATCAACCCAAATATGAATTGGTATTCCTTTTTTATTTGCGTGATAAATCGGAGAAGTGGCGGTGCCCCAGTTTATGGTTGCTAGCCATCCAGCATTACAATGTGTCAAAACATTTACAGTGCTTTTTTTTTTCTTATAAATTGCCTCTATTATTTTTAATCCATTTAGTCCTATGTTTTTACAAAATTGAACATCTTCTTCGCAAATTTTTTTTGCTTCATTCAATGCTATATTAAAAATTTCATTGCTATTAACTCTAGATAATTTTTTCATCATACGATCTACTGACCATTTAAGATTTATTGCTGTCGGCCTAGAAGCAATTAATTTATCACTAGCTATTTTTAGAAAAGATTGATCATTATTTTCAATAATCGCTAAAACTATACCATATGCAGCAGTTGCCCCAATTAAAGGAGCGCCTCTTACCTCCATTAATTTAATTGCGTTAACTGCATCATTAAAAGTTTTAAGATCTTTTATAATAAGTTGATGTGGTAGTTTGGTTTGATCAATTATTTTTACAATATTATTATCAAACCAAATAGTACGATAATCATTTCCATCTATTTTCATTTTTTAATTCTTTTTAAGCTTTCCTCTGACCATGTTCTCTCTCTATCGTACATTTTATCATGACAGATTGATTTATTGCTTATCTCGATCCATGGGTCCTTATCTTTTACAAATATATGTGCTTGTGGTTCAATGGGCTCTTCTAAAGTTTTAGTTCTTAAAGCAATTCTGCCTTTTGAAATACCGTATCGACAAAAAACATAAACTCCACAAATAATACAAAAGTATGCATGGTATCCTTTTCCACTCCCAGTTGGTAAATTTATTGAAGCAACGTCACCACTTATTTTAAAATCCTCTTCCATAATCATTGTATGAATTACAAAAGATGATCCTGTTGATAACTTACAATTTTTACAATGGCAAGCTTGTGTGAACAATGGTTTGCCTTCAACTTTATAATTTACATTTCTACAGGCACAACTACCTTTCAGCACATAATTTTTTTTCATTTATTCAGAACTCTCCCAGCTATTGTTTTTAATTTTTCTTTGGTTTTTGGTGTCCTTTTTTCAGGTGCTGTAATAATTGCCACATCTAAACAATTATTAGTCGGATCTTTTGGATCAATATGTTTTTCAAAGTTTACTATAAGGTTCTTTATCATATTTTTTGCTTTAACTGCATTTCCTAAAAGGACTTCAACAACTTTTTTAACATCAACATTCTCATGTGCTGGATGCCAACAGTCATAGTCGGTTACCATCGATACTGATGCATATCTAATTTCTGCTTCTCTTGCTAACTTAGCCTCAGGCATATTAGTCATTCCAATTACATCTGCTTTCCATGATCTATATAAATTAGATTCGGCTAGTGTTGAGAACTGAGGACCCTCCATAACCACATAAGTTCCATCTCTTTGATATTCAATGCTTGCCTCTTTGATGGCTTCTTCACATGCATTCATTAAGCCATTTGATGTGGGATGCGCCATAGAAACATGAGCAACTATTTCATCCTCGAAAAAAGTTTTTTTTCTTGCAAAAGTCCTATCAATAAATTGGTCAATAATAACAAATTTGCCTGGGAATAAATCCTCTTTTAACGAGCCTACCGCTGAAATTGAAACTATATCTGTTATACCTAATTGCTTAAGAGAATCAATATTGGCTCTAAAATTGATGTTTGATGGTGATATAAAATGTCCCCTTCCATGCCTTGGAAGAAAATAAACTTCCTTATTATTAAAACTAGTTTTAAGTATTTTATCTGATGGTTTTCCCCACGGTGTACTACAATCAATTAATTCTCTATCAGTGAATTCCTCCACATCATAAAGCCCACTACCACCTATAATAGCTAATTTATTTGTCATATTATTTAAAATGATTTAATTATTTATAACTTAAAATTTTATGGATTTAAAAGATTATATTAGGTCAATTCCAAACTATCCAAAAAAAGGAATACTTTTTAGAGATATAACAACACTAATTAAAAACGAAAAGGCGTTTTCATACAGCATAGATCAAATAGTAACTTTATCTAAAGAGTTTGAAGTGGATAAGATTGCAGCCGTAGAATCAAGAGGATTTGTTTTTGCTTCCGCAGCTTCATATATACTAAATAAACCCTTTATCATGTTAAGAAAAAAAAATAAATTACCAGCAGATACCTATTCCATTGATTTTGAATTAGAGTATGGAAAGGCAACAATTGAAATGCATAAAGATTCTATAGAAACAAATGATAAAGTTTTAATAATTGATGATCTTATTGCGACCGGGGGAACAGCGGAAGCATCTGCAAAACTAATTAAAATGTCAGGAGGTATAGTTTCAGGTTTTATTTTTGTTATTAACTTATTTGACTTAGGTGGATGCAAAGGTTTAGAAAAAAGTGGTTTTAAAGTTAAAAATCTAATTGAATTCCCTGGTCACTAATCCTTTAGTCTAAAATTTGACTCCTTTCCCATCATTGAGGAAAATAATCCACAAACTCTCATTTTATATATTTTACTTTTGTGATTATTAAGTATCAACGAATAAAAAAGATATTTTATTGTAGCTGAAGTAAAATTCAAAAAAGTTTTTATTATTGCATTAGAATAACCATGATGTTTCTTATTAAAATAAAATTTTGACCACATCCAATGCCAGTTTCTAAGATAGTCAAATTCATTATTATTATTAAAATTTGATGAAGATGAGCCAATATGATCAATAAATGAATTTTTAACAATAAATATCTCGTGACCTGCCTTTTTTGCGCTCATACATAAGTCATCATTTTCAAGATATAAAAATATATTTTCATCAAATAATTTTTTATTTTTAAACTTTTTTATATTTATAAGCATTGAAAATCCATCAATCCTATCAACTGAAATTATATTTTCGTCTTCATTAATTTGTTGTTTTAAAATTTTATAATTTGGATATTTAGGATTACTATTTAGAGGAGATATTATAGCAAAATCATTTATCGATTTAGCTCCTAAAACCAAATTGTCTAATGTATCTTTTTGAAATTTTGTATCAGGGTTTAAGACATAAACATAATCTGTTATTGCCTTTGCTATACCAATATTATTTGATGACCCCATACCTTGATTATTGTTTAAAATAACCTCAATATTGTCATATTTTAATTCTAAATTTTTTTTTAATTTTATGTTGTTCGAATTTTCAACAATTATTTTTTTTGAGTTAATAGGAAGTGAATTTAAACAATCATAGATAACTTTTTCACTTTTAAAACAAACGATTATGAATGTAATTTTGTCAATTTTTAATTCCATGAGGATAAATAAGTATACTAAATCTCATGATTATTGTAAAAAAAACAATGCGTAAAATTATAGTTACGGGTGGCCTTGGTTTCATTGGGAGTAATCTTATAAATATGCTTCTAAAAAGAAACTATTATGTGGTTAATTTAGATAAAATAACTTATGCATCAAATTTTTTTAATTTAAAAAAACTACCAAATAAAAAAAACTATAAATTCGTTAAATGTGATATTGGCGACAAAAATAAAGTTGAGAGATTGCTTAATAAGTTTAAACCAACTTGTGTATTTAATCTAGCAGCTGAAACTCATGTTGATAGATCTATAGACAGTCCAGAAAATTTTATTAACACTAATATTCTTGGTACATTTAATCTTTTAGAAAATTTCAGAAAATATTCAAAAAAAAATAAAAACGTGAGATTAATTCATATTTCTACTGATGAAGTTTATGGAGATATACTAAAAGGGAGGTCAAAAGAAATTGATACTTATATACCAAGTTCACCATACGCTGCTTCTAAAGCTTCATCCGATCACTTAGTATATTCATATGTAAGAACATTTAATATCCCGGCTATTGTTACAAATTGCTCTAATAATTACGGCCCAAGACAACATCCAGAAAAACTAATACCGAAACTAATTTATAATATTATATCGAATAATGTCCTTCCAATTTATGGTAAAGGAAAAAATTCAAGAGAATGGATACATGTAGATGATCATTGCGATGCACTTATAAAAGTTTTTAAAAAAGGAAAAATTGGAAACTTTTATAATATTGGATCAAACTATAATTTAGACAATATTTCAGTTGCTAAACATTTAATTAAAGTTTCAAAAAAATATATTAAAATTGGGAGAAAAGTAAAAATTAAATTTATAAAAGACAGGCCTGGACATGATTTAAGATATGCTATTGATAGCAGCAAAATAAGAAGGAGTTTAAAGTGGAGACCTAAATATTCTTTCAAAGATGGTATCGATAAAACATTTTTATGGTATTTAAAAAATCAAAATTTTTATTCATCTATAAATAAAAAAGATATAATAAATAGGATAGGATTAAAAAGATGATCAAAAAAGGAATTATTTTATCTGGGGGTAAAGGAACTAGAATGAGTCCTTTAACAAAAGCAGTTAATAAACAATTACTTCCAATATACGATAAACCTTTAATTTTTTATCCACTTTCAATTTTGATGCTAGCAAAGATTAAAGATATTCTAATTGTAGTTAACAAAGGACAATTAAATCAATATAAAAGTGTCATTCCAAATGGAAAAAATCTTGGTATTAAAATTACATATGTTGAACAGGATAAACCTAGAGGATTGCCTGACGCATTCATATTAGGTGAAAAATTTATAGGAAAAAATAATGTTTCGCTTATTTTAGGTGATAATTTTTTTTACGGGCAATACTTATCAAAAAAACTCCAAGAATGTGTTAAGTTAAAGAGAGGTGCGAAAGTATTTTTGCACAGGGTTAAGTCGCCTGAAAAATATGGAGTAGCAAAAGTAAAAAATAATAAAATAAGACTTATTAAAGAAAAGCCAAAGAAATTTGTATCTGATTTAGCAATTACTGGTTTATATTTCTTTGATAATAAAGTTATAAAATATGCAAAAGAATTAAGACCGTCTAAAAGAGGTGAGTTGGAGATCACTGATTTACTTAATAAATACAAAAAAAAAGGCTCTTTAAAGGCAGATTATATTGGAAGGGGTGGTGCTTGGTTAGATACTGGTTCAATTAAAGATTTTTATAAAACAAGTAATTTTGTTTCCGTAATTGAAAATAGACAAGGCTTTAAAATAGCATGCTTGGAAGAGATAGCATTTTTAAATAAATGGATTAATAAAAAAAACTTATACGATGCTATTAAATTTTATGGAAATTGTGAGTACTCAAATTATCTTAAACAACTTATTTCCAAATGACAAACAAAGATAAAATAGATGGACTTTTTATTGTTAAAAATAAAAAATTTATTGATAGAAGAGGATATTTTAAAGAACTCTATAGAGAAAATATAATACAAAAAAGATTTCCATTTTTAGTAATGTCATTCTCTAAGAAAAATGTAGTTAGAGGTTTACATATACAAAAAAATAAGATGCAAGGAAAGTTTGTGACTGTTCTAAAAGGAAAAATTTTTGATGTTGCTGTTGATTTAAGAAAAAAATCTAAAACATTTGGAAAATATTTTACCACAGTAATAAGTGAGAAAAATTCAAAATCTATATTTATACCACCAGGTTTTGCTCATGGTTTTTTAAGTTTAGATAAAGAAAATTTTGTAATTTATAGTTGTACAAAATATAGAAGTAAAAATGATGAGATAGGTATTAAATATGACGACTCAACTTTAAAAATTAAGTGGCCATCTAATAAAATTATATTATCTGATAAAGATAAAAAAAATTTGAGTTTCGAAGAATATAAAAAAAATTACATTAAATGAATAGTAAAATTATTGTAACTGGTGGTACTGGGAGATTTGCGAATACATTAAGAAAAAAAAACAAAAAACTCAATTTAATTTTCAAAAATAAAAAACAGCTAAACATTTTAAATCTTAAATCAATTGAAAATTGTTTTAAAAAAGAAAGACCAAGAATTGTTTTACATACAGCAGGTTTATCTAGGCCAATGGAAATTCATGAAACTAATATTTCTAAAAGTATAGATTTAAATATCATTGGAACTGCAAACATTACAAAAATTTGTAAAAAATTAAATATCAAGCTAGTTTATTTTTCTACTGGGTATGTTTATGAGGGCAAAAAAGGTAACTATAAAGAGGAAGATCCAGTCAAACCCTTTAATAATTATGGTCTATCAAAACTTGGAGGCGAGGCATCAGTTCAAATGTACAAAAATTCTCTAATTTTAAGAATTACAATGACAGAAAAACCATTTATTTATAAAAAAGCCTTTACAAACTTAAGAACAAATTTCATGTATCACGAAGATTTGGTGGAAATATTACCTAAAATTATAAATCAAAAAGGAATAATTAATGTAGGTGGACCAGCAAAAAGTGTTTATCAGTTTGCAAAAAAATTTAATAAAAACGTTAAAAAAGTAAAATATAATAAAAATAAACTTCCTCTTAATCAAACCTTTAACGTAAACAAATTAAAGAAATTGTTATCAAAGTAGTTATAATGCAAATATTGCAATAATGAATACAACAATAAAATCAGTTTATATTTTATTTTTAATAATTCTAGCTGGAATTTTTTTTAGGGTTTATAATGTTAATTTCGATGATTTATGGATAGATGAAATAGCAACTTTTTGGATATCAAATCCTGAATACTCAATAAATGAAAGCTTTAAAAATCATAGGAGCTTAGAACAGACACCTTATTTATTTAATTACCTAACAAGAATTTATTTTAAATTATTTGGATACTCGGACGAAATATTCAGATATATATCAGTTTTTTTTTCAATTGCTTCAATTTTTTCTTTAATGTTTCTGTCAAGAACCTTAGAAAACAACAACTCATATATTCTAGTAACTTTTCTAATAAGTTTCAATATTTTTTTGATTTCACATTCACAAGAAATGAGAGTTTACTCAACTCTATTTTTTTTTAATTGTACAAGTATTTTATATTTTTTTAAATATTTAAAAAATAATAAAAATAATTATTTGATATTATTTTTTTTTATTTCATTTGTTTCTATTCTTTTGCACCCTTTTTCATTTATTGTTATTGTATCCTTTGTTAGTTATCTTTTTCTACTTTTAAAAAAAAAAAGAATTTTTAAAAAATTATACATAATTCTACTAATTATAAGTTTATTTTTTATAATGTACTATTATCTTGATGCACTAAACTCATTGGGCGTACCAACATGGATAAAACAACCTGAACTAAAATTTTTTACAAATTTTTATAGTTCTAAATTTTTTGGCTCAAGGCTAGTTGGGGTTTTGCATCTTTTAATTTTAATTTATCTTTTGATAATTTTTTTTTCCAAAAAAAATAAAAAAGATTATATTATTTTTTTTCTAATTCTAATGGTTTATTCTTACGCTTTGCCACTAGTTTATGGGTACTTATTTGATCCAATAATATTAGCGCGATATATAATTTTTGTGCTAATTCCAATTATTATTATATTAAGCCATATTATCTTTGATCTAAAATCTTTTCAAAAAAAAATTATTATTTGTCTATTGGTAATTTTAACTATTGGAAACTTTATAACTGAGGAAACCTTTAAACAAACTTATAAAAGTAGAAGTATTTATAAACCTGAATTTAGCAAAGGTTTAAAATTAATTAACAAATCAAAAAACTTTTATTACAATATAAAAATTAAAAAAAATTTATTATACGAAGAAGCATGGAAAAGTGCAGTTGATAATTATATTTTGCATATTTCTAAAAAAAATAATCTAAACTTAATGAATTACTCAAAATCCGAAGGTTATAATGGGCCTATTTGGGAAATATGCATACACGATTTAAATGAAAAAAATTGCTATGTTGAGGGTCAAATTATTGAACATTTAAAATTAAATAGATTAGAATTGATACTGACAAAATGAAGTATCTGGTAGCGGGAAGTGGGATCGAACCACTGACCTCGGGCTTATGAGTCCCGCGCTCTAACCAACTGAGCTACCCCGCCATTAAATTCATGTTGATATATACTACTTTTAAAATTTGTTTCAAACAAGAACTATAGACCATTGTTAAACATTGACGGCTTCCAGTTTTTTGGAGCTAACTCTAAATCATCAAATTTAAAGGGTGGAGCTACGGTACAGCCGATCAAGCTATATTCACCAGTAGATTTCATCGCAAACCAAATATTTTTTTCAACATTGAATATGAATTTATTATTTAAACCTATTTCATCAGTTTCAAAATCTCTACCATTTTTAGATGTAAATATTTTTAGAGGATCACCTGAATAAAAATGCAAAGTTTCATTTTTTGTAAGTCGGTGCCAATGAGAAAATTGGTTTTTTTCGAGTAAAAAATAGATATGACTAATGTTCTTATCTCTAAAAACTTCGACATAATATCCACCCTCAGGATGGGGCAACATTTTATGAAAATCTATTAAAGATTTAGCATTACTCATTTTTGTATCATTATTAACTAGCTATAAATTTTATTAAATAATAAAGTACACCGGTTACTAAAGTTGCTATTGAGAAACCTTCGAGGAATAATTTTAAAATTTCTGTATTATTTTTATAATTTGTCTTTAAATAAATATGTACCAACGTATATATACCAACAATGGCTATACTTAATAAAATATCTGTAGGGTTCATAAGTTCTTTAATTTAACCTAAAAATAAAATTTAAAATAGCTAAAAATTTCGCAACATTCTTAGTAGATTTTTTTATATTTAAAATTAATAAATACGTTATTGATCTAAAAATATATTTAATCATTTTCCAAAATAAATTAAAAGAAAACTTGTCAACTTCATAGTAAAAAAGTGGAGATAACTCGTTATGATAAGCGCGAGAAAAAAAGGTAAGTAAATCTTTTTTTGATGAAGACCCAGATTTATGAATTGCATTTGATTGGTTGCAGATAATAACACTATATTTTTTTTCCCTTAATCTTTTACAAAGTTCGATTTCCTCCCAAAAAAGAAAAAATCTTTCATCAAACATTCCAACCTTTTTAAAAATTTGAGTATCAATTAACATTGAACAACCCTTAACTACATCGGCGCAAAATTCACCTTCAATCACTTGATTATCGAGATTTCTTGCAGACTTTAGTTGAATTTCATTTCTATTTATTCCCTTACCTTTTTCAGGAAAAATCCCATAAAAGTCTTTATCCGGTTTTGTAATTGGTGCAACTATTGCGCAGTTTTTATTATTTATTATAGATTCATATAAATTTTTTATGTCATGTTCTTCTATTATTAAATCAGGGTTTAAAACAATAAAGTATCTTGTATTAACATATTTAAATGCAAAATTTATACCTTTTCCAAAACCAAGATTTCTATTTGCTGTTATAATCTGAATTTTTGGATATGAAGATCTAATTTTATCTAAAATATGTCTATTTCCACCATTATCCAAAATAATAGTTTTTAAATTTTGTATTTTTTTTAACAAATTTAGAACTAAATTTGTCGATCTATGTAAGACGATAATTACTGAGATTTTTGAAAGATTATTTTCTGATATTATCATCAATTATTTTATAAAATTTATCAATATCTACTAAGTTTAGATACTCTACAAAATTATCATAATAATCTTTATATCTTAAATTTCTAAAAGACCTGCTTTTATTTCTAATATTTAGAGGATTTTGATTAAAATTTTTGATTATCATTCCAATACCGTTATCAAATCCACCTACATATGTTGAGATATTTTGATATGTTCTAAATTCTACTATTGCTTTCCAAACATCCCCATTCCATTTACGTTGAGCCCTAGGACAAGCTTGGTCATAAAAAGTGAAAGGCATACAATCATGTATAAGAATAATTCCCTTATCATTTAAAATTTTTATTGAATTTTGAATATCTCTTTTTACTTGCGAATATCTATGTAATCCATCTATAAAAATCAAATCAAACTTATGATTATTGTTACTAAAAAAGCTATCACTGGTCATTCTGAGGTTGCCACCACTAACTGGGTCAACTCCCACTTTATGGTCTATTTCAATAAAACTAAAGACTTCGTCTTGATCACATCCAATTTCTAAATAATTTTTAAGATTATATCTTTTAATAAGATTTTTAATAATATTAAGCCTATGCACTTTATAGTTATAATATTTCGAAATATTTAATTCTTTTTTAAATTTTTCACCAAATATTTTATGAAATAGCTTTATAAGATTTAAATAGTTTTTACTCGTTAAAAGTCTGTAAAATTTTTGATTCATTAATTTAATATTACTTTAAAATAATAATTGATAAATTTTATTTTCCACCCACAACCATTCCTTCAACTAACATTGTTGGTGAATTAGTGGAAAAATTGAACTCTAAATCATTTGCCAATCTTATATTCTTAAAAATTTCATTAAAATTACCTGCAATAGTTATTTCACTTACAGGATAAGCAAATTCTTCATTTTCAATTATTATTCCAGATGCACCAACCGAATAGTCTCCTGTAATTAAATTTGCACCTCTTCCAATTGTCTCAGTTACATATAGTATTTTTTTATTAGATTTTATAAGATCTTTAAAAGAAATAGATCCATTTTTAAAATATAAATTTGTAGTTCCGCTGGATCTTCCGTTAGATTTTTTGTTTATCTTTTTTCCATTATATGTGTCAATTAGATAATCTGAAAATATTCCATTTTTTACTAGCTCTAATTCTTTTACCTTTACACCTTCACTGTCAAAATATCTTGAACCATTTGCTCTCTTTATATTCGCCTTATCAATAATATTAATTTCTTGATTAAAAATTTGATTATTTAATTTATCTTTTAGAAAAGTGGTACCTTTTGCAATTGTGCCTGCAGTTATAGCATTTGCAAAGGAAGATAAAAAATTTTTTGCAATTCTTTTATCAAAAATAATATCAATTTTTTCACTTTTAATTTTTTGTGGATTAAGTTTTCTTACTGCAAATTCAGATGCTTTTTTGCCTAGTTCCTTCGGACTAAGCAATTCATTAAAAAAACGCTTACTGCTGTATTCATAATCTCTTTCCATAGATCCATTGTCTTTTGAAACTACTTCACAATATGCTGTAAATTGTGAGGTTTTATATCCGTCAATAAAACCATTTGTGTTTGCTAAAACAAAATTTGATTTATTTTGACTAAAACCAGATCCATTAGTATTTACAATTTTTTTGTTTGAAAATGCCTCCTCTTCAGCCTCTTTTATAAAATCAATTTTTTCAATATTTTCTAGATGAGTTTCGTCATACAAATCAAGATTTTTATCCCCATAAAAGTGCAAATCCTTATCAGGCAGAGAGTTTAACTGATCATCAGGGGTATTATTTGTTGTCTCAACACATCTCTTAACAAGATTGTTTAAATTTTTTTCATTTAAATTAGATGAAGAAATTGAAGATTTTTTTTTTCCGATGTAAGTAGTAAGTGTCACTGCTAAATTTTCGGATCTCTCAGATCCGTCTAGCTTTTTATTTCTAATATTAATATTTTCTGACACTGAATTGTATACTGTGACACTTGCGGCTTCTGATCCATTTTTAATAGATTTTTCAATACAAAAATTAGCAATATTTTTTAAATAATTTTCATCTTTAATCATTTATTTATAATTGTGTTCCACCAACCGTCATTTTATCAATTAATAAAGAAGGTTGTCCAACTCCAACAGGAACTCCTTGACCGGCTTTTCCACATGTTCCGATACCAGGATCAAGCATCATATCGTTTCCAACCATTAAAATTTCTTTTAATGATGATGGTCCATCACCAATTAAAGTTGCACCCTTTAACGGTGATCCTATTTTACCATTTTTTATTTCATAAGCCTCTGTACAATTAAATACAAATTTACCTGAGGTTATATCTACTTGGCCACCACCAAAACTTACAGCAAAAATTCCATGATCAACTGACTTTATCATTTCCTCTTGAGTGTTTTTTCCATTAAGCATTATTGTGTTTCTCATTCTAGGCATTATTACGTGTTTGTAACTTTCTCTTCTTCCATTTCCTGTAGACTTGGTTTTCATCAATCTTGCATTTAATCTATCTTGCATAAAATTTTTAAGAATACCATTTTCTATCAGTATAGTTTTTTCAGTTGGAGTACCTTCATCATCAATATTTAAACTGCCTCTTCTTTTATCAATTGTTCCATCATCTATAATCGTCACGCCATCACTTG
This sequence comes from uncultured Pelagibacteraceae bacterium, assembly GCA_902603925.1. Lineage (GTDB taxonomy): Bacteria > Pseudomonadota > Alphaproteobacteria > Pelagibacterales > Pelagibacteraceae > Pelagibacter. The sequence continues at coordinate 3,715 of CACKWQ010000006.1, read as the reverse complement.
CAACTTTTTGGCCGACTAAATTATGAAAAACAGAGGTTTTTTTTCTATTAAAATCACCCTCTAATCCATGTCCAACTGCCTCATGTATTAATATAGCTGGCCATCCAGGTCCTAATACAACTTTCATCTCTCCAGCCGGCGACGGTTTACTTTCTAAGTTTGTATTTGCAATTCTATATGCCTCATCACAAATTTTTTTCCAATTTTCATCTTTTAAAAAATCATCGTATGACTGTCTACCACCAACTCCATATATGCCTGTTTCTTTTTTTCCATTTTTTTCTACCATTATTGAAACATTTATCCTTACAAGTGGTCTATTGTCTTTTAGCAACTCACCACCATTTCTTAGTATTTCAATATTTTTTTTTTCACCTAAAAAATTTGCAGTAACTTGTTTAACGGAACTATCTCTAGATCTTGCATATTCATTCATTGATTTTAATAGTTCAATTTTAGAGGCAAGACTTTTTGTTTCTATAGGATCTATGTCATTATAGAATTTTTGATTAGTTTTTTTAATTTCGAAATCATACATTCCCGAAGATTTTATATGGGTTGATGCAAGGTTCTTGCTTGAATTTATTAACGACTGCTCAGAAATTTCATTAGAATGTGAGTATGCTACAACATCCCCTGTTACAGCTCTAAATCCATAACCAGAGTCTGTTGAATAATTTGAATTCTTTATTTTGTTATCATCTAAAATAATAGACTCTGTATTAGTTTCCTCTATGTAAAGTTCTCCATCATCGCAATTATTTAAGGTATCTGAAACAATTTTTTCAGCTCTATTTAGGGTTAAATCTGTATTTTTTAGAAATTCCGACATTAAATCTAATTTAATAACGAAATAATATATATCAACTGGAATTTTGGCACATCTAGAAATTTAACATAATTTCTTATTTTAGTTGAAATAGAATTCCTTAGTATTATTTTTATCTCAAAGTGAAACAAATAAAATGTCAGAAAATATAAAAATTAAAAAAGAGAGAATTAATGATTTAATTACACTATTTAAAAAGGGACTTTTTGAAGAAGTTTTATTTAAAGCCGATGAGTTTAATAAAGAGTTTAATGATATACCCTTTACTTATAATTTAATTGGGATGTCACAAGTAAAAATTAATGAGTTTAAAGACTCTATATCAAATTTTAAAAAAGCAATACAACTAGATAAAACTTATGTAGAGGCATATAATAATTTAGCTACGTCATTAATTAATCTTGGAGAGTTTAGTAAAGCTATTGAAGAATTAAAAAAAGCGATCCAATTGAAAAAAGATTATAGTAACGCGTATAATAATCTTGCAAGTGCTTACAGTGATATGGGAGACTATGAAAATGCTCTTAATACTTTTGACATTCTTTTGAAAATTGATCCTAATTATCCTAATCTTAAATCTAATATAATTAAGTTACTTACTTTTTATAATCCAAAAAATAAAAACTTAAATGAATTCACAGTGATAAATGAAAGACTAAAAAAAATAAAATTTAACTATAAAAAAGATATTGAATTAAATGATAATGATATAATTAATTTTTATAAACAATGTAACAAAATAGTTTCAAGAAAATTTCAAAAACTTGAATATAATTTATCTCAGATTTGGAGAAGAAATACTTACGATTTAAATTGTTCTAGACACTTTGACATTTTTAGAAACTTTGATGTTATACCTGAATTTTGTTTTGAATGTTTTAAAATACAAGTTGAGTTAAACTCTGTGATTGATCTTTTTAAATTATTTTTTGTTTTTGATAATCTTAAATTAGATAACAATCGAACAAGAAAGTGTTTAGTTGAAATGAGAAATATCGGAAACGGTTGTTATAAAGGTTTAATTTACTGCAGAGGTTTTGATGAAGCATTATCTATAAAAAATTTAATTAATAAAGTAATAAATAATAATTTAGACAAGAAGATTAAAATAAACGTTAAAAGAGGTTGTACTGAATTTTCAATAAAATATCCTGACTATAATAATTTAAACAAATCACCTAAAGATTTTATGAAATATGATAAGAATTGGAAAATGAAAGAAAATATTATTGATAGTAAAATACCAACGAAGAATAGAATAAATCAAAGAATATTAAATAATACTCTCAAAGGGATTACATTAAATGATTTTTTGATAATGAAAAATTGGTTGATGTACGCAAAGATGATTGGCGATGAAAAATATAAAGAATTTGATGATAAAATTGTAATTTCTGAATATATGGAGAACAATATCTCAAATCAGTTAAAGTTTAGAATAAACGAATATAAAAAATTTATTTAAATTGAGGCGAAAACACCGACTAGTAATATTAAAATCAATACAGTGCTAAAATAAAAATAATTTTTGATTTTTTTTTTTTGGTTATCTAATCGCACTCTATTAAGCAAAATATTGATATCTACTTTCTGTTTATTAGTAATGTCTGTTTTAGCAAGATTGCTTTTATTATATTGAAAATTTTCAGTAATATTTTTAGATTTCATTTTTTTAAATTTTAATTTAACAATAAATCAATGGATATGGCAAATAATAATATTTTTTTTTGAAATACCTTATTGTTATAGAATTTTATAGCTCTTATTATTAAACGGTTTTTCTTGTATTTTTGCGGGGTATTTTATTTTTTCTACTTCTATAAATAATTGCTTATCTTTTAGGCTTTTTAAAGTACTACTAGAGTTTAAGTAACCATACGATATATTTTTTTTATAATTAAATGAGAAATTCCCTGAGGTTGTTCTTCCAATAATTTTATCTTTTAAATATATTGGTTCGTCATGTAGTAACAAAGGTTCACCGGGCTTATTATTTTCTAAAGTAAGCATCATTAGTCTTTTGTCTAATTTTTTTTCTTTTATTTTTAATAAAGCCTCTTTACCAATAAAATTTATATTTTTTTTATAACTAATGGCAAAATCAAGTCCCGCCTGGTATTGATTTTCCTCAGGAGAGATGTCGTGTCCCCAATGCACAAACCCAGATTCCATTCTCATTATATCCATTGCATGTGCTCCACAATTGGAAATTTGGAATTTTTTACCTTTTTCAATGATTAAATTATAAATCTCAGATGCATTCTTGTTTTTTATATAAAGCTCATATCCCAACTCTCCAACATATGATAGCCTCTGAATCCAAATATTACATTCATGTATTCTAATATATTTTCCTGTAGCAAATTTAAAATTATCACTTGAAATATCTGCGTCAGTTAAGGTTTTAATTAAATCTCTACTTTTAGGTCCAAATAATCCAAAAACACAATAATCATCCGTTACATCTAACAAATTAATATTATGATTTAAATTTTTTAATATGTGGTGCTTATCTTTTTCTCTAGTTGCGGCCGCACTAATTATTCTAAAATAATCTTTATCTATGCATATTACTGTTAAGTCAGCCTCTATACCTCCATCTTTATTTAGCATTTGTGTATAAACACATTTTCCTTTTTCATTTAAAATATTTGCTGTGCAGATTCTTTGAAGTTCTTGATGAGCTTTTTCATGTTTTAATTCAAATTTTGAAAACGGTGATAATTCAAATAAACCTACATTTTCTTTACAATTTTTACTTTCAAATTCTGCTGAAGGGTACCAATTCTGATATCCATAACTGTACTCATATTCGGGTTTGGTATTGTTTAATGAGAACCACATTGGTCTTTCATAACCTCCAGCTACACCAAAACATGCTCCTGC
>CACKWQ010000005.1 GCA_902603925.1 uncultured Pelagibacteraceae bacterium | reverse complement strand
TTTTTAAAAAGAAGAGGAAGAGATAAATCCAAAATAAACATTTTTCCAACTGCATCTCTTACAAAAAATATTGAGGGTACGAATATGACAGAGTTCGGTTTATTACAAAAAAAGGGAATTATTGGTTTTACAGACGGTATTAAAACAATTCAAAATACAAGACTTATGTCAAGGATTATGAGATCTGCTTTTGATCAAAATGCTCTTATAATGCAACACGCCGAAGATTTTGAGCTTGCTGAAAATGGAACAGTTAATGATGGAATAATCTCAACAAAACTAGGACTACAGGGTATAACCGATTTAGCAGAAAAAATTATTATTGAGAGGGATCTTACATTGCTAGAAGATTTCAATTGTAGATATCATATCTCACAAATATCATCATCGAAGTCATTAAGTGTGATAGATAGGAAAAAAGATTTTGTTAAATTTACAACAGGTGTATCTATTAACAATTTAACTTTAAATGAAAATGATATAGGAGATTTTAGGACGTTTTTAAAATTATCACCTCCACTTAGAACGGAAGAGGATAGAGTTGAATTAATTAAAGGTATAAATAAAAATTTAATTGATGTAATTGTTTCTGATCATAAACCAGAGGATGAAGAATCAAAAAGACTGACATTTTCACAAGCTGCAACTGGTGCATCAGGTATAGAAACATTACTACCACTTTCATTAGAACTTTTTCACAATGGTTCTTTAAAATTAACAAAGTTAATTAGTCTTTTAAGTTGTAATCCAGCAAAAATTCTTAAAATAAATAAAGGAAATTTATCAATAGGCAGTGATGCTGATTTCTGTATAGTAGATGTTTATAAACCCTGGATAGTAAAAAAAGAGAAACTAATATCAAAATCTAAAAACACTTCTATAGAAAATAAGAAACTTCAAGGGATTGTTTTAAATACCTTTGTAAAAGGTTATGAATTATACAAATATAAAAGAAAATAATGATAGAGATATTTCTAATTAGTTTATTTACTTACCTAATAGGCTCTATACCATTTGGGTATATATTAACAAAAATATTTTTAAATAAAGATATAAGAACTATTGGTTCTGGAAATATTGGAGCTACCAATGTATTAAGAACAGGTAATAAAAATATTGGCTACGCTACTCTTATTTTGGATTTATCAAAAGCAATAATTCCAATTTTAACTATAAATATTCAGTTCCAAGAATATATATATTTAGGAAGTTTATGTATATTTATCGGACATGTATTTCCAATATGGTTAAAATTTAGAGGTGGAAAAGGTGTTGCAGTATATATTGGTATTCTTTTTTGTATAAATTTTTATTTGGGGATTGTATTTATATGTACATGGTTTTTAACTTTTTTAATTTTTAAATATTCATCCTTGTCATCGATAATATCATCGTTATCAATTCCAATCATTAATTACGTCTTAATTGATAAAGGAAATTTTTATTTTTATATAATAATGTTTGTTTTGATATTTTTTACTCATAGAGAAAATATAAAACGGCTTATAAACAATAAAGAAAATAAGTCAAAAATTTATTAATTTGACTATCAAATACAATTATGTAGGTTTCAAATTATGAACCTAGTTATTGTTGAAAGTCCAGCGAAAGCTAAAACTATTAACAAATATTTAGGAGATAACTATAAGGTTTTAGCTAGTTATGGACACATTAGAGATCTTCCATCTAAAAATGGATCTGTAGATCCCGAAAATAAATTTAAAATGATATGGGAGATTGACGGTTTTTCTAAAAAATATCTCAATGAAATATCAAAGGCTGCAAAAGATTCAGAAAAAATTATTTTGGCAACCGATCCTGACCGTGAAGGAGAAGCCATAGCTTGGCATGTGAAAGAGTACCTAAACGAGAAAAAATTAATAAAAGACAAAAAAATTGAAAGAGTTGTTTTTAATGAGATAACTAAAAAAGCTGTATCAAATGGTATCGAAAATCCAAGACAAATTGAAAAACATTTAGTTGATGCGTACATGGCAAGAAGAGCCTTAGATTATTTAGTTGGTTTTAATATATCTCCAATACTTTGGACAAAATTACCTGGGTCTAAATCAGCAGGTAGAGTTCAATCTGTTGCTCTAAGACTGCTAACAGAAAGAGAACACGAAATAGAAATATTTATTCCAGAAGAATTTTGGACTTTAAATATGGTGTTTACTTCAATTGATAATTTAGAATTAATTTCAAGTCCTATTCAAATTAATAACGTAAAAGTTGATAAATTTTTTTTTAAAAATAAGAATGATGTTAATAAAGCGGTTGAAAAATTAAAAAAGAAAGATTTTGTAATATCTGATATCACATCAAAAACTTTTTCAAGAAATCCTCAAGGGCCATTTACAACGTCTACTTTGCAACAGACTGCTTCGAGCAAATTGGGTTTTGGAGCATCACGAACAATGCAAATTGCTCAAAGACTTTACCAAGGTATAGATATAGATGGCGATACAGTTGGATTAATTACTTATATGAGAACTGACGGTACAAATATCTCTAAAGATGCAATATCTATATTTAGAAATTGTATAGAGAAAACTTACGGGAAAGAGTATTTGCCAGAAGTGCCAAATAACTATGCAGGTAAAAAAGCAAAAAATGCCCAAGAAGCACATGAAGCAATAAGACCAACAGACGTAAACAAATCACCAGAGAGAATGAAAAAATATTTAAGTAGTGATCAGTCTAAACTTTATAATTTAATATGGTCACGTGCTTTATCATCTCAAATGGCACAAGCAAAATTTGATAGGACAACGATAACAATAAATTCAAAGGACAATAAAGATTTATTTAGAAGCAGTGGATCTATAATTAAATTTGAAGGTTTTTTAAAAGCTTATAATTTTGATGAAAAAAATGATGACGATAGAATACTACCAGATGTTAAAAAGGGAAATGTTAATATAAAGGAGTTTAAGGATGAACAGCATTTTACTCAACCGCCACCAAGATATTCAGAAGCAAGTTTAGTTAAAAAACTTGAAGAGCTCGGTATTGGAAGGCCATCGACTTATGCAAGCATAATTTCAGTTATCAACAATAGAGGTTACGCAGAGATAATTAACAAAAGATTTTTTCCTTCAGATAGGGGAAAATTATTATCAGCATTTCTAGAAAAACTATTCTCAAAATACGTAGATTATGACTTTACTGCAAATTTGGAAAATCAATTAGATGAAATTACAAGCGGAAAAGAGAATTGGATAAGTGTTTTAGATAGTTTTTGGAAGGATTTTTTTATTAATGTGAATGGAGTTAAAGAAAAAAGAACAAGAGAAGTATTAGATCTCTTAAATGAAAGTTTAGGGTCATTAGTTTTTGAAGTTAATAAGGATGGTAGTATTAACAGAAAATGTAGCCTATGTAGCACTGGAGAATTAAGCCTAAAAAATAGTTTTCGTGGTGGTGCTTTTGTTGGCTGTTCAAATTATCCAGAATGTAAATTTACTAGACCATTATCTAAATCAAAAGCTGCTCAACAATTGCATTTAGCAGAACCTAAGTTCATTGGTAAAAATGAGAATGGCAAAGATATTTACTTAAAAAATGGTAGGTTTGGACCTTATTTACAATATGAAAAGTTAGATACTGAAAATGATAAAAAATATATACAAAAGAAAAAGTTAAAAAAAGAAGACAGTAATTTTAAGAATGTTTCAATACCAAAAGGATTAAATACTAATGAAATTGACCTTTCAAAGGCACAATTTTTATGTTCGTTACCAATTGTTATAGGTCTTAACCCCGAAAATAATAAAGATATTACTTTAAATATTGGAAGATTTGGTCCTTACTTAAAATGTGAAAATAAATCTGCACGAATTGAAAATGTTGATGAAATTTTTTCAATTGGTTTAAATAGAGCAATTACATTAATAGCTGAAGCTAAACCAGGAAGAATGTCCTCATCCTTAATAAAAAATTTAGGCGAACATCCAGATGATAAGAAGCCAGTAAGAATTATGAAAGGTCAATACGGACCATATATTAAATATAAATCACTAAACGCAACAATTCCTGAGGAAAAAGATCCTGAGGAATTATCAATGGAAGATGCCTTAATTTTAATAGAGAAAAGAAAAGAATACGATAGAAACAAAAAGAAAGGAAAAAGATGACAATTGAAGATAATATAAAAAAAAATAAACTAATGATCCCGGAAGCCTCAGATCCAGTAGGTTCATACATTGCATATAAATTTTCAGATAAATTGCTTTTTATTTCCGGTCAAATATCTATGAATGAGAATGGATCACTTATAAAAGGGAAAGTTGGTATAGATCTCGATATACAACAAGGTTATTTTGCTGCATCAAGATGTGCATTAAGCATAATATCTCAAGCAAAAAAAGCCTGTAATAATGATTTATCGAAAATAAAATCGTGTATAAAATTAACCGGTTACGTAAATTCTTCTGATGACTTTGTGGATCAACCAAAAGTTATAAATGGTGCGTCGGATATAATTTTTAAAATTTTTGAAAATAAAGGTTTACATACTAGAGCAGCTGTTAGTACAAATAGCTTACCTTTAGGTGTGGCTGTAGAGGTTGATGCTATTTTTGAAATTGAATAAAATTATCTTCCTATAGCATGATATGAAATATTGTTTTTTTTCATTTTATTTGGTGAGTAGATATTTCTCAGATCAAATATTTTAAAATTCTTATTTTTGATTAAGTTTTTAAAATTTAAAAATTTAAATTCATTCCACTCTGTATGAATAATAACAATATCAGCATTATAACAAGCAGATTTAATATCGCTTTTATAAAAAACTCTTTTTATCTTTGAAAATTCTTTTTTTGAGCCTGTTGGATCAAAATAATTTATAATTGAACCCCTTTTAGCAAAATAAGGTATCATGAAAAGACTAGATGCCTCACGCATATCATCAGTATTAGGTTTAAAGGTAACTCCCAAGAAGGTAATTTTTTTATTTTTAAAATTATTTTTAAGAATTTTTTTTACTCGTTTGGTTAATAATAACTTTCTTTTTTCATTAGAATTAATCACACTATTAACAATTGATAGATTTGTTGAAAATTGTTTTGCAGTATCAAGTAAAGCTCTTGTATCTTTTGGAAAACAAGACCCTCCGTAAGCAGGGCCAGCTCTTAAAAATCTCTCACCAATTCTCTCATCAGAACCCATTCCTACAGATATGTCTTTAATATCTACACCTGTTTTTTCACACAAATTTGCTAATTCGTTAATAAAGGTTATCTTGGTTGCTAAAAAACCATTTGATGCATATTTAATAAGTTCAGCTCCTCTTCTCGATGTACGAAGATATCTACTGGTTTTTTTAACTATTGGTAGATAAAGAGATTTAAGAATTTTATTTGCTTTATCACTGGCAGTTCCGATTATAACTCTATCTGGACTTACAAAATCTTTAATTGCCTCACCTTCTCTCAAAAATTCTGGATTGGAGACTACATCTACAATTTTTTTTTTTTTTAATTTTTGTAAAATCTTTTCAATCTTATCACCTGTTGCTACAGGGACAGTAGATTTAGTTATGATTATCTTATACTTAGATATATATTTTTTTATTTCATTTGCGACTTGAAATACATATTTTAAATCTGCCGAATTTGAGTTTTTTTTTGTTGGAGTACCAACACATATAAAAACTATATCAGATTTTTGTACAGCAAATTTTAGATCAGTTGTAAAAATTAATCTTTTTTGTTTATAATTTCTTCTTAGTATTTCCTCTAAGCCAGGTTCGTATATTGGAATTATACCTTTATTTAAAAGATCGATCTTTTCTCTATCCTTATCAACACAATACACGGTGTTACCTAAATCTGAAAAACAGACACCACTTACTAAACCAACATAGCCTGTGCCTATCATGCATAGTTTCATAACTTAGATATTTCCAAACCTGAATTAATGTACCCACTGTGTGTGCCACAATCTAAATACTTTCCAGTAAATTGATGACCGATAAAAGTCTTACCATCTTTAATTAATGTTTTAATTGAATCTGTAATGTGAATTTCTCCACCTCGGCCTTTTTTTTGAAACTTAAGTTTTTCAAAAATTTCTTTTGGTAGGATATATCTGCCGATCACTGCATTATTAGAAGGAGCGTCATTTATGCTTGGTTTTTCTACAACATCAGAAATTAAAAAATTACTGTTATTAATTTTTTTTTTAATTGAATAAATACCCCATCTACTTACATTTGTTTTTTTTACTTTCATACTAGCCATTACCGAAGCTTTGTTTTTTTTATGCACCTTTATCATATCCTTAGAGCAATTTCTTTTGATGATTAGATCATCAGGTAACAACATTAAAAAATATTTATCTTTAATATATTTTTTTGTTTTTAAAACAGCATCACCAGTACCTAATGGTTTATTTTGATAGACAAACTTAATAATTTTTTTATATTTCAGAATTTTATTATATTCTGCTGAAATTCGTTTATCTTTTTTTTTTTTCAAAATCTTGTTATAAAATGCGTCATTATGAAAATAGTTTTTAATCATCTCTTTTTTTTTTGAAATGATAAATATAACCTCCTTAATTCCTGCATCTATACATTCATCAAGAATATACTCAATTCCAGGCTTTCCATTTATTGGTAGTAATTCTTTTGCAAAAACACTAGTTAAAGGCAAAAGTCGAGTTCCAAGTCCTGCGAGGGGTATAATTGCTTGTCTAATCATCAGTTAGGTTTAAAGTATGAATTATCACAAATGATAATTTTTAAAAGCATAAATAGCTTAAATAAATACATAAAATTAAACAATAATATTGGTTTTGTTCCAACAATGGGATCATTGCACAAAGGTCACATATCTTTAATTAAAAAATCCTTAAAAATGTCGAATAAAACTTTAGTAAGTCTTTTTGTAAATCCTTATCAATTTAATAAAAAACAAGATTTTAAGAAATATCCAAGAAATTTACAAAGTGATATTAAATTATTAAAAAAACTTAAAGTAAATTATATATTAATACCAAGAGTTAGTGATATTTTTGAAAAAACCAGTATTAAAAGTATTGATATAGAACATAAAGATAAAATTTTATGTGCAAAGTATAGACCTGGACATTTTGAGGGTGTTTTAGCGGTTATAAATCAATTTTTATTAAAAATTAAAGTAGGAAAGATTTTCTTAGGTGAAAAAGATTATCAACAATTATATTTAATAAAAAAACTAGTTGAAAAGAAATTTAAAACTAAGGTAATTAGTTGCAAAACGATAAGATATAAAAATACTTATGCTTACTCTTCAAGAAATAATCTTTTAAATCCGAAAAAATTGAAAATATTAATCAAAGTTGCAGCTATTCTGAAAAAATATAAATATATTTTAAAAAAAAGTATTATAAACATACATAGAAACACTACTATAATAAAAAATATTACAAATTTAGGTGTTAAAGTTGAATATTTAGAGGTGAGAAACTACAAATTGGGTAAAAAAACTTCCAAGAAAAATTTCAAGGTTTTTATTGCTTATTATATTGATGGTGTAAGATTTATTGATAATTTTTAATCATCAATAAAAAAAATAAGCACCTATTCCTAAAAACGATAAAAAACCAATTACGTCAGTTATAGTTGTGACAAAAACACTTGATGCAATCGCAGGATCTATATTAAATTTTTTGAGGGTTATAGGCACCAATATTCCAAATAATCCAGCAACTATCATATTGAGAACCATAGATATGGAAATTATGAGAGATAGATTAATATCATTAAACCAAAATTGTACCACTACAGCGCTAATAATGGCAAAAATAACGCCATTTAAAATTCCTATGAAAAATTCCTTTAATACATTTTGCGTAAAATTATTTTTTGTTAATTGATTTGTTGCAATAGTTCTTATTGTAACTGCTAAAGTCTGCATACCGGCATTACCTCCCATTGATGCAACTATCGGCATAAGCACAGCTAGTGCAACAACCTTCTCTATATCCTCTTGAAAAAAACCAATAACTATTGATGCTATTATCGCTGTTAGTAAATTTAAGAGTAGCCAATTAAATCTTCTTTTAGTTTTCTTAAAAACACCATCTGTTATTTCTTCATCACCAACCCCAGCAAGTCTTAATGCATCCTCTTCAGCTTCTTCCTTTAAAACTGTTAATACATCATCACTTGTAATCATACCAACCAATTTAGTGTTTTTATCTACAACGCAAGCTGAGTTTAAATTATAATTTTCAAATAAGTTGGCTACTTCCTCTCTATCCATATCTACAGGAATAAGTAGTTGTGTCTCATTCATAATAGATTGCATTTTTGCCTCCCTTGATGTTCTTAGTACCTTTGAGGATGGTACTGAACCAATTGGTTTAAATTCACTATCAACTATGAATATCTCTAAAAATTCTTCTGGTAAATCTGTGTTTTCTCTCAAATAATCAATTGTTTGACCTACAGACCAATTACTAGGGATTGCTGTGAATTCACGCTGCATTATTCTTGCTGCAGTATCTTCTGGATAACTTAAACTTTCTAATAAAGCAAATCTATCTTTAGGAGGAAGTGAACTGAGAATTTCATTCTTGTTATTTTCATCTAGATTTTCAATAATTTTTATAGCATCATCAGATTCTAGGTTTTTTAAAATAAAAACAACAGCATCTTTTGATAAATAATTGATTATTTCTGATTTAATAGACTCATTTAATTCAACAAATACTTGAGGATCAATTTTAAAATTATTTAATTTAATTAAATTTTCTCTATCGTTCTCACTAAGATGCTCTATAATATCAGCTGCATCAGCAGGGTGCATCTCCTTAAAGGAATTGCTTATAAATGAGGCATCATTTGCTGATATTTTATCTGTGACAACCTTGATATATTCTTTATTAAATTCAAAATTGACTTTTTTATCTTTTATTTTTGTTACTAAAGTCATAAAAAACCTATATTTTAATATGGCTCTTTTAATTGATAATTTTCAGAATACAATTCTTTAATGACATTTGAGATAAAAATATCAAAAAAACCAGTAGAATACACAAAAGCAATAAAACTATTGGAAAAAAAAGTTGATAGAATCTCATTAAATTTGGAAAAAAACGAATTTATATGGTTACTAGAACACAAAGAAACTTACACAGGAGGTGTAAATTATAACAAAGATGAAATTATTGATAAAACGATTAACGTTATTCAAACTAACAGGGGTGGCAAGATTACATATCACGGCCCAGGTCAATTAATATTTTACTTTGTTATTAACTTAAAAAAAAGAAGCAAGGATATTAGGGGTTTCATTTCATCAATTGAGAACATAATTATAGAAACATTAAAAGAATTTAATATTGAAGCTTTTAGTGACAGAAATAATGTTGGAATATGGATTGGAAAAAAAAATAATGCAAGAAAAATTGGAGCCATAGGGATAAAAATAAAAAGATGGATTGCTTATCATGGTTTTTCAATAAATTTAAAAACAAATTTAAAAAATTACGAAAAAATTATACCATGTGGAATTAAAAATAAAAAAATAGAAAATTTGAAATTTTCAAAGAAATCAAATCATCACGCTTTTAAGAACAGGTTGATAAATAATTTTATTAAAAAATTTGGTACTTAATTTTTTTTTGTTTTAAAAATTTACTAAAATATTCAGGTAATTCTGCAAAAAAACTATATTTATTATTATTTTTTTTAAATTTTATACTTCTTGCATGAAGCATTAGATTTTTAAAACTTTTGTTAATAAAATAATATTTATTATCACCAACAATAGGATGACCTATTTGGAATAACTGTTTTCTGATTTGATGTTTACGACCTGTAATTGGAGACAGTTCCAATAGACTGAAATTTAAATTATTATCAAGTACTTTATATTGGGTAATTGCTTCTTCATTGATCTCTTTATTTTTTTCAAATCTTTTTAAAATATTTTTTAAGACACCTTTTCTCTTGTCTAATTCACCATGACAAATCGCTAAGTATGTTTTGTGAATTTTCCTTAATCTGAATAAGGATGTTAAAAATTGAGCAGTTTTACGATTTTTAGCAATCATAAAAATTCCTGATGTATCTTTGTCAATTCTGTGAACTGTATAAGGTTTATCATTTTCAAAGAATAAACTATTAGCAAAGATATCTATAAGATTTTTTCGTGATTTAGTCCCTCCTTGAACAGATATTCCACTTCTTTTGTTTATTACTATAAAATCTGGGTTATCACTAATTACAGTTTCCTCATTATATTTAACAAGTTTAGAGGATGGGTTATAGTCATTTTTTTTATTAACTTTACTTTTGTAGTTTAAATTAAAGCATTCAATTAAATCACCTTTTTTTATTTTGTATGAGCTTTTAATTTTTTTTTTATTAACTTTAATTCTTCCTAATCTTAGTAGTTTTTCAATTAAACCTTGTGGAATATTTAGTATATTTTTTTTAATACATCTATCAAGTCTTAAACCATCATTGTCAGCATTTACGCTATATGATTTAATCATCTAGATTTTTTATTTTACGCCGAAACTTTTTTTTCGTTATCTTTATCTGTTTTATTTTTTTCGGTTATTTTGGGTTTTTTTATATCAATTTTTTTTGCTTCTTTATCTCTATCCACAAATTCTATTATAGCAACAGGGGCATTATCACCGTATCTAAAACCTGCTTTGATTATTCTTGTATAACCACCTTTTCTATTTGAATATCTTTTCGATAGAGTATTCTTAACCTTTTTAGCTGAATTTTTATCTTGAAGTTTCGAAATTAACTTTTTTGTATTTTGTAAACTATCCTTTTTACCTAATGTAATTATTTTATCTGCTGCTGGCTTTAATACTTTTGCTTTTGGTAATGTGGTTTTAATCTGCTCATATTTGATTAAGGAATTTAACATATTCTTTATTAAGGCTTTCCTATGCTCGGATGTTCTATTAAGTTTTTTATAGCCTAGCTTGTGTCTCATTAAATTGCTTCCTCTAATTTTTTTGAGAGTTCTGCTATATTATCTGGAGGCCAGTTGGGTATCTCCATACCTAAATATAGAGACATACCTGTTAAAACCTCCTTGATTTCATTTAACGATTTTCTTCCAAAGTTGGGTGTTCTTAACATTTCACCCTCAGATTTTTGAACTAAATCGCCAATATAAATAATATTGTCATTTTTCAAGCAATTCATCGATCTCACTGAGAGCTCTAGTTCATCAACTTTTCTTAGTAAATTTTTATTAAATTCAGGTTCTGTGGGCTTATCTCTAATTACTACCTCTTGAGGTTCATCAAAGTTCACAAACATGCCTAGTTGATCTTGAAAAATTCTTGCAGAATAAGCGACTGCATCTTCAGCAGAAATTGAACCATTGGTTTCAACTTCCATAGTTAATTTATCATAATCTAGAGCTTTTCCCTCCCTAGCAGTGCTAATGGAATAAGATACCTTTTTAACTGGGCTAAATAATGAATCAATTGGTATTAAACCCAAAGGTGGTTCTTCGGGTTTATTCATGTCTGCTGAAACATATCCTTTTCCATTTCCAACAGTCATTTCCATATGAAAATTTGTATTTTCGTCTAAATTACAAATTACTAAATCTGGATTTAAAATTTCTATATCAGCAACCTGGGCGATATTAGAGGCCTTGATTTCACCTGGGCCTTTTGCATCTAAAATTAATTTTTTCGGAGTTTCTGCACCACTTTTTAATGCCAAAGATTTAACATTTAAAACTATATCAGTAACATCCTCTCTTACTCCTTTAATAGATGTAAACTCATGTAAAACTCCATCAATCTGTATTGCGGTAACAGCAGTGCCTCTAATGGACGATAAAAGTATTCTTCTTAAAGAGTTGCCTAAAGTTAATCCGTAACCCTTTTCAAGAGGTTCAGCTATAATTTTTGCGTAGGACTTGTCTTCGTTTAGCTGCACATCAAGTTTTGCTGGTTTTATTAACGATTTCCAATTTTTTATATTGACATCAGTATTCTCCATTACACTCTCCTTTTTTTTGGCGGTCTTGACCCATTGTGGGGCATTGGGGTCGTATCTTTTATAGATAAAATTTTAAAACCTCTTGCTTGTAATGCTCTTAGTGCAGTCTCTCGACCTGAACCAGGACCTTTTATTTCAACAGTTAAGGTTTTCATTCCCATTTCCAAAGCTTTAACTGCTGCGGCATCTGCAGCTACTTGAGCTGCATACGGGGTTGACTTTCTAGAACCCTTAAAACCTTTTTGCCCAGAAGATGCCCAGGAAACAACGTTACCACTTGTATCTGCAATAGACACAATTGTGTTGTTAAATGTTGACTGAACATAAGCTACACCGTTAATTATATTTTTTTTAGCTTTCTTTTTTTTTGAGTAGCTACTTTTTTTTTTTGTTTTATTTTTTTCGACCTTGTTGTCAGAATTTGATTTTTCAACTTCTTTATTCATATTATTTTTTTAATGGTGTTAATTTTTTCCCTGCAATAGCAATTGCTTTGCCTTTTCTTGTTCTAGCATTACATCTAGTTCTTTGACCACGCGTTGGTAATTTTTTTTTGTGTCTAGATCCTCTATAACTTGCAAGATCAATGAGTCTCTTTATACTAAATGAATTTTCTCTTCTTAAATCACCCTCAACAACAAAATTTTTGTCTATAAATTCTCTAATTTTTAATATTTCTTCATCAGAAAGCTGATTGACTCTTTTATCATTAGGTATTGAAAGAGATTTACATATGTCGTTTGAAAATTTATCTCCAATTCCATATATATATGTAAGACCTACTTTAACTAACTTATTTTGCGGAATATTTACACCTGCGATACGAGCCATATTTTGTGATTAAAATTTAGCCTTTTATATAAGAAGATGTTTCAAAGTCAATGTCTTATACCCCAAGTATTTCCTCAATTTTTTGGGATATATCCTTTATTTCCATAGATCCATCAACTTCATGAAAGTTGTTATTTTTAGAATAATAATCTAAGACTGGTTTCGTAATTTCCATATACGTATCATACCTTTTTAAGATTGTATCAGCATCATCATCAGACCTTTTTTCTAAAATTTTTCTTTTCTCAATTCTTTTTAGGATTGAGTCTTTGTTAACATTAAGAAAAAAAATATATTCAATTTTTTGATTAGATTTTTCCAAAAGAATTTTTAGATTTTTTGCTTGATTTATAGTTCTTGGATAGCCGTCAAATATCAATTTGTTAGATTTATCAACATCAAAAATAACATTTTCTAAAAGTTTGTTGACTATTTCATCTTCAACGAATTTTCCATCATTCATATTTTTGATTATTTTTTTTCCAATTTCAGTATCCTTTTTAATTTCCTCTCTTAACATATCTCCTGTTGATACTTGAAAACAATTTAATTTATCTACTAAAAATTTTGCTTGAGTTCCTTTACCAGCACCGGGAGGACCAAAAATAATTATATTCACTTATCTATTTTCCAAACTTAGTTTTTTTAATCAATTGTTCGTATTGAGAGCTCATTAAACGAGTTTGAACTTGTGTAACAGTGTCAATAGCCACTACTACTACAATCAAAATTGAAGTACCTCCTAAATAAAAGGGAATTGGATAATTGGCAATTAAAAATTCCGGCATTAGACAAACAAGTGTAAGGTATAGTGCGCCTATAGTTGTCAATTTAGTTAATATATTATCTATATAAAGTGCTGTACTTTCTCCTGGTCTAATACCGGGTATGAAACCTCCATATTTTCTTAAATTTTCAGCTGTTTCATTTGGATTAAAAGTTATTGATGTATAGAAAAAAGTAAAAAAAATTATTCCTGATGCATATAATAACATATACAAAGGCTGCCCTTGAGAAAAATACGAGGTTATATTTAGAAATGTTTCATTTTCAGAAACATTAAAATTTGAAAACGTTACTGGTAGTAACAACAGTGCAGATGCAAATATAGCAGGAATAACTCCTGCAGAATTTATTTTTAGAGGTAAATGTGATGAGTCACCACCATACATTTTATTACCCATTTGTCTTTTTGGATAATTAATTAATATTTTTCGTAAAGCTCTTTCCATAAATACTATAAACATAATTGTTGCAATCAATAATACAAATATTCCAATTATCATTATAGTTGAGATTGCGCCAGTTCTTCCTAGCTCGAATGTAGTGACTAAAGCTCGTGGAATCTCAGCGACAATACCTGAAAAAATTATCAAAGATATTCCATTACCGATACCTCTTTGAGTAATTTGTTCACCCAACCACATTAAAAATATAGTTCCGGCAACTATAGTTGTTACGGTTGAAATTTTAAAAAATATACCTGGATTAATAACTAAATTTGCTGAGGACTCTAACCCTACTGCCAATCCAAAGCCTTGAATAGTTGCAAGCAATACTGTTCCGTATCTAGTAATCTGAGTAATTTTTTGTCTACCTTGTTCTCCTTGGGCTTTAAGATTTTTAAAATAATCTGAAACACCAGTAAGTAATTGCACTATTATTGAGGAAGATATATATGGCATTATACCTAAAGCAAAAATTGCCATTCTACTTATAGCGCCACCAGCAAAAACATTGAACATTCCTAATAAGCCTTTTTGATTACCTTCCATCATTATTTTTAGTTGCTCAGGGTCTATACCTGGCAATGGAATGAATGTACCAAGTCTATAAATTGAAAGAACTAATATTGTAAATATTATCCTATTTTTTAAATCACCTGTTGATGAGCTGCTCATAATATTAGTTATTATTTCTTAAGATAACTGAGCTTCCATTGCGCTCTAGTTTTTCTTTAGCACCCTTAGATATATAATCAATTTCAACAGCAATTTTCTCTTTAAGCTCTCCTATACCCAAAAGTTTTAATTTTTTTGATGATTTGCTAACTATTTTTTTATTTATTAACTGCTTCAGATTAAGAGTTTCCGACGTAATTATTTTTTTTTTATTTATTAAAATTTGAATTTTTTCTAGATTTAAAATAGCAATTTTTTGTTGGTTAAAACTATTAAATCCTCTTTTAGGTAATCTTCTAAACAAAGGCATTTGACCGCCCTCAAAACTTTTAATAGCAACACCAGATCTGGATTTCTGACCTTTTACACCTCTACCAGAAGTTTTTCCTTTTCCAGAGCCAATACCTCTTCCAACTCTAATCTTTTTTACTTTAGTTTTCTTTAATTTGTTTAATTCTATCATTATATTCATCCTCTTTTTTCAACTATTTCAGAAATT
Source organism: uncultured Pelagibacteraceae bacterium (assembly GCA_902603925.1). GTDB lineage: Bacteria > Pseudomonadota > Alphaproteobacteria > Pelagibacterales > Pelagibacteraceae > Pelagibacter. The sequence continues at coordinate 42,121 of CACKWQ010000005.1, read as the reverse complement.
TTTTTATTTCTCAAATTAGATATTGTTTTTGGAGAGTTTTGTTTTGATAATGCTTTCATGCATGCTCTTATTACATTATGTGGATTTGATGTTCCTAAAGACTTAGCTACTATATCTTTAATACCCAGTACTTCACAAACTGCTCGGACAGGACCTCCTGCAATTATTCCAGTACCTTTGGGTGCTGCTCTCAACTTAATTCTACCAGCTCCATCTTTTCCATAAATATCATGATGAATTGTTCTGCCTTCTCTTAAAGGAATTTTGATTAAGTTTCGTTTAGCTAGATCATTTGCTTTTTTAATTGCATCAGGTACCTGTTTTGCTTTTGCATGTGCAATACCAATTTTACCGTTTTGGTTGCCGACTACTACAAGAGCTGAAAAACCAAACCTTCTTCCACCTTTTACAACTTTAGTGATTCTATTTATATGAACAAGTTTTTCTAAATATTCATTATTTTTTTCCATTTAAAATTCCATTCCTTTTTTTCTTAATGTTTCAGCAAAAATTTTTACTCTTCCATGGTATTTATATGTGCCTCTATCAAAGTATACTTTACTTATATTTTTTTCCTTAGCTTTATCTGCCAATTTTTCAGCTACTAAGGAAGAAAGTTCCGATTTACTTTTTTTAATATCTTTAAATAATTTTGAATTAGATGTTGCAGAAACTAATGTAATGTTTTTTGTGTCATCAATTATTTGAGCACTAATATTATTTGCAGATCTAGATAAGCTAATTCTAAATCTATCAGATTTAGCATTTCTTTTTAATCTATTTCTTACTCTAAATTTTTTTCTTATTTTGGTTGTTAATTTCATTATTTTTTCTTTCCTTCTTTTCTTAGAATATATTGACCTTTTTCTTTAATACCTTTTCCTTTGTAAGGTTCTGGTGGTCTTAAAGATTTGATTTTTGAGGAAACCATGCCAACCTGTTGTTTATCACTACCTTTAATTTTAATAGTTGTTTGTTTTTCAACAGTTATCGTTAATCCATCTGGAATATCAAAATTTATATCATGACTAAAACCAAGTTGAAGATTCAAAGTTTTTCCTTTGAGAGCTGCTCTATAACCAACACCAGATAGTTCGAGTGTTTTTTCATAACCTTGGCTGGCTCCTATAATGGCATTATTTACTAAACTTCTATTCATTCCCCATAGTCTTTTTACATCGTCATCAACTTTTTTAGGTTTAATAGAGACCTCTTTCCCCTCATGAATATTTAATTCAAATAAATTTAAATCAATGTTTAAAGATTTTTTGCCTAATGGTCCTTCAATGTTAAGTATATTTCCACTTAACGCAACTTTTACTTTATCAGGGATATTTATACTTAATTTACCAATCTTAGACATTAAAAAACCTTACAAATTATTTCGCCACCAATTTTTTCTTTTCTCGCATTTATATCACTCATGACACCTTTAGGAGTTGATATTATGGCTATACCCAAACCATTATTAATTTTAGGTAAACTCTCCGCACTAGAGAATATCCGTCTTCCAGGTCTAGATACTCTTTCAATTGAATTGATTACAGGATTTCCGTAGTTATATTTTAACATTATCTCCAGTGTAGTTTTATTGTCTATTTCCGTTGTTTTAAAATCTATAATAAAACCTTCATCTTTTAAAACACTAGCAATTTTTAATTTAAATTTTGAAGATGGCAAAGCTACAGACTTATGCCCTCTAATTTGAGCGTTTTTAATTCTCGCTAACATATCACCTATAGGGTCACTTAAACTCATAATTTCCTTTCTACCAACTTGATTTAATCATTCCTGGAATCTTGCCTTCCAATCCTAATTTTCTTAATGCTATTCTTGAAATTTTTAATTTTCTATAAACACCGTGCGGTCTTCCTGTTATTTGGCACCTATTCATTACTCTTGACTTCGATGAATTTCTAGGGAGTTTGGACAGTTTCTGTTGAGCTTTAAATCTTTCTTCGAGGGAAATTTTCTTATCCATTATTATATCTTTTAATTTTTTCCTTTTGGAATAATATTTATTAGAAAGTTTAATTCTTTTATTATTTTTGTTTATTGCGCTTTTTTTTGCCATATTAATTGCTCCTAGTTTCTTTAAATGGGAAATTAAATTTTTTAAGTAACTCTAAACTGTCTTCCTTCTTTTTGCTTTTGATTACTATGGTGATATCTAGACCTCTAATTCTATCGACTTTTTCAAAGTTAACTTCTGGAAAAATTATATGTTCTTTAATTCCAAATGTATAATTCCCAAATTTATCAAAACCTTTATTTGATAAACCTCTAAAATCTTTAATTCTTGGTAATGCAATATTCACTAATCTGTCTAAAAATTCATACATCCTATTTTTTCTTAATGTAACTTTTACGCCAGCGTTTGTATTTTTTCTTGTTTTAAAGTTAGATATAGATTTTTTAAATTTAGTTATTACTGGTTTTTGACCCGCTATTTTGCTGACATCCTCCTCGCATGATTTAATAATTTTTGCATCATTACCATCTAATCCCAACCCCATATTTATTACTACTTTTCTAATTTCTGGAACCATAAAATGGTTTTTATATCCAAATTTTTCCTTTAGGTTTGGTTTTATTTCTTTAACAAAAAGTTCTTTTAATCTAGGTGTCATTATTTAACTTTACTCTCCTTTTTCCTATTTTTATCGTCGATTATTTTTAAATTTGACATATGTATAAAATTTTCTTTATCAAAAATTCCACCTTTTTTTTCCTTAGTTGATTTTACATGCTTTTTAATAATGTTTAAGTCTTTAACTTTCGCACGATATTTAGGTCTATCGACTTCAATAACTTCCCCTTCTTTATTCTTATTTTTACCATTCAAAACTTTTACTTTTAAACCTTTCTTAATCATTTATAAGACCTCCGGTGCAAGAGAAATTATTTTCATTTGACCCTTGTTTCTCAGCTCTCTTGTTACAGGACCAAAAATTCTAGTCCCAATAGGTTCGCCTTTATCGTCTGTTAAAACTGCCGCATTATTATCAAATCTTACTTTCGATCCATCATTTCTATGAATCCCCTTTTTAACTCTTACGACTACAGCTTTGTGAACTGCTCCCTTTTTAACTTTTCCTTTTGGTATTGCCTCTTTTATTGCAACTACAATTGTATCACCTATACTAGCATATCTTCTCTTTGATCCACCTAAAACCTTAATACACTCAATTTTTTTAGCTCCAGTATTATCAGCAACCAAAAGTTCTGTTTGTACTTGAATCATTTAACATCTCCTAATACTTCAAATTTTTTATTTTTAGATCTTGGTCGGCATTCAATAATTTTCACTCTATCGCCATTTTTATGTTTGTTATTTTCGTCGTGTGCATTATATTTTTTTCTTGATTTAACAACCTTTTTTAATAATGGATGTTGATATTTACGTTCAACCATAACAGTAATTGTTTTATTAGGTTTATCCCCAACAACTATTCCAGATAATATTTTTTTAGGCATTTTTAGTCTCCAAAATATTCTTTAATCTTGCTATATTTTTTTTTGTTTCAGTAATTTTTGAATAATTTTTCAATTGACCATTAATTTTTTGAAATCTGAAGTTAAACAAATCTTTTTTTAATTTATCTAAATCTTTAATTGCTTGATCCTTGGTTAATTTTTTTATGTCTTTTTTTTTCATACCTAAATTCTTTTTATAAATTTACATTTTATTGGCAATTTTGCTGAAGCTTTATATAGGGCTTCTCTTGCAACTTGCTCTGATACTCCATCAACCTCAAATAAAATTCTACCCGGTTTTACTCTAAAAGCCCAATATTCTGGTGATCCTTTTCCTTTACCCATTCTAACCTCAGTTGGTTTTTTTGAAACTGGTATATTTGGAAAAACTCTAGTCCATACTCTACCTTGCCTTTTCATATGTCTTGTGAGGGCGACTCTAGCTGCTTCTATCTGTCGTGATATTACTCTTTCAGGCTGCATAGCTTTCAATCCAAAAGCTCCGTAGTTCATTAAATTACATCTTGAAGCTTTTCCATGAATTCTTCCTTTATGTGCTTTTCTAAATTTTGTTCTTGTGGGTTGTAGCATTATTTTTTATTAGTCTCCTGATTAAATTCTTTGCTAAAAATTTCGCCTTTATAAATCCAAACTTTGATTCCTAAAATTCCATATGTTGTCAAAGCTTCTGCTTCTGAATAATCAATGTCAGCTCGAAGTGTGTGCGATGGGATACTACCTTCCCTTAACCACTCAGTTCTTGCGATTTCATTTCCTCCAAGGCGTCCGCTTATTGAAACCTTTATGCCCCTTGCTCCTAATCTCAAGGCAGATTGTATCGATCTTTTCATAGCTCTTCTATAAGACACTCTTTTTACTAGTTGTTGAGCAATATTTTCTGCAACTAGATAACTATTTGTTTCCGGTTTCTTTACTTCTTTAATATTTAAAACTACTTCATTAGCTGTTATTTTTGAAATTTTATTTTTAATTTTTTCAATATCGCTACCCTTTTTACCGATCACGAATCCAGGTCTTGAGGTATAAATAGTAACAAAACATTTTTTTGACGTTCTCTCGATCATTACTTTAGATACCCCTGAATTAATTACATTTTTTTTTACAAATTCTCTTATTTTGAAATCTTCAATTAAGTAATTACCAAAATCTTTTTTCTTAGCATACCATACAGAGTCCCAACCTCTATTAATACCTAATCGTAAACCTACTGGATTAACTTTTTGTCCCATGATCAGCCTCCAATTTTTTTTGCTCTTTTAATATAATTGTAACATTTGAATAAGGTTTTAAGATTGGTGCAGCTCTACCTTTGGCTCTTGCTCTAAATCTTTTCATAACAACTTGTTTGCCACAATAAGCTTCTTTAACTACCAACTTATCAATATCATATTGAAAGTTATTTTCTGCATTTGCTATTGCAGAAGAAATTGTTTTTTTTATATCTTTTGAAATTCTTTTTTCTGAAAAAGTTAAATCTCTAATCGCTACATTGACCTTTTTGCCTACAATAGACTTTAATAGAGGTTTCAGCTTTCTTGTGCTAGATCTTATGTTTTTATTAATCGATTTAACTTCTTTTAAATCGTGTTTGTTGCTTATTTTTTTATTCATATTTATTTTTTATCACCTGTTTTTGATTCTTCTGGTTTGGCTTTCTTATCAGCCGGAGTATGTCCAAAAAACTGTCTTGTAGGAGCAAATTCACCAAACTTATGACCAACCATATCCTCTGAAACAGTGAGAGGAATAAATTTTTTTCCATTATAAATTAAAAAACTAAATCCAACAAAGTCAGGAATTATTGTTGATTTTCGAGACCATGTTTTTATTGGTTTTTTGTTAGGATCATTTTTGATCTTATCTACTTTTTTTATTAAACTTTCTTCAACAAATGGTCCTTTCCAAACTGATCTAGACATTATTTACCTCTTTTTTTCTTTCGTCTTCTAATTATAAACTTATCTGTTCTTTTATTGTCTCTTGTTTTGAGACCTTTGGCAGATTGACCAGTTGGCGAAACAGGATGCCTGCCTCCAGCAGACTTTCCTTCTCCTCCACCATGTGGGTGGTCAACTGGGTTCTTAACTACTCCTCTAGTATGCGGTCTAATGCCAAGCCATCTTGATCTTCCCGCTTTACCAATTTTTATATTTTTTTGATCAGGGTTTGAGAGAACACCAATTGTGGCCATTGATCTAGAGTCTATCTTTCTAATTTCACCAGATCCCATTTTAATTATCGTGTAATTTCCATCTATACCTGCGATCGTCACAGAAGAACCTGCGGCTCTCGCAATTTTTCCACCAGCACCAGGTTGAATCTCAACATTATGAACTTCCATCCCAGCTGGAATATCTTTTAATGGTAGCGAATTTCCAATTTTTAATTCAGCATCAGGGCCATTTTCAATTTTGTCACCTATTTTAATCTTTTGGGGTGCTAAATAATATTTATATTCATTATCCTCAAACTTAATTAACATTATATGACATGATCTATTTGGGTCATACTCAATACGTTCTACGTTTCCTTTTACTTTAAATTTTTTTCTGTAAAAATCTATTATTCTATATTTATGTTTATGACCACCACCATGATTTCTTGAGGTTATTCTTCCTAAATTATTTCTTCCTTTTGATGAATTGTTTGGAGATGTTAAAGATTTAAATGGTTTGCCTTTCCATAAATTAGATTTATCAATTAAAACTGTTCCTCTTGTTGATTTTGTGTATGATTTAAAAGTTTTTAATGACATAATTAAATTCCTGTTGATAAATCAATATTCTGACCCTTTTTAAGTGTTACTATTGCCTTTTTATATCCTTGAATTTTTATTTTTTTTCCCCGTGATATTTTATATCTGCTTTGTTTTTTTATAATATTGATTTTTATTACGTTAACTTTAAAAATTTTTTCGACTGCCTTTTTTAAGCTTTTTTTATTAGATTTGTTGAGGACTTTAAACACTACTTTACTTTGTTCAGATAAATTTGTTGATTTCTCTGTAACAACAGGAGATAAAATTTTATCAAATAAATGTATTTTATTTATCATGAGTACCTCTTCTCAATTTCTTTAACTGAACTTTCGGTTAAAATTAATTTTTTAAATTTTATAAGATCGAATGAGCTAAAATGATCTATATCAGTAACTTTTACATTTGGTATATTGTTTGCTGATTTGCCAATTTTGTTTAATGAGGATTTATCAATTATTATTAATGAATTTGTGGCCTCAAGTTTCTTTAAAATAAGGAACAATTCCTTAGTTTTTTTAACTTCTTTATTAAAATCATTTAAAATTATCAAATTTTTCATTTTATTTTTTTCAGATATTAATGATACAACACTTAGTTTCTTTTCACTTTTATTAATCTTTCTTTTCTTGTAACTTTTTTCCCCTTTAGGGCCATGAGCCACACCTCCACCAACAAAAATTGGTGCTTTTCTACTAGCATGTCTAGCATTACCAGTTCCCTTTTGGGCATAAATTTTAGAAGTTGATCCTATGATCTCATTTTTTTGTTTTGTTTTTGCTTTTCTTCCTTTTAGATTAGCCTTCAATTTATAAATTACCTCACTAATAACTTTTTTATTGCTCTTTATTGCAAACACATCATCCATAACCTCAATAGTTTGTGTTTTTCCATCAATGTTTATTTTATCTAGTTTCATTTACCCTTTTTTTTGTCTGGTTGTTTTCTTAATTTTTCTAATTTTTCAACTTTTTCATTTATAGTTAGCTTGTTTATGTTTTTTTTAGATTTTTTAACCAATACCTCAGTATTTTTAGATCCAGGTATAGAGCCTTTTAGAAATAATAAGTTATTTTCTAAGTCGGATTTTATTATCTCTATATTTTGAATTGTCCTAACTTTATCACCCATGTGACCAGCCATTTTTTTTCCCTTAAACACCTTTCCTGGATCTTGTCTTTGCCCAGTTGAACCATGTGATCGATGAGATATAGAGACACCATGCGAGGCTCTCAATCCACCAAAATTATGTCTCTTCATAGCCCCTGCAAAACCTTTACCTATAGTTTTAGATTTAACATCTACAAATTTAATTTCTTTAAAAATTTCTAATCCTATTTCATTGCCTTCCTTAAATATATTAGGGTCCTCTACTCTAAATTCTTTAAGTTTTTTTTTGGGTTCTGTGTTTTTCTTTGAGAAAAAACCTTTTAAAGATTTACTCAACTTAGATGCTTTGATGCCACCAAAACCTACTTGAACTGCATTATACCCTCTTTTTTCTCTAGAGATTAATTGGATAATACGTCCCTTTTCCATTTTTATAACTGTTACAGGAACTGATTGTCCACTTTTAACAAACTGTCTTGACATACCTAATTTTTTTCCAAATAGAGCTATTTCAGTCATTTTTAAATTTTTATTTCTACATCCACACCCGAGGCTAAATCCAATTTCATGAGTGCCTCAACTGTTTGTGGTGTTGGTTCAATTATATCGATTAATCTTTTATGGGTTCTAGTTTCGAATTGCTCTCGACTTTTTTTGTCAATATGAGGGGATCTTAAAACTGTATATCTTTCAATTTTTGTAGGCAGAGGTATTGGTCCTTTTATATTTGCACCAGTTCTTTTTACAGTATTCACGATTTCTTCAGTTGATTGATCAAGAACTTTATTATCGTATGCTTTTAATTTAATTCTAATATTTTGTTTTTCCATTTTAACCTGTCTTTTTGACTACCTCATCTTGAACATTTTGCGGAACTTTATCATAATGATCAAAAAACATTGAATATTGAGCTCTCCCTTGAGACATCGATCTTAAACTATTAATATATCCAAACATATTAGCTAGAGGTACCATAGCTGTAATTACTGTAGCGTTACCTCGTTGCTCTTGAGTATTTATTTGACCTCTCCTACTATTCAAATCTCCTATAACATCACCCATGTAATCTTCGGGTGTAACTACTTCAACTCTCATTATTGGTTCTAATAGCTTAAGGATGCCTCTGCTACATACCTCTTTAAAACATTGTCTAGAAGCTAATTCAAAAGCCAGTACACTGGAGTCAACATCATGGTGTAAACCGTCAAGAATCGTAACTTTATAATCAATAATAGGGAAACCAGCTAAAATTCCTGAGTCCGCAATTGTTTCAACACCTTTTTCAACTCCAGGAATAAATTCTTTCGGTATCGCTCCACCCTTGATCTTGCTTTCTATCTCTCTCCCCTTTCCTGGTTCAAGGGGTTCAATAGATAATTTAACACGAGCAAATTGACCAGCACCACCACTTTGTTTTTTATGTGTGTAGTCAAATTCAGCGTTATTAAGTATTGTTTCTCGGTAGGCAACTTGCGGTGCGCCAACATTTGCCTCTACTTTAAATTCTCTTTTCATTCTGTCGACTATAATATCTAAGTGTAATTCTCCCATTCCCTTTATAATTGTTTGTCCTGACTCCTCATCTGATGATACTCTGAATGAAGGGTCCTCTTTAGCTAACCTTCCAAGAGCTTCACCCATCTTTTCTTGATCACCCTTAGTTTTTGGTTCTACAGCTATTTCAATTACTGGATCAGGAAATTCCATTGGCTCAAGTAAAACTGGATTATTCTCATCAGAAAGGGTATGACCGGTAATAGTATTTTTGAGACCTGCTAAAGCTACAATATCACCTGCATTAGCTTCTTTAATATCTTCTCTAGAATTTGCATGCATCAATAACATCCTACCGACTCTCTCTTCCTTTTCTTTTGAAGTGTTATAAATACCAGTACCTGATTTAACTGTACCTGAATAAATTCTAATGAATGTTAATGAACCAACAAATGGGTCGTTAGCTACTTTAAATGCTAAGGCAGAAAAAGGTGCACTATCCTCAAATTTCATCTCAATTTCTTCATCTGTACTAGGTTTTGTGCCTTTGATTGAGCCTATATCTTTGGGACTTGGTAGGTAACTTACAACAGCATCAAGTAATGGCTGAACCCCTTTATTTTTAAATGCGGATCCAGTTAAAACCGGTACAAAATCAAAATTAAGACAACCTTTTCTTATGCATCTTATTAAATCAGCTTCTTTAATTTCTTCACCATTTAGATAAGACTCCATTAACTTTTCGTCTTGCTCAACTGCAGTTTCAACTAATTCTTGTCTATATTTGTTACAAACATCTTTTAAATCCTCGGGTATGTCTTTTTCCTCCCAAGCCGCGCCTAAATCCTCATTTTTCCAAATTATAGCTTTCATTTTAACCAAATCTACAACTCCTTGAAGTGATGCTTCTATACCAACAGGTATCTGCATAACTAACGGTTTTGCTCCTAATCTGTCTTTTATCATTTCAACACACCTAAAAAAGTCAGCGCCTGTTCTGTCTAGTTTATTTACAAAACATATACGAGGAACTTTATATTTATCTGCCTGTCTCCATACAGTTTCTGATTGAGGTTCAACTCCAGCTACACCGTCGAATACTGCTACGGCTCCATCTAAAACTTTTAAGGATCTTTCTACTTCAATGGTAAAATCAACATGTCCTGGTGTATCTATTATATTTATTCTATGGTCATTCCAAAAACAAGTTGTAGCAGCTGAGGTGATTGTAATTCCACGTTCTTGCTCTTGTTCCATCCAATCCATAGTTGCGGCACCATCATGTACTTCCCCAATTTTATGACTCTTCCCTGTATAATAAAGTATTCGTTCAGTTGTAGTAGTCTTGCCTGCATCTATATGAGCCATTATACCAATATTTCTATATTTATCTAAAGTATGAGATCGAGACATGTTAATTTACCACCTAAAATGAGCGAAAGCTTTATTAGACTCAGCCATCTTATGTGTGTCTTCTTTTTTTTTAATTGCTGAGCCTCTATTTTGATAAGCATCATAAATTTCGTTAAATATTTTATCTGACATTTTCTTGTCTTTTCTTTTTCTCGATGCATCTATTAACCATCTCAAGGCTAGTGCTTGTGATCTTTTTGATTTAACTTCAACAGGGACCTGATATGTAGCACCACCTACTCTTCTAGATCTAACTTCAACTGTTGGCCTTATATTATTTATTGCTTCATTAAACACATTTATTGGTTCATCTTTAGATTTTGATTTAATTTTATCTATTGCTTCATAAACAATCTTTTCAGCTATTGTTTTTTTTCCATCGTACATTATTGAATTAATAAGCTTCGGTATTATTGAGGATTTATATAATGGATCTACAATTGGGATTTTTTTAGGAGCTTTTCTTTTTCTAGACATTGTTTATTTTCCCTTTTTTGCTCCATATTTAGATCTCTGTTGCTTTCTTGCTGTAACACCTTGCGTATCAAGGTTACCTCTTAAAATATGATATCTTACCCCAGGAAGATCCTTCACTCTTCCACCTCTGATCAAAACTACTGAGTGTTCTTGAAGGTTATGTCCTTCACCAGGTATGTAAGATGTAACTTCATGACCATTTGACAATCTCACTCTCGCGACCTTTCTTAAAGCTGAATTTGGTTTTTTTGGGGTAGTGGTATAAACCTTAACACATACACCTCTCTTTTGCGGTGATTTTTCAAGGGCTGGGACTTTATCTCTAGCCTTAGGCCTTGATCGCTTTTTTTTTATTAATTGGTTTATAGTTGGCATAATATTTTAATTTTTTGATGAGACGTAATCAGATATTATGGCAGCGTTTAGTATCAAAATACTACGTTCCAACCAAAAAATTATCGACAAAATACTATAGAATTTTATTTTGTCAATTATTATGACACTAAAATTTCGTCTATTTTTATTGATTTACTTGATCTTTTGACGTTTCTAATTTTTCTTGCTCCGCTAAAAATTTTTGATCGTCTTTTAGAGCTTTTTTGTTCCAAGTATTTTTAATAGAACCTGTTCCAGCAGGTACTAGTCTTCCCACAATTACATTTTCCTTGAGACCTGTTAACTTGTCTACCTTACCTTTAATTGCAGCATCTGTGAGAACTCTTGTAGTCTCTTGAAATGATGCGGCTGAAATAAATGATTCTGTTTGTAAAGATGCTTTAGTAATACCCATTAATACTCTCTCACCAATTGCCTCTTTTTTATTTTCCGATTTTAATTTTTCATTTAAGTTTAAAAATCTTATTCTATCTATAATTTCACCCGGTAATAAATTTGAGTCACCAGACTCCTTTATTTCAACTTTTTTAAGCATTTGTCGCAATATTACTTCAATATGTTTATCATTAATAATAACGCCCTGTAATCTGTAAACATCTTGTACCTGGTTTACAAAATATTCTGTAAGCTCCTCTATACCCAAAATTCTTAGTATATCGTGAGGCAGTGGTTGACCGTCTAGAAGATATTCACCCTTCTTTATTTTTTCACCTTGATTAAAATTAATATGTTTTCCTTTTGGAATTAAATATGATGAGGTTTCGCCATTTTCAGATTCTATTGTAACTCTTTGTTTACCTCTAACTTCTTTACCAAAAAGTACTTTTCCATCATTTTCAGCAATTATAGCACTATCTTTTGCTTTTCTAGCTTCAAAAAGTTCAGCAACTCTAGGAAGACCTCCAGTTATATCTTTGGTTTTAGTGGTTTCTTTCGGAAGTCTAGCGATTACATCACCCGCAGAAATTTTTTGTCCATCTTTAACAGATAAAATTGAGTCTGGTACCAAATAATACCTTGCTTCATTATCGTCCGCTTTTTTTATTATGTTCCCTTTAACATCTCTTAATGTAATTCTAGGTTTTAAATCAGTATTTTTTGATTGAGTTTTCCAGTCTACAACTGTTTTGGTTGAAATGCCTGTTGTGTCATCAGATGTTTCAGCTATCGATACACCATCGATTAAATCTACATAATTTGCAATACCACTTTTTTCTGCAATAACTGGTGTGGTATATGGATCCCACTCACAAATTTTTGCTCCTTTTTTAATTTTGTCACCATTTTTAAAGTTAAGCTTTGAACCATAAGGAATTTTATATAATGCAATTTGTAAACCTTTTTCATCCTCTATTGAAATTTCTGTGTTTCTTCCCATTACTATTAAATTTTTTTTTGAATCTTCTAATAAGTTTGTATTTATTATTTTTAATAATCCGTCTGAGCTTGAAACGATTTGAGATTCTTGCTTTACAGATGCTGTTCCACCTACGTGAAAAGTTCTCATTGTTAATTGAGTTCCTGGCTCACCAATAGACTGAGCTGAGATCATTCCGATAGCCTCACCCACGTGTACCATTTTTCCTCTTGATAAATCTCTTCCATATGAATATGCGCAAACTCCCTCTTTTGATCCGCATGTTATTACTGAACGTACATTCAAGTACTTGACACCCGCCGCATCAATTTTTTCGCAACCTGCTTCGTCTATCATTTCGTCCTTTTTTAAAATTATTTCACCTGTAAGGGGATTTTTTACGTCAGTTGCTAGAACCCTACCTAGCGCTCTCTCAGATAAACTTACCATAATATTTCCGCCCTCTAATACCTCTGTAAGCTTTATTGACCCACAATTAGAGTCACATTTTTGTTTAGTTATTGTTAAATCCTGAGCAACGTCACAAAGTCTTCTAGTTAAATATCCAGAACTTGCTGTTTTCAATGCTGTGTCTGCCAATCCTTTACGAGCTCCATGGGTAGAATTAAAATACTCTAAAGCTGTTAAACCCTCCTTAAAGTTTGAAGTTATAGGAGACTCAATAATTTCCCCAGAAGGTTTTGCTATTAAACCTCTCATTCCTGCCAATTGTTTCATTTGAGCAGCTGATCCTCTTGCGCCACTATCAGCCATCATAAATACGGAGTTAATTTTCAGACCGTCTTTTGTAACTTCAGTTGCAGAAATCCTTTTCATCATTTCAGAGGCTACTTTGTCTGTACACTTAGACCAAGCATCTACTACTTTGTTGTATCTTTCTCCTCTAGTAATCAATCCCTCAGAATATTGATTTTCGTAATCTTTAATTAATTTTTTAGTTTCATCGATTAGTTGTTCTTTGTTATCAGGTATAATTAGATCGTCTTTTCCAAATGATATTCCAGCTTTGAAAGCATGCTTAAAACCTAAATCTTTAAGTTTGTCACAAAAAATTACTGTATTTTTTTGGCCAGAGAACCTGAAGACATGATCTATTACCTCTGAAACAATTTTTTTTGGTAACAATCTATCAACTAGTGAGAACTTATTGCTTCTATTTTTAGGTAACAAATTTGCCAATAAAAATCTTCCTGCTGTACTAGTGTGTTTTTCAAATATATTTTTTCCTTCAGCGTCTATTGTCTCAAATCTAGATATGATTCTTGAATGAACCTTTATTTGCCCAGTTTCTAAAGCATGTTCTATTTCGGATGTGTTAACAAAGTAGCCCTCAATTCTATCCGATTGATAAGGTGGTTGCGACAAGTAATATATGCCTAATATCATATCCTGACTCGGAACTATGATAGGTTTTCCATTTGAAGGACTTAAAATATTATTTGTTGACATCATAAGAACTCTAGCCTCTAACTGTGCTTCTAAACTCAATGGGATATGTACTGCCATTTGATCACCATCAAAATCAGCGTTAAATGCTGCACAAGTTAAAGGGTGAAGCTCAATGGCATCTCCCTCTATGAGTTTTGGCTCAAAAGCCTGGACCCCTAATCTATGCAATGTTGGTGCTCTATTTAATAAAATAGGATGTTCTCTAACTATTAATTCTAGTGCATCCCATACTTCGGGTCTCTCTTTTTCAACAAATTTTTTAGCCTGTTTTATTGTTGATGCTAGTCCTAATTTATTTAGCCTAGCATAAAGAAAAGGTTTAAATAGTTCTAGTGCCATTTTTTTTGGAAGGCCACATTCGTGAAGTTTTAAGTCTGGTCCAACAACTATCACTGATCTTCCAGAATAATCAACCCTTTTGCCGAGTAGGTTTTGTCTAAATCTTCCCTGTTTACCTTTAAGCATTTCTGCTAGAGATTTTAAAGGTCTTTTGCCTGTACCAGTAATTACTCTTCCTCTCCTACCATTATCAAATAATGCGTCTACTGACTCTTGTAGCATCCTTTTTTCATTTCTTACAATTATGTCAGGAGCTTTTAAATCCATAAGACGTTTTAATCTGTTATTTCTGTTTATTACTCGTCTGTAAAGATCATTAAGGTCTGAAGTTGCAAATCTACCACCGTCCAATGGAACGAGTGGTCTTAATTCAGGTGGAATAACTGGTATTGTTGTTAAAATCATCCATTCAGGTTTATTTCCAGTTTCAATAAATGACTCTATTAATTTTAATCTTTTAATTGCTCTTTCTTCTGCAACCTTTGATTTGGTTTCTTTGATTGCAGTATTAAGTTTTGTTTTTTCATCTTCCAGATTGATAGATTTTAAAATTTCCAATATTGCTTCAGCTCCTATACCTGCTGTAAAAGATTCCTCTCCATATTGATCTTGATATTTAATTAATTCTTCTTCTCCAAGTAATTGATTTTTTTTTAAACCTGTTAATCCTGGTTCTATAACTATAAAGTTTTCAAAATATAATACCCTTTCTACCTCTTTAAGTTTCATATCAACAGCTAATGATATTCTGCTAGGTAATGACTTTAAAAACCATATGTGTGCGACAGGTGTCGCAAGATTGATGTGACCCATTCGCTCTCTTCTTACATTAGATTTTGTTACCTCAACTCCACATTTTTCACATATAATTCCTCTGAATTTCATCCTTTTGTACTTGCCACATAAACATTCATAATCTTTTATTGGACCAAAAATTCTGGCACAGAAGAGACCGTCTTTTTCAGGTCTAAATGTTCGATAGTTTATTGTCTCGGGTTTTTTTATTTCACCGTAAGTCCATGATTTAATTTTTTCAGGGCTTGCTAAGGTAATTTTAATACTATTAAAATTTTGTGCCTCAGAAATTTCTGAACTTTTAAATAAATCTGTTATTTCTTTACTCATTAATTTAACTCCACATTTAGTGCCAATGATTTTATTTCTTTTACAAGGACGTTAAAAGATTCGGGTATACCCGATTCAAAATTTTCTTCACCTTTAACAATTGTTTCGTAAACTTTTACTCTACCGGCAACATCATCTGATTTTACAGTTAAAATTTCTTGAAGCGTATAGGATGCTCCATATGCCTCTAGAGCCCAAACTTCCATTTCGCCAAATCTTTGACCACCTAATTGTGCTTTACCGCCAAGTGGTTGTTGAGTAACTAGACTGTAAGGACCTGTAGATCTTGCGTGTATTTTATCCTCCACTAGATGATGCAGTTTCAGCATGTATATAGTACCCACTGTGACTGGTCTATCAAACTTTTCTCCAGTTCTTCCATCCCACAAATATGTTTGTCCAGATTTTGGTAAATTTGACAGCTCAAGCATTTCTGTTACATCCTGTTCTTTTGCACCATCAAAAACAGGTGTCGAAATTGGGATACCATTTTGAATATTTTCACATAAGTCCTTAAATTCAGTGTCATTTAGATTGTTTATCTTTTGATCATACACATCTTTACCATAAACAGACTTAAGTACATTTTCAATTCTATCAATTTTTTCAATTTTTTTATTATTTTCATTTATTATTTTTTTAATTTGATCGCCTAATTCAGTACATGCCCAGCCCAAATGCGTCTCTAAAATTTGACCAACATTCATCCTGCTTGGAACACCAAGTGGATTTAAAACTATATCTACAGGTTTACCATTATTTTGGTATGGCATATCTTCTACGGGTACAATTTTACTAACCACACCTTTATTTCCATGCCTGCCTGACATTTTATCACCTGGTCTTAATCTTCTTTTAATTGCAACAAACACTTTTACCATCTTCATTACACTCGGTAACAAGTCATCACCTTGTCTTATTTTAAGAACCTTATCCTCAAATCTCTCTTGTATGTCATTTTTTGCTAAATCATATTGATCTTTTAACTTATTAATTAAGGCATTTAAATTTTGATCGTTTATAGAAATTTTGAAAATATCATTAATTAACATTTCAAATATATTGTCCCTATTTAATTGATCACCTGGATTTAAATTTTTTATTTTTTTATCAATAACTTTTCCATCTAAAAGCTGAGCTGCCCTTAATTTTATACTTCTTTCTAAAATTTCTTCCTCAACATTTTTATCTTGTTGAACACTATCGATTTCTGACCTTTCTATTGTAATTGATCTTTCATCTTTTTCTATTCCATGTCTATTAAAAACCCGCACATCCACAACTATTCCACCGCTCCCACTTGGCATTTTAAGGGAGGTATCAGTAACGTCTATAGCTTTTTCTCCAAAAATAGATCTCAATAATTTTTCTTCTGCACCTGAAGCAGAGTCACCTTTCGGTGTTACCTTTCCAACTAATATGTCTCCTGGTTTCACCTCTGCACCTATATAAACAATACCGGATTCATCTAAATTTTTTAATGCTTCCTCATTAACATTTGGTATATCTCTTGTAATATCCTCTTCACCAAGCTTTGTATCTCTTGCCATCACCTCATATTCTTCTATATGTATAGATGTAAATACATCGTCAGTAACACACCTTTCAGAAATTAATATCGAGTCTTCAAAGTTATAGCCTTGCCACGGCATAAATGCTACAGTCACATTCTTCCCTAATGCTAGTTCGCCAATTTTTGTTGAAGGTCCATCCGCTATAATGTCCCCAATCTTAACTTTATCTCCTACTCTAACTAGTGGCTTTTGATTTATACAAGTGTTCTGATTTGACCTTTTAAATTTTTGTAGATTATAAATGTCTACACCTGATTTCGAATAATCTTTATCGTCAGAGGCTTTTATCACAATTCTTTTTCCATCAATTTTATCAACTGTTCCATCTCTTTTAGCAACAATTGTTACACCTGAGTCTAAAGCAACATCGCTTTCAATTCCTGTTCCTACTAGCGGGGCTTCAGGTTTTAATAAAGGAACAGCTTGCCTCATCATATTTGATCCCATGAGTGCTCTATTAGCATCATCATTCTCCAAA
Organism: uncultured Pelagibacteraceae bacterium; assembly: GCA_902603925.1. Lineage (GTDB taxonomy): Bacteria > Pseudomonadota > Alphaproteobacteria > Pelagibacterales > Pelagibacteraceae > Pelagibacter. The sequence goes on along the minus strand of CACKWQ010000005.1, from coordinate 24,635 downwards.
AATGGAATTAATGATGCTGCTACTGAAACTAGCTGCTTTGGTGAAACATCTATATAATCTATACTTTCTGGTTTTGACAATATAAAGTCTAAATTTTGTCTACATGAAACAAGCTCCTCAATAAACTTTCCATTTTTATCGAGTAATGAATTTGCTTGGGCAATTGTAAATTTTGTTTCTTCCATTGCTGACAAATATTCAATCTTATCTTCAACAACACCATTGTTAACTTTTTTGTAAGGGCTTTCGATAAAGCCATATTTATTGATTTTTGAATACGTTGAAAGACTATTTATTAATCCTATATTGGGACCTTCCGGTGTTTCTATTGGACAAATTCTTCCATAGTGAGTTGGGTGTACATCTCTTACTTCAAAACCAGCTCTCTCTCTAGTTAAACCACCTGGACCTAATGCAGAGACTCTCCTTTTGTGTGTGATCTCTGAAAGTGGATTCGTCTGATCCATAAATTGAGACAATTGAGATGTTGCAAAAAAATCTTTTAAAGAGATTGTTAGCGGTTTTGCATTGATTAAATCTTGCGGCATAGATGACTCTATTTCAAGAGTGGTCATTTTTTCTCTTATTGCTCTTTCCATCCTATAAACGCCAATTCTAGCTTGGTTTTCAACCAACTCACCTACAGATCTCACTCTTCTATTTCCTAAGTGGTCGATATCGTCTACCTCATCTTTACCATCTCTTAAATCAAGCATTTTTTTAATAATAGCTAATATATCGTCGTTTCTTAAAATTGTAATTTTATCAGAACACTTCATCTCTAATCTAGAATTCATTTTAACCCTACCCACATCAGATAAATCATATCTATCTGAGCTAAAGAATAAATTATTGAAAATTTGGGTTGCTATCTCAGTGGTAGGTGGTTCACCAGGCCTTAAAACTTTATAAATTTCAGTAATAGCATCATTTTTATTTGTGTTTTTGTCATTTAATAATGTCTGCAAAATATAAGGGCCTTTATTAATCGAGTTTGTTTTTGAAATCTCTATTTGATTTATATTATCCTGGACGACTTTTTCAAGAATAGTATCATTTATTTCAGTTCCAATTTTAAATTCCTCATCACCAATTTTAATTGGTCTATGTAAAAATTTACCAATTAAGTATTCTTTAGATACAAGTATATCCTTTAAACCTTCGTTTTGAAGTTTTTTTGCTTGAAGAAAATTTATTTTATCATTCAATTTTACAACTGTTTTATTAGTCTTAGCATCTATTATTTCTTCTGAAAAATTTTTTGATTTATAAATTTCTGGATCAAATTTTGTTTTCCATTTGCTCTTTTCTTTGTTAAATACACATGTTTCATTTTCATAAAACTCATCTACAATGTCTTCACCACTAAATCCTAACGCTAATAGTAAAGTTGTAATTAACAATTTTTTCTTCCTATCGATTCTAAAGTAAAGTAGATCTTTTACATCAAACTCAAAGTCTAACCATGAGCCTCTATTAGGTATTACCCTGCAATTAAACAGTAGTTTTCCACTAGCATGAGATTTACCTTTATCATGATCGAAAAATACACCTGGACTTCTATGCATTTGATTAACAACAACCCTTTGAACTCCATTTGTTATAAAGGTCCCACTATTAGTCATCATTGGGACTTCTCCCATATAAACTTCTTGTTCTTTTGCCGAAAGTATATCCTTTGTGTTCTCTTCTTGATTTATATCGAACACTACTAATCTCAAAGTGCATTTTAGAGCTGCTGAATATGTTAAACCTCTAGTGATACACTCATCAACATCAAACTTGGGTTTTTCAAGCCTGTAAGAAACATATTCTAACGAAGCCTTATCATTAAGATCTTCTATTGGAAAAATACTTTTAAAGACTCTGTCAAACCCCTTTGTTAAATGAGTTTCAATTTCTTGATTGTTATCAGTAAGCTCTTTGTAGGAGTTTTTTTGGACTTCTATAAGATTTGGTATTGAAAGGCTTTCTTTTAGTTTACCAAAATTTTTTCTAATATTTTTTTTTTCTGTAAAAGATAACTGCATTATTTAACTGACTTTTTTAGCCAGCTTCTAAAATTTTATTAATTTACTTAAGTTCTACTTTTGCGCCAGCTGCTTCGAGCTTCTTCTTAATTTCCTCAGCCTCTTGTTTTTTTACACCAGTCTTAACTTCTTTTGGTGCACCTTCAACTAAATCTTTTGCTTCTTTAAGCCCTAAAGAAGTAACAGCTCTTACTTCTTTAATAACATTAATTTTTTTATCTCCTGCTGCTGCAAGAACAATAGTAAATTCGTCTTTTTCCTCTGCTGGTGCAGCTCCACCTGCCGCTGCCGGTGCTGCTGCAACTGCTGCTGCTGCCGTAACGCCCCACTTTTCCTCTAATTGTTTTGAAAGCTCTGCAGCTTCAACAACTGTTAAGCTTGATAGTTCGTCTATAATTTTATTTAGATCTGCCATATAATTTTGTCCTGATTATTTTTTTGATTTTTCGAGCGCTAAAATAGCGATTTTTGAGGCGGGCGCAAGTAAAATACTTGCTAATTTTTGTGCTGGAGACCTTAAAATTCCCACTATTTTAGCTCTTGCCTCATCTAAAGTGGGCAATGTTGCTACATTTTGTACACCCGCAACATCTAAAATGTCTCCACCCATGATTCCACCAAGTATTTTTAGATTTTCATTTTCTTTTGAAAATTTTGTTAATATTTTAGCTGATGTAATTGCATCATCTGAAAGTGCTACTGCTGTTGGCCCCGTAAATAGTTCTGATAAATCCTTACACCTTGTTTTTTCCAAGGCTAATTTAGTAATTCTATTTTTTGTAATCTTGAATATTATTCCATGCTCTCTCATCTGAGCCCTCAATTCATCTAATTGATTTACCGTTAGACCCTGATAATGAGCAACAATTACTGCTTGTGAGTTGTCAAATTGAGTTTTCATATCTTCAATATAAATTTGTTTCTTATCTTTGGACATCATTTTAAATTACCTTATCAAGTTTAATTTTATAGGATATTCCCATTGTAGATGTAACAAAACATTTATTTATCAAATTTCCTTTGACATTATTATTAAATTTCTCTTTATCTAATGTTTCAATAATTACACTAAAATTTTTAATTAAATTTTCATCACTAAAAGATTTTTTTCCTATGCTTAATCCAATGTTGCCATCTTTGTCATTCCTGATTTCAACCTGTCCCGACTTTGCATTTTTTACTGCTGTTCCAATATCATCACTTACTGTTCCTAATTTAGGATTTGGCATCAAACCTTTTGGTCCCAATATCTTGCCTAATTTTGATAATTTTATCATCATATTCGGTGTACAAATGAGCTTTTCAAAGCTTGTATCACCAGACTTAATTTTTTCGATAAATTCTTCACCACCAACAATATCTGCGCCTGAGTTCTTAGCATCTTCAAATTTATTTTCTTCACATACAACGGCTACTTTTACATTTTTTCCTGTCCCACTTGGTAAATTTACAGCAGTTCTTATGTTAATCTCATTTTTTTTTTGTTTATTGTTTATGTTTATGCTCAAGTCAATTGATTCATCAAATTTAGTAGTACAATTTTTTTTAATTATAGGTAAAATTTTGGCTATACTATCATTTATATTTTGTCTTTCTTGAACCAATTTATTAAATCTTTTTGAAACCATTAATCTTTTACCTCTATACCCATAGATCTTGCTGAGCCTGCAATAATTTTTGAGGCTTCATCAATATCATGAGCGTTTAAATCTTTCATTTTCTGTTTAGCAATTTCTTCTAATTGTTTTCTATTAATTGACGCAACAATGTTCCTGCCTGGTTCCTTAGATCCACTTTTCAACTTTACAGCTTCTTTAATAAAATGACTAGCTGGAGGTGATTTAATAACAAAATCAAATTTTTTATCTTTATAAACTGTTATAATAACTGGAACTGGTTTACCCATAAAGGACTTAGTTTTCTCATTAAATGCCTTACAAAATTCCATAATATTTATTCCTCTTTGGCCTAATGCCGGACCTACTGGTGGAGCTGGGTTAGCTTGTCCACCCTTTATTTGTAATTTTACATATCCTGATATTTCTTTTTTAGCCATTAACTCATTTTCTCCACTTGATTATAATCTAAATCTACTGGAGTAGGTCTTCCAAATATAGAAACCGAAACCTTCAATCTAGATTTTTCCTCATCAATATCCTCTACTAGACCACTGAATGAAGCAAAAGGACCATCAATCACTTGAACCTTTTCGCCAACATTGTAATCTACGCTTGATTTTGGTTGTGCTACGCCATCTTTAATTTGCCCTAAAATCTTTTCAACTTCTTGGTCAGAAACGGGAACTGGTGTACCTCGAGAACCTAGAAACCCGCTAACCTTTTTAATATTTTTTATCATGTGATATATATTATTATTCATTTCGCTTTTAATTAATACATATCCAGGAAAGTATTTTTTTTTTCTTTGTATCCTTTTTCCTCTTTTAACTTCTGTAATATCATGGGTCGGCACAATTATTTCCTCGATTTTTTCAGAGATTTGAGCTTTTTCAGCCTCTTCTTTTATCAATTGTGCAACTTTATTCTCAAAACTAGAATAGGACTGCACTATGTACCAGTTTTTCATTATAAATTTATCCTTAATACTAAATCTAAAAAAAACTTAAAAATTTGATCCATAAGTAAAAAAAATAAGGACGCAATAATGGCCATGGCAACTACCATTAATGTTCCTTGTAAAGTTTCTTTACCTGTAGGCCAACTAACTTTGAAAGCTTCTTGCTTAACATCCTGTATAAATTTAAGTGGGTTTTTCATATTCAATTTAAGTGTTTGGCAGGAGCGGAGGGAATCGAACCCCCAACCTCCGGTTTTGGAGACCGGCGCTCTACCAATTGAGCTACACTCCTAAGGAGGTTACTCTAAAATTTTTGTTACTACTCCAGCTCCTACTGTTCTACCACCTTCTCTTATTGCAAAATTTAATTTTTCACTCATTGCTATAGGGGTAATTAATTTTACCGTAAATTTAGCATCATCACCAGGCATAACCATTTCAGTACCTGATGGTAATTCTACCTCACCTGTTACGTCAGTTGTTCTAAAATAAAACTGAGGTCTGTACTTAGTAAAAAAAGGTGTATGTCTTCCTCCCTCTTCTTTTTTAAGTACGTATGCTTGTGCTTCAAACTTTGTATGAGGAGTAACCGATCCAGGTTTTGCAAGAACTTGGCCTCTCTCTACATCAGTTCTTTCTACACCTCTAAGGAGAGCACCTATATTATCTCCAGCTTCACCAGTATCTAAAATTTTTCTAAACATTTCTACTCCTGTGCATACTGATTTTTTTGTATCTCTAATTCCTACGATCTCTATTTCTTCACCAGTTTTTACTACACCTTGTTCTACTCTTCCTGTTACGACCGTTCCTCTTCCTGAAATAGAAAATACATCTTCAACAGGCATTAAAAAAGGTTTATCTTTTGGTCTATCTGGTTGTGGGATATGTTCATCAACAGCCTTCATAAGTTCCATAATAGCGTTTTTTCCTACAGCTTCATCTTTACCCTCTACTGCTGCTAGAGCTGAACCTTTTATTATTGGAGTTTTGTCGCCAGGAAATTTGTACGAATTTAGCAAGTCTCTAATTTCTTCCTCAACAAGATCTATCATCTCTTTATCGTCAACTTGATCCACTTTATTTAAAAAGACTACTATTGCTGGCACACCTACTTGTCTTGCTAGAAGTATATGTTCTCTTGTCTGAGGCATGGGGCCATCAGCAGCATTCACAACTAATATTGCTCCATCCATTTGCGCAGCACCTGTGATCATGTTTTTTACGTAGTCCGCGTGACCAGGACAATCTACATGAGCGTAATGTCTCTTTTCAGTTTCATATTCAACATGAGCCGTTGAAATTGTAATTCCTCTCTCTTTTTCCTCTGGTGCTTTATCAATTTGATCATATGCAACAAATTTTGCACCACCAGCCTCTGCAAGAACTTTTGTTATGGCTGCTGTTAAAGTAGTTTTACCGTGGTCCACATGTCCAATTGTTCCAATGTTACAATGTGGTTTACTTCTATTAAATTTTTCCTTCGACATTACTTTTTTTACCTCACTTTATGTTTTCATTTTTTTTTTTGGAGCGGGTAAAGGGAATCGAACCCTTACATCCAGCTTGGAAGGCTAGCGTTCTACCATTGAACTACACCCGCGTCACCCAAGTTTACCACTCCATTGCTAAAGTTTATTTATGGTGGAGGGGGAAGGATTCGAACCTTCGAAGACCGAAGTCAACGGGTTTACAGCCCGCCCCATTTGACCGCTTTGGTACCCCTCCTAAAGCAGGGGAAGCGTCCCCTTGTTCAATAAACCTTAAACAACATGGGTTTTATATATTTTTATTGTATAAATGCAATACGAGATTTAAAGGTAAAACACATAAAAAACGTATAAATTACTAATAATATGGAAAATAAATCATCATTCTTCATTGTAGGCAAACATGCGGTAACTGAAGCTTTAAAAAATCCAAAAAGAAAGGTGATCAGACTGTTTCTTACAGAAGAGAGCAAAAAATCAATTAATAGAGCAACTGCAAATAATAATCTTCTAAAAGATAAAAAAATACATTTTAAAACAAAGAGAGAAATGGATAAATATTGTGGAAAAGAATTAATACAACATCAAGGTTACCTTGCTGAAGTAGAGCATTTAGATAAATTAGAATTAAAAGAATTTGTTAAAAATAAAGAAGATTTAACATTGGCTTGTCTAGACGAGGTAACAGATCCAAGAAATATTGGATCTATAATTAGAAGTGCATCTTCATTTAATATTGATGGTTTAATAATTAAAGAAAGGAACTTTCCTAAGGAGAGTAAGTTGATGTATAAAGCCGCAAGCGGGTGCATGGAACATATTAATATTTTTACAGTATCAAACATTAAGACAGCAATTAAAACATTAAAAGAAAAAAATTTTTGGGTTTATGGTTTTGATGCATCAAGCAAAACAGATTTTACTTCTGTAGAGTGGAAAGGTAATAATATATTATTATTTGGTTCAGAAGGTTTTGGCATAAAAAAACATACAGAAAAATATGCTGATTTTTTAGTCAAAATTAAAATCAATAAGAATATTGAGAGTTTAAATATATCCAATAGTGCATCAATAGTTTTTCATCATATAAATCAGTATAAAAAAACATCTTGATAATATTGAAATACTCATTAATAAACCACTTGTGCCCTTGTAGCTCAGCTGGTAGAGCAATTGATTTGTAATCAATAGGTCCGCGGTTCGAGTCCGTGCGGGGGCACCACTTCACTTACTTTTTAATCGAAATAATTTATGTAAAAACTATTCTTACGACAATAAGTGTTGTCAGATTGTCGTCAGATTGTTGTCAAATCAAGTAGTCGTTTAGATTTATTTTACAAACTCGCTATAAAAAGCTTTTTGAGATTTTTTATTTGAAGCAATTATCTTTTTAATTTGCTTTCCAGTCATCCAGCAATCTAAATAAATTGTACCTTCGGTTATTAATTTTCCAAGATCTTTTTTTCTCATCTCTCTTCTGTTTGGTGGTAAAAATTTGATTCCATTTGCGTTTGCAAATATTCTTAATACTGAAGCTTTAATTCCAAAATTAAAACTCTCTACTCCCTCTTGTTGAATTTTTGAAACTGCAACTCCAATAACATTTCCTAATTCATTAATAATTGGTCCGCCACTATTGCCAGAATTTAAAGCTGCATCAGTTTGGAATTCAGCATAGTTATCTCCAAGACCAGCTAAAGCTGTTACTGTGCCACTAGTAGCCTTTATAGCTGCACTTATTTTTTTCCCTAATGGATATCCTGCAACAATTACTTCCTCCAAGAGTTGTCCATCTTCTTTAGATACTGAATAAACACGGGTAGGTCTTATATTTGATTTTAAAATTGCTAGATCATTTACTTTATCTACAGCTAATATTTCTGAGTCATATTCTTTTCCATCAACTACAGCTTTCACTACTGAACAACCATCAATTACATGATGATTAGTAACTATATGACCTTGTCTTGATACAAAGAAACCACTTCCAGATGCTGCAGCTATTATTTCATTATCACCAATCTTTGGTCCACTTTCCTTTTTCTTTTTATTAAGGCTTGCTAAAAATTTTCTATTCTCTTCTAATGCATATTGTTTCCATTCTTCACCCATTTCATCAATCATTTCAAACCTGGTAGCATCCCAATAATCAAAATATTCATTTAATAATTTTTTTCCTCTGCTTTTGCTAGTTCCATAAACATAAATCTCTTTTGAAATTCTTTTCGCTCTAGCACTCATAGCTTTATAATGTGCATGGGGTAATCCAGTGAGTTCTGAGGTAATATTAATATTATGTTTTCTTAAGTAAAATTTCAGTCTTTTATATCTGCAATTATTATGTTCAATTAAATACATCATATCCGTTGGGATATTTTGACATTCATTTTGATTTACAGTTCCATCAACAAATTTATTAAAATCATCAATCAAAATATTATAATATGAATAACCTTCAGTATTTTTTTTTTTAAGATAAGAATTTTCATGTTGAGCAAATGAAATATTGCACCACAACAAACCTAGAACCGCGATCCCTAAAAGTTTTTTCATCATCAAAACTCTACCATTGTTGTCAGATTGTTGCCAAGTCAAAAGTATTTAAGAATTATTGTTGCTAACAAATGTTTATTTAAACTTTAGCAATTGATTTGTAATCAATAGGTCCGCGGTTCGAGTCCGTGCGGGGGCACCATCACTCAATAAATTCAACAATAATTTTTTGCTAAATTGAAAAATTTATTAACTATTGTGTCGTGAGTGTGTCGTATTAGTGTCGTGATCAACTATTCATCTAAAAATTCTTTTTAACAAAACCATCTAACCATTTTTGCATGTTATCAGCTAATTCGTCAGAATCTAATTTGAAGACTTCATCGCCAGAAAAAACTTCTGTTTTGTAATACACAACTACACCATTATCTCTTTTGGATAAATTAAATATATCTCTGTCATACGATGTAACATCATCAGATACAAATGCTGTTAAAAGATTTTTTAGCATACCTTTTCTTTTCTTTATAAAAGTAATCTTATTAGACGTTTCCTCTCCTATTTCGTAATCTTGGTTTAAGTGAATATCTATTAATTTTGATTTAACATCGTCTATTGAGACATTTTCAATTAAGGCTTTAACTGTTTTTGCATTAGCATTGCCAGATACGAGTAATACTAAAAATATAATTCCTAAAAATTTTTTCATTTCAATCTTGTAAAAGTTTATACGTTAAGAAGGCTAGTTCAAGAGCTATAAGTACTTCTATCACTTATTTTTATCTCTTGTGAATTGGTTAATGGTTTCACCGTATTTTTTAATTTTATCTAATTCTTCCTGTTGTGCTTTCTTTTTCTTCTCTGATGAATAATAAATTGGCATTATGATTGATAAGCCAACAATAACGATTGCTAATATAATTTGCCAAGTTACCATTATAAATTCCCTAATATAATTATAATTATAATTAAAATCGATGGAATTCCAACAGCATATAACCAAAAACTCCTTTTGCGTTTTTTTGGTGGTTGTTTTTTAACCTGTTTTTTATTCTTAACTTCTTTTTGAGTTATAGAATTTCTATTTCTTATCTTGCTATAAATAAATGTAGCTAAAAACAAAAATAAAAAAGTTCCTAAAATAGCATCGTTATTATGAGGTTCTTCATCAGCATAAGTTATACCAACTAATAAACCAATTATTAGGTATGAGATCCAAAAAAGTTTTTTATTAATTAATTCATTCAAGTATTTGGATGCCAAATAAAAAGCTACACCAGCATTAGCACCAATCCACATTGGACTTAGTCCTCCTATATCAATGTTAAAAGGAAGTTTAATTAAAGCGTATCCTCTAAAGGCTTTAGGATGAAGATCTGCAGAAAGATGAAGTCCTATTCCTAAATATATTCCTACAATTAAAATTGTCTTTAACGGTGTTAAATTATTTTTTTTATTAAAGTACAAATATAATAAGTAAGGCAATAAAATACTGTGGGTTATTATTGATCTGTGACCTAGCAATAATTGAAAACTTTGGTCAGCATCTGGAAAAAATAATCCAACAAAATAACCTAAACTTAAAACAACTATAAATGGAAAATAATTAAGTTCCCTATTCATAATGAAACTCTATCACTGTGACGCTAGTGTGACTATATCAAAGTTAAATATCAAATTTCGTTGGAAACAAATATCTATTTAATTTTTCGGATCTTTAAACTAGTCATTGCTCTATTTTTACAAAATTTATAATCATTATCTGCTAATTTATTTCCACTCGTATCAAACAATTTCCAATTATATTTAATGCAGTCTGTTGGTTTTTTTCCTAGTTTTAATATTTTTAATTCTACAGTTCTTGATCTTCCAGCATCTGTTACAGAAAATGATCTTGTTTCACCCTTTTTCCAAAAACCTAAAGGAAATTTACAACCATTCTTTATATATTTGGTTTTCGATCTTCTTTGATCGTATACTCTTCCCATGCATTGACCATTGTTAGTAACTGTAAATAATTGTGTTTTTCTTACTCTACCCTCTCTATTTTTTTTAGTTCTTTTATAAACTTTAATGATTTCTTTTGTGAAAGGATTTTTCCAATCTTGAGGACCTATAATTTTTTTTCTTCGCTTCTCACCAAAAATTTTATCTGCTGGTGTATATTTAACTTCTGTATCATTTCTTATTTCCCCACCAGTAAATAACTCTAATGGAATAAATCTTTCATTGGCTGATACTGGAATAATCCACAACAAACCAAGAACCATGATCCCTAAAATTTTTTTCATTACTTTGTCTCCCTTCTTAGTTGCTCTAGTTTAATTTTTTTTTGTAAACTTCTATTTGAGTCATATAGAAGGTTAAATTTAATTTTTTTATTTGTTTTTATTGTAATTAAACTTGCGTTTCTGAATTCTATATTATCTGCAACGGAGCTAATTGGTCTTTTTTGAGGATTCAAATTTTTTATTTTAATTAAAGACTTATCACTCACAATTTTTCCTTTCCAACCTCTTGGTCTAAAAGCACTGATTGGAGATATGGAAAGTTTTTTTGAGTTTAAACCTAGAATAGGACCTTGAACTGATAAATTATAAGCAGTACTACCTGCTGGAGTTGAAACTAAAATGCCATCAGACATTAAATTTTTTATCAATATTTTTTTACCAGACCTAACACATAAAGATGCGGCTTGTCTACTTTGTCTAAGTATAGATACTTCATTGATGGCAATTGATTTTTTTATTCTATTATCTTTGGTTTTAACTTTCATTTCCAAAGGTGAGATAGTAATTAATTTTGATTGATTTAAATTTTTGATTAGGTTTTTTTCTGAAAATTTATTCATTAGAAATCCATAATTTCCTGAATTTATTCCATAAAATAATTTTGATTTTATTATATTTTTTTTCAAAGTTTTAAGCATAAAACCGTCACCTCCAACTACAATTACAATATTTTTTTTTTTTAGTGGGCTTTTTTTAATTTTATTTTGAACTATTGATTTTATCCTTTGTGATTTTTTATTAACATCAGATATAATTAAAGCTTTAATCATTCAACTGGTGCCCTCGGCCAGACTCGAACTGGCACTCCCAAAAGGGCAAGGATTTTAAGTCCTTTGTGTCTACCAATTTCACCACGAGGGCATGAGTTATTTTCATGAGTATTTATGGTAATATTTATAACTGAACAAGCGAAATAAGTAAAATTTTTGTTTTGTTCATTATTTATGTAGTATTTGTTTTAATGAAAAAAAAATACACAGTGTTAATATTTACAGATTTAGATGGATCGCTTCTTCATAGAGACACTTTTAAATTTGATAATATTGTAAATTATTTAAAAGATTTAATATCTAAAGGTGTCATTATAATACCGAATTCAAGCAAAACAGAAGTAGAAATTTTGGAGTTTAATAAAGAACTTGGGATAAATTTACCTTATATTTCTGAAAATGGATCTGTTGTGAATGGATTAAATGAAATTAACTCAAATTTACCAGAAAAAATTATCTTAAGCAGAGACAAAGAAGAAATTTTAAAATCTTTTAAAAAAGAAATTCCTGAAAATTTAAGGAATAAATGTCAAATGATATCAAAAATGAGTGAAGAAAAACAAACTAAAATATTAGGTCTCACAAATAATGACCTACACAATGCTTTAGATAGAAAATATTCAATACCACTTATTTTTAATGGGAAAAAGGAAGACAAAAATAATTTACTAAAAATCTTAAAGAATTTAAATTTAACATTACAACAAGGTGGTCGTGTACTCAACCTTTGTGACAATGTTAATAAGGCAAAATCAATGCTCAAAGTAATAAAAATTTATAAAAAAATTGAGAAGAATGTAAAAATAATAGCTGTTGGAGACAATTATAACGATCTTGAAATGCTTAGATCTAGCGATATACCTTGCTTAGTGTTTAATGATCAATTTAAATTAGATGAAATCAATATTAATAACTGTTTAGTCTCTAAAAATTCAGCTCCAGAGGGTTGGTCTGAGGTCGTTAAAATGGCACTGGAAAAAATTGAATAAAAATATTAAAACTTAATATGAGTGATTTTTCTCAAAATGGAATTATTTCAACACTCCACGATTTTGGAACAAAGTCTATTAGTGATATTGAAAGAGAGCTTAAAAATTTTTCCAAGGAAAGAAAAATGGAACTCATCTTACCAAGCCTTTATTCTGAGTTAGAAGGTGATGCATTGCCAAAAATTGTAACTGAGATAAGCAAAACAAACTATCTAAGCCATATTATTATTGGTCTTGATAGAGCAAATAAAATGCAAGCACAAAAAGCTTGGAAATTTTTCAAAAAACTAAAAACACCTTTTACAATTTTATGGAATGATGGACCAAGATTAAAAAAGTTAAATAAAGAGCTTTATGAAAACGATTTAGCACCCAATGAATTAGGTAAAGGAAGAAATGTTTGGTATTGTTTAGGAATGTGTATTGCTAGAGACGAAGCTAGATCTGTTGCACTACATGACTGTGACATCAAAACGTATGATAGAAGAATGTTAGCTAAGTTATTTTATCCAGTAGTTAACCCCCTTTTTAATTTTGAGTTTTGTAAAGGCTATTATCCAAGAGTTGCACAAAATAAAATGGGAGGAAGGGTTGCAAGATTGCTGGTCTTTCCTTTAATCACTGCATTGGAGAAAACTATTGGAAAAAGTGATTATTTAGAATTCATGAAATCTTTTAAATATCCTTTGGCAGGAGAGTTTTCCTTTAGGCGTAACGTATTGCCTGAGCTTAGAATTTCATCAGATTGGGGGATAGAAGTTGGTATATTATCAGAAATGCAAAGAAATTTCTCACCTCATAATATATGTCAGGTTGATTTAGCAGATAGTTACGACCACAAACATCAAGAGCTTTCAATTGGGGATGAGTCCAAAGGTTTATCGAGAATGTCTATAGATATTATTAAAACCATTATAAGAAAATTAGCCACACAAGGTAACTCATTTAGCACAGAAACGTTTAGATCTTTAAAAGCAACTTATTATAGATCGGCTTTAGATTTAATAGATATATATAGGAGCGATGCACAAATGAATGGTTTAAAATTCGACTCACATATGGAAGAAAAAGCTGTTGAGCTATTTGCGTTAAATATCATGAAGGCAGGAGAACATTTTTTTAAGAATCCTATGGTGACCCCGTTCATTCCAACCTGGAGTAGAATAAAAAGCGCTATTCCAGATTTTTTAGTAAGATTAAAAAAAGCGGTCGAAGAAGATAACAAAAATTATTCTTAAATGTTATCAAAACAAGTCCAAAAGATTTTGAAACATATATTTGATGATATTTACAAATTTCATCCTTATAGAAATAATTTACATATACATGAAATAATAAATCTAATAAACAAATTTAATAAAAAAAATAAAAAAAAAAAAATTTTTAATTTATCTGAAGAAACATCTTTAGTTATCTGCTATGGGAATAGTGTTACTGATGGAAAGATTAAATCCTTAAAAGTCTTTAATAATTTTTATAAAAAGTATTTAAGAAATGTATTCAGTGGAATACATTTTTTGCCCTTTTATCCATCAAGTAGCGACAGTGGATTTGCTGTAAAAGACCATTATAAAATAGATCCAAGATTAGGATCTTGGACAGATGTTCGAAATATCTCTAAAAATTGCTCAATAATGGCTGATTTAGTTATTAATCATTCATCTTCTAGAGGGTTGTGGTTTGCAAATTTTTTAAAAAATAAATCTCCGGGTAAAGATTATTTTTTTACTGTTGATAAAAAATTTAACACCGCAAAAGTAGTTCGACCAAGAGAGCATAAATTATTAAAAAAAATTAAATTATTTAATCAAAATAGATACCTATGGAGAACATTTAGTGATGATCAAATAGATTTAAATTTTCAAAATCCAAAAGTATTGATGCGAATGATTAAAATTATTTTTAATTTAATTAATCATGGAGTAAAAGTATTTAGATTAGATGCTATAGCTTACTTATGGAAAGAAAGTGGTACAAAATGTATAAATCATCAAAATACGCACAAAATAATAAAGTTAATTAGATATATTTGCAATTTGTTGAATACAGAATGCATAATAATAACTGAAACCAACCTCCCTGAAAAAGAGAATATTAGTTATTTTGGCAAAAATGACGAAGCAAACTGGATTTATAATTTTTCTTTAGCTCCTCTTTTAGTCTACAGTTTTTTATTTGAGGATAGTAATAAACTAACTAAATGGTCAAAAAATTTACCGAGACTTAAAAATAACAATAATTACCTAAATTTTATTGCTTCACATGATGGTATTGGAATGAGGCCTTTAGAAGGGATACTGGATAAAAGTAAGCAAAAAAAATTTCTTAAACTTTTAAAAAAAAATGGTGCTGAGTTTTCGTTTAGGAAGATTCAGGGAAAAGGCAAAAAGGTTTATGAAGCAAACATTACGTTATTTAATGCTTTTAAAAAAACCGATCATGATAATGAAGGAAAATTTGCTTTTGAACGTTACATGTCTGCACATTGTATTATGATGGGTTTTGAGGGGATACCTGCTATTTATTTTAATTCAATCTTTGGTAATTCTAATGATTATAGTAAATTCATTATTTCAGGAAACAAAAGGGATTTAAACAGGTACCGTTGGAATAAAGATAAACTTGAAAATCATTTAAGAGATGAGACATCAAAGCAAAGCAAATATTACAAAAGTATTACTGAGATCTTAAGTATTAGACGAAAACAGAGAGCATTTCACCCAAATGCAGCAAGAAAAACTCTAAGCCTTGGACCAAGTTTTTTTGGCATTAAAAGAACAAGTATTAACGGTAAACAATCTGTATATTGTATCACTAATATTACATCTTCATCAAAATCTATAGTTTTAAAAAAAGAAGTTACTAATTCTAAAAACCTTTTAAATCAGAATGTTACTATAAAAAATTCAATTTTATTTTTTAAACCATTTCAGACCGTATGGTTATCGAAAAAGAATTAAAATTTTTTCATTAGTATTTTAAATAAATAATTTTTATCTAAATTACAATCTTTGTAGCCTTGTATTATTGTATTTAAGTATTTTGTAGATGGGTATTTGAAAGAAGAATTACTATTCATAAAATAAGTCATTATTTTCATATTATTTATCTTAAAATATTTTTTTTTATATAATATTGGATAATCCTCATATCTATCTAACTTTTTTTCATCACTTTTAGATATCTCATACAAAGCGCCAGGTACAAATGAGCCTTTTTTCTCATTGATATCTGCAACTTTATAAGGACTCCTAAAAGTTAAAAGATGATTTTCCAAAATAAATTTTTTAATAAAAATAGAGTCTGAACATCTTCTCTTCATCTGTTGATGGTGTAAATTGCTTCCGTAAGCAAAATAAAACATTTAATCCCTATTGACTATTTCTATATTTTTACTCTTAACAAAATCAAAAATATCATAACAGCATTTGTCGATTTCATTTGGATCATCAGACCTAATTACTATTGATACACCAAGTTTACCTGCTTGAAAAAAAGGATAGCTACCTATCTCAACATCTTGAAACTTGTTTTGTACATTTGTTAAGGAGTCTGCTATGTGACTTTCGAAAGTTCTAAGGCTAATTGTTTTGCTTATTATTGGTTTTCCTCCAATAATTTGATTTTTCAAACCACCGAGCATGGATTTCAAAATTGATGGGACTCCTGGTAGAACAAATACATTTTCAACGTTAAAACCGGGTGCACCACTTGTTGGGTTAAGAATAAGTTTAGCGCCTTTTGGCATCCAAATCATTTTTTGTCTACCATCATTGAATTCTCCCGGCTTATAATAGGCTTCAAGAATTTTATAACCCTCCTCATGTTTTTCATAAGATAAGTTGAATGCCTTTGAAATAGACTCAGAAGTTATATCATCGTGAGTTGGTCCGATGCCTCCTGATGTAAAAACATAATTATAGTTTTTTCTTAATAGATTAACTGAACTAATTATAGTTTTTTCTACATCGGGGATAACTCTAACCTCCTCAACCTTGACACCTAAAGAATTCAGCCATTTTGCTATAGTGCTTGTATTGGTATCTTGCGTTCTTCCAGACAATATTTCGTTACCAATAATTAAAATAGCAGCATTAAATTTTGAGTTTTTATTCATTTAAATATATATATTTTTAATTAATGAAATTTACCAAAGCTTTAATTAAAGGCAAATTTGTGAAAAGATATAAAAGGTTTTTTGCAGATGTTAAAGTAAATAAAAGCACCATAACTGCACATTGTCCAAATACTGGATCAATGATGGGATTATTAAACGAAAATAACGACGCATGGGTTTCTAAAAATGATGATCCAAAAAGAAAACTAAAATTTACGTTAGAAATTTTAAAAATAAAAAATAATTTAATAGGTATTAATACTCATCTAGCAAATAAAATTGTATTTGAGGGTCTTCACAATAATAGTTTCAAAGAATTTAAAAATTTAGATAAAATAAAAGCAGAAGTATTTTATAATAAAGAGACACGTTTCGATTTTTTAATTAACAAAAAAAATCAAAAAACATTCATCGAAGTAAAAAATGTTACATTAATTCGTGATGGAAGAAATTCCGAATTTCCTGATGCGATTACTACCCGAGGTAGCAAACATATAAATACTTTAATTGAGGCAACGAAAAAGGGTTATAAGTGCTACGTACTATTTTTAGTACAAATCAGTAATTGTAAATACTTTAAAATAGCTAGAGATATAGACAAAGAGTATTATGAAAATTACAAAAATGCTAAAAATTTTGGTGTAAATTTTATTGCTTACAATTGTAAAATTGGACCAAAAGAAATAAGAGTAAATAAAAAAGTAAAAATTGTTAATGACTGATTTTAAGGAAAAATTTGAAAAAATGAAGATTGCAGGAAGTCTAGCATCTAAAACTTTAGATATGCTAACAAACGAAATCAAAGAGGGTGTAACTACAAATAAAATAGACAAACTTGGCTATGAGTTTATTCAAGATCATGGCGGACATTCCGCGCCACTTTACTATAGAGGTTTTGAAAAATCTTTGTGCACTTCATTAAATCATGTGATTTGTCACGGTATTCCTAGTGAACGAGTTTTAGAGGAAGGAGACATTTTAAATGTTGATGTCACTACAATTGTGAACGGTTTTTATGGAGATACAAGCAGAATGTATTCTATAGGCAAAATCTCAGTTAAGGCCCAAAATTTAATTGATGCTACTTATGAATCTTTAATGCGATCAATTAAGATTTTAAAACCAGGTATTAAACTGGGTGATATTGGAAATGAGATCCAAAGCTATGTAGAACAAAAAGGTTTTTCAGTTGTCAGAGATTTTTGTGGACATGGTATTGGTGATAAATTTCATGAGCCGCCAAATATTCTTCATTATGGAAAAAAAAATACAGGCACAACATTAGAACCTGGTATGACATTTACAATAGAGCCTATGATTAATTCAGGTAAATATGATGTTAAAATTTTAGAAGATGGTTGGACGGCTGTTTCGAAAGACAAGTCTTTATCTGCACAATTTGAACATACTGTTGGTATAAAAGATAACGGATATGAAATTTTCACAGAATCTGTTAAAGGTTATTTAAAGCCTCCATATAATTAATGATTGAAAGATACTCTAGAAAAAAACTTAAAAATATTTGGTCAGAGGAAAACAAATATAAGATTTGGTTAGATGTTGAACTAGCTTCAGCAGAGGCAATGGAAAAGTATAAAGTTATACCTAGGGGTGTTGCAGCGATAGTTAAGAAAAAAAGCAAAATAAAAGTAAAAAGAATTCATCAAATAGAGTCTAAGGTTAAGCACGACGTTATAGCTTTTTTAACATCAATTACTGAACAAGCTGGAATTAAAGCAAGATATTTACATCAAGGCATGACTTCCTCAGATATATTGGATACTTCATTAAATATTCAACTAGCTCAGTCAGGAAAGATTTTATTAGAGGATATTGATAAGATTCTTCAAGTTTTAAGAAAAAAAGCAAAGAAATATAAAATGACACCTTGTATTGGCAGAAGTCATGGCATTCATGCAGAACCAATCACTTTTGGTCTGAAACTTGCATCTTTTTATTCAGAATTTAAAAGAAATAAAGAAAGATTGGTGCATGCAATAAACAATATTTCTACTTGTTCAATATCAGGTGCAGTTGGAACTTATGCGAACATAAGTCCGAAAATTGAGATATATGTTGCAAAAAAATTAAAATTAAAACCGGAGCCAATTTCTACTCAAATAATTCCAAGAGATAGACATGCTCAATATTTTTCCACCTTAGGAATCATTGCTAGCTCGGTTGAGAGAGTTGCAACAGAAATTAGACATCTTCAAAGATCAGAAGTTTATGAATTACAAGAATTTTTTTCGAAGGACCAAAAAGGTTCATCTGCAATGCCACATAAAAAAAATCCTATCCTGTCTGAAAATTTAACAGGTTTAGCTAGAATAGTTAGAGGACATGTTGTGCCGGCATTAGAAAATGTAGCTCTGTGGCATGAGAGAGATATATCTCACTCGAGTGTTGAAAGAAGTATCGGTCCCGATGCTAACATAACTTTAGATTTCGCATTAGTAAGATTAGCCAATCTTTTAGATAAAATGATTGTGTACCCAAAAAAAATGTTAGAAAATTTAAATTTAACACGTGGTTTAGTATTTTCACAAGAAATTATGTTAGAAATAACTAAATCTGGCATGTCTAGAGAAAAGGCTTACAAATTAGTACAAAGCCATGCAAAAAAAAGTTTAGCAAATAAGATTGATCTAATTAAATTATTGAAGGAAGATAAAACGATTACAAATAGATTAAGTTCAAAACAAATTAATAAAATTTTTAATTACGATAAACATTTACGAAATGTTAACTACATATTCAAAAGAGTATTCGAATAATGAAAAAAGGCAAAAAATTATACGAAGGTAAGGCCAAAATAATTTTTTCTACAAACGAAAAAAATTTAGTAATTCAGCATTTTAAGGATGATGCAACAGCATTTAACAACAAAAAAAAGATGAAAATAGATGGTAAAGGAATTTTAAATAATAGAATATCAGAACATATTTTAAATTACCTTGGCCAGGTTGGAATTAAAAACCATCTAGTTAAAAGAATTAATATGAGAGAACAATTAATAAAATTTGTAGAGATTATACCAATAGAATTTATTGTAAGAAATATTGCAACTGGATCTTTAACTAAAAGATTGGACATTGAAGATGGAACAATTTTAGAAAACCCATTAATAGAGTATTGTTATAAAAAAGATGAATTAGGAGATCCTTTAATATCAAAAGAGCATATATTTGCATTTAACTGGGCCTCAAAAAAGGAAATTGAAAAAATTGATAAATATCTACTTAGAATGAACGATTTTATGATCGGAATGTTTAGGGGCATTGGTATTAAATTAGTAGACTTTAAAGTTGAATTTGGAAGATATAAAAATAATGGTAAAAAAGAAGTAATATTAGCAGATGAAATTAGTCCTGATACCTGCAGATTGTGGGATATATCCTCAGATAAGAAACTTGATAAGGATAGATTTAGAAATAATTTAGGTAACGTTATGGAAGCTTATCAAGATGTGGCTAGAAGATTAGGGATTTTACACGAAGAATCTAATATAAGAACTATTAAGTTTCCTAAACCAAGATCAGTTAAATTGAAGAAAAATAAATGAAGATTAAAATAATTGTTACTCTTAAAAGTGGAGTACTTGACCCTCAAGGCAAAGCAATTCAACAAACGCTAAATGGCATGGGATTTTTAGATGTAAAAGATGTTAGACAGGGTAAATATTTTGATATTGAAACCAACGAAACTGATGAAGTAAAAGCAAAAAATAAAGTTGATGAAATGTGTAAAAAACTTTTAGCGAATTTAGTTATAGAGGATTACAAAATTTTATAATTAATGAGATCTGCAGTAATTATCTTTCCAGGATCAAATTGTGACAGAGATATGGATGTAGCACTTACAAAATATGGCTTTAAAAACCTTATGATTTGGCATAATGATGCAACTTTACCAAAATGTGATTTGGTTGTTCTGCCTGGTGGATTTTCTTATGGTGATTATTTAAGGTGTGGGAGTATCGCAGGAAAATCGAAAATTATTAAATCTGTAATTGATTTTGCTAATTCTGGTGGTTTAGTGTTAGGTATTTGTAATGGATTTCAAATTTTAACGGAAACAGGTTTGCTCCCTGGTGTTTTGCAGCGTAATAAGTATTTAAATTTTATTTGCAGAAATATTCATGTAAAGATTAATGATAAAAATAATCAGTACTTTAAAGATATTAAAAAAGATGTTTTAGAATTTCATATAGCTCATAATGAAGGTAATTACTTTTGCTCAGAAGAGGAACTAAAAATTATTAATAATAATAACCAAATTGCTCTAACATATTGTAGTTCTGATGGTCTTGAGGACAATGAATACAATCCAAACGGTGCATTAAAAAATATAGCAGGAGTATTTAATAAAGAAAAAAATGTTTTAGGAATGATGCCTCATCCAGAAAGAATGATTGATAAGCATTTATCAGGAGAAGATGGCTCAATATTTTTTGAAAATTTAATGAATAATTCAAAATAATGGAAGTAAATGAGCAAATTGCCGTTGATCATGGTTTAACTAAAGAGGAATTTAAAAAAATTAATGAGCTTTTAAAAAGAAAGCCTAATTTAACTGAACTTGCCATATTTTCTGCAATGTGGAACGAGCATTGTTCATATAAATCGTCAAGAAAGCATCTTAAAAATTTACATACCAAGGGATCTCAAGTAATCCAAGGACCTGGTGAAAATGCAGGAGTAATTGATATAGGTGATGATGACGCGATAGTATTTAAAATTGAAAGTCATAATCATCCATCGTTTATTGAACCATATCAAGGCGCAGCAACCGGTGTTGGTGGAATTATGAGAGATGTTTTTACTATGGGCGCAAGACCAATTGCAAATCTTAACTCAATTCACTTTGGTTCAACACAAAATAAAAAAACAAAGAATTTATTAAGAGGTGTCGTAAAGGGTATTGGAGGCTATGGTAATTGTATTGGAGTCCCAACAATAGCAGGTCAAACAAATTTCGATGAATCTTATAATGGAAATATATTGGTAAACGCAATGACACTCGGATTAGTTAATAAAAACAAAATATTCTATTCAAAAGCAGCAGGCTTAAACAAACCTGTGATTTATGTGGGCTCAAAAACAGGCAGAGACGGAATTCATGGGGCGAGTATGGCATCGGCTATATTTGATGACAAGATTGAGGAAAAAAAACCTACTGTTCAAGTAGGAGATCCCTTCACAGAAAAATTACTTTTAGAAGCCTGTTTAGAGTTGATGAAAGAAGACTCTATCATTTCAATTCAGGATATGGGCGCTGCAGGACTAACATCTTCAAGTGTTGAAATGGCTTCAAAAGGTAAACTTGGTATAGAATTAGATCTTAGCAAAGTTCCTTGTAGAGAAGAAAATATGACACCCTATGAAATAATGCTTTCAGAAAGCCAAGAACGAATGTTAATAATTTTAGAAAATGGAAAAGAAAATAGTGCTAAAGCAATATTTGATAAATGGAATTTAGATTTTGCAGTTATTGGAAAGACTACCAACTCAAAAAATTTAGAATTGATTTTTAATAAAAAGAAAGTTGCTGAAATTCCCATTGATTTTTTAGCAGAAAATGCACCAATATATGATCGAAAATGGAAAAAAATTAAATTACCACAAAAAATAAATTTTAAAAAAGATATATTCAAGTCTCTTAAGTTAGAAAATTGTCTTAAAAAAATTTTATCAAATCCAAATATTTGTGAAAAAAAATGGATATGGGAACAATACGACCATACCGTTATGGGAGATACTATACAAAAACCTGGAGGAGATGCCGGTGTTGTTAGAGTTCATGGAACTAATAAAGCAGTTGCTGCATGTATAGACTCTTCTGCTGTATATTGCTTTTCTCACCCCTTAACTGGAGGTAAACAAGTAGTTTGTGAAAGTTGGAGAAACTTAATATCTGTAGGTGCAAAACCAATGGCAATTACAAATTGTTTAAATTTTGGAAACCCCGAAAAGGAAAAAAATATGGGTGAGTTTGTTGAATGTGTGAGTGGTATTTCTGAAGCCTCAAAGTATCTAAATTTTCCTGTAGTTTCAGGTAATGTATCTTTTTATAACGAAACAAAAGACAAAGGAATTAAGCCCACGCCGTCAATTGGGGGCGTTGGTTTGTTAGAAAATTATAAAAATATGATTTCAATGGATTTGAAAAAAGAAAAAAATACAATCCTTGTTATTGGTAAAACTGAAGGTCATATCGAACAAAGTGTTTTTGCAAGAATGATACTGCTCGAAAAAAAAGGTCCTCCTCCTGAAATTAATCTATTTAATGAAAAAAATAATGGTGAGACCGTTCTAAGACTTATGAAAGAGGAACTTATTATGGCATGCCACGATATATCGGTTGGAGGCATATTAACCGCAATCGCTAAAATGTGCATCAAAGGAAATAAAGGTATAACAATCAAACCTCCAAAAGGACTATTAAATAAGTTTAATTATTTTTTTGGAGAAGATCAGGGTCGCTATTTAGTTGAAATAGATAGTTCAAAGTTGAATAATGTTGAAAAGATATTAAAAGAAAACTCAGTTCACTATGACATTTTAGGCATTGTTGAAAAAAATACTTTAAAATTAAATGAGGAATTTGATATAGATATTGATGTGTTAAGAGATTGCTACAAAAATTGGCTTAAAAAGTATATGGTAAACTAATGGCAATGGATTTAAAGGAAATTGAGAAACTTATAAAAATGGAGTTTCCTGATGCATCTGTTGACATACAGGACTTAGCTGGAGATGGTAATCACTATTCAGCTACTGTCATTTCGTCTCAATTTAAAGGAAAAACTAAAATAGAGCAGCATAAGATGGTATATAATTCATTACAGGGAAAAATGGGTAATGAGTTACATGCTCTAGCTTTAAGAACAAAGGAGAAAGATGGATCAACAAACTAAAGAACTAATTAGCAATGAAATAAATAATAACGAAGTTTGTTTATTTATGAAAGGTACACCAGAATTACCACAATGTGGTTTTTCGATGACAGTTACAAATATTTTAAAAATTTTAGAAGTTAACTTTAAAGGTATTAATGTTTTAGATAATCAAAATATAAGGGAAGGTATTAAAACTTATAGCGAGTGGCCAACAATACCACAACTTTATATTAAAAATGAATTTGTCGGTGGTTGTGACATCATTAAAGAAATGTATGAAAGTGGAGAGTTAGCTAAATATCTAGAAAATAAAAATATAAAGTTTAAAAAATAATTTTATCTAGAATAATATTCAATTACAAGATTTGGTTCCATGGTAACTGGATACGGTACCTCTTCAAATTTAGGCACTCTTACAAATTTAACTTTTTTATTTTTTTCATCAACCTGAAGATATTCGGGTGTTTCTCTTTCTTTGCTTGCCAAAGCAATATCGACAATGGCTAGCTGCTTTGACTTATCTCTAATTTCTATACTGTCTTCCTCTTTAACTTGATAGCTTGAAACATTCACTTTCTTACCATTAACTTTTACATGGCCATGATTTATTAGTTGTCTTGAAGAAAAAATAGTATTTGAAAGCTTTGATCTATAAACAACCGCATCAAGTCTTCTTTCTAATAAACCAATAAGATTCTCAGCAGTGTCACCTTTTTTCATAATTGCCTTTTTATAAACATTTCTAAACTGTCTTTCATTCATATTGCCGTAGTAAGATTTTAATTTTTGTTTAGCTTGTAATTGAATTCCGTAATCTGATGGTTTTGAACTTTTAGTTTGACCGTGTTGACCTGGAGGATAAGCTCTTGTGTTGAATGGGCTCTTAGGCCTGCCCCACAAATTTACCTTTAATCTTCGATCTACTTTATGTTTAGAATTTAATCTTTTTGTCATTTAATATCCGGGTTTATAAACAC
>CACKWQ010000004.1 GCA_902603925.1 uncultured Pelagibacteraceae bacterium | reverse complement strand
TAGGTGGGATATAAAATTCAAAAATAATTTATTAGTAAAATTTCCAAATAATAAAGTAAAAGAGTCAATAAACATTGCAAAGAAAATTATTGAAAAAAAAGAAAAAAAAAAAATTATTGATTTAAGGGTATCAAATCAAGTAATCATATTAAATGAGTAATGAAAATCTTTTTTCTATAATAGATTTTGGATCTTCAAAATTACGCCTTGGAACCTTTGCAAAACATCTGCCAAATTCAAAATATATATGTGAGGAAAAAATTAAAACATCTTCTGAGGAAGAATTAAATCAATCACTCAAAAATATAATCTTAAAAACTGAGAAAGAGATAAATCAACATCTCAAAAAAGTTGATGTAATGATAGATACACCTCAAATTCTAACAGTAGATATTTCTATTAAAAAAAAAATTGATCAAATCAATATTGATGAGAGTTTAGTAAAACAGTTTATCCTAGAAACAAAGATTGAAATTGAGAGAAATTATAAGAATTTTAAAATATTACACTTATTAATCTTAAATTATATTTTGGATGATAAAGAATTTACAAATCTTCCAATCAATATAAAGGCAAATATTTTAATAGTCGAATTAAAATTCATGCTTATTCCAAATGAGACAATAGATTATTTAAGAGAATTATTTAAAAAAAATCAAACTGGTATTTCAAATATACATAGCTCAAGTTATTTAAAAACTTTAAATTACATTAAATATTTTGAAAATTTTGATACAAAATTTTTTATAGATATTGGATTTGAAAAAACTTCACTAATTATCTATAAAAAAAACAAGCTCAAATATATTAATTACCTATCCATTGGTGGAGCCCACATCACAAAAGATATTTCAAAAGTTTTAAATATTAGTTTAGATGACTCAGAAAGTTTCAAGCAAAAAATAAATCAATCCAATACGAATATCAACAATGATAAGACCAATGATTTATTGATTAAGGTTATTCATGCGAGAATGGAGGAAATAATTGATTTGAGTTTTAAAAGATTGGAAAATTATGATTTTCTATCAAATACAAACTCGATTTTGATATTCACTGGTGATGGATCTAAGATTTTGAGTAAAAATTCAATTTTTTTAAAAGAAAAATATAATGTTTTTGATGAAATGAGTTTTTTTGAAGAAAGTAGCGATTTAATTTGTAGCTCTGGATACAATTATATGTTTTCTGAAAACAAAGATGAGGCAATTCTTGCAAAAAGAAAACTGCTAAAAAAGGGTTTTTTTGAGAAATTATTCTACTTTTTTTCTAAATAACAGAAATTAACTGTAACATTAGTTGTTTTTATTCAAAAAAACAATTTTTGTATAAAGCTTAAATGTCTTTGTTAAATCAAAAAACTGTATCAAAAACTGTATCAATTAGTGGTATTGGATTGCATACCGGAGAAAAGGTTAACTTGTGTATAAAACCTTCAAGTCCTAACACTGGAATTATTTTCAAAAGAATTGATGTCAAAAACATGAGTAACGAGGTCAATCCGTTATTTTATAATGTTTGTGAAACAAATTTGTGCACAACAATATCAAACGATAAAGGAGTGCAAGTCTCTACAATAGAACATCTTATGGCAGCATTCTATGGACTTGGTATTGATAATGTTATAGTTGAACTTGACAATAAAGAGGTACCAATTTTAGATGGCTCAGCAAAAAATTGGATAGACTTAATTCAAAAAGTTGGTTTAAGAGACTCTAATAATCCTATTAAAATTATAAAGATAGAAAAAAAAGTTGAAATCAAAAAAAATGAAAAATTTATTAGCGTTGATCAATCAAATGTAAGTTTGGATATTGATTTTGAAATAGTTTATCCTGGGTGTTTAATAGGAACTCAAAGAAATAAAGTTAATGTGTTCAATGATAACTTAAATGATATTTTTAATTCAAGAACTTTTTGTAAATTTGAAGACATAGAAAAACTCAAATCAATGGGTCTCGCAAAGGGTGGAAACTTAAAAAATGCTATTGTTGTAGATGGTAATAAAATATTAAATGATAGCGGATTAAGAAATAAAAAAGAATTTGTTAATCATAAAATTTTAGATTGTATGGGAGATTTATATCTTTCAGGGTTTAAGATTGTTGGATCAGTAGTAACCTCACAGGGCGGACATAGTCTTACAAATGAACTTTTGCGAAAAGTTTTTAGCGATAAATCAAATTATTCTGTAATAGAACTAAAGGGGAAGAGCTTGCCTCATTCATTAGTCAAAAAATATCACTTAAAATCTATCGCTTAAAATTACAATTTTTTCTAATTTCTGCTAAAAGAATTTATGATAAAAATTTTCATCTTTTTAATTATTTCACATTTTCTATTATTTTCTTGTTCCCAAAAAAAAGTCGAAATAGACAAAATTAAAGAAATTAAAATAGAAGATCAAATGATTACCTCATACAACGAAGGACTAGAAGCATTGAAGTCTGGAAATGCATTTGTGGCAGCTGAAAAATTTGGAGAAGCTGAAATACTATTTCCACAATCCGTTTGGGCACCAAGATCTGCGTTGATGGCAGCGTATTCATATTACACATACGGACTATATGAAGACTCGATCTATGAATTACAAAGATATTTAAAAGTCTACCCTCTTCATGAAAGAAAAGGATATGCATATTATTTGTTAGCACTTTCTTACTATGAACAAATTATTGATGAGAAAAAAGATTTACAACCTATTATTCAGTCTAAGATATATTTTGAAATAGTTGCTAAAGATTATCCTAAAAGTGAATTTGCAGCAGATGCAGTTTATAAACTTGATCTAATTGAAGATATAATGGCCTCGAAAGAAATGTATCTTGGTAGATATTATTTAGAAAAAGAAAAGTGGATACCTGCGATTAATAGATTTAAAATTGTAGTAGATGATTACAATAGAACAATTTATATTGAAGAAGCACTTCATAGGCTAGTCGAAATACACTTCAAAATCGGTTTAATAGAGGAGTCTAAAAAATATGCAAACTTACTTGGATATAACTATCAGTCTAGTCAATGGTATGAGAAATCATACAAAATATTTAATAAAGACTATGAAGCAATCAGGAATACTAAAAAAAATAAAAAAGATAGTTCCCTAATAAAAAAGTTTAAAACACTCATAAAGTAATAGAATGAACGTTAAGTATTCACAAAAAAAATACAATTTAAAAATTAAAGAATATTTGAAACATAATGAACTTTATTATGACAAAAATTCTCCTATCATTTCAGATGAGCAGTTTGATAAACTAAAAGCAGAAATATTAAGATTTGAGAGCAATAACTTAAATTTAAAAAGTAAAGATTCTCCCTCAAATACTATTGGTTTTAAGCCATCAAAGAATTTTCAAAAATCAAGACATAGAGAAAGAATGTTATCTTTATCAAATGTTTTTAATGCTGAAGATTTAAGAAATTTTGAAAAAAAAATTGTAAATTATTTAGATTTAAAAAATAAAAATAATTTGGAATACAGCGTCGAGCCTAAAATTGATGGGATATCGGCCTCTTTAACATATAAAAAAGGTGTCTTGATTGCGGGAGTTTCAAGAGGAGATGGACAAGATGGCGAACTGATTACAGAAAATTTAAAAACAATTAAAGATATTCCAAAAAAAATAGAAAACAAAAATTTTCCTGATGATATAGATATTAGGGGCGAGGTATTTATAAAAAATAGTGACTTTGAAAAATTAAAAAACAAATTTGCAAACGCTAGGAACGCTGCCTCCGGGTCCTTACGACAAAAAGATCCAGCTCAAACTCAAAAAATACCATTAAATTTTATTGGTTATACTTACGGTTTTTTTGAAAGTAACAAACTAAAAAAACAGTCTGATTTTATCAAAAATTTAAAAAATTGGGGTTTTAAAACTAATCAATTTAACAAAGTTATTACAGGAATAGATAACCTTTTGAAATACCACAAGGAATTCGAGGCTAAAAGAGACAAAATTGATTATGACATAGATGGCCTAGTTTATAAAGTTAATGATTTCAATTTACAGAAAAGATTAGGTTTTGTTACTAATGCACCAAGGTGGGCGACTGCTCATAAGTTTTCAGCAGAAAAATCTTTTACTCAAATCTTGAATATAGAAGTGCAGTTAGGGAGAACTGGAGCTCTAACTCCGGTTGCTAAAGTTAAGCCTGTATCAATTGCTGGTGTTGTTGTATCAAATGCGACTTTACACAATGAAGATGAAATTTTGAGAAAAGATATAAGAATTGGAGATGTGGTTGAAATTGAAAGAGCAGGCGATGTAATCCCTCACGTAATATCTGTAGATCTTTCAAAAAGATCAAAAGATGCAAAAAAATATATATTTCCAAAAAAATGTCCTTCTTGCGGATCATCAATTATTAAGGAATTTAATTATTCAACTAAAAAATATGATGCTGTTAAAAGATGTTCATCTCAGGATTACGAATGTGATAAAATATCAATTGAAAAAATAAAACATTTTATATCAAAAGATGCTTTAAATATCGATGGCTTTGGAAAAAAAGTAGTAGAAAAATTTTGGGATCTAAAATTCATTAGAACACCGAATGATATATTTAGTTTAGATTATAATAAAATTGAAAAATTGGATGGATGGGGAAGGCTATCAAGTAATAAACTAAAATATTCAATAGATAATTCAAGAAATGTAACCTTAGACAAATTAATTTTTTCATTAGGAATTAGACATATTGGTCAAGAAAATGCTAAGTTGATTGCAGAACATATAGAAAATATTAGTAACCTTGAAAAAATCGATAAAAATTTTAATTTTAATAGTTTTTTAAATATTGATGGTATTGGCGATACTCAAGTAAATTCTTTAAAGTCATTTTTTTTAAATAAAAACAACATTCAAATAATTAGAAAATTAAGTAAAATTCTAAAAATAAAACAAAATATCAAACCTAAAAACGGAAAATTTAAAAATAAAACATTTTTAATTACTGGTAAACTTGAAGGATTGAGTAGAGCCGAGTTGAAAAATATAATTGAAAAAAATTCTGGAAAAATTTTAAGTTCTGTCACAAATAAATTAGATTATTTAATTGTTGGTTTAAAGCCAACACCAAAAAAAGTAAATAAAGCTAATGATTTAAATATAAAATTAATATCCCAAAAACAGTTTAACGATATGCTAGAATAGATTTTCTAACCATTTTTTTTCTTTTAAATTTAAATACTTTCCTATTTTGTCGTAAATATTTTGATTATATGACTTCAAATAATTCTTCTCATTTTTATTTAACAAATTAAAATTTATTAAATCCTTATCGATTGGTGCAAGAGTTAAATTTTTAAATGATATAAGACCATTTTTTTTTACAACATATATTAAGTTCTCAATTCGAATACCAAATTTATTTTTTTGATAATATCCAGGCTCATTGCTTAAAATCATTCCCTCTTTAATATTTGAATTATTATTTTTTGAAAATGAGCATGGTCCCTCATGCACATTTAAAAAAAATCCAACACCATGTCCCGTGCCATGAGGGTAATCTAAATTTCTTTTATTTAGCCAAGTTCTTGCTTTTTTATCAAGCTCAGAGCCCTTTACCTTTTTTTTAGATGTAAAAGTTACAACAGAAATATGTCCTTTAAGAACCATTGTGAAAATATCCATTATTCTTTTTGGTGGTTTTTCAAAACATATAGTTCTAGTGACATCAGTTGTACCAAAAATATACTGTCCACCCGAGTCACATAAAAAAATATCGTTTTTTCGAATTTTCCTTGTAGTAGATTTTTTGGCATTATAATGTATAATAGCTCCATTAGGTCCTGATCCCGCGATAGTGTTAAAGCTTGGGTAAAGATAATTTTTATTTCTTTTTCTTAAATTGTTTAATTTATTTATAGCACCTATTTCATTAATTTTAATATTTGAGGTATTCTTCATCCAATACAAAAATTTTGTAAGGGCGACACCATCAGCCTCGTGTGCTTTAATGGTCTCTTTAATTTCGTTATTATTTTTAATTGATTTAAGATTATAACAAGGATCAACCCTGTTGGTAATTTTAAACCTAGAATTTATTAAGTCCTCAAAAAATATAGAGCATGTATTTGAGTCAATTGAAAAGTTTGTTCCCTTAAGATTAAATAGAATTTTATAAAATTCGTTGTCGGTAAAGTATTTTATTTTTTTTAAATATCTGTTTTTTTTTAATAATTGTATTTTATGTTTTGATGAAAAGAAATAAATTTTATTTTTTTTAGTTAGTATAATTTTACAATTAGGAATTGGGCTATTTGGGCTATCATGGCCTCTTATATTTAAAAGCCAGGCTACGTTCTCAGGAGCACTAATAAATATATTATCAATTTTTCTATTTTTCATAAATTTAAGAACTTTTTTAATTTTATTTTTTGATAAATCCGATATTTTTTTATTTTCTATAGAGTAAAATTTAATATTTTTTTGATGCAATTTTTTAGTAGATAAATCTATAATGTTTTCTCTTATAGGAATTAAATTACAGTTACTTGGGAAATTTCTTTGTAAAAACGATTTTGTGAAAAGTCTAGCATCATATCCTAAAACTAGATTATTATTTCTCTTTAAAATTTTACTTATATTTTTTTGGGGTATTTCGAATATTGAAAAATTTTTTCCAGATTCTTGGTGCGACTGTAAAGTATATCTTCCATCTACAAATAGGTAATTTTTTTTTTGTAGAATTATTGCTAAACCCGCGGATCCAGAGAAATTTGAAATTGTTTTTAATCTATTTGGAAACGAATATTCACCAAAATATTCGTCATTTTTTGGAACTATATATCCATCTAAATTTAAAGACCCTATTAATTTTCTTGTTAATTGTAATGAATTCATTTACTTCAATCTTTTTTGATATCTGATCCATCCAGGGCTTTTAATTTCACTCTCAAATTCTATATCTTGGTTAAAATCAAAATCTGAACTATTTTCATTTTCTGATTGTAGATTTTTTTCAATATACTCATCAGGTAATTCCTCAATAAATCTAGAAGCAATGCTATCTATCCAATCTCCTTGAAAGAATCTGTTCATTGAAAATGATATATTTACGAGTTTTTTTGCTCGAGTAATTCCTACGTAAGCCAATCTTCTTTCTTCTTCAAGACCCTTATCGCCTTTTT
Organism: uncultured Pelagibacteraceae bacterium; assembly: GCA_902603925.1. Classification (GTDB taxonomy): domain Bacteria; phylum Pseudomonadota; class Alphaproteobacteria; order Pelagibacterales; family Pelagibacteraceae; genus Pelagibacter. The sequence goes on along the minus strand of CACKWQ010000004.1, from coordinate 54,323 downwards.
CTTCTAAGCTTTTTTGATGAGGAAAAAGCCCTTCTTCCCAACCTGGAAGAAATACTACATCAAATTCTAGTCCCTTTGAGGCGTGCATTGTCATCAAGTTAATTTTTTGACCTTCCCAGTCCTGATCAATTGAAGTAGCTAAAGCTACATGTTCTAGGAAACCCTCTAAGTTATCAAATTCTTTCATCGCATTTAATAATTCTTTTATATTTTCAAGTCTATTTTCATTTTCTAAATCCTTTTTATTTTTAAGCATAAGACTATACCCTGAGTCGTCTAATATTATTTGTAATAACTTTACATGGGATATTTTTTGTAAATTTTCATTTCTCCATTTATCAATTAAGTTTAATATAGAATTTAATCCTATCTTAGTTTTAGGTTTTATTTTATTTAACTCTAGTAATTTTTTGGAAGCCTCTTCAAAAGAAAAATTATTTTTTTTTGAAAACTCTGCGATTTGCTTTAAAGTGGTATCACCAATTGACCTTTTTGGCACATTTATAATTCTCTCAAATGCTAAATCATCTTTTGACTGAAACACAACACGTAAAAAAGCTACACAGTCTTTTATTTCAGCTCTTTCATAAAATTTTGTTCCCCCTAAAATTCGGTAAGGTAATCCAATTTTTAAAAATCTTTCTTCAAATTCCCTTGTTTGGAATATAGCCCTTACTAAAATTGCAATATTATTGTATCCAAATTTTTGACCTAATTTTTCAATTTTATCACCTACGTCTATTGCCTCTTGTTTTCCATTATTATAACAATTAAGATTAATTCGATCTCCATTTTCACCGTTAGTATATAAATTTTTACCTACTCTGTTTGTATTATTTTCTATTAAGGCAGACGCTGTACTCAATATGTTTTGTGTTGATCTATAATTTTTTTCGAGTCTAATAATTTTCGTTTTTTCGTATATTTTATCAAAATCTAAAAAATTTTTTATCTCAGCACCCCGCCAGCTATAAATAGATTGGTCATCGTCACCTACGCAACAAAGATTTTTATGCGTTGAAGAAAGTAAGTTTAACCATTGACTTTGAATTGTATTAGTATCTTGATACTCATCAACTAAAATAAATTTAAAATTTTGAGAATATATTTCGCAGATGTCTTTATTCTTTTTAAGTAGTTTAACACAATGAAGAAGTAGATCCCCGAAATCACAAGCATTTAAATCTATAAGCTTTTGTTGATAGATTTTGTATACTTTGAGAAAGGATCTTTCTAAAATTTCTTTTTTTTCAAGCTTAACATCATCAGGGTACCATCCTTTATTTTTCCATTTATCTATAACCGAATGAATAAAATTTGTTGATATTTTTTTAATATCTATATTTTCAGATTTACAAATGTTTTTTAATAATCTCGTTTGATCGTCTTGGTCTACTATTGTGAAATTATGATTTAAGCCAACTGCATTAGCATGTTTTCTTAAAATTTTTGCACTTATTGAGTGAAATGTGCCAAGCCATGAAAGACCGATTGCACTTTTTTTTAAAATTCTTGAGACTCTTGTCTGCATTTCTTTTGCTGCTTTGTTTGTAAATGTCACTGCTAAAATCTGATTTGGAAATGCTTTTTTTTGATGAATAATATGCGCTATTTTGGAAGTCAGAACTCTCGTTTTTCCTGATCCCGCGCCTGCAACTATCAAAAGAGGACCATCCAAATAGGTAACAGCCTCTAGCTGCTGTTTATTCAATTTCTGCATATATTCTAAATTTTTCATGTCATTTTAGTTTCTATAGTATAAGTCTTTAAATCATATGAGAAAATTTGGCCAAAAACTCGAACCTTTTCAGGTTATTTTTATTATTTTATCAATTGTTTTCTCTATTATTATATTTTTTTCAATACCCTCCTTATTTGATTATAAAAAGATACAGCCAAAGTTAGAAAAAAGCATCGAATCAAATTATCATTTTTTTCTAAAAAATATAAGTGAAACCAAGTACAGGTTTCTTCCATCTCCACATTTAGTGGTATCAAAGGGTGATTTACAATTAACAAAGGACCCAAGTTCAAAAATATCAACCTTGTCTGATATTAAAATTTTCATATCATTGACAAGACTCTACAATAATAAAGAAATTGATATTAAGAAAATTAAAATAAAAAAAGAAAATTTTACATTTAATAAAGAAAATTTAGATATTTTAATTGATAGACTTTACTCAAAAAGAAATAATGATTTTATTATAGAGAAATCAAAAATATTTCTAGTAAACGAAGATAATCAAGTTACTTTAATATCACCAATAACGAAATTATTTTACAAATTTAATGACAAAACAAATCAAAAAAAATTAAATATTAATGGCAATGTATTTGATACAAAGTTTGATTTTGATTGGTTTACAAAAAAGGATAAGAAAAATAATTACACCTGGCATTTAACATTTAGAGATCCGACTATTCAATTTGAAAATGAAACCGACTTTACTGACATCAATAATAAAACTGGTTTATTAAAAACTTATTTTTTAAATAACAAAAATGAGATTAAGTATTCATATAATGAAAATATTTTGGAATTTAAATCAATTGATAATAAAGTCGATAAATTATTATTAAATGGTAAAATTAATAAAAAACCTTTTTATTTTGATATTAACTTGACAATTAAAAATCAAAAAATTGACCTAATAATAAATAATATATTACTAAATTATTATAATTATAAAGACAAAACCCACAAAAACTTAAATGGTAAATTAAAAATAAAATTCCAAAATATTCAAAATAGTAATTTTAAAAATGGTAATATTGTTTTTAACTTTAGTAATGGAAAATTATTCTTCGATGATAATCAAATAAAAATAAAAAACATAGGAAATATTAAAATACTCAATAATCTGTACTATAAAAAAAAAGATAAAGTTTTTTTTGCAGGTGAAATTGAATTAGCAATTGAAAATCAAGAAGAATTCTTTAGAAAGTTTTCAATACCAAAGAAATATAGACAAAAAATAAATAAAATTTATGCAGTAATCGAAAAAAATATCGATACCGAGGAATATTTTATTTATAATTTTAGTTTGAATGACGATCTTGATTTTGAATTTAATTTAAAAAATATAACAGAGTCGAACAAAATACCATTTAATAACTTGCAACAATTAAGAAAAATTATTAGAGCGGAATTTGAAAGTTTTAACTAGGATTAATCAATTTCTTTGGATCAACAATTTTATCGTAATTTTTCCCACTTATTAGGCCAGATTTCACTGCTTCATCCCTTAATTTAGAATTATTTTTAAGAGCATTTTTTGCTATTTTTGCCGCATTATCATATCCAACATGTGGTGCCAAGGCCGTTACCAACATAAGAGAATTATCTAGGTAGTGTTTAATCTTCTTTTTATCAGCCTTAATACCTTTAACACAATATTTAGAAAAGTTTTTAATGCTGTCAGATAATAAATCTATAGATTGCAAAACATTTTCCGCAATAAGAGGTTTAAATACATTAAGCTCAAAATGTCCATTTGATCCAGCAATCGTAACACCGTTATGATTTCCTATTACTTTTACACACACCATTGTTACTGCTTCAGATTGTGTTGGATTAACTTTTCCTGGCATTATAGATGAGCCAGGTTCATTAGCTGGTAAAATTAGTTCCCCGTATCCAGCTCTTGGTCCTGATCCTAAAAATCTTATGTCATTTGCAATCTTCATTAAAGATACAGCTAAAGTATTCAATGATCCTGAAAAGCTTACAACTGAGTCATGAGCGGCCAATGCAGAAAACTTATTTCTAGTATTTTTAAATGGCAATTTTGTTAATTTTTTAATTTCATAAACAATTTTCTTATCAAAATTTTTTTTCGTATTTATTCCAGTGCCTACAGCAGTGCCACCTTGTGCAAGAAAATAAATTTCATTCAAGCAATTTTTAATTCTAATAATTGAATCCTCTACTTGTGTTTGATAACCTGAAAATTCTTGACCGAGAGTGAGTGGTGTTGCATCCTGAAGATGCGTCCTTCCGATTTTTATAATTTTTTTAAATTCCTTAGTTTTATTTTTTAAATCTCTGTTAAGGGTTTCTAAAGCTGGTAAAAGCTTTGATCTTGTTTCTATAGCAATTGCAATATGCATTGCCGTAGGGAATACATCATTTGTAGATTGCGATTTATTTACATGATCATTTGGATGAACGGGTTTTTTTGAACCTTTTTTTCCTTTCATTATTTCTATTGCTCTATTTGATATAACCTCGTTTACATTCATATTAGTTTGGGTACCCGAACCAGTTTGCCAAACCTTTAATGGGAAATGGCTATCTAATTTTCCTGAGATAATTTCTTGTGATGCTTTAATAATTGCATTTGCAATTTTACTACTAATCTGTTTATTTTTTTTATGAACAAGAGCTGCAGATTTTTTGACTATTGCTATAGATTTTATTAAACTTGGCCTTACTAATACCTCACCTATATCAAAGTATTTCTTTGATCTCTCTGTCGATGCTCCCCAATACTTATCCCCAGGGACATTAATTGATCCAATGCTATCGAGTTCTTTCCTTTTTTTCATGATGTAAATCAAATAAAATAGCTATAATTCTTATACAATAATTGTAAGAAAAATAATAGTAAGCATAACTATAAAGTAAGGAGGGATTATGACGAACTTCGATAAGGTTGGAATATTCATGAAAACTTTTGGTCAAGAACTGAAAGTAAAATCACAATTATCCAGTGAAAAAATCAATAAACTTAGGATAAGTTTAATTGAGGAGGAATTAAATGAATTAAAAAAAGCTATTAGTGACAATGATGTAAAAGAAGTTGCAGACGCACTAACAGATATTCTTTATGTAACCTATGGAGCTGGGCATGCTTTTGGTATTAACCTTGATAAGTGTTTTGATGAGGTTCAAAAATCAAATATGAGCAAACTAGGTGAAGATGGTAAGCCGATATATAATGAGGATGGAAAGGTGCTAAAAGGTCCAAGCTATTTTAAACCAAATCTTGCCAAATTTTTAAAGTGAATTTTTGTAAAGCCATGATGGTTTATTAATTTTAATTATTGCATCACCACATTTGAAATTTTTATCGAAATTAAAGTTTTCATCTTTGAATTTAATTAGAGCGAAAGGATATTTATCACTAATTAATATTTTTCCTATTTCCTTATCGTAATATTTTATTATTTTATTATCTTTAATGTCTCCTGTCACTTTCTTGACGTAAAATAATCTTTTCGACAACTTATTTTTTAATTTTATTCTTGCAGTATTTTCTTGTCCAACGTAACAACCTTTTTTAAAATCAATTCCGTTTAATTCCTCAAGATTACATTCTATACCGAACACATTATTTTGTAACATATCTGTATTTATTTGTGGAATTCCTATTTCAGCACTTGATTTGTAATATTCATTAACATCTGATGATTTTAGATTAAGTTTTTTTAGAGAAAGATGTAGTTTTTCTAAATTTATAATTAACCTTGCACCTAAATCAGAATGTCTTGGATCTAGATAAATCGGATCCTCTCTAAATTTAATAGTATAACCTGGAACATTTTTAGTATTTTCTAAGCTTAAGAAAGTCTCTTTACCTAAAACAGAAACTACAAATTCATTGCTTAAATTAAGAATCTCAACTTCGGATCTTAATTTGTAAAGGTTTAATTGTTTAAAAAGATCGTTTACGATTTTTTTTTCACATTCTAAAAAATAACCTTTTTTGTGCTTTACAATTATAAATTCAAATAAATACTTGCCTTGAGGCGTTAGAAGAGACGCGAAGCAGCTTTGTTGCTCATCAACCTTATTAATATTATTTGATATTAAGTTTTGTAAAAAATGATCTGTGTCTTTTCCACTAATATAAAGAACCCCTCTATCTTCTAAAATGTAAACAAAATTTTTTTTCATAATTGATTTATTAATTATATAATATATGTAATATTTAGAAATGTTAGATCTTATTATTAAAAATGGTCACTGTTTTATAAACGGAAAACTAGAAAAAACTGATATTGGTATATCAAACGGCAAAATATCATTTATTGGGGACCTAAAAGATAAGGAGTCCAAAGAACTTATTGATGCCGTAAACCAAACAGTGCTACCGGGTTTGATTGATACCCAAGTTCACTTTAGAGAACCAGGATCTGTTGATGCAGAAGATCTAAATTCTGGGAGTAGGGCAGCAATAGCAGGCGGAATTACAAGCGTTTTCGAAATGCCAAATACTAATCCACCAACCACAAACAAAGAAGAGTTTCAAAATAAATTAAATTTAGCTAAAAATAGAATGTATTGTAATTATGCATTTTATTTTGGAGCAACACCAAATAATCAAGATGAACTATCAGATTTATCTAATCTAGAAGGATGTTGTGGTGTCAAATTATTCGCAGGTTCGTCAACTGGAACACTTCTAGTTCATAAAGAAGAAGATATTGAAAAAGTATTTAAGCATACTTCAAAAATAGTTGCCGTTCATTCCGAGGACGAAGATATATTGGAAATGAGAAAAAAATTGATAGTTAAAGGCGATGTAAATTCCCATCCTATATGGAGGAATGAAGAATGTGCAATTTCATCAACAAGAAAAATTGTTAAAATTGCAAAAAGATTGAATAAAAAAGCACATATACTTCATGTATCAACAAAAGAGGAAATTGATTTTTTATCACAGAATAAAGGTAATATTACTTTTGAAATTACCCCCCAGCATTTAACCATATTCGCACCTGAATGCTATAACGAGTTAGGTACATATGCCCAAATGAATCCACCTATAAGAGATAAAACACACTACGACAGATTATGGTATGCTGTAAGAAATAATTATAACGATACTATTGGCTCCGATCATGCACCTCATTTAAAAGAGAATAAAGAAAAACAATACCCACTATCACCATCAGGAATGCCAGGAGTACAAACAATTGTGCCAATAATGCTAAATCATCTTAACGAAGGTAAAATAAAAATTGAACAACTAGTAAATTTTTTATGTGAAAACCCTGTAAAAATATTCGGAATTGAGAATAAAGGCTATATTAAAGAGGGATTAGATGCTGATTTTACAATTGTAGATTTGAGTCAAGAAATAGAAATTAAAAATGAAAATATAGAAAGCAAATGCAAATGGACGCCTTTTCATGGGAAAAAGTTAAAAGGAAAACCTACTTATTCAATTATAAGCGGCGAAATTAAAATGAAAAATGGAAAAGTGATCGGTGATCCCTCCGGTAGTGCATTAAACTTTAAATAGTTTTCGTAAAAGCGTTCACAAGAAGTGTTCCAGCAATTATTAAAAATAAACCAATTATAGCTTGCCAACTTAAAGTTTGTTTAAAAAAAATATAACCAAGTATAGCTATAGTAAATATTCCTAAACCACTCCAAGTCCCGTATACTATTGCAATAGGCAGTTTATCAACAACAAAGGTCAGTAAATAAAATGCTGATAAATAAAATAACGCTAAAAAAATTGTTGGGGTTATTTTTGTAAAATTTTGTGTGATTGGTAATAACATTGTTCCGCATACTTCGCAAATAATTGCGCCGGTCAAAAATAAATATGTTTTAATCATTTTTTTTACAAATAAATATATCTTGTTCTATGTCCCAAAGAAAATTATTTTTCTTACACCAGTCAACAATATCATTTTTATCTGGGTAATTTTGGAAATTATTTTTGAAAAGTCTAATATCATCTATTAAAACTACTATATTTTTAAAATTATTAATATATTTTGAAATACAGTTTAATTCAAATTTTATAGGTGTGGCTTTATCCTCTGAACCAAAAGTTTTAATATTTCTCAAATGGTCCTGACATAGATGAGCATCTAGATATATGCAAATATTATTATATTCAAGATTTGATTTAATTATTTCATCCAATATATCCTCACTTTTACCAAAAACTATTTCAACATTAGTTAGATGACCTAATTTTTTTTTCACTAAATTATAAAGTTTTTCATCTGCTTCTATTGAAATTGTTTTTTTTGATATTTTTGATAACAATTTTGTTGTCTCCCCATAATAAGTTCCAGTTTCGATCCATAAACTATTATCGAGATTATTATTTATTAAAACGTGATGCTTAACTATTTCTGGAGAGGGAGCTGAAAAATTTCTTTTTTTCCAATTTTTTATGGATCTTTTATTTTTTAAAATCCAAAAAAAGTTATTTATGCTTTTAAATTTCAAAGTTATTTACTCTTGTAATATTTTATTTTTCAGCAAATCCTCTTTGATTTCATCAAGTATCGCAGGATCGTCAATAGTAGCTGGCATTTTGTATTTCTCATTATCTGCAATTTTTCTCACAGTTCCTCTTAAAATCTTGCCGGATCTTGTTTTGGGGAGCCTTTTAACAATTATTACTGTTTTAAAAGCCGCAACAGGGCCCACTTTATCCCTAACCATTTGAACACACTCTTTAGATATTGAATCATTGTCTTTTTCAACACCGGCTTTAAGTGCAATCAAACCTATTGGTAATTGACCTTTTAATTTGTCTGCAATTCCAATAACGGCACATTCAGCGACCGATTGATGTTCTGACAAAACTTCTTCAATCGCTCCAGTGGATAATCTGTGTCCGGCAACGTTAATAATGTCGTCAGTTCTTGACATAATCCAAATATATCCATCATCATCTATATGACCCGCATCATAAGTTTGATAATAACCTTTGTAATTAGACATGTAATTGTTTTTATATCTTTCATCAGCCCTCCATAAAGTTGGGAATGTACCAGGAGGTAAGGGAAGCTTTACAACTATATCTCCCATTTCATTTGGTTTCGCTAAAGTTTGATCAGGTTTGATCACTTTAACGTCATAACCTGGTACAGCCTTGCATGCAGAACCATATTTAGTTTTCAACATTTCAATACCGGTACAATTTGAACTTATTGCCCAACTAGTTTCAGTTTGCCACCAGTGATCAATTACAGGAACGTTGAGTAAATTTTCGGCCCATTTAATAGTATCAGGATCTGCTCTCTCACCTGCTAAGAATAAACTTTTAAAGTTACTTAAATCATATTTTGAAAAGTATTCTCCTTTAGGGTCCTCTTTTTTTATAGCTCTGAAAGCAGTAGGTGCAGTAAATAAAGATTTCACTTTATAATCAGAAATAATCTTCCAAAATGCACCTGCATCAGGTGTTCCAACTGGCTTTCCCTCAAATAAAACAGTCGTGCAACCTTTAAATAATGGTGCATAGACAATATATGAATGACCTACTATCCAACCAATATCACTCGCTGACCACCAAATGTCATCTTCGTCTATATTGTAAATATTTTTCATAGTCCATTTCAACGCAACTATATGTCCACCAATATCTCTAACAATACCTTTAGGTATGCCGGTTGTTCCAGATGTATAAAGTATATAAGAATAATCATTTGAATTCATTTCTAAACAATCAATACTTTTTGCATTTGATAGGGACTCATCCCAACTGATCTCATTAGGGCCATTAAGTTTTATCTCATTTCCTTCTCGTTGATAGAAAATTACTTTAGTAAGTTTGTGTTTTGCTAATTTAATTGCTCCATCAACCAGAGGTCTGTATTCAACTACTCGATTCGGTTCATAACCACATGAAGCAGTTATTAATATTTTGGCTTGACTATCATCTATTCTGCTTGCTAATTCATTCGATGCAAATCCTCCAAAAACAACAGAATGAATTGCTCCAATTCTTCCACATGCCAGCATTGCTATTACAGCCTCAGGTATCATTGGCATATAAATTATTACTCTGTCGCCTTTTTTAATTCCTTGATTTATTAATGCGCCAGCAAATTTAGAAACTTTGTCCCTTAATTCTTTGTAAGAATGTTTGCTTTTTTTGCCTGTTATTGGGCTATCGTAAATTAGAGCAGTTTTGTTACCTTTTCCATTTTCTACGTGAACATCTAAAGCATTATAGCATGTATTAGTAACTCCATCTTCAAACCATTTATAGAAAGGTGGGTTAGATTTATTTAATATTTTTGTTGGTTTTTTAAACCAAAATATATCATTTGATATTTCACGCCAAAATTCCTCTGGTTTTTCAAGAGAATCTTTGTATATTTTATTAAAATTATCTGACATAGCAATTATTGACTCGGTCCAGTTTTTATATTGAATTTATGTAACAGGTTGTATTTAATTTCAAAAAGCCAGTAAAATCAACACTTATTAGGGGCTAAAAAGTCTTTTATTAAGTATTTTAGTTTGATATTTAAGCACTAACTTAGGCTTATTGAAAAATAAGCTCTTAGTTTAAATTTAAACTATAAAAACTAACTATGAGGGAGTTTTTTATGAGAACATTAAAAACGTTAGCATTCGCTGCGATAGCTCTAATTGGAGTTTCGTCGACTGCTAATGCTGCTGAAGTCTTTTTAGCTACTGATGATTTCGTAGGTATTTCATTTTGGCTAATTTCAATGGGCATGTTAGCAGCTACTGCATTTTTCTTTATGGAGCAAGCTAATGTTAGCACTCAGTGGAGAAAATCAGTAAACGTAGCTGGACTAGTTACTGGTATAGCATTCATTCACTATATGTACATGAGAGCAGTTTGGGTTGAAACAGGTGATACACCTACTGTTTACAGATATATAGACTGGTTAATTACTGTACCTTTACAGCTAGTTGAGTTTTACTTAATTCTTGCAGCAGTAAGAAAAGTTCCAACTGGAATATTCTGGAGAATATTAATTGGATCTATCGTTATGCTTGTAGGTGGATATGCTGGAGAAGCTGGATTCATCAACGCGATGCTTGGTTTTATAATCGGTATGGCTGGATGGATTTATATTCTTTATGAAATATTTTCCGGTGAAGCAGGTAAATCAATGGCTAAATCAGGTAACAAGTCTCTTGTTACTGCGTTCAGCGCATTGAGAATGATCGTTACTGTTGGTTGGGCTATCTACCCACTTGGATATGTATTTGGATATCTAACTGGTGGAATAGATGCGAACTCTTTGAACGTGATTTACAACTTAGCTGACTTTGTGAACAAGATCGCTTTTGGTCTAATCATCTGGTCATGTGCAGTTGCAAACTCTTCTAAGAGCAGAGCTTAATTAAAAGATAATTAAACTTATAAATAGGGCAAGTTTTGTACTTGCCCTATTTTTTTTTACCCCTATATAAAGTCTATGGCTAAAATCACATATATCGAGCATTCTGGAAAACCTCACACTATTGAAGTTGAGAATGGTTTAACAGTTATGGAAGGAGCTGTTCAAAACAACATTCCAGGAATTGATGCAGATTGTGGTGGGGGTATGGCCTGTGCAACTTGCCATGTTTATGTCAAAGAAGATTGGTTTGATAGAGTAAATAAAAAAAATGAAGGTGAGGATGATATGTTGGATCAAGCGTTTGAACCAAAAAAAAACAGCAGATTAAGCTGTCAGATTACAGTATCAGATGAAATTGATGGTTTAATAGTACACCTTCCCACAAAACAAATTTAATGAGAAAGACAGACGCGTTAATTATAGGAGCAGGTCCAACAGGATTATTCACAGCTCATCAACTTAAAATTATTGGATTAGATTGTGAAATAGTTGATAACCTTGATAAGGTAGGTGGTCAATGTATTGAGCTTTATCCAGATAAACCTATATACGATATTCCAGCAATTCCTGAATGTACTGGAGAAGAACTGACAAAAAATTTATTAGATCAATTAAAACCTTTTAATATTAATTTCCATTTAGGCGAAAGAGTCGATGAACTAAAAAAAAATGATGGAAATTGGGAGGTTAAAACTAACAAAGGGAAAATCTTTTTAACTCCAAATGTAATTATAGCTGGTGGAGTAGGATCTTTTGAACCTAGAAAATTTTCGCCAAAGGAATGCAAACAATTTGAGGATAAATCAATTTTTTATTCAATTAAAAATAAAAAAATATTTGAAGGCAAAACTGTTTCAATCTTTGGGGGAGGAGATAGTGCTCTTGATTGGGCTGTAGAATTATCAAAAAATTCAAAGGTAAATTTAATTCATAGAAGAGATGAATTTAGAGGCGCACAGGCAACTTTAGATAAAGTGTATGAGCTTAAAAAATCTGGTAAAATCAAATTATTTACAAAATATCAGTTAAAAACTGTTAAAGGTAATGGCATTTTAGAAAGTATAGATATTGAACACGAAAACAAGGAAATAAAAAATCTTAAATCTGATTATGTATTAGGATTTTTTGGATTAATTATGCAACTTGGTCCAATTGCCAATTGGGGACTGAATTTAAATAAGAAAACAGTAGAAGTTGATACAGAAAAATTCGAGACAAATCAAAAAGGAATTTACGCCATCGGAGATATTTGTAATTATCCTGGAAAGTTAAAGTTAATTTTATCAGGATTTCATGAAGGTGCGCTTGCCGCACGTGCTTGTTTTAAGTTAGCTAGACCCAATGAAAAATATAGATTTGAATTTACAACATCATCAAAAAAAATAAAGGAAAGACTGGGTGTAAAAAGTGATTGAATTATTTGCGTCTGACACACCAAATGGAAAAAAAATAAGTATAATGTTGGAGGAAATAGAATTTCCTTACAAAGTTACTGCTGTCGACCTAGGTAAAGGAGATCAATTTGATCCAAAATTTATAGAAATTAGCCCATTTAGCAAAATACCCGTCATTAAAGATGATATAAAGAGCGTGTTTGGTTCTGGAGCAATCTTAATTTACTTAGCTGAAAAAAGTAAAAAGTTTTATGATTTAGATAATAAAGTTAATATTAATCAGTGGTTAATGGCTCAAATGGGATTAGTAGGACCAATGATCGGTCAGTATCATTCATTTTATAAATTTAATAAAGGCAAAAGTAAGTACGGTGAAGATAGATATTACAAAATCACAAAAGATTTATATCAAAGACTAAATGATAGATTGTCTAAATCAAAATACCTTGCCGGTGAAAGATATACAATTGCAGATATCGCTACATGGCCATGGATAGCAAGACATGAATGGCATGATATTGGATTAGGTAAATTCGAAAGCTTGTCTAAGTGGTACATGAATATTGCTGAAAGAGATGCAGTTGTAAAAGGATATAATTTTATGGGGGCTGGAAAGATTCCTAAACCCTAATTAATCATCAGCGTAAACTTTTTCCTCTTTTTCGTGTTTTTCTTGTGCAGCAATACATAAAGTTGCAACAGGTCTAGCCATTAATCTTTTTAAACCTATTGGTTCACCTGTATCTTCACAAAAACCATAAGTACCATCTTGAATCTTCTTTAAAGCAGAGTCGATTTTTGTAATCAGTTTAATTTGTCTATTGATTGCTCTCATTTCAACATTTTTTTCTGTGTATGACGAAGCCTGATCAACAATGTCTGCAGAAGTGCTGTTATCATCGAGAGAACTGTTAAATAATGCCTCATTACTGCTTCTTTTTAAATCTGTTTTCCAATCAAGTAATTTTTTTTTGAAGAATGCAAGATGTTTTGCACACATGTATTTTTCAGTTTCTTTCGGAATATATGTTTTAGAGATTTTTACCATTCTCAAATATTTAAGTTCGGTGAATATATTCATGAATTAATTGGTGTCAAGAAACCATTAATTGTATAAATTAAGATAAATGGCCTTAAATAATAAAAATATAAATAATTATTTTTATGTTTTTTTAATAACACACTTAATTATTTGGACGGTGATTCCATCTTTAACAAATAATAATTTACCACTTGATACTATAGAAGCCCTTGCATGGGGGAGTAATTTAGATTGGGGCTTTAATAAACATCCTCCAATGAGCGCAGTTATGGTTGAGATATTCTATCAAATATTTGGACCTAATGATTGGGCGTATTATTTTTTAAGTCAAATTTGTTTAATTATATGTTTTTATGTGATTTATAATTTTTCAAGCGATCTATTTTCAAAAAAAGCATTTTCTCTAATTTCTGTTTTGTTATTAGAGGGAATATATTTTTACAATTATACATCGCCTGAGTTTAATGTTTATGTCGCAGAAATTCCTTTTTGGGCGCTTTCAGTATACTTTTGTTGGAAAGGGATTAAAAACAATAAAATTTTAGACTGGTTTTTACTTGGAACCTTTTCAGCTTTTGGATTACTTAGTCATTATTTATTTATATATATATTAATTACAATTACTTTTATTTGCTTCTATTTTAATAATATAAATAAATTAAATTTTAAATTCCTATATTCACTTATACCTTTTTTATTAATGTTCTATCCACACTTAAATTGGATCATGGAAAATGATTTTATCACATTAAAGTATGGTATTCATAGAACAGGTTCTGAAGATAAGAAGTTATTAAACCATTTTGTCCTTCCGATTATATTTTTTTTAAAACAGTTCGGCATATTAATTCCATTTTTTATAATGTTTTATTTTATAAATAAAAAATTTAGATTAAATTTAAATTATAAAGATAAAAATTTTGTGTTTTTGTTAATTATAAATTTTTTACCTTTTATTCTAATTTTGCTTACATCCTTAGTTCTTGGAATTAAAATTAGGACTATGTGGATGACACCTTTTTATATTTTTTTTGGTTTATTTTTTGTTTATGTTTCTCAATCTTCAATTAAAACAAATAACTTGAAAAGTTTTTTAGTTGCTTTTTTAATGTTATTTACTTTTTCGCCGTTTGCATATGCATATATATCAATAACAAAAACTGACAAAAGGACAGACTATCAAGGAAAAAAAATCGCGAAAATCATAAATGAAGAATGGGAAAAATATTCTAAAGGGGAATTTGAATTAGAGTCAGTTATTGGAGATGAGTGGGTGGCTGGAAATCTTTCTTATCATCTTAAATCAAGACCAAAATGGTATAGTTTTTCAAAAAATTCAGGAAAACTAAAAGGCGGATTAATTATTGCAAACCATCCCGATATAAATTGTAATAATGAATTTGTGGCAGTATTTAAAGTTATTAAACTTGATATAGAGGGAAAACCTTGTTTTGTAATGTTCAAAAATAGAAATTAATATAAATATTAGTGATAAGTGAAAAAAAATATTATTTGCACTAAACAGATTAAATAAAATGGATTTTA
The DNA here is from genome assembly GCA_902603925.1 of uncultured Pelagibacteraceae bacterium. Classification (GTDB taxonomy): domain Bacteria; phylum Pseudomonadota; class Alphaproteobacteria; order Pelagibacterales; family Pelagibacteraceae; genus Pelagibacter. Next base: position 39,254 of record CACKWQ010000004.1, on the reverse strand, counting down.
TTATTCAAGATATCATTAAAATATTAAAAAATGAAAATGGTATATCCACTAAAAATAATATTATCAAAAATGTATATAATATAAATAAAATACGAAGTCCTAAATTAATTGATAAAATTAACAAAACTCTCGAAAACAATCCAACAATTTTTTTTAAAACAGAGAATAAGAACGAAGAATGGGGTTTAACATCCTTCAAAAATAGATTTTATTGGGTTTCTCAAAATAAAACATTTCAAGTTGAAAGAAGAGAGGGATATTTGTGGGCGCCTTATTATAATTCTAAGAAAAAAAAACTTTTCCATTGGGAGACAATTAAATATTTAAAAAAAGGAGATATTATATTTTCACGTTATAAAGGTACTATAAAATGCATATCTGTCGTAAAACAAAATGCTCATAATAATTTTGTTAGACCAAAAGAATTTTCAAAATCTTTACCATGGATGAATGAAGGTAGAATGGTTAAATTAAATTATGTTGATATTGAACCATTTCAAATTAACAAAGAATTTATAAGAAACTTAAATAAATTTAAAACAGAAAAAAATTGGATTTATGACCGTAATTTAAAACATAATTTAGTTTACCTTCTTCCATTGCCTATAAAAGCGGCGCACTTCATAATAAATCAAATAAAAAAACATCAAAATATAAATATTTCAGATATTGAATTATTTAATGAAAATAATGATTCTAGTATTAAAGATCTAAAAAAATCCAAGAAAAAATCAGGACAAGGATTTGGTTTAAGTCATAAAGAAAAAAAAATTATTGAAAATTATGCAATGAAAAAATATTCTGATAAAATGGAAAAGGAAGGATGGGTTATAAATGATGTAAGTGCTAAAAAAGACAAGGGTTTTGACTTATTTTTAACAAAGCCAGGAAAAAAGATTAATGCAGAGATTAAGGGTACTACAGGGTCAGATGAAAAAGTTATTCTTACAAAGAATGAAGTAAAATTTGCAAAAAAAAATTTTCCATATTCAGCTTTAATAATAGTTTCAGGAATTCATTTGGACAGATCAAAAGACCCTCCAAAAGCTAGTCTAGGTAAAATAAAGGAAATTTATAATTGGAATTTAAAAGATAGTGATCTTGAACCTATAAACTACTATTATAGTATATAAAAAATGCCATATAAAATTCCAGCTGATCAAAGATGTGCATTAATTTCAAGAGCTATAGAGATAGACTTAAGAAATATTATAAAAGATAAAATATTACCTTTTGTAAATCTTAAAGATTTAATTGATGAAAAAATATTAAAAAAAATTCAAGAAAGAATTGTGAAAGAGTCTAAAGAAAATCTAAATATTTTAGATGAGGTTAAAGATATAGATATTATTGAGAACTTTGATTATGGAACTTCTTTACAAGTAATTAAGTCAAAAAAAAAAATTCTAAGTCAAAAGTCTTTTATAGATATAGATCAAGCATTAGCAGATCTAATTGCAATAAAACCAGTCAGAGATCTTTCGGTACATGGCAGAATACTTCTTGCTACTGAACTAGATATAATTGATGAATTTATTGATAAAATCATAAAAAATAACTTATCTATTTTTTCCACAACTATATCTCAAATTGAGACTTTAAAGAAAAAAACTTTTGAGGATGTATATGAATTTGAAGATGATGATAGGTTTAAAAATAACAACTTACCAAGACCAGATACTAATGAGACAGGATACATTGAAAGATTAGAGTTAAATCAAAGAATTAATAAAGTTTTAAATAATTATCCAGTATTATCTTTTGTTGGTGATGCTGGTACGGGAAAAACTGCAACAGCTATTAAAAAAGCGTATGAAATAAGCATGGAGGATAAGTATGATGTAATTTGGTACCATACTTTCAAAACAGAAAAATTTTCTCTTGGAGAAGTAAGACAAATCAAAAATGATATAAACACTTCAGATAAATTTTTACTTGAATCGCTAAAGATTGGTTCTTTTGATAAAGATCCCATAATTAATCTAATTAGGTATTTAGAAGATAATAAAGTTTTACTTATTCTTGATAATTTGGAGACTGTTTTGGATGATAATATAAATAAATTCCTTGATTTATTTGCAGAGGCGGATCATGAAAGTAAAGTGATTATTACATCTAGAATTCCTGTCAATAACTCTATGGCAATTAAAGTAGGTGCTTTTAAAGACAAAGAGGCCTTAGATTATTTTAGAAAACTTATAAACTTTTATGATTTACAACATCTCCATACTGAATTAGATGAAAAAACAAAAAAAGAATGTATAAAAAAAAGAAACAACAATCCCTTACATATTAAACTATCTTTAGGAGCAGTTTCTGGAGGTAAAACTATAGAGGAAGCTTTTAAAGATAATAAGGATCTATTAAATTTCTGTTATTTAAATGTTTTTGAGACATTAAGTGAAAAATCAAAACAGATTTTAGAGTATATTTATTATTTCAATAGAGAATTAAATTTATCTGAAATAAGCATGATAGCAGAAACAATACCACCTAATGAAATTTCACCATGTTTAAGAGATTTAATTTCAAAAAACTTTATTTATTCACACTTCACGAAGAGTGAAACCAGCTATTTCAATATTAGAAAGGAAATAATCCCTTTTTTAAAAAATAATAAATTTTTTGAAAATAAAGAATTGAAAGAAGAAATTTTTTTAAAATTCACACAAATTAAAGCCAGTGCTTATTTCATGGAAATAAATATTAATAGAATGGAGGAGCTAAGACCAGTATGGGATACTTTGCTTGTTAGAAAAGAGTCGGATAAGTTTGCAGCATCAAAACTAAAAGATATAAATACTAAAATAAAAAAAAAAATGGGATTATTAAAAGGAATTGAATATTCAAAATCACACTTAAGTCAAAAAGATAAAAAAAATATTGAGATGATTGATAAGGAAATTCAAGAAACTTTAAATAATTTGAAGAAAACACATCCTGATTATTGTGAGATTTATAGAATAGAAGCTACTTTTCAAGCTTCTGAGCGAAGCCATGCTGCATCTATAGAATTATATGAGAAAGCAATAAATTTACAGCCAAATTATCCAAATTTAAGAACATTTTATGCAACTGCTTTATTAAAATTACAAGATCTAGAAAAAGCTAAAAGAGTAGCTAAAGAAAACATTGAATTATATCCCGATAGATTTGGTGATATTGAAAATTTTATAATAGCAAAACAATATGTGAATGAAATTGACGAAGAGTTAGAAAATGCAATACTTAGACTTAGAAATCTAATTGAAAATGATCAAACAAGCATTGGTGAACAAGCTAAAAGAAAAGCGGTAATGAGAATTTTATCTTTTTATCAAAGAACGGGCAGAAAATTTTGTAAAGAACTAGATTTTGAAAATACTTTTAAATATATAAAAAAAACTTTTGAAAACTACGAATTTTATAAAAACCTAGGTTTAGTTGATAGATACACCGTTAAAACTACAATCGGTAAATGCTTTTATGAAATGAGAACATTGCAAGTTGAATGGAAAGGAAGAAAAGAGCTAGAAGTAATAAAAAAATTATTTGAAAAAATTCATTCTGAAATGGATGAATTCGAAGATACTTTTGCTACTAAGAGAACTTTAGCAATGATTAACGGTATTTATAAAGGAACATTTTGGCACGCTAAATTAAACCATACTAAGACTCCAGGAGGTGGTTATATTGTATTTGATGACAGGTACTTAGAGGAATATTCATATAGAACTAATAAGATTTATGTAAAAGAAGATGATTTAACAGAAAAAATAAAAAAACGAGAGGGTTACAAGAGAAATCTTAATCGTCTTGAATTCAAAATAATTAGAAGTAGCTTTGGAAAAAAAATATTTATGCATGCTGTCGATTGTAAGGATATAGATGCTAATTAAATTTTTAGAATGAAATTTTCAAACAAATTAAAAAAAATATTATTTGCAGCAGTTATAATTATTGCTATTGAATTATCAGGTTATGGGATTTTTGCATCGTTTTTTAGATTATTAGGTTCTGTGAGTCCATGAAAATTAAAATTTTAATTCCAATTTACAATGACTGGCAATCAGCAGATAAATTAATTAATAAAATTGATAATTTAATAAAAGAAATTAATCATGAATTTTCGGTAGTTATTGTAAATGATAGTTCTACAGAAATAAAACCAGATGGGTTTGGTTTTTCAGAGAATTTGCATTCAGTTCAAATTTTAAATATTAAAAAGAATATTGGTCATGCTAGATGTATAGCAACAGGGCTCAAGCATATTTATCAAAACGAGGAATTTGACTATATCATACCTATGGATGGCGATGGAGAAGATAGACCTGAAGAAATTAAAATATTTATTGATAACTTAAGTTATAATCCCGATAGTCCAATTGTTGGTGAAAGAGTAAAAAGATCTGAAGGAATAATTTTTAAATTAAGCTATAGTATTCATAAATTAATTACATTTATATTTACAGGTAAATCAATAAAGTTTGGTAATTACACTTTTTTGCCGAAAAAAACTGTAGAAAAACTTTTAAATGATAAGTCCACATGGAGTAGCTTTTCTGGTGCTTTATCTAAATTAGAAAAGAATCTAGCAACAATTCCATCCGAAAGAGGAGCAAGATATTTTGGACCTTCTAAAATGAATTTTTTAAATTTAGTTAAACATTCCTTGTCTATTATTGCTGTTTTCAAAGCAAGTGTAATCATTAGATCTATTGCATTTTATGCAATCTATTTAATACTAATCTCTAATAATCTAAGTGTCATTACTTGTATTCCTTTAGCTCTCATTGTTATTTTTGGCATATTGATAGTCAAAATTTCTGGAAGAGAAAATATTGATGAATTTAATAGTTGCCTTAACAATATTGATAGTGTCGATGCTATTAAATAGCTTTTATCGTTGGTATACAATGGAAGTCTGCTGTATCAATTTTTGATGAATGTTCTCTTTTCATAAACCATTTTTTTTGAATTCCTGCGCTGGCTATACTTAATGTGCGTCTTCCAAATCTAAAATTAGTTTTATCTATTGATCTCATTAATTTATTAATTTTTTCATCTTTCTCCGATGCAAATAAATTTTCTTTGCTATTTTCATCTGATAACCCGCTGAACATTACACCAGCCTTTTGATATCTATAGCCGTTTCTGTAAATACTTTCTAAAATAGTAATTGCTTTTTTTACTGTTTCGATGCTGTTATTTGTTGCAATTGGAAAATCAATAGTCTTAGAATTTGAATAGTATCCAAAATTTCTTTGAAAAGGACTTGTTCTAACAAAAACAGTTAAAGCTTTAGCAACTAGATTTTCAGCCCTAAGTTTTTCTGAAGCATTCAAACAATAGCTAGCAACTGCTTCTTTTAACTCATGAAATTTTTCAACTCTTTTTCCAAATGATCGTGACACTACACAACTTTTTCTTTTTGATATAGTTTTTTCGATTTCAATACAAGGTATCCCTCTCAATTCCATTGCAGTCCGCGAACTCAAAACATTCGAACATTTCTTTATCCATGTATTTGATTTATTTTTGAGTTGTTTTGCATTATATACCCCGTTTTTTTGATAAAATTTTGTTAGTTGCCTACCAACGCCCCAGACATCATTTATATCTACTTTTTCTAGAACTGGATCGAGATTATCTATTCCTATCAAACTTGTAACGCCTGTCTTTGTTTTTTTTGCTATATGATTTGCAACTTTACTTAAAGTTTTAGTTTTAGCTATCCCAATACTTGTAGGTATCCCCGTCCATCGTAAAACTGTAGCCCTAATTTCTTTTCCTACTTTTTCCACTTCATTATCGGAGAAATTTGATAAATCTATAAATGCTTCATCAATAGAATAAATTTCAATATCAGAATTGAATCTTTTTAAAGTTCTCATAACCCTTCTTGATAGATCGCCGTACAAGGAATAGTTTGAAGAGAATACATTTACGTTATTTTTAATAATAATATCTTTTGCCTTAAAGTAAGGTTCTCCCATCTTTATACCTAAAGCCTTAGCTTCGTTTGATCTTGAAATAATACATCCATCATTATTTGATAAAACCACAACAGGTTTCCTTCTTATTTTAGGATTAAATAATCTCTCACAAGAAACATAAAAAGAATTACAATCGACTAAAGCTATTTTTCTAGTATACTGAGTGGATGACATAAGTAACAACTCCCCAAATAAATATATCTTCTTCTTCGTTAATTAAAATACGATCTTCAAACTTTTTAGAACCAGAGGTTAAAAACTTTTTATCTCTTTCCTGTACAAAAGTTTTTACTACGAGTTCATCATGAACATTCGCAATTACAGTTGAAAAATTTCTCGGATTTAAGCTTTTATCGACAACTAGTATATCTCCATCATTAATGCCCACATCAATCATTGATCTTCCTTGAACTCTAATTACAAAAGTTGCTGGCACGTTTTTTATTAGATGAACGTTAAGATCTATGTCTTCCTCAATATAGTCAGTTGCCGGAGATGGAAAACCAGCGCCAGCTTTATGTAAGTAATAAGGTATAGTAAGCTTCATAAGTGTTCTTGTTTTGTTCTATTTGTAGCTTAATTATTCAATAGTGTCAATCAGGTTGTATTTTGAGTCTAGAATTGAATCAAAAGTGAATCAAAACGAGAACATCGAAACAAGATTTAGTGTGCTTGTGGATAACTTTAACCAATAGTAGTTTATTAATCTTATAAAAAAAAAATATATATAAAAAATTTATATGAAAAAAGTATCGTGTCATTGTGGAAAGGTTAAGTTAAAAATCAAAGTAGATGATCTTGGAAAGCTACAACGCTGTAACTGCTCAATTTGTAAAAAAAAAGGTTCAATAATGGCAGCAGTGGATTTAAATAATCTACAAATTTTAGAGGGAAAAGAAAATTTATCTATGTACCAATTTAACACAAAGGTTGCAAAGCACTACTTTTGTAAAATTTGTGGAATATATACCCATCATCAAAGAAGAAGCAATCCAAACGAATTTGCCGTAAATGTCGGATGTATAGATGAAATAGATCCATATGAATATTTTAATTTAAAAGTAGAAAATAATGACGGAAATAATCATGTTCTAGATAGGAAAAAAAAATGAAAAAAAAATTAACTTGTCATTGTGGTGGCGTAGAAGCAGAAATAAAAATTCCAAAAACAGGAATAGAAAAATTAATGAGATGTAATTGTACTTTGTGTAAAAGAAAAGGTTATATCATTGGAGTTCTAGGAGAAAATGATTTTACACTAACTAAAGGTAAAGAGTTATTAAAACTTTACCAATATTATACTAACACAGCAAAACATTTTTTTTGTTCGGTTTGCGGTATTCATACTCATAATAATCCAAGAATTAATCCAAAAATTTTTGGAGTAAATGTTGCATGCATTGAGGGAATAGATCCATTTAAATTAGAAAATGTTGGTTTAAATGATGGTCAAAATCATCCTTTAGATAAAAAAAAATAAAATGAAAATTTATAATAATTGCTACAAAATAGTAAAAAAAAAATGTTTAAAATTCATAAAATCTCAAGAAACTAGTAAAGAAAAATTTAAAAACAAAGAGAGGATGATTAAGAAGTATTTAATTCCAGTCTCTTTTTGGATTTCAGACAAATGTAAATCGAGACCATATTTTATTGGACTTGCAGGTGGTCAAGGAACTGGGAAAACTACAATATCATCAATTCTTAAAATTATATTAATTAATTATTTCAAACTAAATGTTTTTAAAATCTCCATAGATGATTTTTATAAAACGAGAAAAGATCGACTTAACTTATCTAAAAAAATTCACCCGATGCTAATGACAAGGGGTGCACCGGGAACACATGATATTAAAGCTATGTTAGATTTTTTTAAAAACGCAAAAAAAAAGAAATTTAAAAAAATGAAACTGCCTTTATTCGACAAATCCATAGATGACAGACTTCCAAAAAAAAAATGGTATGAAATAAAAAAAAGACCAGATGTCATAATTCTTGAAGGGTGGTGTGTTGGAGCTAAAGCTCAAACAAATTTAGAAATAAAAAGATCAATGAATAGTATGGAAAGAACAATGGATAAACAATTAAAATGGAGAAATTTTGTTAATTATAATTTAAAAACGTCTTATAAAAAATTATTTAAACAATTGGACTCTTTGCTTTACTTAAAAGCTAGCAGTTTTAATCAGCTGAGAAAATGGAGACTAAAGCAAGAGAAAAAGCTGAGGTTACAAACAAAAAGTAAAAAGAACCTTAAAATTATGAATAAAAAAGATGTAATAAGCTTTATGCAAACTTATCAGAGAATAACAGAAAATATGTTTAAAAATGTACCAAAATATGCGTCAATAATAATGAATTTAAATAGTAGTCATCAAATCAAATCTGTTATCTATAAAAAATGAAATTTTTAATAACAATTATATTTATTTTTATCTTTAATATTAATTATGCTTTAAGTGATAGCTTATATGATGCATTAAAAATTACTTATAAAAATAACAAAGAGCTCAATGCAGAAAGAGAAAACGTTAATATTGCTGAACAAGATCTTAAAATTTCCAAAGGTAATTACTTACCAAAAGGTACAATTACTAGTTCAAAAAGCCAGCAAGATACTAGTAAACTAACAAATCAAAGTGGGGGAGATGCCTCTACTAACGATGTTGATCCAGTTAATACAACAATAAAACTGGAGCAGACATTAATTGATTTTGGTAGAAGTGCTGAGCTCAAAAAAAGTCAACTGGGGTTAAATCTTTCAAAGGAGAAATTAAAAAAAATAGAGCAAGAAATTTTCTACAAAGCTATAGAAGCTTATTCCAATTTAATAGCATCTAGTGAAAAAGTTAAAATAAACGAAAAAAATTTAAATTTACTTATACGTCAAGTAGAAAACGACAAAACTAGATTGGAGATTGGACAAATAACATTATCAGATTTATCTCAATCCGAGTCTTCTTTAGCTGGAGCTGAAGCAAAAAACATAAAAGCTATGAACGATCTAATAACCAGTAAATTAGATTACGAAAACGTTATCGGGAAAATTATCAATATTGAAGATTTGAATAAATCATTAAATCCAATATCACCGCTACCTCAATCATTAAACGATGCAATCAAATTATCAATTAATAATAATCCAAATATTCTAATTGCAAAAATTGAGTATGAACAATCAGAAAAAGATATAAAAATATCTAAATCAGAACTGGCGCCTACTGCAACCTTATCTATAGAAAGATCCAACACTGAAGATTTTAGCTCAACAATTGATGAAAAAGAGCAAGATACAATTAAAGCAACTATTACATGGCCTTTTTTTTCAGGTGGAAAAAACCTAGCTAAAGTAAATAAAAATCAAAGTGAAAAAATAAGAAAACGATTGTTATTAGATAATACAATTAAGTCTAATGAAACAAGCATATCTAGTGCTTGGTCAAATTATCAATCCTCAGAAAGTATTTTGAAATCTATAAGAGCTCAAGTTAATGCTGCTGAGATTGCAAATGAGGGCATAACAGAAGAATATCAAAGAGGGTCCAGAAGTACTTTAGATTTCATTCAGTCTACAGCAATATTATTAGATGCAAGAATCTCTTTAGCTAATTCTGAAAGAGACTTTGTTTTAGCTCAATATAACCTTTTAAAGTCAATTGGGCTTTTAAATAGCGACTATTTAAACGTCAAATAAAACGGGTTTTTTATGGGGTTACAAATTTTTATTGCAAATGAGAACAAAAGTAGTACAAATAATTTATGATTCGTATGTTAATAAATTACAAAAAAGAGGCAAAAAATGACGAAAAATAACTTAAAAGTGGTCAAATCCGCAAAAGATAAAGATTTGGAAAATAAAGAAAAAAATAAAGCGCTAGACGCAGCGATAAGCCAAATAACCGATACCTTTGGAAAAGGTTCAGTGATGAAGCTTGGTCAACAAAAGGCAATGGATGTCGAGTCTATTTCAACAGGATCATTAAGCTTAGACCTTGCTCTTGGAATAGGTGGTCTTCCCAAAGGAAGAATTGTTGAAATTTATGGACCAGAGTCTTCTGGAAAAACAACATTAGCTTTACAAGTTTTAGCTGAAGCTCAAAAAGCAGGTGGAACATGTGCATTTATAGATGCAGAGCATGCATTAGATCCAATTTACGCAAAAAAATTAGGAGTTGATACAGACTCATTATTAATTTCTCAGCCTGATACTGGTGAGCAAGCTTTAGAAATTACTGATACATTAATTAAATCTGGCTCATTATCGGTTTTAGTTGTCGATTCAGTTGCAGCATTAACACCTAGAGCTGAAATTGAAGGAGATATGGGAGACCATCATGTTGGTCTTCAGGCAAGATTAATGTCACAAGCATTAAGAAAATTAACAGGTTCTATTTCAAGAACGAACACAATGGTAATTTTCATTAATCAAATTAGAATGAAAATTGGTGTAATGTTTGGTAGTCCAGAAACTACATCAGGTGGTAACTCACTTAAATTTTATTCTTCAGTTAGAATGGATATTAGAAGAATTGGTGCAATTAAAGATAAAGAGCAAATAATTGGAAATAGCACTAGAGTTAAAGTAGTAAAAAATAAAGTTGCTCCACCATTTAAAGTTGTTGAGTTTGATCTAATGTACGGAAAAGGAATTAGTAAAACAGGTGAGTTAATTGATCTAGGTGCCAAAGCAGATATAGTTGAAAAATCAGGAGCATGGTATGCTTATAAAGGCGAAAAAATAGGTCAAGGTAAAGAAAATGCAAAACTTTATTTAGAACAAAATCCTAAAGCAGCTGCTGAAATTGAGATGGCAATTAGAGAAAAAGCTGGCTTAATTTCAAAGAAAATTGAGGGAAATCCTATTGAAAAGGAAAAAGTTGAGGCTGCAGAAGCCGCAACAGAGGAAGTACCCGAAAAAAAGAATTAGCATAAATCTTTTAGCATTAAAAAGGGCGCCTTATTAAGGCGCCTTTTTTTTTAATTAGAATTTACATACACCAAAAAAACGGTATTTTAAATGAAATGCCAAATAATACATTAAACGATATAAGAAAAACTTTCCTTGAGTATTTCAAAAATAATGGTCATGAAATAGTAGGATCAAGTAATTTGGTTCCAAATAATGATCCTACATTAATGTTTGCTAATTCAGGTATGGTTCAGTTTAAAAATGTGTTCACAGGACTAGAAAAAAGAAACTACAAAAGAGCTACCACCTCGCAAAAATGCGTAAGAGCAGGGGGTAAGCATAATGACTTAGAAAATGTAGGTTATACTCCAAGACACCACACTTTTTTTGAAATGTTAGGCAATTTTTCTTTTGGAGACTATTTTAAAGAGCGTGCGATTGAATTAGCGTGGAATTTAATTACCAAAGATTTTGGAATTGATAAAAATAAGCTTTATTTTACAGTATTCAACGAGGATGATGAGGCCTTCAATTTATGGAAGAAAATTACTGGTTTTGGAGATGATAGAATAATAAAGATTTCTACTTCAGATAACTTTTGGTCTATGGGTGAAACAGGTCCATGTGGACCTTGTTCAGAGATTTTTTACGATCACGGAGATCAATTGTCTGGTGGTTTGCCTGGAACTAAAGACCAAGATGGAGATAGATATATAGAAATTTGGAATTTGGTTTTCATGCAATTTGAACAAATTTCAAAAGATAAAAGAATTAATCTACCAAAGCCCTCAGTTGATACCGGTATGGGCTTAGAGAGAATTACCGCTTTATTACAAGGCACGCATGATAATTATAAAAGTGATCATTTTAAAAAATTAATTGAATCGATATCAGATACCGTAAAAGTAAAAAGTGATGAAAATAACATCGCAAGTTTTCGTGTGATTGCAGATCATCTAAGAGCGAGCTCGTTTTTATTAGCCGAAGGTGTATTACCATCTAATGAAGGAAGAGGCTATGTTTTAAGAAGAATTATGAGAAGAGGTATGAGACACTCCCATTTGTTAGGTTCAAAAGATCCAGTGTTTCACAATATTTTTAAAAGTCTATTAAATGAAATGTCAGATAGTTATCCTGAATTAGATAGAGCTCAATCATTAATTAAAGAAACTTTAAAAATGGAAGAAGAAAAATTTTTAGTTTTACTCGAAAGAGGTATGAAAATTTTAGATGAAGAGATCTCCAAGATAGATAAGGTCTTACCGGGCGAAGTAGCATTCAAATTATATGATACATATGGTTTTCCGTTAGATTTAACTGAAGATATTCTTAAAAATAAATCTTTAAAAGTTGATAACGATAAGTTTCAAAGTCTTATGCAAGAAAGTAAGGAACTTGCAAAAAAAAATTGGAAAGGTTCTGGTGATGCTGCTGTCGATGAGATTTGGTTTGATATAAAAGATAAAGTTGGAGCTACTGAATTTCTAGGTTATGAAAAAATCCAATCAGAGGGAGTTATTTTAAAACTTATCAAAAATAATAATGAAGTTGATAGTTTAAAAACTGGTGAGAAAGGAATGATTGTTGTAAACCAAACACCTTTCTACGGTGAATCTGGTGGTCAATTAGGAGATATTGGAAAAATAAATTCAGGTAATAATTCATTTACAGTCACTGATGTTCAAAAAAAATTAGGAAATCTATTTGTGCATTATGGAGTAATTGATGGAGGAAGTTTGAAAGTTGGGGAAAGTGTGGAATTAAAAATAGATAGCGAGAGAAGAGAAAATATTAAAGCTTATCATTCTGCAACTCATCTTTTACATGAGTCTTTAAGAAGAACTCTTGGAAAACACGTTATGCAGAAAGGTTCTCTAGTTGCTCCAGACAGATTACGTTTCGATTTTAGCCATATGAAACCAATATCTAATGACGAAATGCTGAAAATTGAGGAAATAGCAAACGAGATAGTTAATAAAAAATCAGATGTCATAACTAGAATAATGACACCTGAAGAGGGTATAGAACATGGTGCATTAGCCTTATTTGGAGAGAAATATGGTGACGAAGTAAGAGTGGTTTTTATGGGAGATGAAGGTAATAAATATTTTTCAACTGAGTTATGTGGCGGAACTCACGTTAAAAATACTGGAGATGTTGGAAAATTGAAGGTTATTAGTCAGTCATCTATAGCTGCAGGTGTTAGAAGAATTGAGGCTTTAAGGGATAAACAATTAGAGGACTTCTTAAAAGATAAAGAAAAACAATCAAATTTATCAGCTAAAAAAAATGAGAAGACTATAGAAATGTTAACTAAAGATATAACGTCTTTTGGTGGTAAGCCAAATTTAGAAAACAAAAATCCTAAAGACTTAATTAAAGATTTAACAAGACAACTAGAGAAATTGTCAATAGGTAAAATTCTAAATGATAAATCAAAAAATATAATTAAAGATGAAACTATTAATAATATTAAAGTAAGATTTCAAAAAATTTCTGACTTACCTCCTAAAGAATTAAGAGGATTAGTTGACAACGGAAAAAAAGAAATAGGAGAGGGTTTAATAATTATTTTTGCGAACAAAGATGGCAAAGTAGGACTTGCAGTAGGAGTTACGAAAAAACTAACCTCAAAATATGATGCTGTAAGATTTGCAAAACTTGGATCAGAAGTAATTGGTGGCAAAGGTGGAGGTGGTAGACCAGATTTTGCTCAAGCAGGTGGTGTATTAGAAAATAAAATTGATGAAGCTTTTGAAAAATTAAAAGTTTTGATCTAATCTTTTTTTAAGATTGCCATCTATTACATCCAAAAATTGATTTGTTGTTAAAAATTTTGTATCTGATCCAACTAATATAGCTAAATCTTTTGTCATTGATCCACTTTCTACTGTTTCAATGCAAGTTTTTTCCAAATTTTTAACAAATTTTTTTAAATCCTCATTTTCGTCAAGTTTTGCTCGATGATATAAACCTCTAGCCCAAGCGAATATTGATGCAATAGGGTTTGTTGAGGTTTCTTTTCCTTGTTGATGCATTCTATAATGTCTAGTTACAGTTCCATGAGCTGCTTCAGCTTCAATTGTTCTTCCATCTGGGCTCATTAAAACACTAGACATTAAACCTAATGAACCAAAACCTTGCGCGACAGTATCTGACTGAACGTCTCCATCATAATTTTTGCAAGCCCAAATGTAATTTCCATTCCATTTCATTGCACATGCTACCATGTCATCAATAAGTCTGTGCTCGTAAGTAATTCCCCTCTCTTTAAATAATTCTGAAAATTCATTTTCATAAATTTCTTGAAATATGTCTTTAAATCTTCCATCGTATTTTTTTAATATTGTATTTTTGGTAGATAAAAAAACTGGCCATCTTCTGTTTAATCCATAATTCATACATGATCTTGCAAAATCCCTAATGGATTGATCTAAATTATACATTGACATTGCTACACCTGGGCCTGGGAAGTTAAAAACTTCAAATTCCTTTTTTTCTTTTCCATCTTCTGAAGTCCATTTAATCTCCAATTTTCCTTTGCCTGGTACCTGAAAATCTGTAGCTCTATATTGATCCCCAAAAGCATGTCTTCCGATACAAATAGGATTTTCCCAGCTGGGAACAAGTTTAGGAATATTTTTACATAATATTGGTTCTCTAAAAACTGTACCTCCAAGAATATTTCTAATTGTTCCATTAGGAGATCTCCACATTTTTTTAAGCCCGAACTCCTCAACTCTACCTTCATCAGGCGTTATAGTTGCGCATTTAATTCCAACATTGTATTTTTTAATTGCATTAGCACAATCAATTGTAATTTGGTCTGATGTTTTGTCTCTGCTCTTTATACCTAAATCATAATACTTAATATCTAACTCCAGGTAGGGCTTTATGAGTTTATTTTTTATAAATTCCCAAATAACTCTAGTCATTTCATCGCCATCTAGCTCTACAATCGGGTTTTTTACCTTAATTTTAGCCATATTTATTTATATATCTTATTAATTGAATTATAGAGTTTTATATACATATTAACCACAAATTAGCAAATGAAGGATTATGATAGATAAAGTTTTTCCAAAAGTTCACAAAGAGGGATATAAATTTCTCATTATTTTTGGCGTAATAACATTAATATTCTATTTTATAAGTAATTTTTTAGGACTAATTGGATTAGTTCTAACTATTTGGTGTTATTATTTTTTTAGAGATCCAGAGAGACACCCTATAAACGACGAAGATTATCTTGTTAGCCCTGCAGACGGTATAGTTTTACAAGTTAAGGAAACAAATGGACCAAAAGAATTAAATTTAGAAAACAAAACTTTTACAAAAGTAAGCGTTTTTATGAATGTATTTGATTGTCACGTGAATAGAACACCATGTTCAGGAAAAGTTTCAAAAATATTATATATACCTGGAAAATTTTTTAATGCATCTCTAGATAAAGCAAGCGAGCATAACGAAAGAAATTATTATAAAATAACCAATGCAAATGGGGAAGATATAGTTGTTGTACAAATAGCAGGACTTATTGCTAGACGAATTGTTTGTGAAACTGATGAGGATACTGATTTAAAACAAGGAGACAGAATAGGAATGATAAGATTTGGAAGTAGAGCAGACTTATATTTCGAAAATTACAAACCATTAGTCAAGGTTGACCAAAAAACCATTGCTGGTGAAACTCTAATTGCTAAAAGATAATGGAACCAAAAAGAAAGTTTAAAATTGTAGCAGCGAAGAATTCTCGAGTAATATTACCTAATATATTTACTTTAGTAGGAGTTTGTATTGGCCTTTCATCAATTAAATTTGCATTTGATGGAAATTTTCAATTTTCTGTAGTTGCCATAATAGTAGCTGGAATAATTGATGGTTTAGATGGAAGAATTGCAAGATTAATAAAAGGAACTTCCAAAGTGGGTAAAGAATTAGACTCTTTAACAGATGTAATTAGTTTTGGTGTTGCGCCAGCTTTTATAATGTATTTTTGGAAATTGAACGAACTTGGCAGGATAGGTTGGTTCATATGTTTAATATATGTTGTTGCAGTTGCATTAAGATTGGCTAGATTTAATGTTAATTCGTCTGAGGAACCATCGTGGAAGGGTAATTTTTTTGAGGGTATACCGTCACCTGCAGGTGGAATATTAGTCCTTATGCCTTTATTTTTTAGTTTTAGTGAACTTACATTAATAAACATTAATTATAATTTAGTTGTACCAATATTTTTTGTAACAATTTCAATATTATTAATTAGTAAATTACCAACTTACTCTTTAAAAAAAATAATTGTTCCTAGAAGAATGAGTATATTTTTAATATTTGGTGTGGTGATTTATTTTGTATTATTACTTCTATATACATTTAATACGATAGTTATTTCAGGTCTTATATATCTTTTTATGATACCAATTAGCTCTATACATTTTATAAAAGTGAGAAATAAATTCATAACCCAATCAGGTGATATTGATGATCATGAAGATATATTGTGATGAGTAATAAAGCAGTTGTAACTTTAGCAGATTCTACTTACTTTGAAATGTTAATAGAACTTATTAATTCTATCACTAGATTTAAAGAAAGTATAAATGTTGATATTTGTGTTTTAGATGCCGGTCTTTCAGATAATCAATTGAGCAAATTATCCGGGAAGGTAAAAAGTGTTAAAAAAGCAGAGTGGGATATTAAAGTACCAAGTCGTAAAGTAATGGGAAAAGAATGGTTAAAAAGTCAGGTCTCAAGGGCCTTTTTACCAAAATACTTTCCAGATTATGAAAAATATTTATGGATTGATTGTGATGCATGGGTTCAAGATTGGGATTGTGTAGAACTATATTTCAAAGCTTGTGACAGCGGAAAGCTTGGCATTACCCAAACAATAGGGCCTGGCTATAAAATAACTTCTAAAGTTAAATGGATTTTTGGAAAATTTGCACAAATAAAATCTCAGAATTTTAAACATGCGTTAAGTTCAAATATAAATATGAATGATGCGAGGAAGCTAGCATTTGCACCTCACATAAATATTGGGACATTTTCGTTAGAAAAAAATTCACCCTGTTGGGACATATGGCAAAAGAACCTTAAAAAAACTCTTAGTGCAGGTAAAATTTTTGGATCTGAAGGTCTTGCAATAAATTTGAGCGTTTATGTTGATGATGTTGATACTGAGTTTTTACCATTAAGTTGCAACTGGATTGCAAGCAATTTACTACCTAAGTTTGATGAAAATAATAATTACTTCGTAGAACCTTACTTACCAAATAATAAAATTGGCATAATGCATTTAGCAGCTGGTATTTGGAAAAATAATAAAGATATGAGAATAGATAAAAGTGTTAAAATAAATATTCAATCTGTTTCAAATAATATATTATCAAAAAGTTTAAGGTTTCTATCTAATTGAAAAAAAATAGAATTTCAAAAAATTGGATTAATAAGCAAAGAAGAGATATTTATGTAAGACAATCTAAAATTGAGGGATATAGATCTAGAGCGGTTTATAAACTCAAAGAAATAAATGATAAATTTAAAATATTAAAAAATGGTCAGTCAATAGTTGACCTTGGAGGAGCCCCGGGAAGTTGGTCTCAATATTTATCTGTAACATTAAAAAATACAAAATTATTAGCAATTGATCTTCTAGAAATTCAAAAAATCAAAAATGTAAAGTTAATGAAAGGAGATTTTACTGATGATATTTATAAACAAAAAATTAAGTCATTTTTTAACGCAAAAATAGATTTAGTAATTTCTGACATGGCAGTAAATACTACAGGAAATAAAAATCTAGATGCAATTGTTACTGGAGAGTTAGCAATGGAGTCTATTGAATTTGCAAAAGAAATGTTAAAAACAAATGGTCAATTTGTCACAAAAATATTTATGGGGTCCTCATTTAATGAAATAGTATCTAAATCTAAAAAATACTTTAAAGAAACAAGAGTTTTTAAACCACCATCTAGCAGAAAAGATTCTAAAGAAACTTTCTTAATATCTAAATTTTTGAGATCGTAAGTCTTTTAATTTTTGTAGAATCATATATATAAGGACATGGGTCCTATAAAAGAAGCTCTAACATTCGATGATGTAACTCTTACACCTAAGTATTCATCTGTCTTACCAACAGATGTAGAAACAAAAACTTCTCTCACAAGCAATTTACAACTTAAAATACCATTAATAACCTCTGCCATGGATACTGTCACAGAAGCAAAGATGGCAATAGCGATTGCAAAAGCAGGCGGGATTGGGGTTATTCACAGAAATTTATCCATAAAAAAACAAATTGTTGAAATCAAGAAGGTAAAATCATTGAAATTAAAAGTTGGGGCAGCAGTTGGTGCAGGAACAAACGAATTCGAAAGAGCTAAAGAGATTTTAAAATATAAAATCGATTTAATTGTCGTAGACACTGCACATGGTCACACAAAAAAAGTAGGAGAGATAATAAAAAAAATCAAAAAAATTAAACCAAGATCAGTTTCTCTTTGTGCAGGAAACGTTGCTACTGCAGATGCGGCAAAGTTTTTAATTAAATTAGGAGTAGACATTATAAAGGTTGGTATTGGCCCGGGTTCAATTTGTACAACAAGATTAGTAGCTGGTATTGGGGTACCACAACTTAGTGCAATTTTAAATGTAAGAAACGGTATAAAAAGTAAGAAAATAAGTATTATTGCTGATGGTGGAATAAAATTTTCAGGAGATATAGCAAAAGCTCTTGCAGCAGGTGCAGATGCTGTAATGATAGGGTCATTATTTGCAGGAACAGACGAGTCACCAGGAAAAATAATAAGAAGAGGTGGTAAGTTGTTTAAAAGTTTTAGAGGCATGGGATCTATTGGCGCGATGAACAGAGGGTCAGCAGACAGATATTATCAATTAAAACAAAAAGATAAATCAAAGTATGTTCCGGAAGGGGTTGAGGGATTTGTAAAATATAAAGGTAAAGTAGATAAAATATTTTATCAGCTGATAGGTGGATTAAAGTCTTCAATGGGGTATCTTGGAGCAAAAAAAATAAATATTTTAAGACAAAATCCAAAATTTGTTAAAATAACAAAAGCAGGATTTTATGAAAGTATGGTACACAACATTGATGAAATTAAAAAATAAATTTTATGTAATATTTTTTTTATTAATATTTACAAGTACTTTTGCATCAGAAAATTTTTTTGATAATGCGCAAAATTTATTTAAAAAAAAAGAATATGAAAAATCAAAATTTTTATTCCAAAGAAATTTGGTATTTAATCCCAAAGACGCAAAATCCTATCTATATTTAGCTAAAATTTACGAAATAGAGGAAAATGAAAAGGAAACAGAAAAAAATTTAAATACAACTTTATTACTTGAGCCAGATAATGAGGAAGCAATGTATATGATAATAGATATTGAACTTAAAAAATCTAATTTTTCAAAAGTTACGGAATTACAATCAGATTTTGAAAAAATATGCACAAGCTTATGTGAAAAAATAGCATCAATCGAAGAAAGATTGAAAAATTTTGACACCTCAAATGAATCTTAAAAAAATATTAATAATAGATTTTGGTTCACAGTTCACACAATTGATTGCAAGAAGAGTTCGTGAACTTGGAGTTTATTCTGAAATTATAAGCCACAAAAAAAAGATTAATTTTAGCAAAAAAGATGTAAAGGGTATAATTTTGTCGGGGGGTCCTTTAAACGTTTATCAAACTAAAAAGATAAGTTTTGACAAAAAAATATTAAATCAAGATATACCAATATTGGGAATTTGCTTTGGACATCAAATAATTTCAAAAGAATTGGGTGGGAAAGTAAAACAGTCTAAATTGAGAGAATTTGGTCTCGTAAATATAAAAAAAAATAAGGATAGTATTCTTACTAGAGGTTTTTTTAATAAAAATGGGAAAAATAATGTTTGGATGAGTCATTCAGACCAAGTAACAAAACTACCAAAAAATTTTGAAAAAATCGCTTCAAGTGCAAATTCTAAATTTTGCATAATTCAGAATAAATTTAAGAAATTTTATGGTATCCAATTCCACCCAGAAGTAACACATACATATAATGGTAAAAAACTTATAAAAAATTTTTTATTTTCAATTTGTAAGTCGAAAAAAAATTGGTCGTCAAAAAAACAGAAAGAAAAAATAATAGATGACATTAAAAAACAAGTAGGGAACTCTAAGGTTATTTGCGCACTATCTGGAGGCGTAGATAGCAGTGTAGTAGCAAAAATTATACATAAGGCAATCGGTAAAAATTTAACATGTATATTTGTTAACACTGGTCTATTAAGAAAAAATGAGGAAGTTCAAGTCGTAAAAACATTTAAACAAAAATTAAAAATTAAACTTATTTATGTTAATGCTAGAGATTTATTTATTAAAAAATTAAAAAAAGTAAATGATCCTGAGAAAAAAAGAAAAATAATTGGGAATATATTTATTAAAATTTTCGAAAAATATTCAAAAAAAATATCAAATATCAAATATTTAGCCCAAGGAACTTTGTATCCTGATTTAATAGAAAGCAAATCAGTTACAGGAAGCCAAACATCTAAAATTAAATCCCATCACAATGTTGGTGGTCTTCCAAAAAAAATGAAATTGAAATTAGTCGAACCAATCAAATTTTTGTTTAAAGATGAAGTTAGAAAACTTGGTAAAGAACTCGGTTTAAATAAAGAAATATTAAATAGGCATCCATTTCCTGGTCCTGGTCTCGCGATAAGAATTCCTGGTAATATAGATGAAAATAAAATTAACATATTAAAGGAGGCAGATAATATTTTTATTAAAAGTTTGTATAAGTATAATCTTTACCATAAAATTTGGCAGGCTTATGCAGCACTTTTACCAGTAAAAACTGTTGGTGTGATGGGAGACAACAGAACCTATGAATACATATGTTTATTAAGAGCAATTACATCTGAAGATGGTATGACAGCAGATTTTTTTAATTTTAAAAAAAATTTTATGCAAGATGTGTCTAACAAAATTGTAAATAGCATAAAAGGTATTAATAGAGTAGTTTATGATGTAACATCCAAACCACCTAGCACTATCGAATTAGAGTAGACAAAACAATGAACACGAAAATAAAAGATATAATAGCTAAAAAAAATAAATCAAAGATAGTATCTTTAACAGCTTATTCAAAAAATATTGCTCAGATAATTGACAAATATGTAGACATGACTTTAGTTGGGGACTCTATGGCATCAGTTCTTTATAATTATAATACAACAAGAAAAATCTCACTTGATACTATGATCGAACATGCAAAAAGTGTGAGAATGGGTATAAATAACAGTCTTATGGTTTTTGATATGCCGTATAATACATACAAAGATAAAAAAATTGCTCTAATCAATGCGAAAAAAATAATTAAAAAAACTAAGTCAGATGCAGTAAAACTTGAAGGTGGTTCTAAAATTAAAGATATAGTGAAACACTTAATCAAAAATAAAATTCCTGTTTTAGGCCATTTGGGTATCATGCCCCAATCTGTAAGAGGTAAATTTAAATCAAAAGGCAAAACTGAGATTGAAAGAAAAAAAATTTTAAAAGATGCAAAAGCTTTAGAGAAACTAGGCGTATTTGCAATAGTTCTAGAGTGTATTGAAAAATCCTTAGCAAAAAAAATAACTAACGAAATTAAAGTTCCCACAATTGGAATAGGGTCTTCCGTTTATTGTGATGGTCAAATTTTGGTCACTGATGACCTTGTTGGTTTAACCAATTCTAAAATAAAATTTGTTAAAAAGTATATTAATATTTCTAATAACATTGAAACAGCGGTTAAAAAATTTAAACAAGAAGTTAAATTAAAAAAATATCCTACTAAAAAATATTCTTATTAAAAATATTTTTTAAATTGTTCATTAATCTGCAGTATCTCTAAATCAACAAGGCCACCAATAATTAATTGAATAGCGACTAAAAGAATAAATCCTAGACCAATGTATGCTATCCAAATATGCTTCTGAATGTAATTTGCTAAATATGTTGCTCCCGCTCCAGTTAATATTACTGATAATACTAAACCATATACCATAAGTGCGATATTGCCTTTAGCTGCTCCAACTACACCAATTACATTATCAAAACTTATTGTAATATCTGCAAATAATACTTTATAAATACTTTGTACGTATGATGTGTACACAGGCTGTTGAGACTTTTTTTTAGTGGATTTTACTTTTTTTATTTCTAATAAGTCTTTTCTAAGATCATTGACTATCCAAATTAGAGCCAAACCTCCAAGAATCTTAATGAAATAATATTTATATAAATAGGTAGCAAATATAGCAAACAAGACTTTAAATACCAAAGCGCCAGCAACACCCCACAATATGATCTGTTTTCTGTATTTTGGAATAAAGTTTGCAGCTATTAAACCAATAATTATTGCATTATCCGCAGCAAGAATAATATCAATAAAAGTTATTTGTAAAAGTATAAGAGATTGTTCGATCAAGTTAATTTAATAATAATAGAATTCTTTAAAATTTCAATGTTTCACTTAATATTTGGATTTGGTTTTTCCATCTATAATATCTTTTAGTAATGTATATTCTTTACATTCACACCCATCTAAAACAGCCAATCTTTCTTTCGCCTGATTAATTCTGTTTGTTGTTACATACAACTCACCCATATATTGGTTGATTCTAATATGATAAGGGCTGATTTCTAAACCTTGAGAGTAAAAAATTTCAGCATTTTCAAAATCACCTAATTTTCTAGATGTGAAACCCAAGTAATTTAAAGTGTCTGCTTTACCAGGTTTTTCTTTATTCGACTTTATAAGTAATTTGAAAGCTTTCTTATATCTGTCATCAGCTTTTTTTATTTTGCCACCTGCTTCATATTTTTTCGCAGATTTAATTAACTTCACAGCCTTATCATAATTGCTCTTAGTCGAACCGCCATCGCCCCCAGCAGCGAACAAAAGATTTCCAAAAAATAGAACAAAGGATAGAGTTATTAATAATTTTTTTATCATAAAAATTTTTTCATTTTACTTAGTGGTTTTAATTCAAAACCGTTATTTATTAAATTATCTTTAATGATCTTTGCTATTTCCAAAGAACTTGAAGTGTCTCCATGTATGCAAATTGAGTCAATTTTACAAGGTATTTGCTTTCCACTGAGACATCTTAACGCCTGATTTTGAACCATAAATAGCACATGATCTTTAGCCTCAACAGGATCTTTTATAACGGCATTATCCTCTTTTCTTGATACTAAGTTCCCATCATCCAAATAGTTTCTGTCAGCAAATATCTCTGAGGCTACTTTTAGACCATGTTTGTTAGCTGAGATTTCCATTTTTGAACCAGTTGGTACGAGATAAATAAGATCTTTATCAATTTCATAAATTGTTTTAGA
This sequence comes from uncultured Pelagibacteraceae bacterium, assembly GCA_902603925.1. Classification (GTDB taxonomy): domain Bacteria; phylum Pseudomonadota; class Alphaproteobacteria; order Pelagibacterales; family Pelagibacteraceae; genus Pelagibacter. The sequence continues at coordinate 15,972 of CACKWQ010000004.1, read as the reverse complement.
AATTACGTCTGAAAGTTCAATATTTTCGCATGCCATATTATTTAAAGCTCCATGTGGTTTAATATGAGTAACTCTTTGACTCTTTTCATCTGCAATTTTTTGTAAAATATTAAATTGATCTTTTATTAACTTTTTAATTTCATTGGCTGGCAAATTTATTCTTTTTCTTCCAAAATTTTCAAGATCCTTAAAGGAAGGATGTGCCCCAAAACTTACTCCATTTTTAATAGATATATTTATGACTTCCCTCATAGTATTTTCATCACCAGCATGATAACCACAGGCAATACTTGCTGTATTTACTATATTTAATAACTCCGGATCATTTTTGTTAGAGTGATGTTTTGACTTTTCACCCAAGTCACAATTGATGTTAATTTCCATATCTACATGTTAAGTATAACACGATATGATTAAAAATATATCAAATCTTGGAGATGCAGCAATATATTGTGATTTTGGTTCTGAAGTAAGTAAAAAAGTTAATCATGAAGTTATTAAATATTTTAAAACTTTAAAGAATAAAAATATTAAGGGAATAACAAATTTAGCTCCATCCTATAATAAATTAATTATTACTTTTGATTTAGAAATTATCAATTATAAAGAATTGATTGAAAAGATACATGATTTAAAATTAGATGAAACTGATTGGAATTTTTCAAATAAAAAAATAATTCCAATATGTATTGACGAAGAATTTGCTTTAGACATAGACCGAGTTTCAAAAAAAACTAATTTAAATTTTAAAGAAATTTATAAAAATATTTTAAGTAAAGAACTTTATTGTTATATGACGGGGTTTGTTGCCGGAATGCCTTTTTTGGGAGACACAAATAAAAATATATGGCTAAAAAGATTAGAAACGCCGAGAGTAAAAGTACCCAAAGGGTCTGTAGGGATTACAGAGCAATTCTGCAATATTTATACTTATGAAAGTCCAGGTGGTTGGAACATCATCGGCAATACACCCGTTAAGATATTTAATAAGAATGAAGAGGAAAATCCTGTTTTAATCAAACCTGGAGATAGCGTTCAATTCTATGAAATAACCAAAAAAGAATTTAATAAAATAAAAGAATAAAATGAGTATAAAAGTAATAAGACCAGGGCTAAATACGACTTTCCAAGATAGAGGAAGATCGAACTTTTATCACATAGGAATTCCATTCAGCGGAGCCATGGATACTAGAAATTTTTTAATTACAAATAAATTGGTTGGAAATGATTTAAATGATGCGGTTTTAGAGTTCGCGCTTCAAGGACCAAAACTTAAAATTAATGAAAATAATATCAATTGTGTAGTGACAGGTAATGTGGATTTTACAGTTAAAAAGAATTCTAAAATTTACAAAGGTGATTGTTACAAAACTTTCTCTTTAAATACTGATGATGAAATAGATATCATTTCAACAAATAATTCTATGTATGGCTACTTCGCAATATCTGGAGGTTTTAAATTAGAAAAAAAATGGAATAGTTATTCTACACATTTAAAATCTAAGCTAGGTCCAAACAATGGAAATAAAATCATTGAACATGATAATTTACAACTAAATCGAAATCAAAAACCCGTTAACAAAAAAGAAATAAATTATGTAAATAGCAAAATTGAATTTATAAGAGTTATTAAAGGAACAAATTTTGATTATTTTTCGAGTAAATCTCATAAATCTTTTTTAGATAGCCAATATCAAGTTACAAATTTAACTGATAGAATGGGAATGAGATTGGAAGGTGACAAATTAGAAAATATAAAAAGTGAAAATATTAAATCTGAGGGATTAATCAAAGGAGCAATTCAGGTGCCTCCAGACGGGAAACCGATTATAATGCTCTCAGACCACGGTACAATAGGTGGTTATCCAAAAATTGCAGTAATTATTAGCGCTGATTATGATAAGATAGTTCAGCTCCCACCATTGTCTAAAATAAAGTTTAAAATGATCGATATTAAAGATGCAGAAAAAATATTTAGACTATACTCAATGGAAACAAAAAATATTCTAGATCAAATATGAAATTAATTTCTAATCTACCTGGTCCTTTGTTAGTTTTTTTAGGAGCTTTTAGTTTAAGTTTTGGTGGACTAATAGTAAAATTATTTGAAGGAGCTAATTTATGGCAAATATTATTTTGGCGATCTTTATTTTTTATTTTGGTTGTATCAATATTTTTAATATTTACTTACAAAAAAAAATTTTTCGTTTCATTTAAAAAATCAGGATTTCCCGGTTTTTTGGGAGGAATTATTTTATCATCAGGTTTTTGTGGTTATGTTTTTGCAATGTATAACACAACTGTTGCAAATACAAATTTCATTATTCAAACTCAAACTATTTTTTTAGCTATATTTGGATATTTTTTTTTAAAAGAGAAAATTTCAAATATTACTTTGGCTTCAATAATATTAGCTATATTTGGAATAATTTTGATGGTAGGATCGGATCTCTCAAGTGGACAAATTTCAGGCAATATTGCTGCATTTGTAATGCCAATCTCTTTTTCTGTTTTAATACTGATAATTAGAAAATATCCCAAAATAGATATGGTGCCTTTACAATTATATGCTGGTATAATTGCTATGGTCATAGGATATGTTATTGCAGGAAAAATAATTATATCTCTTTACGAGATTTTTCTTGGATTTTTAGCTGGTTTTTTTCAATTAGGTTTTGGATTTATTTTAATTACAATAGGAGCGAGAAATACATCATCAGCGACCGTAGGAATTATAATGTTAGTTGAAGCAGTATTAGGACCTCTTTGGGCGTGGCTAGTTGTAAATGAGCAACCACCTTTGATCGTTTTTGTTGGAGGATCAATTGTATTATTCGCAGTTTTTCTACAATTTATAACCATTAACAAAAACAAAATTTCAAAAAAAATTAGTGATTAAAAATCAATATATGCTATAAATAACTAACGGAAGAGACTACAACAATGTAGCGCCGAAGGAGCAACCACCCCGGAAACTCTCAGGCAAAAGGACCGTAAATATTAACTCTGGAAAGAGAATTTTTTCTCGCCGAAGGAGCAAATCTCTCAGGCAACTAGACAGAGGGGGTAAGAGTTAATATTTATGAATAAAACCGCTTTATATAATTTACATAAAAAATTTGATGCTAAATTTGTGTCGTTTGCTGGTTACGAAATGCCTATTCAATATAAAAATGGTATAATTAGTGAGCACAATCTCACAAGACAAGAGTCTGGAATATTTGATGTTTCACACATGGGACAATTGTTTATTGAGGGTGATGACAGCTTAACAGATAAATTACAAAATATATTTCCAACAGATTTAAAAAATCTTTCAGTTAATCAGAGTAAGTATTCATTTTTAATGAATGATAATGCAGGTATTCATGACGATTTGATAATTACAAAAATTTCTAAGGGATATATGATAATTTTAAACGCAGCATGTAAAGAAAAAGATTATAAGATAATTAAGTCAAAATTGGGTGAGGGTTTTAAAATATCTTTAAGTAAAGACCTGTCACTTATTGCTGTGCAAGGACCCGAGTCAAAAAATATAATCGAAAAAATTATACCTGGAATAAATAAATTAAATTTTATGTTTGGAGGAGATTTTAAATATAATTTAAATAACATTTACGTAACTAGATCAGGATATACGGGAGAAGATGGTTTTGAAATTTCAATTAACAATAATGATGTAGTTGAATTTGTTGAAAAATTAATTAGTCTTGGATCTCATCTTATTGGCCTGGGAGCAAGAGACACTTTAAGACTTGAAGCTGGATTATGTTTATACGGAAATGATATTGATGAAAACACAAGCCCCTTAGAGGCAAACCTTAAATGGGCTATTTCAAAAAATCGAATCAATAGTAATTTTCCAGGATCAAAAAAAATACAAGAACAAATTAATCAAGGTGTTACAAAGTTAAGGGTAGGGATCAAGCCTGATGGAAAAATTATAGCAAGAGAATCTACAAAAATATTTGATGAAAATCATAATCAAATTGGAAAAATTACTAGTGGATCTTTTGGTCCAAGTGTAAAAAGTCCTATTGCAATGGGCTATGTAAATAATACATATACAAAGGAAAATACAAAAATTTTTCTAGAAATTAGAGGAAAAAAATTTTCGGCGAGTGTTTGCAAACTCCCGTTTTATAAGAAAAATTATTACAAAGGAGGTATAAATGTCGGAGGTTAAATTTTCTAAAGAACATGAATGGGTAACTATTAAAGATGATGTTGCTACAATCGGTATTACTAAGCATGCAACCGAACTATTAGGTGACATTGTTTTTGCAGAGCTACCGGAAAAAGGCTCAAGCGTTACTAAAGACGGAACAGCAGGCGTAGTAGAGTCTACTAAAGCAGCTAGCGATGTTTATACCCCAATAAGCGGTGAAGTTGTTGATACTAATCAATCAATAGTTGATGATCCTTCGAAAATTAATACTGATCCAGAGGGTGATGCATGGTTTTTTAAATTAAAAATAAAAGATTTAAATGAGATAAATTCTTTAATGAACAGAGAAGAGTATGAAAAATTTGCTAAGGAGAGTGCTAACTAATGCTACATAACTCAGAGAAAGACTTTATAAAAAGACACATAGGCTTATCAAAAAAAGATGAAAAAACCATGCTATCTAATATTGGATATAATTCATTAAATGAACTAATTGAAGATACAGTTCCGAATAAAATATTATTTAAAGATTTATTAAGCATAGGGGATCCTAATTCTGAATATGAAGGTTTAAGAAAATTAAAATCAATATCAAAAAAAAATCAAATTTACTCAAATTTTATAGGAATGGGCTACTATGGAACTTATACTCCAAACGTGATTGTAAGAAATATATTAGAGAATCCTGGATGGTATACATCATACACACCTTATCAGCCAGAGGTGGCCCAAGGAAGATTAGAGATGCTATTAAATTTTCAGCAAATGATAATAGATTTTACAGGGATGGATATTGCAAATGCATCTCTTCTTGATGAGGGAACGGCAGCTGCAGAGGCAATGGGATTAAGTCACAGATTAGATAAAAAAGATAATAAAATTGTATTTATATCAAACGATTGTCACCCACAAACGATTGAAGTTGTTAAGACTAGATCGGAGCCGTTAGGACTCAAGGTTATTATTGGTAATGATGAAGACTTGTCAAAAATATCAGAAGATATAATTTGTGGAATACTTCAATATCCTGGTACACTTGGAGATATTAAGGACCCTAGTGAAAATATAAGTAAAATCAAAAAAAGGAATGGTAAATCAATTTTGGTTTGTGACTTATTATCTTTAGCAAAATTAAAAACACCAGCAGAGTTAGGTGCTGACATAGCCGTAGGAAGTTCTCAAAGATTTGGAATTCCCATGGGTTACGGTGGCCCGCATGCAGCCTTTTTCGCTACAAAGGATGAATTCAAGAGATCAATGCCTGGAAGAATTGTAGGTGTTTCTGTTGATAGACACGGCAATAAAGCATATAGATTAGCTTTACAAACGCGAGAGCAACACATTAGAAGAGATAAAGCGACAAGTAATATTTGTACAGCCCAAGCTCTTTTGGCTATTGTATCGGCGGCATATGCAATTTATCATGGTCCAAAAGGTATAAGAACAATTTCTGAGAGAGTTTCACAATTAGCAAAAAATTTTGCAGATAAATTAAAACAATCTGGATATGAGTTGTATTCAGACTATTTTTTCGACACTGTAACTATAATTACAAAAGATAAAACAGATCAAATTTTTAATAACGCTTTGGCCCAAAAAGTTAATATTAGAAAGGTAAATTCTCAAATGCTATCGGTATCTTTTGATGAGAAAAAAAATGTATATAGAGCTAATCAATTACTTAAAATATTTAATTGTGCAGAGTCAATTAAAGAAAATCCAACAGAAAATTTACCAAATTTACCTAAAAATTTATTAAGAAAATCAACTTATTTAGATCACCAAGTATTCAATAGTTATCACTCAGAAACTGAAATGTTAAGATATCTAAAGAGATTAGAGGAAAAAGATATTGCACTTAATAGGTCAATGATAGCATTAGGTTCATGCACAATGAAATTAAATGCTGTAGCAGAGATGATACCAATTACGTGGCGTGAATTCTCCGAACCTCATCCTTTTGTTCCTATTGAACAAATGGAAGGTTTTAGAACCCTATTTACTGATTTAAAAAATTGGCTTAGGTCTATTACAGGATTTTCTGGTGTCTCACTTCAACCAAATGCAGGTGCTCAAGGCGAGTATGCAGGACTAATGGTTATTCGTAAATATCATTTAGAAAGGGGAGAGTCTAATAGAAATGTTTGTCTAATACCAAGTTCTGCTCATGGAACTAATCCAGCAAGTGCACAAATGGTTGGAATGAAGGTAGTAGTAGTTAATTGTGATAAACAAGGAAATGTGGATTTTGATGATCTAAAGAAAAAAGTTGAGATACACTCTGAAAATTTAGGTGCGTTAATGGTAACATATCCATCAACACATGGAGTTTTTGAAGAAAAAATATCAGATATTTGTGAGTTAATACATAAACATGGAGGCCAAGTTTATATGGATGGTGCAAACCTAAATGCTTTGGTTGGAATAGCAAAACCTGGAAATTTTGGTCCAGATGTATGTCACATTAATTTACATAAAACTTTTTGTATACCACATGGAGGTGGTGGACCAGGTATGGGCCCTATAGCATGTAAAAGGCATTTAGAAATATATTTACCTTCACATCCTGTTATAAAAGATTGCGGTCCAGCAACTGGTATTGGTCCTGTTTCCGCTGCACCATGGGGAAGCTCAAGTATTTTATCTATTTCGTGGATGTATATCAAAATGATGGGTTCAGAGGGTTTAAAGCTTGCAACTCAGATAGCAATTTTAAATGCCAACTATGTTGCAAATAAATTAAAAAATCATTTTCCAATTCTTTACAAAGGCACAAATGGTAATGTAGCTCATGAGTGCATTATAGACATAAGATCAATTAAAAACGACACAGGTGTAACCGAAGAGGACATCGCAAAAAGATTAATCGATTTTGGCTTTCATGCACCAACCATGTCTTGGCCAGTACCAGGGACCATGATGATTGAACCTACTGAAAGTGAAAGTTTAAACGAACTAGACAGGTTTTGTGATTGTCTAATAAAAATTAAAGAAGAAATAAATAAAATTAAAAATGGCAAATTTGATAAAGTTGATAATCCAATTAAAAATGCACCGCATACAGACTTGGAATTAGCGTCAAACAACTGGGAGCATAAATATTCAAGAGAAGAAGCCGCTTATCCATCAAACTTTTTAAGATCTAGTAAATTTTGGCCGCCAGTTGCAAGAGTAGATAATGTGTATGGAGATAAAAATTTATTTTGTACATGTCCTTCAATGGATGAATTCAAAGAAGACGCAGCTTAAAATTAATGAGAATAGCAGTAGTTGGATCAGGTATATCTGGTTTAAGTGCTGCTCATTATTTATCTAAAAATCACAAGGTTGATTTATTTGAAAAAGAGAATCATTTTGGTGGCCATTCTTATACTCTAGATATCAAAGACGGTGAAAAAAACGTACCTGTGGATATAGGTTTTATTGTTTTTAATTATAAGACTTATCCAAATTTTATAAAGTTTTTGGATGAAAACAACATTGAGATTGAAAAAAGTAATATGAGTTTCTCGGTTTCGGTCAAAGGCACAAATATAGAATACTGTGGTAAAGGTTTCTTTGGAATTTTTTCAAACAAAAAAAACCTTATAAATTTTAATTTTTTTAAAATGTTTTTGGAAATTATTAAATTTTATAAAAAAAGTAATAATATAAAAGATATAAACGATAATTTGACATTAGATGACTTTCTTAAAAAAGAGAAAATGTCTAAATATTTTATTAATTACCATATTGTTCCAATGGTGTCTGCTATTTGGTCTATGCCACCTTATGAGGCAAAAAAAATGCCTTTAAAATTCTTTTTAAAGTTTTTTCAAAATCATGGATTATTTAATCTTAAAAATAGACCACAATGGTACACAATTAAAAATAGAAGCAGAACTTACGTAAACAAAATTTTAAGAACAATTAGCGGAGAACACTTTAAAAATTATGAGATAAATAGGGTTGAAAGTTATTCTAAGGGAGTAAAGATATATTATGGAGGTAATAATGAATTTTTCGATTATGACAAAGTAGTTATTGCAGCTCACGCAGACGAAACCCTATCTCTCTTAACTAATCCCACTGAGGAAGAAAAAAGTATCCTCTCGAATTTTAAGTATAAAAAAAATGTCGCTGTTATCCATACTGACGAAATTGTAATGCCGAAAAACAAAAAGGTCTGGTCCTCATGGAACTCCAATGTAGATAAAGACGATAATACTAAAAATTCGATTACTTATTGGTTAAATTTATTGCAAAATCTAAAAACCAAAAAAAATTTTTTTTTGTCCCTAAATCCAATTTATAAAATTGATCAAAATAAAATAATTAAGAAAATTAATTTTACACATCCATATTATGATAAAGCAGCGCTTGATAACCAAAAATTGTTAAAAAATATTCAGAATAAAAAAAATATTTTATATTGTGGAAGTTATTTTGGTTACGGTTTTCATGAAGATGGAATAAAATCGTCGCTAGTAATGATAAAAAATTTTAATGATTAACAATTCTTGTTTATACATAGGCAATCTTATTCACAAGAGATTTAAACCTAAAGAACATTTTTTTAAATACAAGGTTTTTTCTTTGTATATTAATCTAAATGAAATAGATAAAATTGATAAAAATATTCCTTTTTTTTCACACAATAAGTTTAATCTAATAAGTTTTTTTGATAAAGATCATGGTGACAGAGATGGTTCTTCATTGAAAAAATGGGTAAAAAAACAACTTGATGAAGCAGGTATAAAAAAAGAAATTGGATGCGTTAATTTACTCTGCTACCCACGAATTTTGGGATATGTATTTAATCCATTAAGTATTTTTTTTATATTTGACAAGACGTCATCATTAATTTCAATAATGTATGAAGTTAAAAATACATTTGGAGAACAACATACATATGTTTTTAAAACCAAAGATAATGCTGTTATTAAAAATCATTGTGAAAAAAAATTTCACGTTTCACCTTTCATGAATTTAAATTCAACTTATAATTTTAAAATTTTAAAACCTGGAAAAAAAATTTCTATTATTATTGATCAAAGAGATAATAAGGGAAAATTGCTTTTTGCCTCCCAAGATGGACAAAAAATGAAGCTAAACAGCAAAAATCTTTTAATTTCTTATTTAAAACACCCGTTAATGACTTTTAAAATAATTTCAGCGATACATTTTGAGGCATTAAGATTATGGTTAAAAAGAATTAAATTCATTAAAAAAGTTATAAAAATAAAAAATAATGTAAGTTTTGAAAAATAATGAATTTAAGAAAAATTTCTGATCGTATCGTTTTTAATTCACTCAAAGACATATCATATGGTAAAATTAAATTTATCAATTACGATGGAAGCTTGACATTATTAGGAAAAAATAACCATGGAAAAACAGTTACTCTAATATTAAAAAAACCAGGGTTAACATTAGAAATCATAAATAAAGGTAGTATTGGACTAGCAGAGTCCTATATGAGAGGAGACTTTGAAACCGACAATTTAACTGATTTAATTGAGATTGCTGCAAAAAATATCAATAAAGTTCATAAATTTTCCGGTGTGCTAGATTTTCCAATTACAAATTTTTTTAAAAATATTTTTTTTAAAAATACAAAGAAAAAGAGCAGGGAAAATATTGCTAAACATTATGATTTAGGTAATGAATTTTTCTCTTTGTGGTTAGATAAAACATTAACATATTCCAGCGCAATTTTTGAAGATAAAAAAAATGATTTAGAAAATGCACAAATTAACAAATATAAAAAATTATCGAATTTGGTAAAACCAAAAGTTGGTGATAAAATTTTAGAGATTGGTTGTGGATGGGGAGGATTTGCAGAGTACATCGGAAAAAATTACGATGTGAATTTGGATTGCATAACCATATCAAAAAAACAATATGAGTTTGCAAAGAAAAGAATGCATAAAAATGGTTTAAATGAAAAAGTAAACATTAAAATGTTAGATTATAGAGATGTAAATAGCAAATATAATTCCGTTGCCTCCATAGAAATGATTGAAGCTGTTGGAAAAAATTATCTTCCCGGATATTTCAAAAAAATTAAAGATAGTTTACAAGCTGGTGGTGTTGCTGCAATTCAGGCTATTACAATAGATGATAAAATCTACAATAGGTACAAATTAAAAACAGATTTTATACAAAAATATATATTTCCTGGTGGTTTTTTACCTTGTAAAAAAGAGATACTTAAACTTTCAATTCAAAATGGTCTTAACTTTGATAAATGTAATTCTTATGGTTTAGATTATTCAAATACCCTTAGAATTTGGAGAAATGACTTTCAAAAAAAGTGGGATATCATTTCAAAACAAGGTTTTGATGAAACTTTTAGAAGAATGTGGAATTTCTATTTATCTTATTGTGAAGCTGGATTTAAAGCAAAGAATATTGATTTAATTCAATTTTCGATGAATAAAAATTGATCTTAATGAAAATTAAAAATTTATTATTGCTTATATGTATACTTTTTATTACAAACTGTTCAACTAATCAAAGCATGAAACCTGAAGACTTTAAAAATCAAAAACCTAGATTAATTATCGAACAATATTTATCTGGAAATGTTAAAGCCTGGGGTATTTTGCAGAATAGATCAGGAAAGGTTACAAGACAGTTTTCTGCAGAGCTCACTGGTAACTGGGATGGAAAACAACTGATACTGGATGAAAAATTTAATTGGACTGACGGCGAGATTCAAAATAGACAGTGGCAGATTACTAAAATAGATGAACATAATTACGAAGGTACAGCAGGCGATGTAGTTGGCACTGCCAAAGGATACTCTTATGGTCCAACATTCAAATTTGAATATGTTTTATTAGTTCCAGTAAAGGGTAGGGAGATAAAAATTACATTTGATGATTGGATTTTCATGCAAGATGAAAGAGTTGCTATCAACAGAGCAAAAATGACAAAGTTTGGAATTAAAGTAGCCGAGCTAACAGTAATGTTTATTAAAGATTAGCGTTTTTGATATTTTGTAAGTTTGCTTACAAGTCCTAAATACCAACTATTAGGTAATATTTTTAAAAACTTTAATATTAATGTGAGTTGTTTTGGAAAATGAATTTCAAATTGATTTGTTTTTGTAAGCCCTTCAAATATCTTTTCTGCAGCATATTCAACGGTCTTTAAAAATGGCATTTTGAAATCATTTTTATCTGTCATAGGTGTTTTAATAAATCCAGGAGAAATCAAAGAAACTCTAACTCCATATCTTTTAAAATCGAAAAACAAGCTTTCTGCAAGATTATTTAATGCTGACTTTGAAGGTCCATAACCCGTTGAATTAGGCAATCCTCTATAACCTGCAATTGACGAAACAATCGAAATGTGTCCACTCCTTTTATCTCTATAGTATTTCTCAACACTTTTAATACAATTTAATGTTCCAAAAAAATTTACTTTCATTACATTTTCAATTTGCTCAACATCAATCTCTTTTTCCTTTCTTGGATCCCATGTACCAGTTGAAAAAAAGGATATATTAATATTCTTAAATTTATTTTCAATTTTCTTAAAAACTTCTATACATTTTTTCTTATCTGTCACATCTAGTGGAAATGAATAAATATTTTTATTTGATTCTTCCAATTCTTTTAAAAGATTTTCTCTTCTTGCAGATGCTGCTACATTCCATCCATTTTTTGCAAATTTTATGGCTAGGGCTTTACCAATTCCTGTGCTTGCACCAGTAATCCAAATAGTTTTATCATTCATAATGAAATGATATATATATTAAAATGTTAAAAAATAAATTTATATCTTTTTTAATCCTTGGAATTATTACATATTCGGCATCTTTTATCGGAGCAATATCTACAATGTCATATAAAGAGCCATGGTACTCTACTTTAAATAAGGCACCTTTCAATCCACCTGATTGGATTTTTGCACCTGTTTGGACAATACTCTATTTATTTATGACAATTGCAATTTGGTCAGCCTGGCATAAAAACACAAAAGATGTAGGATTAATTTTTGTCTATTTAATTCACATATTTTTTAATACAACATGGAGTATAGTTTTTTTCGTTATGCATGATATTTTCGTCGCACTAGTTAATATAATTGTAATCATATTGTTTATATTATTTTTGATGAATAGATTTAAAAAGTTGAGCAAATTAAGTTACTATCTAATGATTCCATATTTACTTTGGACTGTTTATGCATTAATTCTCAATACAAGTTTACTAATAATAAATTAAAATGGATGATGTAGTTATAATTGGTGGCGGAATAATAGGTACAGCAACCGCTTATTTTTTGTCTAAAGAGGGCAGGAAAGTTAAAGTAATTGAGAGAGATCCTACTTATAAAATAGCCTCATTTCCTCTATCATTAGGAGGTTTTAGAAGACAATTTTTCCAAAAAGAAAACATTTTATTAGGAAAGTTTGCTAGGGAATTTATTTTTAACCTACCAAAACATTTAAAAACAAAAAAAAACCCAAATCCAACAGCAAGCATAGTTCCAAATGGATATTTACTTATGTTTGGCAAAGATAAAGCAGAGGAACAGTACAAGGCACTTGAAAATCACAAAGAATGTGAGGCTGGTACCAAAAATATTAAAGGCTCGGACTTATCAAATATTTTTCCATACATAAATGATGAGGGTATTGAAACAGCCACATATACAGATAATGAAACAGAGGGATGGATCGATCCATTCCTTTTTCATGGAGCATTAAAAAGTAAGGCCGAAGAACTAGGAGCCAAATTTATTAAGGGCTATGTAAAAAGTCTTTCTGAAATAAATGCTAAAACAATTGTTTCAGCGGCGGGCTGTTGGACTAAAGAGTTGTTAGATGATATACCAGTAGTTCCCCAAAAACATACTGTATTTAGAGTTAAGTGTCCAAAGTATATAAAGGAAATGCCATTAACAGGAGATTTAACTTCAGGAGTTTACTGGAGACCAGAAGGCGGAGAGTATTTAGCTGGATCGCCGATATCGACTTTTAATGCAAAAGATCTTGAACCTGATTGGAATCATTACGATGAGCTTGTATGGCCAGCACTTGCAAAAAGGGTGCCAATATTTGAAGAACTAAAACTAACCGGTGCCTGGGCTGGTTATTATGATTGTAATAAGTTGGACAATAATGCGGTAGTAGGAAAACATCCCAAATACGAAAATGTATATATGGCATCAGGATTTACAGGCAGAGGATTAATGCAGGCACCTGGAATTGGAAGAGCATTAACAGAGCTAATAACAACTGGCAAATATCAAACAATTGATATTAGTGTTTTCGATGTTGATAGAGTTTTAAACAGTACAGCTAGACCTGAACCATATGTATTATAGTTTTTTTATATACACTCCTGAAATTCCATTAAATAAAGAAACACCTAAAATTATTAATTGTCCTTTAAAGGAATAAAAATCAAATGTAGGGTAGAAACCAATAGCTATTGAAAATAGCACATAAGTTAATATAAAAGGTTTTATAAATTTTTTTAATTTTTCCAAATTCTTTTTAACAATTCCTCTCTTCCACAATTTTTCTTATACATTAAATAGTTAATCAAATATTCTTGATAATAGTCCTGATGTTTATCCTCAGCTTTATAAAAAACTTCAAATTTTCTTAAATAAGTTACGACTCTTTTATTAAATTTATTTTCTATTTCAGAGATACTCTTTTGAATTAGGCTTTTTTCATATTCATTGTTGTAAAATAATACAGATCTATAGCTATAACCTTTGTCACAAAATTGACCAAAAGAATCATATGGATCAATATTAACCCAAAAATTTTTTAATAATTCTTCATAGGAGACTATATTTTTGTCATAAATAACTTCCACAACTTCAAAATGACCCGTGTTACCAAATGTTACTTCCTTGTATGTTGGATTAGAAGTAGTGCCTCCAGAATATCCAGAGATTACTTCTTTCACACCATTCAATTTCTCAAATGACTCTTCCATACACCAAAAACATCCTCCACCAAAATATGTTTTATTTAAAGTTTCAGAAGATGCAAAATTGATAGGTAAAATTAAATATAGTGATAAAATTAGAATCCTCATCTTAAAGAGAATAACTATTTATAAGTATTTTTGAATGATGTATAAGGTAGCTACCATCAGGCAGCTACCTTAATTAAATTGATTAAGCTTTTTTGTATTTAGCAGCCTCTTCGGAGCCACTAGTTGCTGAACCTTTACTGTACGAATGAGCACCCATTCCTGCTAATTGACCATCTTTTACGATAAGATATTGATTTCTAATTTCTTTACCTTCAAAAAAACATTCTAATATTTCTCTTACACCATCTGAATATCTCGCTTGTGCTGTTAGTGACGTTCCAGATGTATGCGGTGTCATTCCATGGTTTGGCATGCTTCTCCAAACGTGATCATTTGGTGCTGGTTGTGGAAACCAAACATCGCCAGCGTATCCACTTAATTGACCGCTTTTAAGTGCCTTGGCGATTGCATCACGATTACATATTTTACCTCTTGCTGTATTTACAATATAAGCACCTTTTTTCATTTTGCTAATCATTGCATCATCAAATAGATTTTCTGTTTCTGGGTGGAGAGGGCAGTTTATAGTCACTACATCACAAACTTTTACCATTGACTCAACCGTTTCATGAAACGTTAAATTTAGCTCTTTTTCAACACTTTCAGGCAATCTATGTCTATCAAAATAATGCAAGTGAGTATCAAAAGGTTTCATTTTTCTTAATGCATCTAAACCAATTCTACCTGCCGCAACTGTACCAATATGCATTCCTTCAACATCATATGATCTTTGTACAGCGTCAGCAATGTTCCATCCACCCTCATTAACAATTCTGTGTTGGGTATGATAATCTCTAACCATTGATACAATCATCATTACTATATGTTCTGCTACAGATCTTGAATTACAGAAAGTTACTTCCACAACATCAATTTTATTATCCATAGCCGCTTGTAGATCTACGTGGTCTGAGCCAATACCCGCCGTAATAGCCATCTTAAGATTTTTAGCTTTTGCTATTCTCTCTTTAGTTAAATAATATGGAAAGAATGGCTGAGATATTACAATATCAGCATCCACAATATGTTTGTCCGCTTCACAACCGTCTCCATCCTTACTATTTGTTACTACTAATTCGTGACCATTACTCTCTAAAAATTTTCTTAAACCAAGCTCACCTGACACACATCCCAATAATTGCCCTGGGGTATAATCCCGGCCTTTTGGCGAAGGTAATGTCATTCCGTCTGGATACTTTTCTATTTTTGGTAATTCCGATAAAGGATATGATTTTGGCATTCCCCCTTTAGGGTCGTCATATAGTATACATAAAACTTTCATTTTCTCTCCTTAGTTTAAATAAATTTTTTGAAAAATTTTATTTTATTAAAAAATTCTAGCATATAAATAGCCCCCTGCAAATGAATATTAATATCATTTTTAGAATTTATGTCTTTGGATAAGTCTTTTTCATTATAAATCTATTCAAAATTATCCCAAACAATAGAACAATCAGTACTCCAATAATTATAGGATAAAAAAGATATCCAAAAGATGCAGAGCCCATTAAAACAATAATAGGGTTTCCACCAGCCGGTGGATGTGTAACGTTAAAAAATATCATACCAAATACCCCAAATCCTACCGCAATTGGAATAGATAAATATAGTGGAAGAGGAATATAATTTACAAATACAACACCAATAAATGCTGTCAGAAGATGTCCAAAAAATATATTTTTTGGTTGGGCGAATGGACTTTCAGGGTATCCATAAAGCAAAACCATAGTTGAACCAAAAGACGCTGTTAAA
>CACKWQ010000003.1 GCA_902603925.1 uncultured Pelagibacteraceae bacterium | reverse complement strand
TAATTCTTTGTATTTAAGATTTGAAGTTAAAGATAAACCTGGTGTGTTAGCACAAATTACAAATCTTCTCGCATTAAAGAATATATCTGTTGAAAGATTGATACAAATACCAAATTATAAAAATAAGACTGCTTCTATAGTTATAATCACACATAAATCTAAAGAATTAGATACACAAAATTGTATAAAAATTATTTCAAGAAATAAAAATATACTTAAATTTCCTACTTTAATTAGATTACTTTAGTAATGGAAATTTATTTTAAACTTTTTGAAGTTTTGTTCCCTGTGTTTTTTATTGTTGGAATAGGATACTTTTTAGGAAAAAAAAACCCAAAACTTGATACTACCTTTATAACTAACTTTGGAGCAAATATAGGTTCTCCCGCTATAGTTTTTTATTCAGTAACAACAACAGGTATTACTTTTGAAATTTTTATTAATTATTTTTTTTATTATTTTTTAGCAATCATTGGATTTTCATTAGTTGGAATAATTTTTTTAAAGCTCTTAAAAAAGGATATAATAATGGAGTTACCGCCATTTATTCTACCTAATACAGGCAATATGGGATTACCGATTTGTTTATTTGCTTATGGCACACAAGGTCTTGGCATAGCTGGGGCAATAGCATCTATAATCATTTTATTTCATTTTACTTTAGGTGTATTTTTAGCAAGTAAAAAATTCACTTTAGAGATAATTACAAAAAGTCCTGCATTTTATTCAATTATAATATCAATTATATTTATTTATTTTGAGATGGATGTCCCAAATTTTATTGTTAACACAACTATGTTGTTAACTTATGCAACTATTTTTTTAATATTGATGTCTTTAGGCATAGCATTAACTCGACTCAAAATATTTTCATTTAATAAAGCCCTAATATCCGCAGTAGCTAGAGTGTTAATTGGCCCTATAATCGGTTTTTGTATTATAAGAATTTTTAATTTATCAGGTGTGGCTGCTGGCGTATTATTAATTCAATGTTCAATGCCAAGCGCTATTCTTAACTATTTAGTTGGATCAATATATTCACCAAAAAAGATAGTTGATAATATTGCTAGTATGATAGTTGTTAGCACAATATTATCTTTTATTACTGTTCCGATAGTAGTATTTTTGGCCTTAAAGTACTTTATATGATGTCGAAAAAATTTACTATTTTAGGTTCAGGAAGTTCATTGGGTGTTCCAAGAATCGATGGTAATTTTGGTAAATGTAATCCAAGAGATAAAAAAAATTATAGAACAAGATGTTGTGCACATTTGCAATTTAATGAGATTAGTATTTTAATTGATACCTCGCCTGATTTAAGATTTCAATTATTAAGAAATAATATAAAAGATGTAAATTGTGTTTTATATACGCATGCTCATGCAGATCAAACACATGGAATTAATGATCTAAGAGCGTTTTATATTAAATATAGAAAACGTTTAAATATTTATGCTGATAACTCTACAAAGAAACATCTCATGTCATCTTTTGGATATTGCTTTAAAAATAAACCTGGGTATCCAGCTATATTAAAAATGAATATTTTAAAAAAAAAAATTATTTTTAACTCAAAAAAAGGCAATTTGTTAATTGAACCTATAATGACACAGCATGGTCATATAAAGGCTGCAAGTTACTTGATAAATAAAAAAATTTTTTATGGCAGTGATGTAAGTAAGATTTACAACAAAGATTTTAAAAGGATCCATAAACTTGATTATTTCATTATTGATTGTTTACGATACGAATATCATCCATCTCATTATAATTTAGATGAAGTCTTAAATTTAATCAAAGTTATAAGACCAAAAAAAACTATCTTAACAAACTTGCATAGTAGTGTTGATTATTCTAAGTTAAAAAAAATTTTACCAAAAAATGTTACACCTGCTTATGATGGTATTAAAATCTTATTTAATTAATGTGTTAATTTTGTTCAGAAGTTTACTAGAGTTTGGTTTTGTTAAAGATGAATAAGTTTCTTCTACTTTGCCCTCCTTATTAATCAATATCTTATAAAAATTCCATTTAGGAACAGCAGATTTACCGTGATTTTCCTTTGCCCACTTATATATCTCATGAGCATTGTTTCCTTTAACATCATATATAGATGTCATTGGAAATGATATATTAAAATTTACTTCACAAAATTCTTTAATTTCCTTTTCACTATTTTTTTCTTGATTAAATGAATTTGAAGGAATGCCTAGTACAATAAAATTTTTATCTTTATACTTATCCCATAGTTCTTGTAGTCCAGCATACTGTTTAGTAAAACCACAATAGCTAGCTAAATTGACTAATAAAACAACATTATTTTTATATTTATCAAGATCTATATCTTCACCATCTATAGATTTGATATTAAAATCATAAAATAATTTGTCATATTTTGCCGATGCATTAGAGGTAAATAATATCATAAAAATTATTAAAAGTATTTTTATACTATTTTTAAACATTTATTTTTTTTTTGAGGATATTAATAGCAAAACAAATCCTACAATAGTGGACAATAATGACCCACTCAATACACCAATTTTAACTCCATCCATGTAATCCATATTATTAACAAATGCCAAATTGCCGACAAATAAACTCATCGTAAATCCTATTCCAGTTAATATTCCTACAGCATAAAAACTAAGCCAATTTGAATTGTTAGGCAGTGAAGCTAAGCCAAACTTTATTGAAACATAAGAAAATATAAAAACTCCTAATTGTTTACCAACAAATAAACCTAATAAAATTCCCAACGGAACAGGTTCTAATAATGATGAAACTGTTAAACCTTCTAGTGAAACACCAGCATTTGCAAAAGCGAATAATGGCATAATAAAATATGCAACATATGGACTAATGGCATGTTCAACTTTTATTAATAAAGAAAAATCATGTTCTTTTTTTCTGTGCGGTATTACAGAAGCAAGCAATACACCGGCAATTGTTGCGTGTATACCCGATTTGTAAGTAAAAAACCAAAGAAACAATCCTAAAAATAAGTAAGGTACAAATTTTTTTACAGATAGTCTGTTTAGAACAACTAAAAAGATAAATGTAATAATTATTAGTATTAAATATTTAAAGCTTAATTCTCCTGTATAAAAAAAGGCTATAATTACAATAGCACCTAAATCGTCAATGATAGCTAATGCTGTTAGAAATACTTTAAGAGATATTGGCACTCTTGATCCTAATAAAGACAAAATTCCAATTGAAAATGCTATATCTGTAGCTGATGGAATAGCCCAACCATTTAAAGTTGAAGGTGTATCAATGTTGATAACAATATAAATTAATGCAGGTACTAACATTCCACCTACAGCGCCAATAATAGGTAGCATAGCCTGTTTTAATGATGATAGTTCACCCTGTAAAAATTCTCTTTTAATCTCTAATGTTACAAAAAAGAAGAAAATGGCCATTAGTGCATCATTTATCCAATGTAAAACACTGAGCTTTAAACCAAACTGATTTAAACCAATAAAAACATACTTGTCCAATGTGTTAAAATACAAATTAGATAAATTAGAATTGCTTACATACAAGGCGATTACGGCACTTATTAAAAGCAATATCCCACTTGCTGCTTCTAACTTAAAAAACCATTTAAAACCTGATGAAATATAATTAATCATTTAAATAATTAAATCTTTAAAAAATAAAAAAATATCTTTTAATGTTTCATTTAGATTTTGCAATATTATTTCTAATTGTGGGAATATATTTATTAAAGTGGATTTAAAAGTATCTAATAAAATAACTATTCCCGCAAAACTTATAACTGAAACTAGCAAAATTCTTAGTATCAAAAATAAAGATATATTGCTTTTTTTATCGTTAGTTATTTTTTCTAAATCAGTGTTATTGTTAATTCTATTTGTTAGTAAATTATTATTTAAATTTTCTCTATTATCATTGCTTATATCTTTTGAATTGTTATTTTCAAGAAATATAGGGTCTTGATCAATTTTTTCTTTAATAAGTTCGTTTTTAAAATGCCATTTACGATCACAATGGCCACATTGCAGTAATCTACCTTCTGCTGGAATTAAGGTCGCATCTACTTCGAATTTTTTGTCGCCACATGCACATGTAATTATCATGATATCTTATATATCAGATTTTCACTAAAATTCTTTTATTTTTGATCTCTTTATACTTTGAAAAAAGGTTTATCTACTGTAATAGTAATCAAATTCGGGGTGTAGCGCAGCCTGGTAGCGCATCTGGTTTGGGACCAGAGGGTCGCAGGTTCAAATCCTGCCACCCCGACCATTTTTATGAAAAAAGCAAAAATATATAAGCCATCAAAAAGCGCTATGCAATCTGGATTAAAAAAATTTGATAAATGGATTATTGAATTTATCACAAATAAACCTGGTATAAATCCACTTATGGGTTGGGAAAGTTCAGATGATACTTATTCTGAACTTATATTAGAGTTTTCATCAAAAGAGTTAGCTGTTGATTACGCAAATAAGAATAATATTGAATATGAAATTATAGAGCCGAAAATTAGAAAAATTACAAAAAAATCGTATTCGGATAATTTTACAGATTAAAATGTTTAAATTTTTTACACAAAAAGAATGGTTTGGATGGAGTATACTAGGTTCATTGTTTATATTAATTTCAACCTGGTACCAGGTCCAACTTGATGTTCAAATAAATGAATGGTTTGGTGAATTTTATGATACTCTGCAAAAAGCATTAACAACTCCAAACTCGGTTACTGAAAAGGAATTTATTGGATACCTTTTTACATTTGCTAAAATAGCAGCTTTGTGGATTTTGATAGCAGTATTTACTGGTTTTTTTACAAGCCATTGGGTTTTTAGATGGAGAACTTCGATGGCTAATTATTATCATGATCAATGGCTTAAAGCTAGATTGACAGAAGGTGCATCTCAAAGAGTTCAAGAAGATACTTTAAAATTCGCAAGAATTATGGAAGGTTTAGGTACTGGTTTATTAGATAGTGTAATGACATTAATAGCATTTACACCAATATTATGGGGTCTCTCAAAACAGATTGATGTGTTACCTTGGATCGGTGAAGTTGATCACGCTTTAGTTTGGGTTGCAATTGTTTCGGCGTTAGGTGGCACACTTCTTTTAGCAGCAGTTGGTATTAAGCTTCCTGGTATAGAATATGACATTCAAAAAGAAGAAGCTGGTTACAGAAAAGAATTAGTTCATGGAGAAGATGATCCTATCAGAGCTGCGCCACCCACTATTGGACAGCTTTATAACAGAGTAAGAGGTATTCATTATAAATCATACTTTCATTACTTATATTTTAACACAGTCAAATGGAGCTACTTCCAAGGTATGGTAATAGTGCCATATCTTGCTTTAGCACCAACGATAGTAACCGGTGCAATTACTCTTGGTTTTGTTCAGCAAATAACTAGAGCGTTTGGTAGGGTTGAGGGTTCCTTGCAATACTTAGTAAAAAGCTGGTCTACAATTGTAGAATTAATTTCAGTATGGAAAAGATTAAGAGAATTTGAAAATAAATTAAACCTAAAAGAAAAAGCTTATCAAGCTTAATAGATTAATATGACCCTTGATTTCAATTTAAAACAAAAGTTTGCAAATGTAACATCAAAAGCTGCAATCGCTGCGTATAAATATGTTGGAAAAAACGATAAAAACTCCGCTGATAAAGCCGCAGTTGATGTTATGAGAGAAGAATTAAATAAATTAGATATGAAAGGTAAGATTGTTATTGGCGAGGGTGAATTAGATGAGGCTCCTATGCTTTTTATAGGTGAAACCTTAGGAACAGGGAATGGATCATCGTTAGACATAGCAGTAGATCCTGTAGAGGGTACTAATTTTGTAGCAAAGAATTTACCTGGTGGTTTATCTGTACTTGCCATAGCTGAAAAAGGAAATCTATTTAACGCACCAGAAACTTATATGGAAAAAATTGCACTAGGAAGTGATGTACCAAAAGGGCTATTAGATTTAGATAACTCAATTGAAGATAATATAAAAAAACTTGCAAATATAAAAAAAAAAAAGATTTCTGAAATAGTAGCGTGTGTATTAGATAGACCAAGACATAATTATATTATAGATGAATTGAATTCAATGAATGTTAATATTAAATTAATTAGTGATGGTGATGTATCTGGAGCATTATTGGTTTCAGAAAAAAGGCATAATGTTGATATTTACTTAGGTACGGGTGGAGGTCCCGAAGGTGTTTTAGCAGCTGCAGCATTAGACGCTTATAATTGCAGTTTTCAAGGAAGATTTTTATTTAAAGAAAAAAAGGATCAAGATCGAGCTAAAAAAATGGGTATAAAGGATTTAACTAAAAAATATGATCTTTCAGAAATTATTAAAGGGGACACAATTTTTTGTGCTACAGGTATTACTGATGGTGATCTTTTAAACGGTATAAGATGCTCTGATAATACTTTTTTTACAGAAACATTAGTGACGCACAAGAGTTCATCAATTAGTATAATAAAAAATGAGATTACAAAGACTTGATTAATAATTATATTTACAATAAAAGATTTTTCTTTGGTCCCTTCGTCTATCGGTTAGGACACATGGTTTTCATCCATGAAAGAGGGGTTCGATTCCCCTAGGGACCGCCATGAAGTTTTTTTTTGTTTACCTAATCATTAATCAGAACAAAAAAAGGACAATATCATATGTTGGATATACAAATGATGTTAACAGAAGAGTCATGCTTCACAATACCTCTAAAGGTGCAAAATTTACAAGAGGAAGAAAATGGAGATTAATTTACAAGAAAAAATATTTATCGAAACAAAAAGCAATGAGCGCAGAATATAATTTAAAAAAAAATTACTATTTAAGAAAACAAATTATTAAAAAGAGTTTAAATTGAAAATATCTATTTTATTACCATATAAAGAAAATTTTTCACCTGACTATCCCGGTGCTGTTTCGTTGTACGTTAAAGACACAACAAACTGTAGCAAGTATAAAAAATATATCTTTATATACGGAAGCACGATGTTTAAAAAAAAATTACTTAAAAACTACATAAATTTACCTTTTTCTAAAGAAATATTTCAAAGTAGTAGTAAAATTTATGTAAAAAACTTTTTAAAAGAAGAAAAAAAAAATCAATCAGATATTATTGAAATACATAATCGACCATCATATGTTGATATAGTTGCTAATAATTCAAAAGCAAAAATCGTACTTTATTTTCATAATGATCCTCTTGATATGAATGGATCAAAATCTGTTAAAGATAGAATGAATTTGTTTAATAAAACCGAGAAAATAATTTTTAATAGTGAGTGGTCAAAAAAAAGATTTTTAACCAATATTAATAAAATTTATTATAAGTCCAAAAAACTTTTAGTCATTTATCAGTCAACAAATAGAACTAAAGTTAATTTAAAAAAAAAACAAAAAATTATAACATTTGTAGGTAAACTTAACCGAGCAAAAGGGTATGATATTTTTGGTGAAGCTATAACAAAAATATTGAATAGATATCCTGATTGGAAGTCTGTCGTATATGGTGATGAACCTAGAGAAAAATTAATTTTTACGCACAAAAATTTAAAATTACAGGGTTTTAAAAAACATAGTACCGTATTAGAAAATTTCAAAAGATCTAGTATCACAGTTGTTTGTTCTAGATGGGAAGAGCCATTCGGTAGAACAAGTCTAGAAGCGTCAAGCCGAGGTTGCGCTGTGATTATTAGCAATAGGGGAGGGCTTCCTGAAACTGTTACAAATGCAATTATTTTAAAAAAACTTAATTCAAAAAATTTATATAAATCAATTGATAGACTTATTAATAACCCTGTAGAAAGAAAAGAGCTTCAAAAAAACTCGATTAGAAACTTTTATCTTACAAATGAATATATAACAAAAAAAATAGACCATTACAGACAATCCATTCTATTACCTAAACAACAAATCAAACTAAAAGGTAATAAAAAAATAAAGATTTTGCATATTACTAATTTTAACGAAAGACATAACGGAAGACTTTTTTATAATACAGGCAGAAGATTAAATAACGGTTTCGTACGTCTTAATCATAGTGTTTTAACACTAAGTGATAGAGATATTGTTAGTTATTACAGATCAATAAAAGATTTTGATGGTTCAAAAACTCTTAATAACAAACTTTTAGAGGTAATTTCTAATTATTTGCCTGATCTAATTGTTTTGGGTCATGCCGATCTAGTTAAAAAAGAAACGCTGTCATTTATTAGAAAAACATATCCTGATATTAAAATTGCGCAATGGTTCTTAGACAGAATGGATAGTGATTGGAAAAATAACAAAAAAAGATTTCTAGATAAAATTAATTATGTAGATTGTAGTTTTTGCACTACTGCACCTGATATACTCAAATTTCCAAAAAAAAATAGAATATTTTACATTCCTAACCCGGCTGATGAATCTTTTGAAAACCTTAAAATTTATCAAAAGACAAACTTTAAAAATGATGTTTTTTTTGCAATGTCTCATGGAGTCCATAGAGGTAATCTTAAAAAAGGTAAATTTGATAAGCGAGAGATGTTTATTGAAAAGTTGTTAAATAAAACTCCAAATATCAAATATGATTTATATGGGATGAAAAATAAACAACCTATTTGGGCAGATAATTTTAAGCAAGCAGTCTCACAATCTAAAATGGGCTTAAATTTAAGTCAGGGTAAATCAATTAAATATTATTCTAGTGATAGAATTACTCAGCTAATTGGTAATGGACTTTTGACTTTTATAGATATAAAGACACAACTAAATAAATTTTTTGATAATAAAGAAGTTATTTTCTACAAATCTTTAAATGATTTATCGAGAAAAATTATTAAATATTCGATTAATGATAAATTGAGAAAAAAAATCGCAAAAAATGGTCAAATCAAATATCTTAAATATTTTAATTCAAAAGTAGTTGCTGATTTTATTATTAACAAAACATTTGATATTAACAAAAAGAAGAAATATTTTTGGTCTAAAATGTAATGTATTCAATAATAATACCTTCGTTGAACAATTTAGATTATTTAAGATTATGTATATCCAGTATTAAGAAAAACTCAAAATTTAATCATGAGATAATAGTACATGTTAATATAGGAAATGATGGAACATTAGATTTTTTAAGAAATGAAAAAATTAAATTTACCTATAGTGAGAATAATATTGGTATTTGTGAGGGTGTTAATAAGGCATCCAAAATTTCAACATGTGACTATATTTTATATTCACATGATGATTTTTACTTTTGTCCTGGGTGGGATGTAGTATTGAATAAAGAAGTTCAAACTATAAATCATGAATTATTTTATTTATCAGGAACTATGATCCAAAATGGACAAGTTTCTCTTGATTGTGGTGATAATTTAAATAATTTTAATGAAGAAAAATTATTACAAAATTATCAAAATATTAATTACTATGATTTTCAAGGTTCAACTTGGGCACCGCATCTCATACATAAAAATACATGGAACAAAATTTCAGGTTTTTCAGAGGAATTTTTTCCTGGAACAGGTTCTGATCCTGATTTAAATAAAAAATTATGGGATGTTGGAGTTAGAATTTTTAAAGGTTTGCAGTATTTTAAAGTCTATCACTTTGGTTCTATTGTTACACGACAAAAAGAGAGAAGATTTAACACAATCACTGAAAGTGGTAGCAGAGGTTCTAAGTTATTTTTATTAAAATGGGGTTTTTCGATTAAGTTTTTTAAAAAGTATTATTTAAAATCTGATGAAAAATATGAAGGTCCTCTTACTTGTCCAAAAAAAAGTTTTCAGTATTACTTCGATTTGTCAAAATGCAAATTTTATTTACTTTATGTAAAATTGTTTTTTAAAGTTTAACTTTATTAAGTGCATTGTTTTTAAAAATATTTGCCTCTTTAATATATCTTCTAACCATTTGTGATGTTTTATGACCAGTCATACTCATTATGCTTCGCTCATCTGCTCCTGACTCGGCAGCCACTGTCGCAAAACCCGATCTTAAACTATGACCAGCAAAGTTTGTGTTTTCAATGCCTGCTAATTTTAGATATTCTTTTATTAATAAAACTACAGATTGGTCTGTTAATCTTTTATTTGTTAATGATAGACCTTTAGAAAATCTTCTAAAAATAGGTCCAGACTTAATTTGCGAAACTTCCAACCACGCTTTTAGATTTGTTACAGGACAGTAAATTTCATTAGTAAAGTAGGGTAGTCCCTTGATCATTCCCTCGCCAAATTGATCAGTTTTTGATCTTTTAACGTTGATTTTAAGACCTTCAGGTACAAATTCTAAATCCTCCTGATCAATAGAGATAAGTTCTGTTCTTCTGAATCCACCTCCAAAGCCAATTAGGATTATTGATTTGTCTCTTAGTTTCTTAATTTCATCAATTTTTTGTTCATTTATTACATTAATAATTGATTTTAGATGATTGATTAATATGGGTTTTTTTCCTTTCTGAATACTTCCTTTTACCCTTCTTATTCCCATTAAATTTTCGACTATAATTGGATGTTTTGTATCTAGATAATGCCCCTTCAATTTATGAACCATGCTTATTGACACTAATCTTCGTCTTAATGTGCTTATTTTGGATTTTTGTGAAAGATGAGTTAGGTATAAAGAAACTATTTTTGGCTCTGTTGGTAATGAATTTAGCCCATGTTTAGCACAAAAAGTTCCAAAATCCCTAAAATCAGATCGATAAGCCTTTAATGTATTATATGCTTTAGAGCTCTTAAGGTTATTTAAAGTTGCCTCATGAAGTAATTTAAGGTCTGTAGTTAGCTCATTCATATTATTACTATTGATAACAATTAATTATCACTAGTAATAATATAACTCATTTTAAATGTCAAGCATATAAGTTAAAAAGTTTTATGCCAAAATATATAATAATTGGACTTGGGGTAATGTTAATCTTGTTTACCAGCATACATTTTTGGGGAAAATTAAAAGATCAAACTAAAAATAGAGTTTTGATGTTAATATTTGGAATATTTTTCATCAGCATATTTGTATTGCTATTTCTATTAATGACTTAGTAATTTATCCACATTGTTAATAAATTAAATAATCAATTATTAAGTGATACTAAATTATCCCTTTATATTTTAATATATACATAACTTAAGAGGCAACTCTTAACTGACCGACTGGGGAAATGCCGAGAGGTTCAAGCCCAGGGGGCAGAAAACTCCGTTGAGTAGCGCTAAAATGGCGGAGTGCTAAGGCATGGCGGTAGCGCCTACAACGACGTGCCAAAACTACTGTTCTTTGTGCTTGAAAAGGCACAAGGAAACAGGGTTTTTTTATGAAACTCAAAGGTACATCTTTCCAATTGAAGGTATGGCGACAAATTCTTAAAATTGCACCTGGAACAGTTAAATCTTATAAGAATTTAGCAATTGCCCTTAAAATGCCTAAAGCTTCACGAGCTGTTGCAAATGCTTGCTCTCAAAATCCTTATGCACCAAAAGTACCATGTCACAGAGTTATTAGGACTGATGGTAATTTAGGGGGTTATTCTGGTCCTGGCGGCTTAAAAACTAAGATTAAATTATTGAAAAAAGAGGGTTATTTGCCTAAATAAGCCGCAAATATCAACGATTTTAAGTGATTTTCGCCCAATTGGGATGTTTTTTGCAACTCGCTTGATAGTTGTACACTAGTTACATATAAATACTTAAAATAAGCACCTCTATGGGCCTTTAATCGCCATATTCTAAATATGCATTGCTAAAAATTTATGGCGATTTTGAGCAACAAAAGTTCAATATTTTAGTCATATTTTTCTCAATATTTCCTATATTTATATTTTTGTTTATTTTATTCATTACCTTCTATCTAGCAGTTAATAATCATTAAATTTTTAATAAACTTTTCATTTAAATTAGGATAATTTTTCCCTTTTTTATGTTTTTCTAGAGTTAATCTTACTGATTTGATAATCTAAATTATTACTTTAATTATTATAAAAAATACATAAATATCAGTACTTTATAAATATAATTTAAAGTAATAGATTAATATATATAACAGTATTTATTACCCTTTATAAAAATAATTTTTTAAGACATAAATACCAGATAAAATTATTACAATAAGACCTAAAAAGTCGTATTTATCAGGAAAATTGTTAAAGAAATAATATCCGATTATTATATTTGGAACTATCTCAAAATAACCAAATGGCGCTAATTTTGAAGCCTCAGACAATTTAAGGGATAGTATTAACAATAAATGTCCTATAGATGCGAACAAACCAACTAAAAAAAGCATAATCCATTCTTCGATATTCGGTTGAACCCAAATAAAAGGAACCATAAATGATCCAATCACTGCCCCTACTACACCAGTTAACAATAAGGTTAATAATGGATTATCATGTGTGCTTAATTTTCGCGTTACAATTAAATAAAACCCATACATAAGTCCTGTGCCTATAGCTGCAAAACTTGCGAGGTTAAATTCAATAATACCTGGTCTAATTACTATTAAACAACCTAAAAAGCCGACTATAACTGGTAATATTTTCGTCATACCAACTTGTTCTTTAAGAAAAATACTAGAAAATAAAGTAACAACCAGTGGAGAAATAAAAGCCAATGTCAATGCTTTAGATAAAGAAATCACTGATATAGAATAGAAAAATAAAATGTTTGCTACAAATAATAATACACCTCTTAAAAACTGAAGAAATGGTTTTTTTGAAACTTTAATATTATTTTTGAAGAACAAAATCATCAACGGTAAAACAATTGACACTGTAAAAAAATATCTTGCCCAGGTAATTTGTAAGACAGGCACAGAAAGACTCAGGTATTTCGCAATACCATCCATAACAGGAAGCATAGTCCATGCAGATAAGTTTAGTATTATGGCTTTCATTAAAAAAACAATTTATGAAAATTTTCTGTAGTTATTTTTTCTGCTTTTTTAATATTTAGACTCCTAATAGATGCTAATTTGCTTAATGTATGAACAATGAGAGACGGTTCATTTTTTTTTCCTCTAAATGGATGTGGTGACAAAAAAGGACTATCTGTTTCAATTAAAATTTTATCTTGTGGAATTATTTTGAAAGTGTTTTGTAATTCAGTACTATTTTTGAATGTTATTATACCGCTTGCAGAAAAATATGCGTTTAAATCAAATAATCTTTTTGCAAACTCTAATGAACCTGTAAAACAATGCATCAATATTTTGGGACTATATTTTTTATATCTAGATAAGATTTCAAAGGTTTCAGTTTCAGCACTTCTAGAATGTACAACTATTGGGATATTTAGATCTATTGCAGCCTCAATATGATTTGTAAAACTTGTAATCTGAGCATTTTTATCACTATTATTATAGTAAAAATCGAGACCCGTCTCTCCTACCCCAATAATTTTGTCATTTAAATTTACATTTTTTTTGATTTGATTTTTTGGTATTTCATAATTTTTTGTTTCGTGTGGATGGATTCCATATGTGCCATAAATTATTGGGTCTGAATTTATTAATTTTAAAATGTTAGTAAAACCTTTGTCTGTAGTACATATAGTTAAGAGTTTTTCTATACCAACATCTCTAGATCTTTTTAGAATCTGATTAAGGTTGCTTCTAATAGGTTCATGATCTAAATGGCAATGAGAATCAATCATTTTTGACAATTTTTTTAAATAAAATTCCTATTTTATTAATTTGAGAATCCTTTTCTATGAACTCATCATTTTTAATACTTTCAAATTTAATATCATTTAAGTTTAAATTAAAAATTTTCATTACTTTTTTTGATGTGTCAGGAATAATTGGATATAAAAGAATTGTAACTTTTCTTATTAATTCTAGTGAAGTATAAATAATTGTATTCAATCTTAGCAGGTCAGATTTTTTTTTCCAAGGTTCTTGATCATTAAAATATTTATTTGCTACAAACAGTTGTTCAACTACAAAATTAATATAAGAATTAATATCTTGATTATCAACAAAACTGATAATCTTATCGTAATTTTTAGAATAATTGGATAAAACTGATTTATCCTCTTCATTAAAAGTTATATTATTTGAAATTTTCAAATTTGTATTTTTTTCTGAAAATGAGACTACTCTTTGACATAAATTTCCATAGTTATTTGCTAGATCGCTATTAATACAATTTTCCAGTTTTTCCTTGGAAATGTTTCCATCATTTCCAAAAGATACTTCTTTTATCAAATAATATCTTAAAGCATCTAGACCATAGATATCTATAATTTGTAAAGGATCTAATATATTGCCTTTAGATTTTGACATTTTTTGATCACCCGAAAGAATCCATCCATGGCCATACACTCTTTTAGGAGGCTTTATATCAGCGGCTAAAAGAAAAGCAGGCCAATACACTGCATGAAACCTTAAAATATCTTTTCCGATTATATGCAAATCAGCAGGCCAAAAACTTTTATACATTTTATCATTCTCATCAGGATAATTTAATGCACTCAAATAATTTGTTAATGCATCTAACCAAACATACATTATATGATCTTTATTTGAGGGGACAGGTATACCCCATTTAAAAGATTTTCTACTAACAGATAAATCTTTTAAACCGCTTTTGACAAAACTCAATACCTCATTTTTACGAGAAATTGGCAATATAAAATCCTGATTTTCAGAATAAAATTTTAAAAGTGGTTCTTGCCATTTTGATAGTTTAAAAAAATAAGACTCTTCTTCCACCCATTCAACTGTAGAGCCTGACAACTTAGAAACCTTAGAACCGTTTATTATCTCTAGCTCCTCTTCAGTATAGAATGCTTCATCAGATACAGAATACCAGCCAGAATACTTAGATAAATAAATCTCACCCTTTTTTTCAAGAATATTCCATATATTTTTTGCAGATTTTTTATGTCTATTTTCGGTTGTTCTAATAAAATCATCATTTGATAAATTTAAGGTTTTTGTCAAATCTTTAAATGTTTTGCTGATTTCGTCACAAAAAACTAAAGGATCTTTCTTTTTTTCTTTAGCTGCCCTTTCTATCTTTTGTCCATGTTCATCTGTTCCTGTTAAATAAAACACATTAAAACCTTGCATTCTTTTAAATCTTGCAAAAAAGTCTGCTATTATACTGGAATATGCGTGACCCATGTGGGGGCTGGCAGATGGATAATATATTGGTGTTGTAATATAATAATTATTTTTCATTTAATAACATTAATTTTAATTCAATAAATATAGGTTCTATATCTAGATTAAACCTTATAGCATCTGAATACTTATTATTTAATTGACTTATAGACTTAAAAATTTCTTTACTTTTAATAGTATTTAATTGGTTACGAAAAAAAATTTCAATATATAATTTTATATCATCATAAAAATTATCATGCTTATTATAAAAACTTTGATCAATTATCTTTTCAACTAACTTTTTTGAACTAGCTTCTCTAGTATCAAGTTCTAATAGTTGACATACATTAATTAAATTTATCAGATTTAATGGCGTTAAATAAATATTATTAAAATCTGAATGTAGTTCATTAATAATTTTTTTTTGAAAATAATTATTGACTACTTCAACAGTGTTATTCCAATTTAATTTTAGTTTAAATTCTATACATCTAGATTTTAAAGTTTCCAAAATATATTTTGAATTATCATGAACAAGCAGATATAAAAGATTGTTATTAGGCTCCTCAATAAGTTTTAACAGTGCGTTACCTGCATTAATAGAAATAGATTGCAAATCGTCAATTATAATTATTTTAAGTTTATTATTAAATGATGATTTATTTATAAAAGCATCTAATTCTCTGATTTGGGAGATTTCGATATTTTTTTTATCCTTTTTTTTATTTATATAAAAAAAATTGGGATGAATATTTTTCTGAACAAAAATTAGAGATTTATTTTTAGGGTCAATTTCATTTTTATTTATATCATATGTATATGTTTCGTCATAAGAAAAAACATAATTAACAAAGTGATGAGCGAAAATCGATTTACCGATACCTTTTTTACCTGATAATAAAATTTTTGAAGGCATTTTATTTTCTTTATGTATTTTTAAAAGTTCTCTGAATACGTCTTTATATCCAATTAATCTAAGCTGTTCATTAGGTAACATTTATAACAATTTTTCTATTTTATTAATTATTTCCTTAGTGTTACTACTAATACTCTGTGAGGAGTCAATAATCTTCATGTTTTTTTTATTTCTTAACAATTTTAAAAAGCCTTTTTGTACTTTAGAATAAAAGTTTAAACTAAATTTATCATATCTATTATTGTTTTTTCGAAATTTAAGTCTTTTTTTTAATATCCTAAGATTAATAACATGTAAAAAAATGAAATCAGGTCTAATATCTTTTAAGATATTTTTATTGAGCATTTCTATAAAAGATTTTTTGATACCCATTCCATAATGTTGATAAGCTAATGTCGAAAAGACAAACCTATCAATTAAAATTATCTTTTTATGGTAATTTTTTGTAATTATTTTTTCGATATTCTCATTTCTAGAGGCCATATATAAAAAAAGATCTGTCATAGAAGCAGAATTAAATTTATCATTTAGTAATAAAGTACGTATTTTTTCAGAATTATTAGATCCACCAGGTTCTCTAATATGGATAAATTTTTTTTTTTTCTTTTTTAAATAATTCTTTATCTTTTTAATTTGAGTAGTTTTACCTGAGCACTCAATACCTTCAAATAAGATTAAAGGATTTTTAGACATCACCCCATATTAAATAATTAATTGAACTAATTATTCTTGAAAAAATATTTAATCTATTAATATCTTTAAAGGCAAGTAAATCGAATTTATCCAGCACATCATCTTTATAATATATCTCTAAGGTACCAATTACTTGATTTTTTTTAATTGGTGCTTTGATAGGACCCTCATACTTCATTAGAGCTTTTAAATGTTTTTTTCTAGCTTTAGGAATAGTTTTATAAACATCTTTATTTATATACACTGGTAGAGTTTTTGATTTACCTTGCCATACTTGAACTTCAGCAAAACTTTTATCTTTATCGACTATCTTAATTGTATCAAAGTTTGTATATCCATAGGTTAATAGCTTGGCTGATTGTTTTGATCTTGATGATTTAGTTTGAAATCCACTACCAACAGCTATTAGTCTCCGATCTTTTCTTTTTATAGAAGATGCTAAAGAATATTTTTCAACAGCTAAATATCCAGTCTTAATCCCATCTGCACCAAAATTTTTATACAAAAGAGGATTTCGATTACCTTGCGTTATTGGATCTCCACCTGTTCTATCCCAAGTAAAATCCTTCACCATGTACATTTCATAGAAGTCAGGGTAGTTTTTTATTAAGTAGTTTGACATAATAAGTATATCTCTGACTGTAGAATAATTTTCTGGATCGTTTATGCCTGATGAATTAGAAAAATTGGTATTTTCCATACCAATCTCGCGTGCTTTTGATGTCATCATTACAGCAAACTCTTCCTCTGTACCTGCAATGCCCTCGGCTAGAGCCACACATGCATCATTTCCGGATGCAATAATTATGCCTTTCAAAAGATTTTCAACTGATACTTGGTCACCTACCATAATAAACATGGAGGAATATCCTGATTGAGACAATCTCCATGCATTTTCAGAGATTAAAAATTTTTCATCCATTGATAAATCACCCCTTTCAATTAAATCGAAAGCAATAATAGATGTCATTATTTTTGTCATAGACGCAGGATAAATTGAAAGATCTGCTTCTTTTTCATACAATATTTCACCAGATAAATAATCTTGTAAAATAGCTGTCTTTGCATCAATATCAAAAGTAGCCAAAGTTTTATTATTAACTGATAACAATATTAAAAAAAGAAAGAAAAATTTAATTAGTTTCATAATTTTATAATCTCAATATTCTCAAAATTAAGATCCAGTATTTTTTCAAAGTTACTCCTTAAGTCAATCAAATTATCAAAAGGTCCTAAATAAACTCTAAATTTGGTTGTTGAAATCTCATTTATTTTAACATGTTTAATGGTGAGTTCATTTTTAATTCTATCACTTAGTGTTTTTGCGCTATTAAAAAAATAAAAATCTGCAATCTTTATGACGTATTTAAAACTAGATTTTGTTATTTTTGTGTTTTCATTATTTTTACTTGTGTTTAAATCTTTAATTCCAATTTCCTCAACAGGAGCTTTTTCAGCCACCTCTCTTTCTTCATCATATGTTTTGGCTTTACTGGCAATAAAAGTTGAGTTTTCATTAATTTCGAGAATTTGAATATAAGGCTCATCGATGTTTAATTCTAATTCCTTGGCAATTCTTTTAGAAATAACAGCGTTATAAAAGTATGGATATTTACCTTTATTAATTACAGTGGCTATAATACTTTTTCCATTAATATTATTTGTAATCTTAACTTTGGTATTTTTTTTCAAATTACGCTGTAAAATATTCAATGACCTTTCATCAACTTTTTTTGAAATAATATTTTTTAAATACAAATCTTCGTTAAATACAATAGCAAAACCTGAATTAATGTAATTTTGTGAAAATACTATACTAGTATCTTTTTTAACCGGGACACAAGAAAATAAAAAAAAAAATATTATAATATACTTATAATTCATTTGAAAAATTTTCCTTTAATGTACAAACAGCGAGTGCAAATCGCAGTGATCTATTCCATTTTAAAATAAGCTCATAATTATCAAAAACTATATATGCAGGAGAAAATAAATTGGCGTTATCAACAATATCTTTGTCAGGTGTTATTATTGCTGAGCTATAATTTTCAAAAATTTTGACACTATCATAATTTATAATATATTTTTTGTAGTATTTAAGTTTTCTTTTGTGTTTTATAGCGCGCGCTGAAGAATTAAGAAACTTATTTGGAATTTGTTTTTTTAAATTAATTTTTTTAAAACATGGTTTACCGGTTTTCCATCCAATTTTGTTTATATAATTTGCCGCTGATGCAAAAGAGTCATTCATAGATTTCAAATCAATTTTATTATCATTATCATAGTCAATTGCGTATTTTTCTATTGTGGTAGGCATAAATTGAAAATTCCCAAATGCACCCGCCCACGAACCGAATAAGACCTGATGATCAATTAATCCTTTATCAACAAGTGACAAAACGGTCAGTAATTCATTAGTAAAGAATTCACTTCTTCTTTTGTCAAATCCTAAAGTCGCAAGTGAGGATACAATATCCATTTTTCCAAGATAGTTTCCATAATTTGTCTCTATACCCATTAAAGCTAAAAGCAACTCCTTTTCAACAGAAAATTTTTTTTCAACTTCATCGATTAAATTTCTATTTTTATGATATAGACCAAATCCCTTTTTTATTTTTTTTTGGTTTACTCTTTTTTCTATATAAGTTTTAGTATCTTCGTAAAATTCAGGTTGATAACGATCATACCTGATAACATTTGGTAAAAATTTTACATTTTTAAGAACTTTATCTATTGTATCTTTTGATATTCCTTTTTTAATAGCCCTATCAGAAAATTTGTTAACCCATTCATTAAATTCATTGTTTGCTAAAGAATTTGAGGATAGCAAAATAAAAAAAAATAAAACAAATTTAATTATTTTCATACAAATCTCTAATATATATAAATACAGCAATCCATATCAAAATAAAACTTAATAACTTTTCAACATTTAAAGTCTCATTGTATAAAAAATACCCCAAAATGAATTGTAAAGTGGGCGTAATATAAAAAATCATACCTGTTGGACCTAGACCACAAAATTCTACACCCTTAACATAAAGGTATAATGGAATCACAGTCATTGGACCAGCAAGCATTAATATAAACATTAACTTGGGTTGTGTAATATTAAAATCATTTAAATTATTTTCTGCAATGAAATAAAATGCAATTAGGACGACAGGTAATAAAAAAAGACTTTCAATAAATAAACCAATATCAGTTGGAACTGATATTTTTTTTCTAATTAAATTATAAAAGCTCCAACTTAAAGCAACTATTATGCCTACTATAGGCAATGTCTTAAAATCAACTATAATTAAAAATAAAATAGATATAATAACGAGTAAAACTGATATCTTTCCTTTAAATGTTAATTTTTCTTTAAAAAAAAAAAAACCTAAAAAAACACTTATTATAGGCATTATAAAATAACCAAAACTTGCGTCGATGATTTGGTCATTTGAAACTGCATAAATCCAAACACCCCAATTTATAAAAATTAGAAAGCCAGACAAAAAAAGTGCAAAAAAAATTTTTTTATTTAAAATATGATCTCTAATAAGTTTAAACTTTGATAAAAAAAAACTTGTTAGAGCTAGCATTACCGTTGTCCAAACACATCTGTGTATTAGCACCTCTATATGTCCTGCAAATGATATATATTTAAAATAAATAACACCAAAAAAACCCCACCAAAAAGATCCTAGTGAGGTTAAAATGATACCTTTATTAAAATCTTTCTTTATCATTTATATTCTAATGGAAATAAACTATTTTGTAGTTGAAATATATAAATTTAATTATAAAAAGACCTTTTTGGAGAGATGGCTGAGCGGTTGAAAGCACCGGTCTTGAAAACCGGCAAAGGGGCAACTCTTTCCTGGGTTCGAATCCCAGTCTCTCCGCCATTATTCTTTAAAGCTAACAAAACTATCAATTAACTCTTTTCGAAAACTGTAGTTATGTGGCTGTTGATTTTTAATTTTTTGAAGTTCTCTATCATCTAAGTCAACAAATAAATTTAATTCTTCTAACTCATTATAATTTAAATTATCAATAATGGATTTTACAAAGCTAGACATTAAAATATCCATCTCTTTAGAGCCCCTGTATTGCGACCTATAAATTATTTTATTTTTAATTGCTTCTTTATTGTTAAACATCGTTATATATATAAAATATGACTGGTTATGAATACTTATTGGGCGATATAAATACTATAAAAGGCGTTGGAGTTCAAACTGCTAAATTATTAAAAAAAAAGAATATTAATACAGTATTCGATTTAATATGGAGTTTGCCACATACAAACATTGATAGAACACAACTATTTAAAATAAATGAACTTCAAATTGGAAAAATTCAAACTGTAATTGTAAATGTAAAGAAATATAATTTTCCAAGAATCCGAAATTTACCAAACAGAGTAACATGTGTTGACGAAACAGGAGTCTTAGAATGTGTTTTTTTTAACAGCTATGAGGGTTATATTAAGAAAATATTGCCATTAGGAAGGTCAGTAACCATAAGCGGCAAAATTAGTTATTATAAAAATAAGTATCAGATTACAAATCCTACTCATATCTCATCAGACACCAATGTTGTAAAAAAAATTCATGCAAAATATAATTTAACTGAAGGATTGAATGAAAAAAAATATAATTCAATTATAAATACAGTTTTAAAAAAACTTCCAGATCTAGATGAATGGCTTAGTGAAGATGTTTTAAAAAAATTTGGCAATATATCCTGGAAGGATGCTGTTTTGCAACTTCACGACCCAAGTAATGTTAAAAGAAAAGGTAATTTTTTAAATAGATTAATATATGATGAAATTTTATCAGTATTTCTTACAAATTCTAATGTAAGAAAATCAATTAAAAAAGTAAAAAAAACTAAGAAAGTATTTACTGAAAATCCTTTTAAAGAAATTAAAAAAGCTATCAATTTCAAACTTACTGAAGATCAGTTGAAGGCGATAGATCAGATAAATTTTGATCTTAAATCTAATCAAAAAATGTTTAGACTTCTGCAGGGTGATGTAGGAAGTGGAAAAACTATTGTTTCATTAATCGCAGCTTTAAATGTAATTTCAAGTGGGTTTCAAGTTTGTTTTATGGTTCCTACTGAAATACTTGCTAATCAACATTACAATTTTGCAAAAAATATTTTTAACAAAAATATTAAAATTGATATTTTAACAGGTAAAACAGATAGATTAAAAAGAAAAAATATTTTAATAGATCTTAAAAATAATCAAATTAATTTATTAATTGGAACACATTCTCTTTTTCAAGATAAGGTTCAATATAAGAGATTAGGACTAATTATTATTGATGAACAACACAAATTTGGCGTAAAACAAAGAAAAAAATTATCTGATAAGGGTGGTAAAGATTGTGATATTCTTGTTATGTCTGCTACGCCAATACCGCGAACTATGATCATGACATGTTTTGGTGATATGGATGCTTCAATAATAAAAACTAAACCAAAAAATAGAAAAACAATTAAAACTTATAGTAAGTTAGATACTAAATTGCCCGAAGTAATTAAATTTGTTAAAAAACATATATCTAATAATAATCAGGTTTTTTGGGTCTGCCCACTTATTGAAGAGTCGAAAAAAATTGATCATCAATCATCAATAAAAAGATATGAAAATTTGAAAAAAATATTTAAAGATAGAGTTGGACTTATTCATGGGTTAATGGATAAAAATGACAGAAATTCTTTATTAAACGATTTTTTAAATAAAAAACTGGATATATTAGTTTCAACTACAATAATTGAAGTGGGAATTGATTTTCCAAATGCAAATTTAATTATAATCGAAAATGCAAATAAATTTGGACTTTCTCAATTACATCAATTAAGAGGTCGTGTAGGTAGAGGTGAGAAAGAGTCATTTTGTATACTGCTTTTAAAGTCCAATTTAAGTGAAAACGCAAGGAAGAGAATAAATATTTTAAAAAATAGTACTGATGGTTTTAAAATATCTGAAGAAGATATGAAATTAAGAGGATATGGTGACTTACTAGGTTTTAAACAAAGTGGTATTCAAACTTTTAGATTAGCAGATCCTATTTTGAATGAAGATTTGTTCCTATTAGCTGAAACAGAAGTAAAAAAAATCGAAAAAAAAGATAATTTTAAAAATTACATAAATTTATTAAAATTATATGATCGGGCTGACATATTAAATGATTTAGTTTAATTATTAGGATTTGAAGTGCCAGCAGAAACAATAAATTTCGAAGCTTCTTCAAATGTCATATCTAGATAAACAACATCTTTTTTTGGAAACATAAGTAGAAAACCACTAGTGGGATTCGGCGTAGTTGGAACAAATATATTAACTAGTTCCTCTCCTGTTTTTTCTGAAATTTCTCCTTTATTGTCCTTAGTCGCGAAACCAACAGCCCATGTACCCTTTCGTGGATACTCGATTAATACTACACTTTTTTGACTACCTTTATTTGGAGCAAGACTCTCTGTCATTTGACCAATGGCAGAATAAATTGTTCTTAAAATTGGTATTCTTTTTAATGTATCATTTACAAATTGAAGTATTTTTTTACCAATAAAAGATAAAGAAAGACCACCAATTATTGTTATAAAAATTACTGATAATAAAATTTCTAATCCTGGTATAGAAAATGGCAAATAGCTATTAGGATTAATTTCTTTAGGAATTAAATTTGATGAAATAGAAATAAAAAATTTTGTTAGATATAGCGTAATACCAATTGGCACCAGTACGACAATTCCTGTAATAAAATAGTTTCTTAACTTAGCTAATATAGGGGTTTTTTTTCTTTTTGTTTTTGTCATGTTGAATCTGATATATATGTATTATATTAAAATTGAATAATGAATAGAAGAAATTTTATAAGCGCATTAGGTTGTGGTTGCTTGTCTTTTGGTATTAATTCATGTGGGAACGCCCCAATAACTGATAGAAAACAACTAAAGCTAGTACCTGAACATAAGCTAAACGCTCAAGCTGCACAAATTTATGAAAGCGTAAAAAAAAAGGAAAAATTAAGTAACAATACAGCTCAACTAAATGAAATTAAAAATATAGGCAATAAAATGGAAGATTCGATTGCAAAATATTTTGATAAAAAAAATATTAATAATCCTACCTTAGGTTTTGATTGGGAATATATTTTAATTGATAATGATAAAGTAAAAAATGCATGGTGTATGCCTGGTGGAAAAATTGCAGTTTACACTGGAATTCTAAAAGTTACAAAAAATAAAGATGGATTAGCTGCAGTAATGGGTCATGAAATTGCTCATGCAGTTGCAAAACATTCCGTCGAAAGAGCAAGCAGAAGTGTTTTACTTAGAACTAGTACTAGTGTTATAGATATTTTATCAGGTGGTGCATTAAGCAAAGTTAATCAAGCAACTGGTATGAATAGTGTCGGATTATTAGCACAAATAGGAATTATGAATCCCTTTAATAGAAAACAAGAAAGTGAAGCTGATTATTTGGGAATGATATTTTCATCTTTATCAGGATACGATATTAGAGAAACAGTAAAAATTTGGGAAAGAATGAAAAAAGAAAATAAAGGTAAAGAACCACCCGTATTTATGAGCACTCATCCGTCATCTACAAACCGAATTAAACAAATTAATGAATGGATGAATGAAGTTATATTAGAATATCCACCGATTGTTTAATTATTTTGTTATATTAATTTTAAGCCATTAAATGAAAATTTAATGGTGAGCCCTGATGGACTCGAACCATCGACCCATTCCTTAAAAGGGAATTGCTCTACCAACTGAGCTAAGGGCCCCCATTACGAAAGTGTTATAGTGATTTTTTTTGTATTATCAATGCGAAATTTTTACAACTTATTTATGTATTTGTTATGAAATTTGACAAAAGTACCTTTTTTAATGTGGATCCTTATTTCTCTCATAAATTCTTGATAAAAATTTATATTATTTAAAGTTAATATCATAGATGCAAGCATTTCATTAGTATTAAATAAATGATTTAAATAATTTTTAGAATATTTATTTAAGTCAAATATTTTCACTGAACTATCAAGTGGTTTGTTGTCTTTTTTATATCTAGAATTTTTAATATGAACTCTACCTTTCCATGTAAAAGCTAGGCCTGTCCTACCTAAACGAGTTGGTAACACACAATCAAACATGTCTATACCTCTTCTAACAGCGCCAAGAATATCAGATGGTGTTCCTACACCCATCAAGTATCGAGGCTTATCAATTGGTAAATATTTTTTTAAAAGGTCTAAAACTTTAAACATTTCTTTCTGAGAGTCTCCGACAGCTAAACCACCTACGGCATAACCATCAAAACCTATTTTTTTTAATTCTGATAATGACTTAAGTCGCAGATCATTAAAAAGACCTCCTTGAACTATCCCAAATAGAGCTTTTGATTTATTTTTTCCAAATTCTTTTTTTGATCTTTTTGCCCAATACGTTGATAGATCGACTGAATCTGAAATAGTATTATAATCTAGAGTTTTTTTGGGACATTCGTCTAAAACCATAACGATATCGGAATTTAATTTTTTTTGAATTCTTATACTTTCCTCGGGACTTAATATAAATTTTTTACCATCTATATGTGAATTGAATATAGCACCCTT
Source organism: uncultured Pelagibacteraceae bacterium (assembly GCA_902603925.1). Lineage (GTDB taxonomy): Bacteria > Pseudomonadota > Alphaproteobacteria > Pelagibacterales > Pelagibacteraceae > Pelagibacter. The sequence continues at coordinate 56,715 of CACKWQ010000003.1, read as the reverse complement.
TTCCCTATCTATTTTATTTAGTTTTGATAATGACATTATTTGATAACCACCAGAATCTGTTAAAATTGGTAATTTACAATTCATAAATTTATGTAAGCCACCTATTTTTTTTATTCTGTTAGCACCAGGTCTAATCATGAGATGATATGTATTTGATAAAATGATTTGACTGCCTGTTTTTATTACATCATTAATAAACGCACCTTTTACAGTGGCCTGGGTTCCAACAGGCATAAATGCAGGGGTATCTATATTTCCTCTATGTGTTGATATTTTGCCTAATCTTGCAAATCCATCCTTTTTAAAAACATTAAAAGTAAACTTTTTTAATGTCATTTATTTTTTTACTTATTCTGATCTGAAGCTTATAATTTTATCTGGGTCTGTAACAGAACCGTTATTATTGCTATCACCGCGTTTAATTTTATCAACCAAATCCATACCTTCTACTACTTTACCAAACACTGTATATTGTCTGTCGAGGAATGGTGCAGCCTCAAAACAAATAAAAAACTGGCTATTAGCACTATTCGGGTCTGATGACCTTGCCATCGAAAGCGTTCCTCTTAAATGAGGCATATCATTAAATTCTTGTTTTAAGTTAGGTAAGTCTGAACCTCCCATGCCTGCCCTGTCTAAACTAAAATCATTATTTTTACTGTTACCAAATTTTACGTCACCTGTTTGTGCCATAAACCCATCTATAACCCTATGAAAGACTACACCATCATATAAACCTTCATCGGCTAATTTCTTAATCCTTTCGACATGATCAGGTGCTTTATCTTTAAATAATTCTATTTTCACATCACCATCTTTTAATTTTAGTATCATAATATTCTCCTTTGCAATTGAGTTTGTTTGTAAAAAAAAAATTAAAAATATTAATATATTAAATAATTTCATCATATTTCTTTCTTAAAGAACTAATAGTGCTTTTTGTTGCAAACTTTTTTAAATCACCTTTTAATTCAGCTATTTCTTTAACAAATTTAGATGAAATTATTTGGTTTTCGACGTCGGACATTAAAAATATGGTTTCAATTTTATTATTTAGCTTCCTATTCATGCCAGCTAATTGAAACTCATATTCAAAATCTGACACAGCGCGTAAACCTCTTAATATAAGGTTAGACTTATATTTTCTACATAATGCTGTTGTAAGATTATTAAATGAGATAATCTGTACCTGGCTTCTTTTAAATCTTAAATCAATAAAAAGTGATTTTTCTACAATCTGTTTTCTTTCACTCGCATCAAATAAGTAGTTTTTATTTTTCACATTAGAAATTGCTACAATAAGTTTGTCTACAACTTTTAGGGATTTTCGAATAACATCAATATGTCCAAATGTAATTGGATCAAATGTTCCTGGGTAGATCGCGATCTTTTTCATTAAATAAGATTATCATCTATTTTAATAGCTGAAACTACTTTTTCATCACCCGACAATTTAATAATCCTTACGCCCTGAGTATTTCTACCTGCAATTCTTATTTCTTTGACTGCTGTTCTAATTACTCTTCCTTTATTAGTCGATATTAATATTTCATCTCCCTCTAGAACAGGAAAAGTAGATGAAACATTGCCATTTCTTTTTGAATTGACTATGCCAATAATTCCCTTTCCACCTCGATTTGTGACTCTGAAATCAAAATGAGAAGTCCTTTTTCCATAACCATTTTCCGTAATAGAAAGTATATAATTTTGGGCATTTTTTGAAATATCCTTTTCCTTCTTTGCGACGTGATCTATTATTGATAATGATACAACGGCATCGTTATCGGATAAATTAATTCCTCTGATGCCCTTTGAGGATCTTCCTTTAAATATTCTTAGTTTATTAGACTCAAATCTAATACATTTTCCTAATTTTGTGTTTAAAACAATATCTTGATCATCTCTACAAATTTTTACTCCTATAATGTTATCGTTTGAGTCTAGCTTCATTGCAATTTTACCAGAAGCATTAATAGTTTCAAAATCATCTAGATTATTTTTCCTAATTTTACCTTCTTTTGTTGCAAATATTATGTGCATACCTTTTTTATTTGTATTTTCATCAGGCAAAGGCATTATTGAACTAACTGTTTGATGATTTTTTAAAGGCAGAATATTAAATAACGATTTACCCTTTGATGATGCAGAACCTTCAGGTATTTTCCAAGCTTTTATTTTATAAACTAGGCCCTCATTTGAAAAAAATAAAACAGACGTATGTGTATCAACTGATAGTGTTTGTATAACTGAGTCCTCATCCCTTGTTTTGATGCCAGTTTTGCCTTTACCGCCTCTTTTTTGCTGTTTTACATTGCTTAAAGATCCCCTTTTAATGTAACCTTTAATAGTTACGGTTATCAATACAGATTCTCTTTGAATAGTTTCTTCAATGTTATAATTTAATACCGCATCAATTGCTCTATCATCTATTATAGTGCGTCTATCTTTGCCGTACTTATCTCTTATATTAACTAATTCGTTACTAATTACTTTTAAAAGTTCTTTCTTTGAGCTAATTACTTTTTTATACTGCGCTATTAATGAAGCTAGTTTGTTAATTTCAAGTTCAATTTCATTGATACCAAGTGCTGTTAATTTTTGCAATCTAAGTTCCAATATTGCTTCAACTTGTTCTTTGGTTAAATTATAATTAGATTTAGTTTTTTTTCCTTCGACTAAATTAATAAATTTTGATGATTTTTTAATTGTGAAATTAGATTTTAGTAATTCGAGTTTTGCTTGTTCGGGGTTTTTTGATGATCTAATTATTTTTATTACTTTATCGAGATTTTCAACTGAAATTGATAAACCAATAAGGATATGTGATCTAATTTGTGCTTTTTTTAAATCGAATTTAGTTTTTTTTATTACTACATCTTCTCTAAAATTTAAAAAGCAATTTAAAAACTTAATTATTCCACAAGCTTCGGGTTTACCATCAACTATAGCAAGCATATTAAATCCAAATGAACTTTCAATAGAAGTGTTTTTATATAATAATCTTTTAATTGTTTCAGGCTCAACTCCATTTTTTAAATCAATGGCAAGCCTTATTCCCTGACTATTAGACTCATCCCTGATATCTTTAATACCTTCAATTTTTTTATCTCTTACGAGCTGAGCAATCCTCTCTGTAAGAACAGCTTTATTTACTTGATAGGGTATTGAGGTAATTACTAGACGTTCTCTACCATTTTTAATTTGCTCAATATCGATACTTCCTCTAATTTTAAAAGATGATGAAGCTTTCCCTTTATCATACCCCTCTTTTATAGAATGTTTTCCAATGATGATCCCCTTTGTAGGGAAGTCTGGACCCTTAATATGTTGCATAATCTGTTTTAAAGTTGTTGGTTTGTTTTCCTTTTTGTTTTCAATGAGAGCTAAAGTGCCGTTAATTACTTCGCGTAAGTTATGAGGAGGAATGTTGGTGGCCATTCCTACGGCAATTCCCCCAGCACCATTTACTAAAATATTTGGGTATTGAGAAGGTAGTACTTCAGGTTCTTTTTCTGTTTCATCATAATTAGATTTGAATCTTACTGTATCTTTTTCAATGTCATCAATTAAATGCTGAGAAACTTTAGCAAGTTTTGTTTCTGTATATCGCATAGCAGCGGCAGGATCACCATCTACGGATCCAAAATTTCCTTGTCCATCAATCAAAGGTAAGCTCATTGAAAAATCTTGCACCATTCTTACCATAGCATCATATACTGCCTGATCCCCGTGTGGATGATATTTACCAATCACATCACCAACTACTCTAGCAGATTTTCTAAACTGTTTTGACCAATCAAATCCACCCTTATACATCGCATACAAAATTCTTCTGTGAACAGGCTTCAAACCATCTCTAACATCCGGTAGCGCTCTGCTTACTATTACGCTCATTGCATAAGAGAGGTATGATGACTTCATCTCATCATACATTGTAATTTGTTTTGTATTTTTATCTTTTGGTATTTCTGCTTTTTGCATATTTAAAATGGTATATCGTCATCTAAATCATTTGTTGCCTGTGATCCTTCATCAGAAATTTGGTTTGATTGTGAAGATATACCCTGAGAGTTGTTACCAGCACCGAGCATAGTTAAGGACGAATTATAACCTTGTATAACTATTTCAGTCGAATATTTATCTAAACCACTTTGTTCATCTTTCCATTTACGAGTAGTTATTTGACCTTCAACATAAACTTGAGATCCTTTTTTTAAATATTGTTGGACAACATTTACTAAACCTTCATTAAAAACCACAATTCTATGCCATTCAGTTTTTTCTTTTTTTTCACCAGTATTTTTATCTTTCCAGCTTTGACTTGTAGCTAAGCTAAGCCTAGCAACACTTTTGCCATTCACCATTTGCTTGATTTCTGGGTCTGCGCCTAATCGACCGATTAATAAAACTTTATTTAGACTTCCTGCCATAATATTTTAAAATATTGATATGATAATTTTAATATATAACACAATTTAACTTGAATATTAATTTTATTATTTTAAAGCAAGAATAAATATGCAAAAAAAGATAGTTATTAAGGGGGCAAAAGAACACAATTTAAAAAATGTGTCCGTAGAAGTCCCAAAAGATCAATTTGTGGTTATTACAGGGATTTCCGGTTCAGGAAAGTCATCTTTAGCGTTTGATACAATTTATGCAGAAGGGCAAAGGAGATATGTTGAAAGTTTATCTGCCTATGCGCGACAATTTTTAGATAAAATGAAAAAACCAAATGTTGATATGATTGAGGGATTAAGTCCTGCAATATCAATTGAGCAGAAAAATGCTCCAAAAAACCCTAGGTCAACTGTAGCAACAGTAACTGAAATTTACGATTACATGAGGGTTCTTTTTGCAAGAGCGGGTATACCTTTTTCACCATTTACAGGTAAACCAATTGAATCACAAACAATCACTCAAATAGTAGATAGAATTAAAAGTTTACCAAAAAAATCTACGATTTATTTATTTGCTCCAGTTGTTAGAGGTAGAAAGGGAGAATATAAAAAAGAGATTTTATCATATAAAAAAAGAGGTTTTAGAAAAATTAAAATAGATGATGTTTTGTATGACATAGACTCCGTTCCGGAGTTAAACAAAAAACTTAAACATGATATATATGTGTTGGTTGATAGAATAGTATTAAATAGCTCGTTAGGTAATAGATTGGCTGAAGGTGTTGAAACTTCTGTAAATCTTGCGAACGGATTATTATTCGTAGAATACGAAAATGAAACTCTTCCAAAGAAATACAGGAAAGTTGAAAAATTGATATTTTCAACAAAATTTGCTTGTCCTGAAAGTGGTTTTACTATTGAGGAAATAGAACCAAGATTATTTTCATTTAATAGTCCATACGGAGCATGTGAAGAATGCGAAGGGATTGGAGTAAAACTTAATGTAGACCCAAAATTAGTTGTCCCAAATGAAAAAAAATCTATTGGGGATGGAGCAATTGAACCCTGGGCTAAATCTACATCCCTATATTATGCTCAGACACTTGCGTCTATTGCAAAACACTATCAATTTTCACTTGATGAAAAATGGAATAAATTACCAAAGAAATTAAAGGATATAATTTTGTATGGATCAGATGATGAAGAAATTAAATTTTCATATGATGATGGATATGAAAAATACTCCCATAAAAAAACTTTTGAAGGTGTAATAAACAATTTAGAAAGAAGATATCTCGAAACAGATAGCGATTGGAAAAGAGATGAAATAGCACAATATCAATCTGACTCAGACTGTGAAAGATGTAATGGACAGAGGCTAAAAGAAGAAGCATTATGTGTCAAAATAAATGAATTAAATATAAGTCAGGTTACCGAAAAATCTATTTATGATGCAAAGAAATGGTTTAATTCGTTGCAATTTAAATTAGATAAAAGACAAATTAAAATTGCGGAACATATCTTAAAAGAAATTAATGAAAGATTAGATTTTTTACTAAATGTTGGTTTAGATTATTTAACACTTTCAAGAGAGTCGGGTACCCTTTCTGGAGGAGAATCTCAAAGGATAAGGCTAGCATCTCAAATTGGTTCTGGTTTAACTGGTGTGTTATATGTTTTAGATGAACCTTCAATTGGGCTACACCAAAAAGATAACATTAAATTAATTAATGCATTAAAGAGATTAAGAGACCTAGGTAACACAGTAGTTGTTGTTGAGCATGATACTGAAACAATGGAGAATGCAGATCATATTATCGATCTAGGCCCTGAAGCTGGTAGCAAAGGTGGATTAATTGTAGCGGAAGGAAGTTATAAGGAATTACTTAAAGCAGACACTATAACAGGAAGATACTTATCTAACAAAAATTATATCCCCATCCCAAAAAAAAGAAGATTGGCAAAAAATGGGAGATATTTGCAAATATTAAGTGCAAGTGGAAATAACTTAAACAATGTTGATTTAAAAATTCCTTTTGGAACATTTACCTGTGTTACAGGAGTTTCGGGTAGTGGTAAATCAACACTAATTTTACAAACTTTGTATAATGCTTTAAATTTGAGTCTGAACAACAATAAATCAAGAAAAATACCAAAACCTTTTAGAGGTCTTAAAGGAATCGAATTAATTGACAAAATTATAGATATAGATCAATCACCAATTGGTAGGACACCAAGATCAAATCCAGCAACATATACAGGTGCATTTGGACCAATTAGAGATTGGTTCACTAATCTACCTGAGTCTAAAAGCAGAGGTTATAAACCTGGAAGATTTTCGTTTAATGTTAAAGGAGGAAGATGCGAAGCATGTGAAGGTGATGGTGTCATTACATATGAAATGCACTTTCTTCCCGATGTTTATATAACTTGTGACGAATGTAAAGGTAGTAGGTATAATAGAGAAACCTTGGAGATTAAATTTAAAGATAAGAGCATTGCAGATGTTTTAAATATGACAGTCGATGAAGGTTGTGATTTTTTTGAAAACATATCTAATATAAGAAGTAAATTACTAACTCTTAAAAAAGTTGGGCTTGGCTATATTAAAATTGGACAGCAAGCAACAACATTATCAGGAGGGGAAGCACAACGAATAAAATTAGCAAAAGAATTATCTAAAAGATCTACAGGACGAACAATGTATATATTAGACGAGCCTACAACAGGCTTGCATCAACATGATATTAAGAAATTGCTTGAAATCCTTCATACCTTTGTAGCTACTGGTAATACTGTCGTAGTAATAGAACACAATCTAGACGTTATAAAAACAGCTGATCATATAATAGATATGGGTCCAGATGGTGGTGTAAAGGGTGGAAACGTTATCGCAGAGGGTAAACCTGAGGATATTGCAAACATTAAAGAGAGCTATACTGGACAGTTTTTGAAGTCACTTTTAAATGGAAATATTAAAAAAATTGCCTAATTTATTTTAATTGTGTAATATGTGATAATGATAAATATACTTCAATCTCTTTCAAAAACAGTTCACTTTTCATTGGCTTTGGCTGCCTTACTTTTTGTAGGCATGTTTTTTGGAGCTGGAGGTTTTGATTTTGATCAGATATTTTGGAGTTGGCTTTTTAGATTTATCCATGTAACTGTAGCAATAATGTGGATTGGGTTGTTATGGTATTTCAACTTTGTTCAAATACCAAATATGCCAAAAATCCCTGATGAACAAAAACCTGCCATTGGCAAGGTTATTGCGCCTTCAGCTTTACTTTATTTTAGATACGCAGCTTTGCTTACTGTTATATCAGGTCTTATATTGGCTTATTTAAATGGTTACGCACATGAGGCCATGACTTTAGGAATAGGATCAGGCGGTGGAAGAAACACTGCCATAGGTATTGGAATGTGGTTGGGTTTAATAATGGCATTTAATGTTTGGTTTGTAATATGGCCAAATCAGAAAAAAGCTTTAGGTATAGTAGAGGTAGATCCTGACATTAAGGCCAAGTCAGCAAAAACAGCTATGTTGTTTTCAAGAACAAACACTTTATTATCAATGCCAATGTTATTATCGATGGTAGCAGCTCAAAACTTATATTAATCTTTATCTTCTTTTAAAACAGTTTTTTGAGTAACATTTAATGTTACTAAAATTGGACATGCTATATAGATAGAAGAGTATGTGCCAAATATAACACCCAATATCATAGCAAGTGAAAAACCCTTAAGAATTGCACCACCTAGAAAAAAAATAGATAGTAAAGCGAGTAAAGTTGTAATTGAGGTTATTATAGTTCTTGATAATGTTTCATTTATTGAAATATTTGTTAGTGAAAATATTTTTATATCTGAGTATTTTTTTAGATTATCTCTGACTCTATCATAAATAACCACTGTATCGTTCATTGAGTAACCAACTATCGTTAAAATCGCTGCAACAATCGATAAGTTAATTTCTAAGGATAAAAACGAAAAAGCTCCTAAGGTTAATATAACGTCATGAAATAAAGCCAAAATAGCTCCAAGACTAAATTGCCATTCAAATCTTATCCATATATATAATAACATAGCTAACAATGACAAACCAATAGCTATAAGACCGGATCTAAGAAGTTCTGAGCTTACTTTAGGACCAACATTTTCAACTCTTCTAAAGTCAATTTTATTATTTAGATTCGAATTAATTTTACTTTTAATAACCTTTATAAAATCAGGGCTATTATCAGATTGTGTCTGAAATTTTACTATATAATCTGTATCATTGCCAAACTGTTTTACTGTAACTCCAGATAAATTTAATTGTTTAAAATTATCTCTAATATCTGAAATTGTAATATTCTTATCTATAGTACGCAGCTCAATTAATGTACCACCTTTAAAATCAACTCCAAAATTAAGACCTTTAAAAATAAGTAAAAAAAGTGAGATTATTATTAATATAAAAGATACTAAATTTGCTTTTTTATAATATTTATTAAAGTTAATTTCTCTCATTAAATTAATTTTTCCTTTTCTTTATTTCTAATCACATAAAAGGCAGTAAATAATCTAGCCACAAAATACACTGTAAAAAGTGTAGTTAAAATACCGACACCTAAAGTAAGTGAAAAACCTTTAACAGGACCTGATCCCATTAAAAAAAGGATAGTCGCAGCGATCAATGTTGTAATATTAGCATCTAAAATTGTTGTCCTTGATTTTGTATATCCAGAGTCAAAGGCTATAATTTTGTTTTTTTCAATTAAAATTTCCTCTTTGATCCTCTCGAATATAAGCACATTTGCATCTACAGCCATACCTACAGTTAGTATAATCCCTGCTATACCCGGCAGAGTAAGTGTTGCCTCAAAAATTGTTAAAATTCCGATAAGTAAAAGTAAATTGATAATTAAAGCTAAATTAGCAATTAAACCGAAAAATTTATATTTAATAATCATAAAAATAATAACTAAAATAAATCCTACAATTAGTGAAAATATACCAGCTTTAATGGAGTCCTTACCAAGATCAGGGCCAACAGATCTTTCCTCAACAATGTTTAATGGAGCAGGAAGCGCGCCTGATCTTAAAAGCAAAGCTAGATCAGTTGCTGTTTGGAAAGTAAAATTGCCTGTTATTTGTCCAGATCCACCTACGATGGCCTCACTTATTGTTGGTGCGCTAATAATTTTATTATCTAAAACTATTGCAAGTTGTCTTCCAACACCTGAACTTGTTGCTTTACCAAATTTTTTTGCCCCTACTCTGTCTAAACTAAAAACAACAACGGTTTCATTAGTTTGATTATTCATGCTTGGATTTGCATCGACCAAATTTTCACCGCTTAAAATTATTCTTTTACTTACTATCTCGTCGCGTGTTTCGTCTTCCTCGTAGGCTAATTTTTGAGTACCAAAAGACTCTTCAGTTTTTTGTGATACAAATTGAAAAGTTAGGTTTGCTGTTTTACCAAGAAGACTCTTGATTCTTGATGGATCATCTAGTCCTGGTAGTTCTACTAGTATTCTATCATTTCCACGTTTTACTATATTTGGTTCATTCGTACCTAATTCATCCACCCTTCTTCTTACAATTTCAATTGCCTGATCTAAAGATGCATTTTTTAACAATACTAAACCATAATCAGAAAATTCAAGTAATATTAGATTATCTTTAAAATTAAAATTGAATTGATGTGTTTTAAATTGAGGGTAATATGGATTAATTTGGCTTTGATCGTTATCAAAGAGATCTTTAACTTTGTCAATTGACTTTTTCTCAATATCAAAAATTATAGATTCACCTTGCAATTTTATATTTCGAATAATTAGGTTTTCTTTTTTAAATAGTGTTTTAATTTCAATTAATTTTGTTTGTAATTTCTGAATAATTACTGGTTTATTGTCTATCTCTAATAATAAATAAGATCCACCCTGAAGATCTAAACCAAGATTTATATTCTTTTTTAGAAAACCATCCTTGAGATTGAAAAAATTAGAAACTGCAAAATATGACAAAGTTAAAACAGTTAAACTAATTAAAATGACTCGTAATTTTGAAAAATATAACATTATTTTAAATGTTACTTTTTGGTATCAACCTTAGTAGTAATTAATCCTTGAATTCCATTTGCTCTTAAAATCTCTACTTTAATATTATCAGCAATTTCAACTTCTATTTTTTCGTTATCTATAATTCTGTCAACAGTTCCTATAATTCCACCGGTCGTTACAACTTTGTCTCCTCTTTTAAGTCCCTCAACCATAATTTTATGTTCTTTTGCTTTTTTTTGCTGAGGTCTAATCAAGAAAAAGTAAAATATTACAAATATTAATATCAGTGGTATAAATTGTCCGATTCCTGGATCCATAGTGCTATAATTTTAGGTTGTATTTATACTAATTGAATTGTTTAAACAACTCCTATTTGTTGGTAATTTTATCAACATTATTCATATACTTTTTAAGCGCCTCAGGTATATCAATACTTCCATCTTTATTCTGATAATTCTCCATAATTGCAATTAAAGTTCTACCAATGGCTAATCCGCTACCATTTAATGTTCCTGGATTTACCATCTCATTTTTTTCATTTTTATATCTTGCCATCATTCTAAGTGATTGAAATGTTCCACAAGATGAACAACTTGAAATTTCCCTATAAGTATTTTCTGAAGGTAACCATACTTCTAAGTCATAAGTTTTTTCAGCACTAAATCCCATATCACCCGAACATAAAATAACCTTTCTATAAGGCAAACCAAGTTTTTCTAAAACCATAGTAGCGCAATTAGTCATTCTCTCTAATTCATCAACACATTTTTCTTTAGCAACAATGCTAACAAGTTCGACTTTATTAAATTGATGTTGTCTAATCATTCCCTTGGTATCTTTTCCGTAGCTACCAGCTTCTTTTCTAAAACATGGTGTAGAGGCCACATATCTTAGAGGGAAATCCTTCAAATCAAGCACCTTGTTTTTAACCATATTTGTTAAAATTACCTCTGCAGTTGGAATTAGAAATTTTCTTTCATTTTCTTCATCAAGTTTTAATTCAAATTGATCACTCTCAAATTTGGGCAGCTGACCAGTTCCATACATTGTTTGAGCTGAGGCTATTAAAGGTGGAGAAATTTCTTTGTATCCATTAATACTGGTATGGAGATCAACCATAAAATTACTCAAAGCTCTTTCTAAAGTGGCTAGTTTACCCTTAACAAATACAAATCTTGATCCTGTTGTTTTCGTTGCTAGATCAAAATCTAACATATTTAAACCTTCACCAAGTTCATAATGGGTTTTAGGTTTAAAATTAAATTCAGGTAAATTTCCGCTTTCATGAATAACTACATTGGATTTTTCATCCTTTCCATAAGGAACATCTTCTAAAGCCAAATTTGGTATTGTGGATATAAGGTTAATTAGATCATTTTTAATTTTTTTTTGGTTATATGATAATTCATTAATCTTATTGGAGATATCTTTTGATTTTTGAAATAAAGATTTATCGTTTTTTTTAGATATATCTTTTTTTTCTTTTTCTAAATTTTCTATTTTAAAAATGAGATCTCTATTTTGCTTATCTAGTTTTAATAATTCTTCGATATCTATATCTACATTACGTAGTTTAATTTTTTTTATAAATTCATCGGTATTATCTCTAATATTTTTTATATTATGCATTTTTTTCTTTATTTTTTCTTTCAATCATTTTTACGGAAATAATTGATAATTCGTATAATATTAGCAAAGGTATAGCTAACCCAATTTGTGTTACTGGATCTGGGGGTGTTAATAATGCAGCAGCCGCAAAAATAATTACGATTACAAATTTTCTTCTTTCTTTCAGAAAAATTGAATCAACTAATCCAATTCTAGCTAATAAACTTAATACTACTGGTAATTGAAAACTTAACCCAAAAGCAAAAATAAGTTTCATAACCAAAGATAAATACTCATTAACTTTAGCCTCTAATTGTATTGGTAAATTTGTAATATTGCCTACACTTTCAAAAGATAAGAAAAACTTGAAAGCTAATGGCATTATTAAGTAATAAACCAACATGCCTCCTAATAAAAAAAGAATTGGTGTAATTATTAGGTATGGCATAATTGCAGACTTTTCATGCTCGTACAAACCAGGTGCAATAAATTTCCAAATTTGAATTAGAATAAATGGACTAGTAAAAAAAAAGGCTGCGAAGAAGGACACCTTAAGATAGGTCAAAAAAGTTTCTTGAAGAGCCGTAAATATTAGTCTTCTATCAACGTTATCATCTCTTACAGCTTCAGCATAAGGTTCAACTAAAAAACCGTAAATATAGTCAGAAAAAATATAACAAACAACAAATAAGGAGAATAAAAAAATTAAAGTATTAATCAATCTCTTCCTTAATTCAGCCAAATGGGTTATGAAACCTGAATCATTATTTTCATTAGACATTTCTATCCTTCTTTGTATTTATGTCTTGTTCATTCTTAGAATTATTTTCTTTATTAATATCTACATCTGTGATTTCGGTAACCTGGGTTTGTATATTGCCAATATATCTTTTTGCTGAACCTATCCAGGACCCAACTTTTTTGATCATTATCGGAAAGTCTTTTGGACCTACAACTATTATAGCTACGGAAACTATAATTAAGATTTCAAACCAGCCAATCTGTGGCATTTAATTATTCTTTTTTATTATTGTCTTGATTGTCAGAGATATTTTTTGTCGAATTATCTTCTGTTGGATCAGATGCCATACCCTTTTTAAAACTTTTAATCCCCTTAGCAACATCACCCATTAAACTAGAAATTTTTCCTCTTCCAAAAAGAAGAACAATAAGTACTGCTACAATTGCTATTTGCCAAAATCCTATACTCATAATTAGTTTATAGCCTTAATATTAAAAATTTAAAAGATACTTTTTTAACTATCCGCATCGTTTTTTAGAGTGCCGCTCAGCATTTCATCAATATCTGAATAAATATTATCTTTTTCCTGCTGTTTCTCTTTATAAAATTTGCCTGTTCCAAAGATAGTAGAATCTATGCTTGAAGAATCGATTAAACCAGCAGTTCCAAGCTCATCAACTGTAGGTAAGTCTGATAACTTTTGTAAACTAAAATGATTTAGGAATTCTTCTGTCGTTCCATATTGTATAGGTTTACCAGGAACGTCTTTTCTCCCGTTAGGCTTGACCCAATTCAATTCCATTAAAATTTCAAGAGTATTTGTTCCAAAAGCTACTCCTCTAATTTCTTCAATTTCAGCCCTAGTGACAGGTTGGTGATATACAATTATAGATAATGTTTCAACCGCAGCTTTAGACAATTTTTTTTCAACCGTTTTTTGTTGTGACATTAGAGAGGATAAATTTTCAGCAGTTCTAAATGACCATTTATTAGATATGCAAACAAGATTTATACCTCTTTTTGCGTAATATTTTTGTAGCTTTTCTAAAATTTTATTAACATTAACTTTTTTCGAAATTTTACTTTCTATTGTTAATACATCTAAAGGCTGTGATGATGCAAATAATATAGCCTCGATCTCCCTTTCAGGCTCGGATGCACCAGTAGGAAATTCTAATACATTGTTTTTTTTGATTTTTTTCATTTTTCTTTTATATAAACATTTTCAAATAACTTATTTTGCTTTATCGAAATACTTCCTTCTTTTACAAGCTCCAAGCTTGCAGCAAACATACCAGCTTTGCCTGTTCTTCTCATATTTTTGGCATGTTTAAAACTTGATGGGATGAGATCATTTAAATCTTTCCAGTCACTAATACTACCAAAAAATTCTTTAATTCTTCTAATACCATCTTCTGTTGTAAAAACAGGTAGTTTAGGAATAGATATTCTTTGAAAATTACGAGTTGTAATTATATCTGAATAATTTTTAAGAATTTCAAATAGTGTTAAAGAATATTTAGTGGTATATATAGGTCTGATTGATCCTTTGCCTCCTCTTAGAAAAATATCTTTACCCAACCTTTTCCGTTTAAGCATTTGATCGGATAATAATCTTATTAATTCAAGTTTCTTTAATTGTAATTTTAATTGTTCAGCAACTTCAAAAGCTTTAAATTCCTCTTCATCACTTAACGGTAATAATAATTTAGATTTAAGATATGTTAGCCACGTCGCCATAAGAAGATACTCAGAAGCTAATTCTAAATCAACTGTACTAGCATTTGTTATAAATTCATGAAACTGATCAGCAAGTTTAGTAACTGAAATTTTTTCAAGATTTACTTTTTGTGCTTTAGCTAAATCTAAAAGAATATTTAAAGGTCCATTATACTCATTAAGATTTACATTAAATTCCAAAGAATCAGTTTGTGCCATATATATACATTAACTTAAAATTTTGGCTATTTGTGATGTTTTTTTTATTACAAACTTGCTTAAAAGGGGTGAATTTTCTGCAACCTTTTTCATTTCACTTAGTTTTCCATTACAATGTAAAACAATATTGCAACCAGCACTGAATGATTTTAAAGTACTAATATTAATTGGATCTTTTAAAGCTTTCATTGAAATATCATCAGTTAGAAGAATATTTTTAAATCCAATATTTTTTCTTATAACTGAAATTACTTTTTTAGAGTGTGTTGCACAATTTTGATTGTCAATTTTTTGATAAAGTATGTGACCTGTCATTGCAATTAAAGAGCTATGATTCTTAAAAGTTTCAAAATCATTTTTTAAAAGGTAATTTATATCCTTTTTTACAATAGGTAATGCTTTATGACTGTCCACTTTAGCCAAACCATGCCCGGGTATATGTTTAATGATTGTGTTAATTTGGTTTTTATTAAACTTATTTAAAAATATATTGCTTATTTTTTTAACAATCTTAGGGTTATTTGAGTATGACCTATCACCTATGATTTTATGAGAGTTTTTTCTATATAAGTCGAGAACTGGGACAGTATTGTGATTAATTCCAATTAACTTAAAAATATAGGAAATTTGATTTATATAAACTTCTGAATAAATCTTAAATTTTTTAATATTATTTTTATATAAATTAGCAAAAAATTTTGCTGAAAAAGAACTTGTATCTATAATTTTTTTGAATCTTGAAACGCGACCCCCCTCCTCATCAACCAAAACTGGATATTTTGTATCTCCAAATAATTTTTTTACATTATTTACTAAAATTTTGGCTTGATTTATTGATTTAATATTTCTTTCAAAAAGTATTATTCCCCAAGGTTTATATTTTTTAAGAAATCTTATTTCACTTTTGCTTAATGTAGTTCCTTTAACACCACATATGAATGATCTACGGACACTAATTTTTTTTGAGTAATTCCCAAAATTTATATTCTTTTTTATTATCATTTATATTTCTATCTACATATTCAATAATATTATCTGTATCACTATTTAAAATTGTAATACCATCGTTTGCAGAATAATTTAGTTCATCTATTAATTTGATAGATCGGAAAGTTTTTTTTTTGTATTCGTCTGAAATATAATATCTAAGAGAAAAAAAAATGAATATAAAAATTAAAAACAGATATAAAACATATTTTAATTCCTTTATCATTACATTTTTTCTGGTGTATTTACTCCAAGTATACGCATACCTGACTTTACGACTATCATTATAAGTTTTA
The DNA here is from genome assembly GCA_902603925.1 of uncultured Pelagibacteraceae bacterium. Classification (GTDB taxonomy): domain Bacteria; phylum Pseudomonadota; class Alphaproteobacteria; order Pelagibacterales; family Pelagibacteraceae; genus Pelagibacter. The sequence continues at coordinate 40,691 of CACKWQ010000003.1, read as the reverse complement.
AAAAAAACAGTTTTTCATTAGTTATACTATTATTTTCGTTAATAAATCTTTTTGTCTTATCGTTTTTACCTAAATTCCAAAAAGAATGAAACTCTGACGATAATTCATACAAATAAGTAGTTAATCTATGAGGTTCAAGTTTCTGGCTTGAAATTTCTAAACATTTTGGCCACTCAGATATTTTTCTCAAAACTTTAATTTCTTCTGGTGAATAAACTAGGTTAACATTATCATTAATACTAATATCTTTATTCTTTAAGTTTCTGAAAACTGATGAGATTCTAGCGTAACAATATTGAACGTAATAAACAGGATTATCTTTAGATTTTTCTTTTACTTTAGTAAAATCAAAATCTAACTCAACATCACTACTTCTATTTAACATAATAAATCTTGTGGCATCTTTGCCTACTTCACTGATTAAATCCTCAACAGTAATATAGTCCCCCTTCCTTTTTGACATTTTAAAAGGTTTGCCGTCTTTTATAAGTTTTACTAATTGACTAACTTTACAAACTAATTTATTTTTTTCTCCACTAAGTGCTTCAACAACAGATGTAATTCTTTTTACATAACCTGTGTGATCTGAACCAAGAATATTTATTAAAACATCAAAATTCCTATTTAATTTATTGTTATGATAAGCGGCGTCGCTTGCAAAATAAGTCCACGAATTGTCTGATTTTTGCAATGCTCTATCCTTATCATCACCAAAATCTGTGGATTTAAACAAAAGTTGATCTCTCTCTTGATAATTTTTAGATTGTTTGCGTTCAGGAGCTGATATTTTGCCTTTATATAAAAAATTCTTGCTATTTAATTTTTCTACAACTTTTTCAACATCTTTATTCAAGACAATTGATTTCTCACTAACAAAATTATCATGGTTAATACCAAGGTTTTTAAGATTTTTTTTGATCATATTTAAGGATTCTAGTACTGATTGTTCTGTTAAAAATTCAGATACATCATGAAAATTATCAAATTTAACATTTTTATGATTATTTATAATTATATTTGCAATTTCTATTAAATATTCCCCAGGATAAAGATCCACATTATCATTAGGAAATTTTTCTTTATATAGTATCTCACGTATACGTAAGAACACTGAATTAGAAAAATGAATTATTTGATTGCCATGATCATTTACATAATACTCTCTCGTAACTTGATTTTTGGTAAATAATAATAAATTTGATAAAACATCCCCCAATATTGCACCTCGACAATGCCCTACGTGTAAAGGTCCGGTTGGATTTGCAGATACGAATTCTATTAGATAACTTTTTTTTTTTTCAGCACGATTGATGCCATATTCATCTGGTTTGTACAAAATTTGTTTTACAAAATTACTCCAAAAAATTCTTTTAAGTTTGATATTTAAAAAACCAGGTTTTACAACATCTATTTCATCAATATATTCATCTTTTAATAATATCGTTTTTAAATAATTTCCTAAATCAATTGGTGATTGTTGATTAATTTTACTCAATATTAAAGCAACATTTGATGATAAATCACAATTAAATTTATTAGGGGGTATTTCAACATTTATATTGTTTAGATTACTTGGAAGTTTAATCCTGTTATTATTACATTCTTGTTTTAAAAGAAGTATAATTTTATTTAAATAGTGATCAAATATATTCATTTTATTTTTTTATAAAGATTTATAGCGTATCGATCTGTCATTCCAGATATAAAGTCTGAAATTGATCTATATTTATCTTTTTTTATTTTATTTTTATCAATAAATTTTGTTGAATTTCTAGATATTTTTAAAAATAACTTTTTAATGATTTTTTTACCATCATTATTTTTTTTAATTATTTTATTATTATTGTACATCTTATGACGTAAAAACAGTTTTGTCTCTTTTTCTATTTCTAAAAATTTTTTAGAAAAGGATATTATAGGAAAATTCGAGTTATATATATCATTAACATCCTTAATATTATATTTTTTAATGTTCTTAATAGAATTGGTAATTAAATCTTTAACCATTAAATTTATAGAGTCTCTTATAATTTGAAAAAAAATAATATCTGTTTTTTGTTTATAGGATCTTGAAATTTCTCTAAAGAAATTTATTTCATTTAGATCGTTTAAAGAAAAAATGCCTGCGGAAATACCATCTTGTATATCATGATTGTTATAAGCAATATTATCAGAAATTGACGATATTTGTGCCTCCAGTGATGGAAATTGCCTCAACTTTATTTTCTTTAATAGATTATTCATACCATTAATTTTTTTTAAATCTTTGGCATCGTCTAAAATTGGACCATTATGTTTAATTAAACCATCTAGTGTATCAAAAGTTAAATTTAAACCTTTAAAATTAATATATTTATTTTCTATTAGCATTACTATTCTTAATGTTTGTAAATTGTGATCAAAGCCTCCATGATTAGCCATACATTCATTGAGCATATTTTCGCCTGCATGTCCAAAAGGTGGATGACCTAAGTCGTGTGCTAGAGATAATGTTTCAGCAAGATCATCGTTCAATTTTAGGTATTTTGAGATCGATCTCGCTATCTGTGCTACCTCTATTGAATGAGTAATTCTAGTTCTATAGTGATCATCTATTGTATTAACAAAAACTTGTGTTTTATGTTTTAATCTTCTAAAGGCACTAGAATGGATTATTCTGTCTCTGTCCCTCTGAAAATCAGTACGATAAATACTTTTTGATTCCCTGAAAAGTCTACCCTTTGATTTAAATACACCTAAATTTGAGTAATTTTTCATACTTTAAAACTTTAATTTATTAACTATATTAGTAATAACAGCGATAATTAATGATTAAAGAAATTAAATTTACTGATAATGCAATAAAACAAATAAATAGTCTTTTATCAAAAAAAAATAAAGGATCTTATTTTAGAATCGCCATCAAAGGCGGTGGTTGCTCAGGTTTTCAATATGATTTTTCTTATGACAATAAAGCAAGTAATGACGACCTAGTTCAAGGTAATATTTTAATTGATAAACAATCAGCAGAGTTATTAAAAGGTTCTGAGATTGATTATGCTGATGAGTTAATAGGTGAGTCATTTAAAATTACAAATCCTCAGACTAAATCTTCCTGTGGTTGTGGTGTATCCTTCTCTCTTTAATGATTATAAGTTCCTGGAATGTTAATTCTATAAGGGCAAGAATTGAAAATATAAAGGGTTATCTAAAAAAATTTGCACCTGAAATTATTTTAATTCAAGAAATTAAAACTGAAGATAAAACATTTCCATATGAAGAAATAAAGTCATTAGGATATGAAAGCTATGTTTTTGGACAGAAAAGCTACAATGGGGTTGCTATCTTATCTAGATCAAAATTAATAAATATCAAAAATGACATAATAAAAGATAAAAATAAACAAGCACGAATAATTAGTGCTGAATTTGCATATAAAAAAAAGAATATTCAGATCATTAATGTTTATATACCAAACGGCAATCCTGTAGACACAGATAAATATTCATATAAAAAAGACTGGTTAAATAACTTTATAAAAATTATTAAATCTAACCAAAAAAAAAATCAAAACATTATAATAGGTGGGGATTTTAATATAATTCCATCTATAGAGGATGTTTATAACCCAAAAAGTTTTGAAGATGACGCTTTGTTTAAATTGGAAATTAGAAAAAAATTTAGAGAAATATTAAATCTAGGTTTTAATGATGCTTATAGATATTTATATCCTGAGAAAGAGGGATATACATACTGGGATTATATGAGAGGTGCATGGCAAAAAAATAATGGACTACGAATAGATCATTTTTTAGTCTCTAATTCACTTATTCAAAATATAAAAGATATTAAGATTAATAAATATCCTAGGGGTAAGGAAAAACCTTCAGACCATACCCCCATAGAACTTATTATGGAATAGATTTATTTATGAACAATCCTTTAAAGAGCTAGACATGTCTTTTATAAGCTGAAAATACATTTCTTTACCTTTGTTTATATTCGCTCCAAGTGGATCTAAAACTCCTGTTTTAACACCTGTATCACTTGCTATTGAGTTTATGATATTTGGGTTAAACTGTGGTTCAGAAAAAATACATTTAGCTTTTTCATGCTCTATTACTTCTCTAATTTCAGATAGCTGCTCAGCTCCTGGCATTACATCTGGATTTACTGTTAAAGCGCCTATAACATTAATGCCAAATCTTTTTTCAAAATATTGATAAGCATCATGGAACACAACAAAGCTCGCATCTTTATTAATTTCATTTTTTACCTCTTTTATAAGACTATCCAAATCTTTAAGTAGTTTTTTTGAATTAGCGTTATATACAGAGCTATTATCTTTATCTATTTTGGTCAGTTGATTTGTTATTTTTTTAACTATTACTTTAGCATTTGATGGATCAAGCCAAATGTGTGGATCATACTCACCATGTGCGTGTCCATGTTCATCATGTCCGTGATCATCGTGATCATCTTCTTTTTTAGCGTGTTCTTCATCATCGTGGTCATCATGATCGTCTTCTTTTTTAGCATGCTCATCGTGACCATGTTCATCATGATCATCGTGTCCTTCGAAAATATTTTTTTCTCTAAATTTTAGTTTTTTTAAACCGCTTTGATCCAACAATTCAAAAACAACGGCATTTTTTGGGATACTTTTTAATGCTGAAGGTAAAAAACTTTCTAAATCCTCACCTACCCAAATAACTAAATCAGCTTTTTGAAGCATTTTTGCATGAGATGGTTTTATTTGAAAATTATGTGGTGAAGCAACGCCATCTATTATTAAATCTGGCTCACCAACACCATCCATAATATAACTAGTTAATGAGTGTAACGGTTTTATTGATGTGACAACATTAATGTCAGCTTTTAAAGGTGTCAAAGTTAATAATATGCCCACTATTGGACCAAATAGTAATGATTTAGTAATTTTTTTCATATAATATCTCCCTAGAAATTTGTTATAATATAACATTGTTATATTATAACATTTTCAAAATACAAGGATTTAATAGTGGAAAGTTCAGATAACTTATTAGTGAAAATGGAAAAGGCGGGAGTTTTTATAAACAATAAATGGTTGGTTAAAGATGTTTCCCTTGAAATAGAAAAGGGTAAAATAATTACATTGATAGGTCCAAATGGGTCTGGAAAAACAACTACTGCCAAAATAGCTTTGGGTTTATATAAAAACATTAGCGGAAAAGTTGAAAAATTTACAAAAAAAATAGCTTATGTCCCTCAGAAAATCTCAATTGATTGGACTTTGCCTATAAGAGTATTTGACTTTATGAATTTGACTTCGGATTTACAAGACCAGGAAATAAATGAAGCTTTAGAAATTACAGGTGCAAAACACCTATTGAATAATGATTTAAAAAGTTTATCTGGTGGTGAATTTCAAAGAGTTTTAATAGCAAGAGCTGTAGCAAAAAAACCAGATTTATTAGTTTTAGATGAACCTGTACAAGGAGTAGATTTCACAGGAGAGATTGAACTATATGAATTAATAAAAAAAATATCTGAAACTTTGAAGTGTGGAATTTTACTGATATCTCATAATTTACACGTTGTTATGTCTAAAACCGACCATGTGGTATGCCTTAATGGTCATGTCTGCTGTTCAGGTACACCAATCTCTGTAGCAAATAATAAAAAATATCAAGAATTATTTGGTGAAGATGTTTCAAAAATATTATCTATTTACGAGCATAAACACGACCATAAACATGGCGTAGATGGATCAGTTGAGGAAAATTAAAAATGTTTGATGATTTTTTTATAAGAGCATTATTTGTAGGTATAGGCATGGCACTTGTTACTGGACCATTAGGTTGTTTTGTTGTGTGGAGAAGGTTATCTTTTTTTGGAGATACTTTAGCTCATTCAGCTCTATTAGGAATTACTATTGCATATACTATGGAAATTAATATTGCATTATCTGTTTTTATAATTTCCTCATTAGTAGCTTTGATGTTGCTAAAATTAGAGAAAACAACAAATTTACCAACTGATGCTTTATTAGGATTACTTGCCCACTCTTCTCTTGCAGTTGGGTTAGTTGTTATAGGATTAATAGCAACAATTCGATTTGATTTAATGGGTTTATTATTTGGAGATATTTTAGCTGTGAATGTAAACGATATTATAATTGTATGGTTTGGTGGTGCATTAATTTTATTGGTTTTAAAATTAATATATAAACCACTTTTTGCATCAACGGTTAATTACGAGCTTGCAGAAGCAGAAGGAATGAAACCAGAGAAAGTGAAAGCAATATTTACATTGCTACTTGCAGCAATTATTGCGATTTCAATTAAAATGGTTGGATTATTATTAATAACTGGAATGCTTATTTTACCTGCTGCAATTGCCAGAAATATATCTTCAAATCCAAAAGGTATGGTAATTTATTCAATTATTGCAGGTTTAATGTCTGTATTAATAGGTTTATTTAGCTCGTTACAAATAAATACACCCTCAGGCCCATCAATTATAACTGCTGGTTTAATATTGTTTGTTTTATCATTAATTAAAATTAAAGGGAGTTCTCAATTGAAAAGCTAACTTTTCATTGATAAAAGAAATTATGGCTCAAAAACAAGGATATTTATCAAAAAATCAAAAAATAGTTTTAGATTATATTGAAAAAGCAAATCAGCCCTTAAAAGCATACTCAATTCTATTTAATGTTCAAAAGAAAGGTCTAAAAGCTCCACCTCAAGTCTATAGAGCTTTAGATAGACTTGTTGAAATAGGTAAAGTACATAAAATTGAGAGTAAAAATGCTTTTGTAGCTTGTAAAAACTCCAATTGCACAATTTCTAATGCAACAGCCTTTTCTATCTGCGATGGTTGTGAAAAAGTTACTGAAATAAGTAATCCTAAATTATCTAAATATCTATCTGGTTTTCAGGACAATTCAGGTATGAAGTATAATAAATACAATCTTGAATTCTTTGGATTATGTAAAAAGTGTAGATAAGTTATTATCTAAAATCAAAATAAAACAAGCTGAAAGGAAAACGTATGTTTATTAAGAAGTATCTTAAATGGATAAGCACATTTCTAGTTTTAGTTGGCATTCTATTAACAAACCTAAATATATATCCTTTAAATATATACTTTCACGGATTAGGTGTTGTTGGATGGACTATCGCTGGATTTATTAGTAAAGACAGAGCGATACTTACTAACTTTGGACTACAAATACCATTGTTCTTAATAGGAATTTATAAAATAATTATCTAAATTAAAGAATAACCTGAGGCTCTGACTGTTCGAATTAACTCTTTTTTACCCTCAATATTAATTGATTGTCTTAGTCTTCGTATATGAACGTCAATAGTTCTGCTTTCTACGTTTACATTATTAGGCCAAACTGTTTCTAAAATTTGATCTCGTGAATAAACTCTTTTGGGATTTGTTAAAAAAAACTCTAACAATCTAAATTCTGTAGGGCCAAGTTGAATTTCTTTATCTGATCTAAAAACTCTTTTTTCTGTTCTATCTAATTTCAAATCTTCAAATATTAATTCATTTGCAACAACTTTAGGATCAGATCTTCTCAGAACTGCTTTTATTCGAGCAGATAGCTCATTAAAACTGAATGGTTTTGTGACATAATCATCTACACCGCTTTCAAGACCTTTTATCTTATCTTCTTCCTCACCTTTGGCAGTAAGCATGATGATAGGAAGGCTCTTAAAATTACTGTCTCTTCTAATATTTTTACAGATATCTATCCCTGATAAATCTGGTAGCATCCAATCTAATAATAATAAATTAGGTTCAAATTTTTTTAATTCTTTTAAACCTTCATTTCCGTTCAATGATGAAGAGACAACAAAACCCTCTTTTTCTAAGTTATGTTGAACTAATTGTATTATTGAAGCTTCATCTTCAATAATAAAAATTTTACCTTTCATCCGCTTATTCTTGGGTTACCTTACCTTTTGGTCTTCTACCTTTTAAATATTCACCTTTGACTAAATAACAGATGGTTTCGGCTATGTTTGTTATATGATCACCAGCTCTTTCTAAATTTTTTGTAGCAAAAATTAAATGAGTTGAAAAATCTAAATTTTTTTTATCCTTAGATAAGAAATCAATTACACTTTCCATTGCAATATAAGTCAAATCATCAACTTGTTCATCTTTTTCCCAAACTTCTTTTGCCTTATCAAAATTTTTGTTTACATAACTATCAAGAACATCATTTAATTGTTTCATAACAAGCTCTCCAAGTCTTTTCAAATTTCCTAATAATTCATCGGGTAAATCTAGAGGTAAAGGCTTAACTTTTTTTGCATTACTCTTTGAGAGATCTCCTATTCTTTCTAAATCTTGTGAAATTTTTAATGAACTTATGGTTTCTCTTAAATCAATTGCCATAGGTGCTCTTTTAACAAGTAAATTCATTATTTGTGTATCTATTCTAGATCTAAATTTATTAATTTCTTCATCACTTTTAATAATTTTATCAATTGAGTCTTTATCAACTTTAATTACTGCATCCATTGCATCACTCAATTGAGACTCTGTTAGGCTTCCCATTTTGATTAAAGAGTCTTTAAGGAATTGTAATTCCTCTTCATAAGACTTTACTGTATGCTCATTACTCATAATTTATCCAAATCTACCTGTAATATAGTCTTGTGTCATTTTATTGTCAGGATTTTTAAAAATTTTCTCAGTTTTTCCAACTTCAATTAATTTTCCTAGGTGAAAAAACCCTGTTTTTTGTGAAACACGTACAGCCTGAGCCATTGAGTGTGTCACTATTACAATCGTATAAGTTTTTTTTAATTCATCAATTAATTCTTCAATTTTTGCAGTAGCAATTGGGTCTAGAGCTGAGCATGGTTCATCCATTAAGATCACTTCAGGATTAACAGATATAGCTCTCGCTATACAAAGTCTTTGTTGTTGTCCACCAGATAAACTTGTACCTGGCTCATCAAGTCTATCTTTAACTTCTTCCCACAAAGCAGATTTTTTTAGACTGTTTTCAACAATTTGATCTAATTCACTTTTGGTTTCACCTTTTCCATGAATTTTAGGACCATAAGAAATGTTATCATATATACTTTTTGGAAAAGGATTTGGTTTTTGAAAAACCATTCCAACTCTTTCTCTTAATGATACAACGTCTAAATTTTTATCGTTAATTTCTACTCCGTCCATTTCAATATTGCCAGTGACTTTACAAATATCAATAACATCATTCATTCTGTTAATGCATCTTATGAAGGTAGATTTACCGCAACCAGATGGACCAATTAATGCTGTCACTTCTTTTTCATTCAAATCTAAATTGACATCATATAAAGCTTGTTTATTACCGTAATAAACATTTAAATTTTTTGATTTTATTTTAATACTACTCATTTAGTTCCATCGTTTTTCAAATTTTTGTCTTAGGTATACAGCGATAAAATTCATTACAATTAAAAAGCTTAAAAGCATCATAATAGTTGCTGAAGTTTTTTCAACAAAACCCCTTTCTGCAGACTCAGACCACAAATATACTTGAACAGGTAACGAAGATGAAGGATCAACTGGGCTTGTAGGTATATCGACTACAAATGCCACCATTCCAATTAATATAAGTGGAGCGGTTTCACCTAATGCTTGAGCTAGTCCAATTATAGTTCCTGATAAAGTGCCTGGTAGTGCTAACGGTACCACATGATGAAAAACAGATTGAAATTTAGAAGCACCAACTGCTAGTGCACCCTCTCTTATTGAAGGTGGAACAGCTTTTAATGAAGCTCTACATGGAATAATAATTCTTGGTAAGGTCATTAACGCTAAAGTTATTCCAGCAACTAATGGAGTTGATCTTGGTAATTGTATAGTTGCCAGCAAAATTTGTAGAGCAAGTAAACCGTAAACAATAGATGGCACTGCTGCTAAATTATTTATATTAATTTCAATAAAATCTGTAATTTTATTTTTTGGAGCGAACTCTTCCAAGTAAATAGATGCTAGAACAGCCACTGGAAAAGCTAGTAATAAACAAATTAAAATACTATAAAATGATCCAACTAAAGCTCCACCTATACCTGCTAGTTCTGGATCTCTAGAGTCACCATTGTTAAAGAAATAATTGTTAAAATTTTTACTTATCTTTTTATTTTCAACAAAATAATCATAAATAACTAATTGAAAGTCAGAAATTCTTCTTCTTTCTTCAGGTAAATCTCTTGGATAATTACCTTTATGTAATTGATCAATGTCATCAGAGGCTGTTAAATCTAATGTAATTGTTTTACCTATTAAGCTATTATCATTTAAAAAAGCTTTTTTAATCTCAATTTCAGCATCACCACTAAATAGTTTTAATAATTCATCTTCCTCATCTCTATCTTTTGCTGGATAAGCCTTTATTAAATTTTCAATCATTATATCGTAAAAATCAGCTTCCATTATTTCCTCTTTGGATGATCCATTTTGAATTTCTAGTAATTCCTGATCAAAGAAAACTTCAGTGGTGATTACAGTTTTTTTAAAGGCTGAACTTCCTTTTGAGAAAATATTTTGAACTAGAATAACAACAAATAACAAAGCAACAAAAATAGATGTTAATCCGTAAAATCTAAATCTTTTTTCCGCACGGTGTCTTTTTTTTAATCTTTCTTCTTTAGTCATACTTTTCTCTATATTTTTTGACTGCTCTTTGAGCGATATAATTCAATATTAATGTTGCAATAAATAATGTAAGTCCCAAAGCAAAAGCAGATTGAGTTTTAGGACTATCAAATTCTTGGTCACCTACTAGAATCATAACTATTTGAGTTGTGATAGTTGTAGTAGACTCTAAAGGGTTAATTGTAAGATTTGCTGCAAGGCCAGCTGCCATAACAACTATCATTGTTTCACCTATCGCTCTTGATACTGCTAATAGAACTGATCCTATTATCCCTGGAAGAGCAGCAGGTATTACGACTTGTTTAATAGTTTCTGATTTAGTGGCTCCTACTGCATATGAACCGTCTCTTAATGATTGCGGGACAGAATTAATTACATCATCAGATAGAGATGAAACATAAGGAATAATCATTATTCCCATAATTAATCCCGCAGCTAAAGCGCTCTCGGATGAAACAGTTAATCCTAAATTTTCACCTACTTGTCTAAAAAAAGGTCCAACAGTTAATGCAGCAAAGAATCCATAAACTACAGTTGGTATTCCTGCTAAAATTTCAATAATTGGTTTTGAAATTCTTCTAACTTTAATTGAAGCATATTCAGCCATGTAAATTCCCGAAAATAAACCAATAGGAACAGCCACTAACATCGCAATAAAAGCTATAAAAGATGTTCCTGCAATCAATGGAATAAAACCAAAAGCATCTTTTAACTCTTCAAATTCAGCATCAGTTATTGATGAGGCATCTCTAACGAAGGCTCTTTGAGGACTCCAATTTGTACCAAATAGATAATCAAAAATATTAATGACTGAAAAAAACTTTATACTTTCAAAAAGTAGTGAAAATATAATTCCGAGAGTGGTTAAAATAGCTATTAAAGAAGATACAAACAATAAACCCTTTAAAATAACTTCCACATCGTCTCTAGCTTTATTGTTATTTTTTATTTTTTTTAAAGAGTAAATAACTGAGGCTATAATTATTCCAAAAATTAAAACTACTTTTGAATTTGTAAAAAGATTTATAAATTTTGCATAAGCAAGAGCACTTTCTCTTAATATACTGTCTATATCTCCAAAATAAGTACCTAAATGAATAGCCTTAATTTTTTCATATATTAAATTTGCTTCATTTTTATCACTAAAAATTGCACCCTGATTTGCAGCTGTTTCAATAATTATAGATTTAATGATTACGGGTTCAAATAATGACCAGACCAATAAAAATACTAATGCTGGTATTGAACACCATAAAACAAGATAGTATCCATAAAATTTTGGTAGTGCATTTAATTTGATATTATCTTTGATAGAAATTGTTTTAGTTTTTGATTTTCCATAGAAGAACAAAGAGATGGAAAATATAGTAATTAAAAATATTAGAACGATGTTCATTCGTCCTGAGTGATATATTCTTAATGTTACAGAAATATTACAAATTAAATCTAAGATTGAATCAATAAAAAGGCCAGTTATTACTGACCTTTTTTTTAGCGATAAATTAAAGTTATTTTAACTTGATTGTATTCAGATCTACTGCAGCAGTTCTAGTAACTTTGTATTTATCTAAAGCTAAAGGAACAAGTCCTATTTCAGCTAAATAACCTCTGTTACTCATTGCTTTTTTAGAAGTAAATTCTTTCAGAAACTCTTTTATGCCTGGAATTACACCAATATGAGCTTTTTTTACATAAAAGAACAATGGTCTTGCAATTGGATAAGAATAATCCTGGATACCCTCTAGTGATGGCTGAACACCGTTAACAGATGATGCTTTGATCTTATCTTTGTTGGCAACTAAATAACTATAACCAAAAAAACCAAATGCATCAGGATTAGAAGAAAGTTTTTGAACAATTAAAGTGTCATTTTCACCAGCTTCAACAGCGTATCCATCTTCTCTAATTTTAGCACATTCTTTTTTAGCCTTTTTACCTTCAGCATCATAAAGAGATTTGGCTGTTTTAGTGCATCCTTTAACCATAACTAATGAATTCCATGCATCTCTAGTACCTGATGTTGGAGGTGCAACCAATATTTCAATTTTTTTATTTGGAAGACTAACATCTATATCACTCCAATTTTTATATGGATTTTCAACAAGTTTTCCATCAATGTCTACTTTAAGTGCTAAAGCTCTCCATAATTGTTCTTTTGTGAAGTCTGCATCTGGAGCATCTACTGAATGTGCAAATGAAATACCATCATTACCAACTACTATTTCTATAATTTCAGTAACTCCATTTTTCTCACATAGAGCTTTTTCTTTTGTTTTAATTGCTCTTGATGCATTTGTTATATCAGGATGATTTGCTCCTACACCTGCGCAGAACAATTTCATTCCTCCACCAGTTCCTGTACTTTCGATTACTGGTGTCTTGAATTTTCCACCTTTACCAAACTTTTCGGCTACAACTGTAGCATAAGGGTAAACAGTAGAAGAACCCACAATCTTTATTTGATCTCTTGCATAACTCGTTGTTTTAAAACTAAGAACTAAAAGAAACCCTAATAAAATTTTTACTAATCTATTCATATTTTTCCTTTTTTAGATTCGTTATGCATCAATATTTAAATCTGAATTTTAAATATTTTATTAAAGGAAAGTTAAAGTTTTATTACAAAAGCTAACTTTATAGTTGAATTAAATTGAATTAAATTTCAAATCTATAGTAGTTCCTTGATTTTCCTCACTATTGATAATCATTTCACCTCTATGTTGAGAAACTAGATGCTTAACAATTGCAAGTCCTAAGCCGGTTCCGCCAACGCTTCGACTTTTGCTAGGATCAACGGTGAAAAATCTTTCTGTTATTCTATGAATAAATTCTTTAGGAATTCCTATGCCTTGATCTGATATAGAGACAATATTTATATCTCCCTCTTTTTTCGTAGCAATTTTAATTTCTTTACCCTTCTCGCTATACTTAATTGAATTATCAATAAGGTTGGTGAAAATTTCAATTAATTTGTCCCTATCACCAATGATCTTGAAATTATCAGTTTTTTGTAAATTTAGATTTATATTTTTTTTTTTAACTATATTTTCATAAGTCTTAATTACGTAACTAAGTACTTCTATCAAATCTATTTCATGTGTTGGTCTTATATGCTCTTGTAGTTCAATCTTAGAAAGAGATAACAAATCCCTAATTAAATTTTCCATTCTTTCTGATTGAGATGTCATTACTGGTAACAAATTAGTAACTTCAGAATTCCTCTTTAAATCTGTATTATTTTCAAAGGTCTCAAGACCCATTTTAATAGATTGCAGTGGAGTTCTAAGTTCGTGAGAAACATTAGCTACAAAGTCTGATTTCAATTGTTGAAATTTATAGAATTCGGTTAAATCTCTCATAAAAAGAAGACAAGATGGCTGGTCGAAGAATAAATTATGATTGTCTTGGTAAATTGTTACATTCATTCTAAGAACTGAAGGGTTTCGTAGCTCTATTTCAAGATCATTAGAATTTTTTCCATCAAAAGCTTTCTCAATTGAACTTAAAAGGTCGGGATTTCTTAAAAATCCACTTATATTTTTATTTAACTTTGTTTGAAATCTTTTACTGGCTGAACTATTGCTAAATATTATTTCCTTGGATTTGTTTAGAATTATTATTCCTTCTGGAATGTAATTTAAAAGATTATAAATAGTTTCTCTATATTTCTTGCTATCGTCTTCATCTAACTTATTATCTTCAATCTTAACTTCAGTATTAATACCTAATACTCTTTCTTTTTTTAAAAGAAAAAATAACAAAACAGCTATTATGACTAACAAAACAAATGTTAAAAGTTCCATATAAAATTATCTCATTCAAATGTTACAGATTTGTTAAAATATTTAAGAACTTACTTTTCCTAAATAATTTACAAGAATAACACCTATAATTATTAAGATTATACCAATAGTTCCATAAATATTAGGCAATTGATTATATTTTAAAATACCAAAGATCGTTACTGCAGTAATTGTTATTCCTCCATATGTTGCATAAGTAAAACCTACTGGAATTATATTCATTGCTTTAGATAAGCAAAATAGACATAAAATAATTGAGACCACACAAAAAATGGTTGGATAAATATTTGTAAAGCCATTAGTAGTTTTTAAAAAACCATTAGCAGCTATTCCTAAAATAATTGCTAGAAATAAAAAAATATACCCCGAAATTAAATTCATGATTTAACCTACTCTTCCATATATGTCTTGGTATCTTACAATATCAGTTTCTTTTAGAATAGATCCTTTTTGAATTTCTAAAATTTTTACATTAATTTTAAATGGATTTTCTATTCTATGAATAGCTCCTTTTGGGATATATATAGATTGATTTACAGATTTCGATATTTTTTTCTTATTTAATGTAATTAAAGGTTTACCTTGGGTAATTAACCAGTGCTCAGATCGATGATGATGTTTTTGTAGACTTAATATGCCTTTTGATTTTACGTTTAATTCTTTAACTAAGAAATTTTTACCTCTGAATAAGTTGGTATAACTTCCCCATGGTCTATAAAAAACATTCTTTTTTTTGAAATATTTTGATTTATTTTTATTAAAAATTTTTGAAATTTCTTTCCAACTTCCAAGATCAGACCAAGGAATATCCAATTTTATAGCATTAATGTTTTTTGATTTTTCAAGAATTGCATAATCAAAAGATTTTTCAACTGACTTAATAAATGCCGATTTGTTTAAATAATAAGTATTATTTTTGTATTTTGATTTATTTACTGATAGTAAGCAGCTCTTATAAGTTTTTGGTTGATATTTTTTAAAACTATTAATTATCGAGTCTTTCCTTAAAAAAAACATACCTGAATTCCAGTAACCTTTTTTCTTTATGACCTGTTTAGCTTTTAAAATATTAGGTTTTTCAATAAACTTTAAAACTTTATTAATATTTTTAATTTTTTTTGTTAAAAAGTAACCATATTCATTTGATGGATTAGTAGGTTTAATCCCAAATATAAATATATTTTTATCGTCTAGATTTTTAATATTGTTCTTAATTGATCTATTAAAAATACTTGTTTTTTCAATTAAATGATCTGCAGCAAAATACATTAGAGATTGTTTTAATGGAATATCTTTAATCAATGCAGAAGAAAGTATTGCTGGTGCTGTATTCTTTTTAGCTGGCTCAAGCACAATTTTATATTTCTTTATATTAACATTTTTTAAAGATCTTCTTACTTGTGATAAATATTTGTTATTAGTGCTTATGATGGGATAATCGAAGATCGGATTTTTAATCCTTTCTAATGTTTTTTCCATCAGGTTCCATCCTCCAAAGTCAATAAACTGCTTTGGTTGATGATGTTTTTTATCTTCCCACAGTCGAGTGCCTGCTCCACCACACAAAATAACTGGTCTAATTTTCATTAAATATCAGCGTAAACTTTTACTTCGTTTTTTGCTCCTGGATGTGTTGGTGCTCCTAGATATGCGGGTCCAACAGTTTGTGCATATTTCCAAAGAGTTCCATTACCAAAGTTAATTTTCTTTGGTTTCCATTTTTTCTTTCTTTTCGATAGTTCTTTTTTTGATAATCTTACGTTAATAGTTCCTTTTTTAGCATCTATATCAATTACATCACCATTACGTAAAAGTGCTATTGGACCGCCTATAGAGGCCTCAGGACCTACATGACCGATACAAAAGCCCCTAGTAGCACCAGAAAACCTTCCGTCAGTTATAAGTGCAACTTTTTCACCTTTTCCTTGGCCGTAAATAGCTCCAGTTGTTTGAAGCATTTCTCTCATACCTGGTCCACCTCTTGGTCCTTCGTATCTAATAATTATGATGTCTCCATCTTTGTATTGTTTTTTTTGAACAGCTTTAAATGCAGCTTCCTCAGTATCAAAACATCTTGCTCTTCCTGTAAATTGTAATTTTTTAAGACCTGCAACTTTAACAATTGCACCTTCTGGTGCTAAGTTTCCTTTTAATCCAACTACACCTCCATCTGGAGATAAAGGATTATTATGTTTTCTCATTACCTTTTGTTTTAAATTAAATTTAACTTTTTTTAAATTTTCTCTCATTGTTTTACCAGTTACAGTTAAACAATCTCCATGTATGTATCCACCTTCCATTAAAGTTTTTAATAGCATTGGAACTCCTCCTGCTTGCCACATATCTTTTGCAACATATCTTCCGCCTGGTTTAAGATCAGCTAGATAAGGAGTTTTTTTAAAAATTTTTGCAACATCCATTAAATCAAATTTAATACCTACTTCATTTGCAATTGCTGGTAAATGTAATGCTGCGTTTGTTGAACCGCCAGTTGCAGCAACTATTGTAGCTGCATTTTCTAAAGCTTTTCTTGTAACTATATCTCTTGGTCTTATATTTTTCTTAAGTAAATTCATAACTGCTTTTCCACTTAACATTGCGTACTTATCTCTTTGTTCATAAGGAGCTGGTGTTCCTGCTGAATAAGGTAATGCAAGTCCAATTGCTTCTGAAACACATGCCATAGTATTTGCTGTAAATTGTCCCCCGCAGGCACCAGAGCTTGGACAGGCTTTTAATTCAAGTTTTCTTAATGCGTGTGCTGACATTTTACCTGAAGAATATTTTCCTACACCTTCAAATACATCAACTACGGTTACATCTTTACCATTAAATCTTCCAGGTAGAATAGATCCACCATAAATAAAAACGCTTGGTACATTCAACCTAACCATCGCCATCATTAGACCTGGTAAGGATTTATCACACCCTGCAACACCAACTAATGCATCATAACAATGACCTCTTACTGTTAATTCTGTTGAATCTGCAATTACATCTCTTGAAATTAATGAGGATTTCATACCCTCATGTCCCATTGCAATTCCATCTGTAACAGTAATTGTACAAAATTCTCTTGGGGTTCCGCCGTTGCTTTTAACTCCTTTTTTTACCGATTGAGCCTGCCTCATTAAAGCTATATTACATGGCGCTGCTTCATTCCAAGTTGAAACTACTCCTACGAAAGGTTTTGCAACGTCTTTTTCGGTTAAATCCATTGCATAATAAAATGATCTTTGTGGTGCTTTATCAGGTCCTACTGATGTATGTCTGCTAGGTAATTTCTTTTTATTAAATTTTAACATTATAGATTTTGAATTATTAATGAAATTTTCTTAACATCATTTTTTAAATTATTATAGTTATTTTTTTCTTGTTCAACAACATTTTTAGGAGCTCTATCTACGAAGTTTTTATTTTTTAACCTTTTGTTAATACCTTCCATTTCTGAATTATATTTATTTTGTTTTTTTACAAGATTTTCTTTAATGATTTTGAGATCTATATTTTCTTCAAAATAAACCTTAATTATATCACCCCCAATTACCATTGTTGCTGAAGGTTTATCCAAATCTTTATCGAAAAAATTATTTACTCTAGCTATTTTTTTTAAAGTATTTTCGTTTTTTTCATAAAAATTGGACTTTTTATTCTTTATACTGCCTAATGATACATCAACAAACGAGCCAGGACTTATATTAAGCTCGTTCTTAAATGATCTGAGAGAAGAGGTAAAATTGATAATATTTTCAACATTTTTTATTTCATTATTTTTTATTGGTTTTTCATTAATCCAATTGGAAAACATAAGGTAATTTTTACCTGATTTATCTAGCTTATTTTTTAGCCATATTTCCTCAGTTACAAACGGTATGAATGGGTGCATAAGAATTAATATTTGTGTGAAAATGAAACCAGAAACATCCTGTGTTTCTTTAATTTTTTTCTTATCATTAGAGTAAAGTATAGTTTTTGAAAGCTCTAAATACCAATCACAATAAGAATTCCATACAAACTGATAAATAAGTCTAGATGCTTCATCAAACCTATATTCTTTTATTTTTGCCTCTACATCTTTTTTTACTTTTACCAATTCATTAAAAATCCAATTATTAATATTTAAATTAAATTTTTTTGGTTTTTTTTCAGAAAAATTACACTTGTTTTGAATTAAAAAATTATTTGCGTTCCATAACTTATTTAAAAGATTTCTGTATCCTTTAACTCTATCTTCGGATAACTTAACATCTCTACCAGGTGAAGCCATCGAGAGAAGTGTAAATCTTAATGCGTCAGCACTATATTTATTAATTAATTCTAAAGGATCAATTACATTACCTTTAGATTTTGACATTTTTTGTCCTTTTTCATCTCGCACTAAGGCATGTACATAAATATCTTTAAACGGTTCTTTATTTAAAAATTCCATTCCAAGCATCATCATTCTTGCAACCCAAAAAAATATTATATCAAACCCCGTAACTAAAACTGTTGTGGGATAAAATTTAGTTAAATAATCATTTTTCTTCGGCCAGCCAAGTGTTGCAAAAGGCCAAAGCCCAGATGAAAACCAAGTATCTAAGACATCAGGATCTCTATTAATTGTCACATCTTTTTTGTAATGTTTCTTTGCTAATATTTTTGCGTCATTTTCATTTTCTGCTACAAATATTTTTTTATCTGGTCCATACCAAGCAGGTATTTGATGACCCCACCAAAGCTGTCTCGATACACACCAAGGCTCAATATTGTCCATCCATTGAAAATATGTTTTAGACCAATTGGTTGGAAAAAAGTTAGTCTTCTTTGATTTTACTATTTTTTTTGCTTTGTTTGATAATTTTTTTGCATCAGCAAACCATTGCTCAGTTAAATAGGGTTCTATTATAGAATTTGATCTATCTCCATATGGAACTTTATTTTTAATATCTTCGTCTTTAACAAATAAATTTTTATTTTTTAATTCTGATATTATTTTTTTACGGGCCTCAAATCTATCTAGTCCAACATATTCACTTGGTGCATTTTTGTTAATTTTACCATCCTCTGTAAAGATATTAATTATTTCTAGTTTATTTCTTATACCAACTTCATAATCATTAAAATCATGAGCTGGGGTTATTTTAACAGCTCCGGTGCCTTGTTCAGGATCAGCATAATCATCTGCTATAATTTTTATTTTTTTTTCTACAATTGGTAAAATTACATTTTTTGAAACTAAATTCTTATATCTTTTATCTTTAGGATTTACTGCTACAGCCGTATCACCTAACATCGTTTCGGGCCTTGTTGTAGCTATAGTAATAAAATTTTCAGAATTTTCGATTGGATATTTTATATAATATAATTTTGAATTTACTTCTCTTTGATTAACTTCTAGATCAGATATTGCCGTTTTAAGAACCGTATCCCAATTTACTAATTTTTTAGATTTATAAATCAGGCCTTTTTTGTAAAGATCAACAAATACTTTAATAACGGATTTTGATAGATTTTCATCCATTGTGAAAGCATTCCTCGACCAGTCACACGAACAACCTAATTTTTTCAGTTGATTAATAATTATATCGCCATATTGATTTTTCCATTCCCAAACTTGATTAATGAATTTTTCGCGACCTAAATCATGTTTGCTATGACCTTCTTTCTCTAATTTTTTTTCTACTAAAGCCTGTGTAGCGATACCAGCATGATCTGTCCCTGGTTGCCATAAAGTTTCATAATTATTCATTCTATGAAATCTTGTTAATAAATCTTGAATAGAATTATTTAGAGCATGACCCATATGTAAATTTCCAGTTACATTTGGGGGAGGTATTACAATTGAAAATTTCTTCCTATTTTTTTTTGGTTGAAAAAGTTTATTCCTTTCCCAATAAGCATATATTTTATCCTCAACTTCAGAATGATTATAATTATTTCCGCTCATGAACTAACCATTTTATAAATTAATCTTATTAATAAACAAAGATCTAATTTTAGGTTAAAATTAATGGACTAATTTTAAAACAGTTATATAAGCTATTTAAGCTAATTATTTTTATACTATTGGCAACGTGGCGGAATGGTTACGCAGAGGATTGCAAATCCTTGTATCCCAGTTCGATTCTGGGCGTTGCCTCCAAAAAAGTTCTTGTTTTAAATTAAAAAAAAAGTAAGTTTTGAATTTAATATTCCTCGGTAGCTCAGTTGGTAGAGCAGTTGACTGTTAATCAATTGGTCGCAGGTTCGAGTCCTGCCCGAGGAGCCAAAAATTATACTGCTTTTGTAATTGGATTTCCTGCTAGTTGAACTGATTTACCAAATTTAATTTTTTGATCATTATTTAATTCATTATAAACTTTAATCAAAAAGTTATAGTTTACATTCATATGTCCTTCTTTAGATTTTTCAATATTTATTAAATACTCCGAAAAATCCTCAAAGAAATAATTAATTGGTACTTTTAAATAATTAGATAGTTGCAATAATCTAATAGAACTAACTCCATTTGTGCCTTTCTCATATTTTTGAATTTGTTGAAATGTGACGTTTATTGCTTTTGCAACTTTTGTTTGTGTTAAACCCAACGCTAGTCTTCGTAATTTTAGCTTATTGCCTAAGTGTTTATTAAAATTTTCTTCCATTCAAGACCCCTCTATAAATAAAATAATAGTAAGAGTTAATAGAAAACAAAATGTTAATGCAAGAAGTAATTTTTTAAAAATAATTGAACTTTTTGCATTTTTTTAAAGCTGTCAAGTCGCTTTTTATTAAATCTGCTCTGTTCTTTAAATTAATTCTAAAGAATTTGGCTTAAAAATAGCTTAGTTCTGTCACTTTTTGGATTGGCAAAAAACTCTTTTGTATCTGCTTTTTCAACAATCATGCCCTCGTCCATAAATATTACTTCATCAGCAACTTCTTTTGCAAATCCCATTTCATGAGTTACAACAATCATTGTCATTCCACCTTTAGCTAAATTAACCATTGCATCCAAAACTTCTTTAATCATTTCTGGATCAAGTGCTGATGTTGGTTCATCGAACAACATTATTTTTGGCTCCATGCATAAAGCTCTTGCAATTGCACATCTTTGTTGTTGTCCACCAGATAATTGACCAGGAAATTTTTGTGCCTGATCTGCGATTTGTACTTTCTCTAATTGTTCCATTGCAAGGTCTTGCGCCTGTTTTTTTGGTAATTTTTTAACCCAAATTGGAGCTAAAGTGCAGTTATCAAGGATGGACAAATGGGGAAATAAATTAAACTGTTGAAAAACCATACCAACCTCTGCTCTAATTTGTTCTATATTTTTTGTATCCTCATTTAGTTCTGTTCCATCTACAATAATACTTCCTTTTTGATGTTCCTCTAGTCTATTAATACATCTTATTAAAGTAGATTTACCTGAGCCAGAAGGTCCACAGACCACAATTTTCTTATTTCTCTCTACTTCTAAATTAATATCTTTTAAGACTTGAAAATCCCCAAACCATTTATTCATATTCTCAATTTTAATAATTGCTTCAGACATTTTTATCTTTCTGTTTTATATTTTGCTTCTAAATTATAACTATATTTACTCATAGCATAACAAATTATCCAAAAAATTATAGAAGCAAATATATATCCCTCCATTGCAAATCCCAACCATTCAGGGTTTGTTTTAGCTAATGCTAGCATTCCAGCCAATTCAGCAAGTCCTACAACGAATATCAATGGTGTATCTTTTACCAGTGCTAAAAAGGTATTTGCTATACCTGGGATAACTAATTTTAAGGCCTGTGGTAAAATTACAAATGCCTGCATTTTCCAATATCCCATACCAAGAGATTTTGCAGCATCGTATTGTCCTCTAGGCAGCGATTGTAAACCTCCTCTTATAACTTCAGCACAATAGGCGGCTTCAAATAAAGTTATAGCAATTATCACTCTTACCAGCTTATCCATGAAAAAATCTTCAGGTAAAAACATTGGGAACATAACAGATGACATAAATAGAACCGTTATAAGAGGCACACCTCTCCAAAATTCAATATATGCTACTGAGACATATCGTATAACTGGTAAATTTGATCTCCTTCCTAAAGCTAGGATCATTCCTAGAGGAAAGCAAAAAATTAAACAGAAAAAAGAAACAATAAATGTTAATGATAATCCGCCCCAAGCACCTGTTTCGACCCATTCTAAACCAAAAGCACCACCGGATATTAAATAGTAGATTATTAAAAATGCTATTATAGGATAAATAATAACATAATATAATGGTAAGTATTTTTTCAATTTTTCAAATTTTATTAGACCAATTAAACCTAATGCAATCACAAGAATGAATGCGATGTTAATTCGCCAATGTAATTCGTTTGGATACATCCCATACATAAATCTTTTGAACCATACTTTAATATATGTCCAGCATGCTCCTGAACCAGTGCAAGCGTCTCTAGAGTCTCCTGAAATATTTGCATCTAAAATCATCCAGCTTATTGATGGAGGGATAGATTTTATTATTGTGAAAAGTATCAAGAGAGTTAAGATAGCATTAAAGTTTGTAGTATTTACATTTTTATTTAAGATATCTAAATATCTCAGTCCAGTATAATCAGATCTAATTATATATAACCCAAATGTTCCTAATATTAATGGTAAGAAGAAGCTAATCGAACTTGGCAAAAAATTTGTAATATTAATTTTTAAAAATGAGTTAAAGGTAACGTCAATAATGCATATTAAAATTAACGTTGATCCCAAGTATAAATTTGTTAGTGTCTTTGAATTAGTCATTATTTTTCTTTGATTTCAATTTTTTTGTTATACCAATTCATTAAGGCTGCTATTGCTAAGCTTAATGTTAAATAAGTAAGCATTGTTATAGAAACAATTTCTATTGCTTTGCCGGTTTGCATCAATGCTGTGCCCGCGAACACTAGAACCAAATCAGGATATGCAATTGCTGCTGCTAGAGATGAATTTTTTGTTAAATTTAAATATTGGTTAGTCGTTGGTGGAATAATAATTCTTAAAGCTTGTGGCATTACAACTAATTTTAAAATTTGATTAGGTGTAAGACCGATAGATGCGGCAGCTTCCTTTTGACCTTTGCTTATACCTTGTATTCCTGCTCTTACACATTCTGCAACAAAAGTAGCTGTGTAAAGAGAAAGTGCCAAAGTAAGTGCTATCAATTCCGGTGGCAACCCTATTCCACCCACATAGGTAAATGATGTTACTGATAATTGTTTTATAACTGGTAATTCAAAACTTAAAGATACATTTCCAACTAAAAAGGTTAATAATGGTAATATTAATAATAATCCTAAAGATATATAAAATACAGGTAGTTGTTTTCCCTCATTTTCTTGTAACTTTTTTGCGTAAAATCTTATCAAAAAAATTGCAACAATCGCTAACAATAGTGAATAAAGAAATATATTTAAATTTTGCCAAACCATTGCAGGAATATAAAATCCTTTTATAGTTAAGTATGAAACTCCTAATAATGGTTCTGCATCTTGTGGTAAAGGTAGTGCTCTTAATGCTGCATAATACCAAAAGAATATTTGCAAAAGAAGAGGTATGTTTCTAAAAAATTCTACATACCAAGCAGCTGCATTTCTTATTAAATAATTTGAGGACAGTCTTGCTACACCTACAATGACTCCTAAAATAGTGCAAAATATTATTCCCAAAACAGCTACGAGTAGTGTGTTTAATAAAGCAGCCACATACGCCCACCAATATGGATCTAAACCGTCGTACTCGACTAAACTAAATTGTATGTCAAAAGATGCTTCTTGTTTTAAAAAACCAAAACCAAAATCTATACCACGATTATCCATGTTAACTTGAGCATTAAATGTAAGGAACCCAAAAATTAAAATAACAAAAAGTATTGTTAAAATTTGGGGTATAGATTTTTTAATTTTATTATTCATTCAAATAATCATAAAAAAAAGGGCTAGATAAATCTAGCCCTTTTTATCAATAATAACTACGAATTATCTTGATGGTGGAACGTATAAAATACCACCTTTAGTCCATAATTCATTTGGACCTCTATCTGGTAAGATACCAGTGTCAGCTATATTTCTTTTATAACTTTCACCATAATTTCCAACTTGTTTGATAATTCTTAAGTTCCACTCATTATCTAAACCAAAAGCAGCACCCATTTCACCCTCAGCACCAACTAATCTTTTAATAGCTGGATTATCAGAAGTTTTCATTGAGTCTGCATTTGCAGAAGTTATTCCATATTCCTCTGCTTCGATCATAGTGTTTAAAGACCATCTAACGATATCTTCCCAAACAGCATCACCTTGACGTACAACAGGACCTAAAGGTTCTTTTGAGATTGTCTCAGGTAAAACTACGTGATCATCTGGTGCACTTAATTTAATTCTTTGTGCGGCTAAACCAGACTTATCAGTTGTATAAGTATCGCATCTTCCTGCATCATAAGCAGCTACAACTTCATCGGCTTTTTCAAAAGTCACTGGTGTATAAGAAATACCTTTTGAATTAAAAAAGTCTCTCATATTTAATTCAGTAGTTGTACCTAAGTTTGTACAAGCTGAAATACCGTCCTTAAATTGGCTTGTAGAAGTTATTCCTGAACTTTTTCTAACCATAAAGCCTTGACCATCATAAAAGTTTACACCTACGAAGGTAAGACCTATATCTGCGTCTCTAGATAAAGTCCATGTAGTGTTTCTTGAAAGTATGTCAATTTCTCCTGATGTAAGTGCAGTAAATCTTTCTTTTGCACTTAGTGGAGTAAATTTAACTTTGCTCGCATCACCTAATACAGCAGCTGCAACAGCTCTACATACATCAACGTCCACACCTGTCCAGTTTCCAGATGCATCAGCATTTGAAAAACCAGGAAGACCTTGTGAAACACCACATCTCACAAAACCTTTCTTTTGCGTATTTTTTAATGTTTTAGACTTCTTTGCTGCCATAGTCTCTGTAGTGAAAGCAAAAAGCATCACAACCATCGCTGCAAAAGAAGTAAATTGTTTTATTAATTTTAACATTATTTTTCCTCTTTTTCGTTTATTTGTTAACAAATAATTCAAAATCACTTTTGAATTTTTACAATTTAAGCATGGAAGAAAATACTCTTCAAGATAAAATTAAATCACACAACAGCTGAAATTTAAGCAAATGTAACCCATTTTGGTCAATAATTGGCGCGCCCTGATGGATTCGAACCACCGACCCACGGTTTAGAAAACCGTTGCTCTATCCAACTGAGCTAAGGGCGCAATTAATTACTTATATTACCAAATTAAATTTTGAAAAGATATTTTTTAAACAATATTAAAATTGTAATGAATTCAACCCTACCGATAATCATAAATATTATAAAAATTATTTTTGATATATCCCCAATTTGAAAAAAATTGAAATCTCCAGATCCATAGAGACTAGAATTTACTGTATTCATTAATGTTAAAACACTTAATTTAATTGATTGATCGAAGTTAACCCCTGAAATTGTAAGTAGTGAAGATAGAACAGTAAGAGAAATTATGAATATTATAATTGACAAAAAATACTTATTTATAACCTCATAATCAACGTTACTGGAGTCAAATACTATCTTACTCACAAGCACTTGTTTAGGTTTGGTATGTGATAAAAGATTATTTATTGAAAACTTCATTAGCGTAAAAACTTTAAAAAATCGTATACCTGAACTCGTTGAAAAGAAAGAACCTCCTATGATTACTAAAATTAAATAAATGAAATTGAAATTATAATCAGAATCATTAAAATAAATGCCTACATTTGATACAGTTGTGCAAATAGATAAAAGTAATAATGAAAAATTGTTATCATTAAAAAATATAAAGAAGACGAAAATTAAAACAACCAAGTAAATTAATAAATAGAAGTCCTCAGTGAAAAAACTCAGATTTTTACCTTTTAGGAAAATCAAATTATAAGTTAAAAAAATACTAAAAAAAGATATTAGCAATGTCAAAGAAAATATTACTATTTTATATTCTTTATTAAGTAAAAAATTAATTTCATTTAAAGGAATAAAACCTCCAGATGAAATTATTGTCATAGAAAAATTGAAAGCATCAAAATTTCTTAAATTAATAATTTTTAAAACCACAAAAATTACAACTGTTAAAATTATATATAATATAAAAATTTTTGAAAATTGTTTTAAAGACTCGGTTATGTTAAATGACAAAAAATTAGTTAAAGACTTTTTAAGATTTTCATCAAATATATCCATCAGCAAAATAATAGAAAATAAAAAATAAAGTCCACCTATCCATTGAGATGTCGATCTCCATAAAATTATACTTTCATCTAAATGTTTAATGTTATCAAAAATTGTAAATCCAGTAGATGTAAAACCTGAAATAGCCTCAAAATAACAGTCTAAAAATGAAATATTATAAATGCTTAAATAATAGGGTGTCGAAATTATTAGAGGAAGAAATAAGTAACCTGAAATTACAGTTAAAATCTTTTTATAGATTGAAATTTTTAATTCACCTTTTTTCCTGATAACAAAAAAACTACCCAAAATTGCCGAAATTATTAATGTAATTATGTAGCTATCAACATTTAAATATAGATTAAAATAATATGAGTATATGATATTAAAAAAAGATAAGATTGATATCAATAAAGTAAAAATACCAATGTACAGTAAACTAAAATGCGACATTAGAGTTATATCGAACTTATTCTAAATATATTCTCAACTAATGCTATCTGGTCACTTTTACATAAAAAAACAACAGTATCATTTTTTTCAAATTTCGTAGTTGATCTAGGTATTAGTATTTGATCTTTTCTTAAAATTGCTCCAATCCTTATTGTATCGGGTAGGTTAGAGTTTTTAATTTCTTTGTTAATAAGCTCAGATGTTTCAATAATATCAGCCTCTATTACTTCATATGCACCATTCAAAATAGTATAAGCAGTTTCAATTGAGCCTTTATGGACATGTTTGAGAATTGTTGAGACAGTATCCATACGTGGATCAATAAGATCATCAATTCGTAAAGAGGACTTTAGGAGTGAATAATTTGGTTTATTGATTAAAGCCATTGTTCTTTTATTTTTAGAAAATTTTTCAACCATTACACTTACCATTAAGTTATCTTCATCATCGTTTGTCAAAGCTATTACAGTTTCTACATCCTCAAGGTTGGCTTCCTCTAAAATATTTTCGTCTAAACCGTTACCATTTATTACTAAGGAATTATTAAGGTCGTTTGCAATTTGTTCTGCTCTTTCTTTATTTTTTTCTATTATCTTAATTCGAATAGACTCGATTGAATTTTCTAAATTTTTTGCAAGGTTGAATCCGATATTTCCACCACCTATAATTAGCAATTTGGTAGATATTTTTTCATTGTGTCCAAAAGCATTAAGAGTATCTTGCATATGTGCAGTATTAATAATTACATATGCTTTATCATTTTTTTTTAAAACATCATTCTTTTTCAAAAATACGAATTGATCCTCTCGGATAGCACCAAGTATATTTGCATTAAGATTTGGGTATTTTTTTGTAATTTGATTTAGTTTGACATTTATCAAAGGACAATTTTCCTCTATAAAAATTTCTAATAGTCTTATTTTGTTTTCAGCAAATGGTATATTGTCAAGTGCGCCAGGAGCTTCTAATTTTCTTTGAATTGATTTTGCTATTTCTAATTCAGGTGAAATAATAAAATCTATTGGCAAGTTATCTTTACTAAAAAGTAGAGAAAATTTTGGATTTAAATATTCTTGAGATCTTATTCTTGCAATTTTTTTCGGTACTTTAAATATGGAGTATGCGATTTGACAAATTAACATATTAATTTCATCATTTTTTGTTACAGCTATAATCATATCTGCATCTTTTGTGTTTGCTTTATCTAAAATATTAGGTGATGTTGCTTTACCGACTATTGCCTTTACATCTAGTGTTTCATTAATTTTTTGAATATCTTCACTTGATTGGTCTATTATAGTTATAGAATGATCCTGTTCAGTTAACAGTTTAGCAATTGTATAACCTACCCTTCCTGCTCCACAGATAATTATATTCATTTAATTAAAATCTTTTACTCCAAGCAATTTGAGCTTTCTATGTAATGCAGATCTTTCCATTCCTACAAATTTTGCTGTCTTTGATATATTTCCACCAAATTTATTAATTTGTGTTGTTAAATACTCTTTTTCAAAATTTTCCCTCGCTTCTCTGAGAGGCACAGAAAGATTATCAGTTATTGAGAATTTATCGTCTTTAGATTTAGAAAGCGATTCTTTTATGACATCTAAAATTTTGGCACTATCATTATTAGAATCTAAAATTGCAATTCTCTCTATTAGGTTTCTTAATTCTCTTACATTGCCTGGCCAATTATAATTCAACAAATAATTATGATCATTTATTTCAAATTCTCTTCTATTATAGTTCTTGCAAATTTCCTTAACAAAATAATTAACCAATAACGGAATATCCTCAATCCTTTTATTAAGTGGCTCTATATTAACATTAAACACATTAAGTCTATGATACAAATCTTCTCTAAAGTTTCCATCACTTATTTCTTTATTTATGTCTTTACTTGTAGAACAAACAATTCGCACATCAACTTTAATATCATGATTACTGTTAAGTCTTTTAAACTTCTGATCAATTACAATTCTTAATATTTTAGACTGAGTTTCAAGCGGTATTTCTGTAACCTCATCTATTAGCAAAAAACCACCACTTGCCTTTTCTAATGCACCATAGGATATAGAGCCATCATTTTTTTCCTCACCAAATAGTTCTATTTCATATTTCCTTGCATCTAAAAGTGCTCCGTTTAATATTACAAACGGACTATTGTTTCTATTCGATTTTTTATGAATTTTTCTAGCTATTAACTCTTTGCCTGAGCCAGTTGGTCCGGTAATAAATATCCTGCTATCAGATAATGCCAGTTTATTTATTTGTTCTTTAATGGATGAAACATTCTGACTTTTTCCTATTAAATCAAATGAATGAAATAACTTTGATCTAAGACTTTTATTTTCATTCTTTAATTTTATATTCTCTACAGCTCTATTAACAAAATTTACTAATCGATTTTTATCAAAAGGTTTTTGGATAAATTCAAAAGCACCTGATTTTAAAGATTTTATTGCCATTTCTATATTAGCGTGCCCTGAAATAATTATAACTGGAATATCTTTATTTTTTGTCTTTATATGGTTGAGCAATTCAATCCCATCATTTTCACTTTTGTCTAATTTCACGTCAATAATTGCCACGTCAGGTAGTTTCTTATCGATTTCAGTTAACGCTTGGTTGTAATTTGCTGCAAGTCTAGTTTTATATCCTGTTTCAAAAAGTATTTCTTCAAGAATTAATCGTATCTCTGCGTTGTCATCAATAATTAAAATTTCAGTAGCCATTTTTTATTATATTAAATGATAAATCTATTTTTGCACCATCTTTGGTATTTGATAAGTTAATCGATCCATTATGATCTAAAATTATTTTATTTACTATAGCTAAACCTAAACCTGAGCCTTTTTTTTTTGTTGTATAATAAGGTTTAATTAATTCTTTTTTATTTATATCTTTAAAACCAATTCCATTATCAGTTATAATAATGTCTATATAGTCCCTTCTTTTTAAAATTACTATATCTATTAATCCTTGTAAATCTTTGTTTTTTTCGCGTTTTTCAATAATACTCTCCAGTGCATTTTTAATAAGATTAAAAAAAGCTCTATTGATTTGTTCTAAATCACAGTTGAGATCAAGATTATTTTTACCTTTATTTACAAAATTAATTATTGTTTTTTTATCAAATTTTTGAAGTAGATTTATATTATTGTTAATTATATTAATTAAATTATTTTTCTTAAAAAGAGGTTTTGGCATTCTAGCAAAATCAGAAAATTCGTTTACTAAGTTTTCAATTTGTTTAATTTGATTTAAGATAATATTCAAATTAGACTCATATTTAACTCTACTACCTTCATCAATATTATTGATATATTTAGATCTTAGATTATCTATTGTTAATTGAATTGGTGTTAAGGGATTTTTAATTTCATGGGCAAGTTTCCTAGCAACACTGTCCCAGGCTTCATGTCTTTCTGAAAACAATAGTTTTTCTTGTTGAGTTTTTAATTTATTTATCATGTCATTAAAATTTTTATTCAATAACTCTATTTCTTTATCAGCTTTCAATTCAGGTACTTTTACTTCCAAATTTCCCTTACCAATTTCACTAGATGCTGATATTAAATTTTCAATAGATACAAAAAATCTTGATGAAAACCTAATAGCAATTGTTATAGATAAAAAAAGCAATAATGAAACAATAATAATATAAATTAATGCAAATGAAAATTTTATACCCAAATTTTTATCATCTACTGTATAGTAAAAATTTAACGCCTCCTCAGATTCCCTTAAATATTTTGATATATCTTCGTTTAAAAATTTAACTACATACAAATAATAATCTTTATATTTTGGAAGTTTTATAATTGCAGCAGATTTATTTTCGAAAGCGTTAATAATTTTAAGGGGTCTGTTGTCGTTTAAAACCATTTTAAATGCTGTATCCTCTACTGCTAAGTATCCAGTATTGGTAGATGACAAAATTAATTCTTTATTTTTATTAATTATATGTATTTGATCTAAACCTCTTAATATTCTCTGATTATTTATATAAATTTGCAAATTATTTTTATCTTGAAGAAATTTAAAATTTTGGTCAATATCATATGCAACAAGAATTATATCAGATTCAATTTTGTTTCTTTTCTCATCAACATATTTTTTTGCAATTTCATAAGAATTATTTACTGCCGTAGTAATTTTATTATCAAAATATTTTTCTAATGCAAATGAGAAAAGAAATAATGAAAAAATTGAAATTAGTATTGAGGGAATTAATGTAAATAAAGAAAAGAAAATAATATATTTTCTGTTTGCAAGAGATCCTCTAATATTTATATTTTGCTTAAATGAATTTTTTGTTTCTAAAAATATAATTGAGAAAAAAAATACTAGTAATATAATATCAAAAATTAACAAATATTTAAGATTTTGATCATTTATGGGAATAAAACTTTTATCAATGAAAGTTAAAAAAGTGAAAAAACCCAATAATAATGTAATAAAAAATATAAATATTAAAAATAAGTTTCTTTTTAAAAAAGCATGCATAAATTGAAAATATATAAAATAAAATAAATATAAATGAATAATATTTTTATAATTCTATCAGCTGGAAAAAGTATACGTTTTAAGGGTAAATTGCCCAAACAATATAGTATTTATAATGGTCAAATGATGCTTGATCATTCTATAAACAAGGCAATTAAATCAAAATTATTTAGTAGAGTTCTGTTAGTGATTAATAGAAATCACTTAAAATTTATGAAAAGTACAAAAAAAACAAAATTTATTGATGTCATATATGGTGGAAAAACAAGGGCAGATTCCTCTAGATTGGCAATAAAGTATGCGAAAAAATTTAAACCAAAAAATGTTTTTATACACGATGCTGCAAGACCGAATTTCTCTATCAATTTGTTAAAAAGATTAAACAAATCTTTGATTAAAAATAAATGTGTTGTCCCATATATACAAATTCATGATAGTGCAAAGTATTTAGATAATAAAGTTGTCAAAAATCTTGATAGAAATAAACTATATTTAACTCAAACCCCTCAATGCTTTAACTTTAATTATATAAATTACTTGACGAAAAAAAATAGATATTCAGTTACCGATGAGTGTAGTTTAGTTTTAAATAATAAAGATAAGGTTAAATTTATTAAAGGTGAATTAAATAATGAAAAAATAACTATTCATAAAAAAGATAATTTAAACAAAATTACCTATGGTATAGGTTTTGATGTACATAGATTAGTTCCTGGCAGAAAATTTTATCTAGGTGGTGTTTTAATTAAATCTAAAGTAGGAACGCTAGGTCATTCTGATGGTGATCCATTACTTCATGCTTTGACTGATTCAATTCTAGGTGCATGCGGAATGAAAGACATAGGTTCACATTTTCCAGATAATAAAAAAATTTTTAAAAATATTAGGTCAACAATCCTTTTAAGAAAAATCATTAAAAAAATCAAGAACGAAAATTTTTTGATTAATAATATTGATATTAATATTATTACACAAACTCCTAATATAAAAAAATATAGGTCCATAATAATTAAAAGTATCTCAAATATGTGTATGGTAAGCAGATCACAAATTAACATTAAAGGCAAGACAACAGAGAAACTTGGTGTAATAGGGAAAAAAAAAGCAATAGCTTGCGAAGTTATAACATCAATTAAAAAATATGAAAATTAATTTTGTTTTTTTGTTTGTTACAATGTTTGGGGTTGGTAAAATTTCAAAGATACCAGGAAGTATTGCATCCTTAATAACAGTTTTTTTATTATTTGTTTTATTTCATGTCATTCAGATTTCAATTAATTATTTTTTATTTTTCTTAATAATTATTTTTGTAATTTCATTAGTTTTGATAAATATATACATTAAAGATAACCCAAATAAAGATCCCAAAGAAGTTGTAATTGACGAGTTTATAGGCCAGTCAATACCAATATCCCTATATGAGATTGCACATGCTACATCACATAAGCAAAAAGAAATTATTATCGCTTACTTTATTATGTTTGTGTTGTTTAGAATATTTGACATTATTAAACCTTATCCTGTAAGTTATTATGACAAAAATTTCAAAAATAGTATCGGGGTTGTTATGGATGATGTGTGTGCCGGTCTTTACGTTGTAGCCATTACTGTAATGTACATGGTATTTATCTCATGACACAACTTGCTAAAAAAGTTCTTAAAGTCTTAATAAAAAAAAAACTAAGTATATCTATGGCAGAATCATGTACAGGAGGACTTTTATCAAGTTCATTAACAAATTATAGTGGCGCTTCAAAAGCAGTTAAACTTGGTTTGGTCACTTACTCAAATGAGTCAAAAATTAGATTACTTAAAATTCCAAAAAAACTTTTACAAAAATACGGAGCTGTAAGTCCAGAAACTTGCAGCTATATGTTAAAGGGATTGAAAAAATTATGTAAAACAAATCTTGGTGTATCTATAACAGGTATAGCGGGACCACATGGTGCTACTAAACTTAAGCCGGTCGGATTGGTGTATATTGGAATAAGAAAAAAAAGTAAGGTGATAATTCAAAAATTTATTTTTAAAAGTAAAAATAGAAAAAAGATACAAAATTTGACTGTAAATAAAGTTTTTAAATTAGTTCTACTACTTTGCAAATAAATCCTCCGCCCTTTTTTGGAAGGAATCTGCAATTTTGTCTAGTCCATATTTAAATGATTTGGTCATCAAAATGTTTAAGAATTTATTTTTAAGTTCAAAATCAACATCAAAAGAAACCTCTGTAAAATTATCACATTTCTTAAATATCCATTTGTTTACAAGATAATTTAAAGGCCCATCAATATTTGTCACATTAATAGTATCAGTTGAAATATCATATCTAACATCGCTCTTATAAGTATCTTTAAAAATACCTTTTCCTATTGTCAGATCTGCGATTATATAAAGAACATTATTTTTTTTTGACTTTTTATAAACTTTTGAGTTTAAGCAATACGGAATAAATTCAGGATATTTTTCTATATCTAAAACTAACTCGATTAATTTATTTTTATTACAATCAATTAATCTTTTAACCGATGCTTGTGGCATTAATTTTAACTATTCTTTTTTTTTTTAAATCAGCAAAATCTCTATCTGCATGATAAGATGATCTAGTTAGGGGCGATGATGAAACCAATAAAAAGCCTTTTAACAAGGCATGCTTTTTTAAATCTTCAAATTCTTTTGGCATATAATATCTTTGTAAAGGAAAGTGTTTAACTGAAGGTTGTAGATATTGACCTATAGTTAAAAAATCTACATCAGCTGATCTAAGATCATCCATTACTCTCAAAATTTCATTTTTAGTTTCGCCAAATCCAACCATTAGTCCTGACTTTGTAAATATTTTGCTATCAATTTGTTTTGTTTTTTTCAGAAGCTCTAAAGATGCGTCGTACTTAGATCCAGGTCGCACTGCCCTGTAAAGACTTGGCACTGTTTCGATATTGTGATTGAAGACATCTGGTTTCGATTCTATAACTTTTTTATAAGAATCTTGTTTTCGTAAAAAATCAGGTGTTAGGATTTCAATTGTTGTCTCGGGATTATCTTTTCTAGTTTGAACAACAACATCATGAAAGTGATGCGACCCACCATCTTTTAAATCATCTCTGTTTACAGATGTAATTACTACATGCTTAAGGTTTAGTTTTTTAACTGCTCTAGAAATTTTATATGGTTCCATTGGATCTAAAGGATTTGGTTTCCCGGTAATAACATCACAAAAAGCACACGCTCTAGTGCATGTGTCACCCATAATTAAAAAGGTTGCGTGCCTTTTGCTCCAGCATTCAGTAATATTAGGGCAATTAGCCTCCTGACAAACTGTTTTAAGATTGCTTTGATTAACAATGCTTTTAGTTAAAAAAAATTCTTTACTGTTAACTATTTTAGATTTTATCCAATAGGGTTTTCTTTGAATTGGACTTACCGGTTTATTTACCTTTTCTGGATGTCTAATTTTTAATACTTTCATTCTGAATTATATAAATATTCTCCTTAATTTTTCCATATATAAATTTGTCTCTTATAAGGGTTTCTATATAATCTAAGTCTATATTTTTTGATAATAAAGAGTTTTTGTGTTGCAAATCAGAAACTTCATCAGTTAGATTCGCCTCAATTTTATTGAGCTCAAATAACATTTTTTTCTTTTCTAAATATGATATTAACCCCCTGTTTCCATCAAGTAAGTTTATTAAAAAATACAGTATTAGAAATGAAAATAATAATATAAAAAAATTATTTTTTACCAAATTAAACATTTTATAGATTACTCATTTGAGATTTCCCATTAAGGTTCTCCTCAATTCTTATTAATTGGTTGTACTTTGCAACTCTTTCTGATCTTGCCAGTGAGCCAGTTTTAATTTGATTTGAACCAGTTCCCACAGCTAAGTCCGAAATAAAGGTATCCTCACTCTCTCCTGATCTATGTGATATAATTGTACTAAAGCCAATTAGTTGAGCAAATTTTATTACCTCTAAGGTTTCTGTAACAGTGCCTATTTGATTAAGTTTAATTAATATTGAATTAGATGATTGTTTTAAAAAACCTATTTTTAATCTCTCCAAGTTTGTGACATAGAGATCATCTCCAACAATTTGTGTTTTTTCTTTAACTAAATTTGTAAATTTTGACCAGGATTTCCAATCATTTTCTGCGAAAGGATCCTCTATAGATTTTATTTTATATTTTTTTATCATTTTCAAATATTTTTCAATTGTTTTATCAGGAGATATATAATTTTTAGAATGAATGGAATAATTGTTGTTTTTAATAAGTTCGTTAGCAGCAACATCTAGACATATTGAGACATCGATGCCGTTTCTAAAATTTGACCTTTTAATAGCTTTTAAAATTAATTTAAGCGCTGTTTCATTGCTACCTATCATAGGAGCAAAACCCCCTTCGTCTCCAACAGAAGTAGATAAATTTTTTTGTTTGATTAAATTTCTTAAGTTGTTAATAACTATATAGCAAATTCTAACTGCTTCTTTGAAAGATTTAGCCTTATCAGGTCTGATCATAAATTCCTGAATCTGTAGGCCATTATTTGCATGGGCTCCTCCATTAATTATATTCATCAATGGATATGGCATTTTAAAGTTTTTATTTACAAAAAATGATCTATATAAAGGTACTTTTTTAAGTTTACTAGATAACTTTTTCACAGCCATTGATGTTGCTAAAATTGTATTTGCACCGAGCCTTTTTTTTTGTTTAGTCCCGTCTAATCTAATTAAAATATTATCAATATATTCTTGATTATGAATATTAAGATTTTTAAGTTTGCTTGATATAAGATTATTTACCAATTTTACCGACCCAAAAACACTTTTTCCTAAATAATTTTTATTTTTTACATCCCTTTTTTCAAAAGCTTCATAGGATCCAGTGGATGCTCCTGAAGGACATATAGCTGAAGAACTTTGATTTGATGAAAATACTTCAACTTCCAATGTTGGATTACCCCTACTGTCAAAGACTTGTCTACCTAAAATTTTTTTAATTTTACTCATTGTTTTTGACTATATTATCAATTGCTTTTATTTTAATTAAAAGTTTTTCCAACTGATTAATTGGTAACATATTTGGACCATCAGATGGAGCTGAGTCAGGATCCTGGTGTGTTTCCAAAAAAATTCCTGCAACACCAACTGCTGCTGCAGCTTTTGAAAGATGTTCAATAAATTCACGTTGTCCCCCGCTAGATTCACCTTTTCCACCTGGTTGCTGAACCGAATGTGTTGCATCAAAAACTACAGGATATCCTGTTTTAGACATTATTGGTAACGACCTCATATCTGAAACAAGAGTATTATAACCAAAACTTGCTCCTCTTTCAGTGAGTAAAATTTTATCATTTCCTGAAGAAGAAATTTTTTTTGTTACATTTTCCATATCCCATGGAGCAAGGAATTGACCTTTTTTTACATTAATTATTTTATTTGTTTTTGCTGCCGCAACCAATAAATCTGTTTGTCTGCATAGAAAAGCTGGTATTTGGATTACATCTATCACACTTGATATTTCATTACACTGGTCTGCATTATGAACATCAGTTAAAATCGGTATATTTAAATCTTTTTTTATTTTTTCAAAAATTTTTAATGACTTATTTAGGCCTATTCCCCTAGCGGCATTGATGCTTGTTCTGTTTGCCTTATCAAAAGATGTTTTAAATATATAATTTAAATTATGTTTATTTACTATTTCTTTTATTCTTCCAGCAATATCTAGAGCATGGTTTTCACTTTCAAGTTGACAAGGTCCAGCAATTAAAGTGACTGGATGATCATTTGATAAATCAAAATTATTGAATTTTATTACTTTATTTTTCATTTTTTTAATTTTGCTGCTTTTATAAATTCTGAGAATAAAGGATGAGGTAACAACGGCCTTGATTTAAATTCTGGATGGAACTGTACACCTACAAACCATGGATGATTTTTAAGCTCAATTATCTCAGGTAATCTATTATCGGGTGACAATCCTGAAAAAATCATTCCCTTGCTCTCAAATTTATGTTTCAAATTTATATTTACCTCGTATCTATGTCTGTGCCTCTCTCGAATAGATGTTGATTTATATATTTTTTTTATCATAGAATTATGTCTTAAATTTGCAACATATGAACCCAGTCTCATTGTTCCACCTAAATTCTTATTTGTTCCTTTTATTAAATCTCCATCTTTATTCCACTCCTCTATCAAACCCACTATGGGAAAACAATTTTTATCAAATTCTGAAGAACCAGCATTCTTAATTTTTAAAACATTTTTTGCAAACTCTATACATGCCATTTGCATACCAAAACAAATTCCAAAAAAAGGAGTTTTATTTTCTCGAGCATATTTTATTGCCTCAATTTTTCCATCTGTACCTCTTTTACCAAATCCACCGGGTATTAAAATGCCGGATATATTTTTTAAAGTTTTTTTCAAATCATTTTTATTAATTTTATCTGACTCGACTCTAATTAGTTTAACCTCTGTATTATTGACCATTCCTCCATGGGTTAATGCCTCGTCTAGTGACTTATATGCATCTTTGAGGTTCACGTATTTACCTATGATTGCGATGTTAGTAGTTTGTTTTTTTGACAAAATTTGCTTTGTTATATTTTTCCAAGGTTTTAAATTGGCCTTTTTCTTAGGTTTTAATTTAAAAAAATTAAGGACTTGTTTATCTAATTTTTCATTGAAAAAACTTATAGGTGCCTCATAAATAGTTCTAACATCAATTGTTTGAATTACATTGCTTATAGGAACATTGCAAAATAAGGATATTTTCTTTCTTTGACTTGTGGGAATTGGTCTTTCAGATCTGCAAATTATTATATTTGGTTGTATACCTATGCTTCTTAGCTCTTTAACAGAATGTTGTGTTGGTTTGGTTTTTATTTCATCTGATGATTTAAGATAAGGCACCAATGTTAGGTGTATAAAAAGACTTTTCTTTAATCCTTTTTCATTAGAAAATTGTCTTATTGCCTCTAAAAAAGGTAAACTTTCTATATCTCCAACTGTTCCACCAATTTCACATATAACAAAATCTTCGTTTGATATGTCATTTATTATGAATTCTTTAATTCTATCTGTAACGTGTGGAATTACCTGAACAGTTTTACCAAGATAAGATCCCTTTCTCTCTTTTTTTAAAATATCACTGTAAACTTTGCCTGTTGTTATATTGTCTGATTTTTTTGCTGATACATTAGTAAATCTCTCGTAATGGCCTAAATCTAAATCTGTTTCTGCTCCATCGTCAGTAACATAAACTTCACCGTGTTGAAAAGGACTCATTGTTCCTGGATCAATATTTAGATAAGGATCCATTTTTCTTAGTCTTACTTTATAACCTTGAGATATTAATAGATAAGCTAACGAAGCTGAAGATAGTCCCTTACCAAGAGATGATACCACGCCGCCAGTAACGAATATATATCGCGCCATGGAATTATCTTATAAGCTCAATTTTAATAAAAGGAAAGAGATTTTTTTTTATTGTGGTAGCTCAGGCGTGTCATCTGTTTTTTCTTCAATCTTATCTAATACTGATGATGATGGCTCTATTTCGCCTCTTGATATTATTGTAAGGGATAAACTACAGATTATAAATAACGTTGCTACAATGGCTGTCGCTTTAGTCATGAAGTTTCCAGCAGATCTTGAAAACATAAAGTTATCCTGTGAAACACCTATACCTAAAGCACCACCTTCAGACTTTTGAAGTAACACTAGGACCACCAAAATTGCTGCTAAAATGATATTAATTACTAATAATATATTTTCCATTTAACCTAATTAGAGGATTTTTTTATGATATCAATAAATTTATTTACGTTTCTTGATGCGTTACCTATCAAAAAACCATCTATATTATTAACTTTTTTTAATTCTGAAATATTTTTTGTATTTACTGAGCCTCCATAAAGAATTTTAATATGTTTATTATATTTTTTTTTAACTATATTTTTTAATTTGTTTACTACTATTCTTAAATCATCATGATATAAAACATTGCCTGTACCTATTGACCAAACTGGCTCATATGCGATTAATAAATTATTTTTAATTTTTATATTTTTTAAACATTCGAATATTTGTTTTTTTAGTACTTCAAAAGTCTTATTTCTTTTTTTTTCTTGTTTAGTTTCACCAATGCAAAAAATTACGTTGAGCTTTGAGTTTAATGCTGATTTAATTTTTTTATTTATTATAAAATTAGTGTCACCTTCATTTCTTTTTTCTGAGTGACCGAGAATTACAAATTTGCAGCCTAATTTTTTAATCTGCGTTGAGCTTATGCTTCCAGTAAATGCTCCAGAATTCATATCGAAATGACAATCTTGACCACCAATATCTATATTATAATTTTTCGTTTTTCCAACTAACCTGTCTAATAATGTATATGGAGGACAATAAATAATTTTAATGTTTTTATATTTTTTAGATTTTGTTAGCTTTATGACCCTATTTAAAGAGTTTACAGATTTAACATCCCCAAACATCTTCCAATTTGCAACGAAATAAATATTATTATTTGTCATTAATAATAATTTAATTTATAGGTTTGTTTTTTATAATCAACAAATAGATTTTGATATGCTTAATAAACTTAGAAATTTCTCAAAAAGCAAATTAGCGATTGTTCTAGTTGCGATAATTATAGTCCCATTTGTATTTTGGGGAATGGGAAGTGTATTTAGTGGTGGCAATAAAAATACTCTAGTGGAAATAAATAATACCAATATCTCTGTACAGGATTTTATTGAACATATAAACAAATCACGTATTAATACAAATGATATAAAAAATAATTTAGATAAAAATATTATTGAGGAAATTTTATCTCAAATTATTTCTCTAAAAATATTAGAGATGGAAATTAATGAAGTTGATGTTTCAATATCAGATCAAACTTTAAGTAAAATAATTAAAAGTGATAATAAATTTTACGACGATAACAAAAAATTTTCTAGAATTAAATATGAAAAATTTTTAATTGAGAATAATATATCTGCGGTCGAGCTTGAAAAAAAAATTAAAGAAAGCAAATTACA
>CACKWQ010000002.1 GCA_902603925.1 uncultured Pelagibacteraceae bacterium | reverse complement strand
CAAAAAGAATTATTTCTTGGATAAGTAATTCAAAACTCACTTACGAGGATAGTTCAGAAAATTATAAGTATAAATTTAATTTTGTTATACAAAAACAAATCAACCATTTAATAAATGAAATTAATAGGTCCGAGTCTGTTGATGATAAATTAATTGGATGTACGGCCATAGTACTTACAGGTCTAAGTTTTAAAGATGATAATTATATCAACTATGGATTTAAATTAATTAAGAGTATTATTAGATATTCTTTAGATGTTGATGGATTTCCCAAGTCTAGAAATTTTAGGCAGCTAGCATTCTATTTAAAATATTTTGTACTTATAAGAGAGCTTTTAAAAGATTCTCAAAATGAGATACCAGATTACTTAGATGAAACAATTTATTATTTAGGACAAGCGTACAACTTATTATGGCAATCTAATAAACAGGTAGGGCTATTTAATGGCAATCACGAGACTGACTACTATGATTTTGATGAATATTTGAAAATGCACGGTTATAACTTTAAGAGTAACTCAAATTTGTTAGGTGGCTATATCCTTCTAAAAAATAAAAAGAACTCAATAATAATGGATGTAGGAAAAGTACCTGACAAAAAATTTTCACAAAATTACCAATCAGGAATACTTTCATTCGAATTTATTTATTCAGGGCAGAAAATTATATGTAATTCTGGGTATTATCAAAAACAAGATCATCAGTTAAATGATATATCTAGGTCAACAGCAGTTCATTCTACAGTAATCATCGATAATTTATCTGTCACTAGATTTAGCAAGAACAACATGAATAATAAATATGCATTAGGCAATGTTAAGATATTTGACAAAAAAATTATTAATGAAAAAGAAAAAATGTTTTTAGCCGCCTCACATGATGGATATTTGAAAACACACGGTATAATTCATAAAAGAGAAATTGAATATGATATTAAAAAATATTTGCTAAAAGGCAAGGATGCATTGATAAAGAATAGAAAGTTTAAACCCTCTAATTTTGAAATTAGATTCCATTTATATCCAGGTACCAAAGTTACAAAGACAATTGATAGAAAAGCAGTTTTAATTGAATTTGAAAACTCTGGATGGAGATTTACATGTTCAGATTTTTTAGTTGATGTTGAAACTGGGCTTTATTTTGGAAAAAAAAATTCTTATAATGAAAATCAAAATTTGTTTATTTATGGGGAAACAAAAAACTATGATCAAATTGTAAACTGGGAATTAAAAAAAATATAGATGAAAAAAATTAAATCAGCTTTAATATCAGTTTCCAATAAAAAAAATTTAAAACCAATCTTACAAACTTTAAAAAAATTTAAAATTGAAATAATCAGTTCAGGAGGAACTTTTAAAAAGATAAAAGAGTTAGGTTTTAAAAGTAAAGAGATCTCAGAATATACAAAGTTTCCTGAGATGTTAGATGGTAGAGTAAAAACTTTGCACCCTATGATTCATGCTGGGATCCTGAGTGATAGAAAAAAAACTTCTCATAAAAATCAATTAAAAAAATATAATTTTAAAGAAATAGACTTAGTAATAGTTAACTTTTATCCTTTTCAAGAAATAGTAAAGAATTTTAGTAAAAAGAAACGTATTATTGAAAATATTGATATAGGAGGACCATCAATGGTACGTGGTGCCGCCAAAAATTACAAAAATGTTGCAGTAATTACCTCTGTTGATCAGTATAATGATTTAATAAATGAATTAAATTTTAATAAGGGTTCAACAAGTGAGGTGTTCAGAGAAAGGCTGTGCCAAGAGGCATTTATAGAAACTGGATATTATGATTCTGTAATTTCTAATTATTTTCTTGGAATATCAAAAAATAATTTTCCATCAAAAAAACTTATTTATGGTAATAAAATTGATGATTTAAGATATGGTGAAAATCCACATCAAATAGCAGGAATCTATGCTATTGGGCTTTCAAATCAAAAAATACAGCAACTACATGGCAAGAAATTAAGTTATAACAATTATAATGATTTGTATTCTGCTCTAGAGATATCAAAATCCTTACCAAAAAATGTTGGATGTGTGATTGTAAAACATGCAAATCCCTGCGGAGTTTCTATAAACAAAGATAATTTTCAAAGTTTTAAATTGGCTTTAAAATGTGATCCAGTAAGTGCATTTGGGGGAATTGTTTCCTGTAATTTTAAAATAAACGAGAAATTGGCAAACGAATTAAATAAAATATTTTTAGAGATTGTTGTTGCAACGGGGTTTTCGAAAAAAGCATTGAAGATTTTAAAAAAGAAGAAAAATTTGAGAATAATAGATTCTAGTAAATTAGATAATACAGATTTTTTTGATATGAAGTCCAATTTTAATACTCTTTTAATTCAGTCGAATGACTCAAAAATTTTTAAAAATAAAGATTTTAAAGTTGTCTCTAAAACAAAACCTGGCAAAGATACAATGAAAAATTTGATTTTTGCTTTTAATATTTGTAGGTTTGTAAAATCTAATGCTATAGTGTTAACAAGAAACTTCTCAACTATTGGAATTGGGGCTGGTCAACCAAGTAGAGTTGACAGTTGCAAAATAGCAATCGAGAAAATGCAAACTTTTCAAAAAATTACTAATAAAGATGAAGTAATCGCCGCGTCTGATGCTTTTTTTCCTTTTGTAGATGGTTTAGAAAAGTTAGTCATGTCTGGGGTATCTGCTGTAATACAGCCCTCAGGATCAATTCGAGATAAGGAAATTATCAGATTTGCAAACAAATTAGGTAT
This sequence comes from uncultured Pelagibacteraceae bacterium, assembly GCA_902603925.1. Classification (GTDB taxonomy): domain Bacteria; phylum Pseudomonadota; class Alphaproteobacteria; order Pelagibacterales; family Pelagibacteraceae; genus Pelagibacter. Next base: position 111,197 of record CACKWQ010000002.1, on the reverse strand, counting down.
TGTATTAGTATTTTCGAAAACTAGACATTTTAAACACTAAACTATTTTATCAATTTTAGCAGCTAAAACAAAATCACTTTCATGCAATCCATTGATTGCATGAGTAAAGATTTTGATCTTAGCATAGCCCCAGCCAAAAGATATATCTGGATGATGACCTTCCTCTTCTGAAATATTTCCAACTTTATTCACAAAATTTTGACTTTTTAAAAAGTTATCAAATTTAAATTCCTTTATTAAGTAAAAAGATTTATTATCATTAGAATTTACATCCCATCCATCTACTTTTTTCAAATACTTATGTATTTCTGATAAATCAAAACTCGGTATACCGCCCTCACATGGTATGCATTTTTTGTCTGCTAAATCACTCATTTTTTCTCCTTAATGGAGCGGGCAATGGGACTCGAACCCACGACCTTCTCGTTGGCAACGAGACGCTCTACCACTGAGCTATGCCCGCTTATGTAAATTTGATTATAATTAGCAGTTTTTACAAATGCAAATTATTTGATAGAATAAATTATGAACAATAAAATAAAAATACCAGACATTATACCCGTATTTCCTCTATCAAATTTTATAATTTTTCCTGAAACTACTGTGCCTCTAAATATTTTTGAGCCTAGATATCTTCAAATGATTGACGATAGTATGAAAAGTCATCGCATGATTGGGATGATACAGCCTAAAAAGACAGGTACTGAAAACAAGCCCGACCTATATGATATTGGTTGTTTAGGAAAAATAACAAGCTTTAATGAGACAGGGGATGGAAGATATTTAATTGTATTAAGTGGTATCGTTAGGTTTAAAATATTAGAAGAGCTAGAAAATGAAAAGTTATATAGAACTTGTAGAATAGATTTTGAAACATTTCAAAACGATTTGAGCTCAAAAGATGAAGAAATTAAATTTTCAGATCTTGAACTAATATTTAAAAATCTTAAATCTCTTTTTAAAAAACAAGGTTATGCAATAAATTGGAAAGATTTAGAAAAACAAAGTTTAGACCAAACAATAAATACCCTGTCAATGGCATCTCCATTTTCTTTAGAGGAGAAACAAATTTTACTTGAAAGTCCAAATTTAAACTATAGAAGGCAAAAATTAGAAGAAATATTAAAAACGTATATAGCTGACAATTTTAGCAATACAACAATTCAATAATTCAATCATTAAAAATTTAAACCTTCATTGGCAAATTTTTTACTCAGGTCATTAAAAATTTTTTTTGAATTAAAAATTTTAAAAATTTTCTTTGAAATCTTAATTGGAATTTTTTTTTCAACTTGAAAGAATTCATGAATTAAATCTATACCACTAGCAAACAAGGTATTTGTATGCTTATAATTTTTTTCAAAATCACGTAGAATAGACTTATCTAAAGGATAACCAAGTTTTAATTTATAATCTATCAAACGCATCAAGGCTTTAGTGTCTCTTAAATTCATATTAAAACCTTGTCCTGCAAGAGGATGTATTCTATGCAAAGTGTCTCCAAAGGCTAATACATTTTTATGAAAATATTTTCTAAACAAAGATAATTTTAAATCAAATACCTCAAATTTATCGAATTTAGTTATTTCATATTTTAAGTTATATTTTTTAATTAATTCCTTAACCTCGTTTTGCTGAATAATGGAATTTTTAAAATTTTTAACAGAGAATACAACAGATGTTTCTGTCGAAGATAAAGGTAAAAATGCGAGTGGTCCATAACTTGTAAATATCTGACTTGCTGAATTGTTTAAAATCTTTTTGTGCTTAAAAATAGTTACAAATGCTTTACTAAAGTAATCTTTTTTTATTCTCTTTGAAAAATTTGCTCTACTAAATGAGTTATTAAGCTGGGTATCTATTATTAAATCATATGAATTTAAGAAATTTTTATTTAGGATTAATCGGTCTAGATTTTTTTTTGTCGTATGAAATCTACTTTCTTTATACAATTTTTTTTTTACAAAATCATAAATTTTTTTATATTTAAACATCCACATTTCATTTTTTTTTCTAGAATCAAATTCCAAAATCTTCTCAGAATTTTTATAATTAAAAATTTCAATTTTTTTGATTGGAAATCCTTCTTTATTTATTTTAGGGTAAAGTTGATTTAAAAAATCTAAATTTTTTTCGGTAATACCAATTGTTCTCACGTTTGAAATATTATATTTTTTAGGATCTTCAACCAAATAAACCGAAATTTTCCTTTTTAACAAGTTTTTGGCGAGTATCAGGGCAGTTAAACCATTTCCAATTATACAAATTTTCATAAATAAAATTAATTTTATCAGTAAAAATTAAATGATACAAAGTGACAATTCTGAGTCGAATTATATGAATATAAAAAACATTTTAGCTAAAACGAGGGATTTTACTCTGAATAGAGTTATTGAGTTATTTGGATTTTCTGTAATCTTGTTTTCAATTTTTATAGCTTTATCAATGGCAACCTATGCCCCGGAGGATCCAAATTTTATTTTTAAAGAAACTGTAAAAATTAACAATATAATGGGTTTTAGGGGAAGCTACATTTCTGATTTTATATTTCAGTCATTCGGTCTCATTTCCTATCTCGTTCCTCTCACTTTTTTTTTTAATGGACTGAGAATTGTTAAATTAAAGCAAATCTTAATTATTATAGAAAATTTTTTTTATACTGTGTTATATATTATTTTTGGATCACTTTTTTTTTCATTATTTTATAACGAATCTTTTCAATTAATGATTAACGGAAATGGTGGTTTTGTTGGTGCTTATTTAGTTGATACTTCTTTAATTAATTTATTAAACTTAAATAAAGACTTTTCATTTTATATACTTGTCCTTATTATAATATTTTTATTTTTGATTTCTGTAAATTTTAAAATAAGTGTGGTCATATCAGTTTTTAACTATATTGTTAAAAATAGTAAACTAAAAGTTAAGAATTCTGAAAATCTAATCAGAGAAAATGAGGCGAACTATTTTGAAAAAGTTAATTCTAATCTAATAGAAACTCGCATTCAGGAAAACCTGCCTTTTAACAGACTGTCAAAAATAAACGAGTCTAAATTTAAAATACCTAAACTTGATATACTAAATCTTCCTAAAAAGGGGGAGAGAAATCAAAAACAAGAAAACTTAATTGACGAGTCATTTCTTGAAAAAATTTTGTTAGATTTTGGAGTTCAAGGTAAGATAAAAAAAATTAATTATGGACCTGTAGTTACTCTAAATGAATTTGAGCCTGCAGCAGGAGTAAAAGTTTCAAAGATAATAAATCTTTCTGAGGATATAGCAAGAAACACGAGTTCGGAGTCAGCTAGAATTTCAACTATACCCGGGAGAAGCACAATCGGTATAGAATTACCTAATCAAATTAGAGAAAGTGTTTATCTGAGAGAAATTTTATCAAATCAAAACTTTGGAAATAAAGATTTCAATCTACCTATAGCATTAGGCAAAAGTATTTCGGGAATACCAGTTATTGGGGATTTGAGTTCTATGCCACATTTGCTTATAGCCGGAACCACAGGATCTGGTAAATCAGTTTGCATAAATACGATAATTCTTTCTTTGCTTTACAAACATAACCCACAAAAATGTAAATTTATTTTAATTGATCCTAAAATGTTGGAATTATCAACCTATGAAGGAATACCACACTTACTTTGTCCTGTAATTACTGAAGCAAAAAAAGCAGCTTCTGTTTTAGGTTGGGTTGTAAAAGAAATGGAAAGTAGATACAAACTTATGACACGCGAAGGTGTAAGAAATATCGACAGTTACAATTCTAAACACAAAAAACTTCCAATGCCATATATAGTTGTAATAGTAGATGAGATGGCAGATTTAATGCATGTTGCTGGCAAAGAAATAGAGGGATATATTCAAAAATTATCTCAAATGGCTAGAGCCTCTGGAATTCATATAATAATGGCAACACAAAGACCGAGTGTTGACGTGATAACTGGAACAATAAAAGCAAATTTTCCTACAAGAATTTCATTTCAGGTAACATCGAAGATAGATAGTAGAACAATTTTAGGAGAACAGGGTGCAGAACAATTACTAGGTAAAGGAGATATGTTATATATGTCCTCAGCAAATAGAATCGTTAGAATTCATGCTCCTTTTGTTTCAGATGAGGAAATTGAAAAAGTTAACAGCTTTATAAGGTCTCAAGCAGAGCCTGATTACATTGATGAAATTTTAAATTTTGCTGATGAAAAAGAATTATCTTTTGAAAAAAATGATAATGAAAAAGATGAACTTTATAGCGAGGCCTTAGAACTAATTAAAAATGAGGGAAAGGCATCAACGTCCTTTTTACAAAGAAAACTTCAAATTGGATATAACAGAGCTGCAAGAATCATAGATATGATGGAAGATAGAGGGGAAGTAAGTAAAGCAAATCATGTTGGCAAAAGAGAAGTTCTAAAATGAAATTACTTTTGGTAATACTAATATTTTTTAGTTTAATTTCACATTCAATTGGATCTGTTAAAAAAGAAATAATAAAAAATTTTGAGGGAATAAATAACTTTAGTTTTAATTTTACTCAAACAATTGATGGAAAAGATGAAACCGGCGAATGCACAATTTTATATCCAAAAAAAATTTTTTGTAAATATAAGTATAAGTTCAATAAAATTTTAGTTTCAAATGGAAAGTCATTAGTTATAAAAAGTGATAAAAACTTACAATATTACCGATATCCTTTAGAGTCCACGCCACTAGCGTTGCTATTAGATAAAGATTTTATTATTAAAAATATATCTAAACTCAGAGAAGAATTAGTTAACGAAAAATTCTACATGTTTTCAATTAGTGAAAAAAATAAAATACTTAATTTGTTTTTTGAAAAAGACAGTCTTAATTTAATTGGATGGCAAACGGAGGATGTTTACCAAAATTTAACTGTAACTTATATTTTTGATCTAAAAATAAATAATGATATAGATAAGAAAATTTTTAAACTTCCCAAGATGCACTAATTATGCTGATATTTTGATTTTTTCCTCTTTAAAAACTTTCATTCCTCTTGCTAAGTAATTTTTAAGAGCATTTTCATGGTCAAGTGAACATGTATGAACCCATACTCTTTTTGCACCATCTTTCAGCTTGGATTTTATTGCATTAGACAAAAGGTAGCTTCCATATTTTTTTGATCTAAACTCCTCTAAAATACCAAAGTATGCTATTTCATATTCATTGTTTTGTTCGTTATAAATTTGTTCAAAGTATCCAGCTAAATCACTTTTTTCTTTAATAACATAAGTGCTTACTCTTGAATTATCTATATAATTTCTCCAAACCTGTTCATTCCAAGAGAGCCTGTCTATCCATCTGTGTTTCTTGCCAATTTGTTTATAAAAAAATTTATTGAGTTGAAAGTTAGATGGATTTACCAGTTCAATTTTACAATTTTTGTTCGGCCTAGATGTTTCATTTAAGTCATCGAGTTTTTTAATTTCTAAGTAACTTCTGTAAATTTCTATCATTTTAGCCGATCATTCTTCCTGCTTTTTCTCCTCCAAATAAATGAAAGTGTAAATGAGGAACTTCCTGCCCACCATTCAAACCTATATTTGACAGAGTTCTATATCCTTCGCCTTTGTCAAATGAAATACCAAGTTTATTAGCTACTAAAGTGATACCCTTAATTAAACCAACTATTTCTTTGTCTGACGCGTTTTTATTAAAATGATCGAGATTTACGAATTTACCTTTTGGAATAACTAAAACATGTATTTTTTTTCGCGGATTAACATCGTAAAAAGATAAAACGAATTCATCTTCATAAACTTTTTTACAAGGTATTTCACCTCTTAAAATTTTAGCGAATATATTATTATCATCGTAATTCATAATTAATTTTTTTTTAACACATTTTTGACTGTCTCACCCATCACTGATGGATTTTTTGAAATTGTTATTCCAAATTCTTTTAAAATTTCTACTTTTTCGACCGCACTTTCCCCATATGCTGAAACTATTGCTCCAGCATGACCCATCACTCTCCCTTTAGGCGCTGTTAAACCAGCTATATATGCGATGACAGGTTTTTTCATGTTTTGTTTTGCAAATTCTCCAGCGGCAACTTCTTGAGGGCCTCCAATTTCTCCAATCATAAGTATTGCGTCTGTCTCATCATCTTCTTCAAATCTTCCAATGATATCTTTAAATGAGCTACCATTAATTGGGTCTCCTCCAATTCCAACACTCGTGGAAACCCCAATATTTAGATCTTTTAATTGCTGAGCAGCTTCATAACCGAGAGTTCCAGATCTGCTAATTATTCCAACTCTTCCTTCTTTATAAATATGTCCAGGCATAATACCTAGCATTGATTTACCAGGACTTATTATACCTGCACAGTTGGGTCCTACTAAACTCATTTTCTCAGATTTAGAATACCTTCTCATATATCTTTTAATTTTGATCATGTCATGAGATGGGATACCATCAACTATAGCAACGCATGTTCTTATGCCTGCATCAGCTGCTTCCATAGCAGAGTCGGCAGCAAATGCTGGCGGAACAAACAAAATTGAAGCAGTAGCATTTGTACTATCAACAGCCTCTTTTACAGTATTAAAAACTGGAAGATTTAAATGTTTTGTTCCTCCTTTGCCTGGAGTTACTCCTCCGACAACATTTGATCCATATTTAATCATTTCTTCTGCATGAAATGTACCCATTTTACCTGTAAATCCTTGGATTATAATTTTGGTATTTTTATCAATTATAACTGCCATAATTATTTTTTTAAAATTTTTACAGCTTTATTCGCTGCATCCTCAAGTGAATTTGCTTCAATATATTTAATTTTACTATCTCTTAAAATTTTATTTCCTTTTTCTACATTTGTGCCTGCTAGTCTAATTACAAGTGGAACATTTATTTCAATTTTATCTAAAGCTTGGACTATGCCCTCGGCTACCCAATCGCACCTATTAATGCCAGCAAATATATTAACTAAAATAACTTTAACTTTTTCGTCCATCGAAATTAATTTAAATGCTTTTACTATTTTTTCAGGTGTCGCTCCTCCTCCAACATCTAAAAAGTTTGCAGGTTCACCACCAGCCAATTTGATCATATCCATGGACGCCATAGCAAGACCTGCGCCATTAATTATATTTCCAATGTTTCCGTCTAAACTTACATAATTTAAGCCCCTATCTGACGCATAAACCTCGCTAGGGTTTTCTTGTGTTTTGTCTCTAAGTTCAGATATTTGGTTTCTTCTAAATAAAGCGTTATTATCAAAGCTCATCTTGCAATCTAAAGCGAGTATTTGTCCTTGTCCAGAAACAGCTAAAGGATTAATTTCAACCATAGTTGCATCTAACTCGCTAAATGCTCTGTAGCATCCAATTATAGTCTCAGCTGTTCTATTAATTAATTCAGGTTCAACCCCTAGACCAAACGCTATCTCTCTAGCTTGAAATTTTTGCATTCCTACAGCTACTTCTATTTTAGATCTTATAATGCTCTCAGGTTTTTCTTTTGAGATTTCTTCAACACTCATACCTCCTTCTGTGGATGCTACAACCATTATGCTTTCGGAACTTCTATCAAAAACTAATCCTAAATAAAATTCTTTTTTAATATCAGTAGCTTCCTCTACATATATTCTATTTACTATTTTTCCTTGAGGTCCTGTTTGATTTGTAACTAATTTTTTTCCTAAAAGCTTATCGGTTGCTTGCGCGACTTCTAATGGTGAATTGCATAATATAATTCCCCCAGCCTTTCCTCTAGCGCCTGAATGAATTTGTGCTTTTACAACCCATTTAGATCCTCCAATTTCTCTAGCTTTATTTTCAGCATTTTCTGGACTATATGCAATTCCACCTCTTGGAATAATAACTCCAAAATCAGCTAATAGTTTTTTTGCCTGGTATTCGTGGATATCCATATTATTTATTTTGAATTAGTTTATCTATGTTGACTATATTTTCAGCCATACGAGCTGACGCAGCATCTATCATTCTTCCATCTAATTGAGCAGCACCTTTGCCTTCCTTGGCAGCTTTATCAAGTTCATCTATAATTCTTTTTGCTTTTTTCACTTCTGTCTCTAGAGGTGTGAAAACTTGGTTTGCTAATTCTATTTGAGAAGGATGAATTGCCCATTTTCCCTCTATTCCAATCGCTGCAGCTCTTTTTGCAGAAAGAATATATCCATCAGGATCATTAAAATCTCCAAATGGTCCATCTATTGCTCTTAATCCATAGGCTCTACAAGTCATAACCATTTGAGATAAACCATGATGCCATTGATCTCCGGGATAATCTGGATTTAGTCCTCCAATTACAACTGTCCTTGCTCTCAAACTTGCTGCATAATCTGCAACACCAAAATGAAGTGCCTCTAATCTTTCGCTAGAAGTTGCGATTTCTTTTATATTCGACATTCCTAGCGCGGTTTCTATGAGACACTCTAAACCAATTTTATTTTTAATTTTTTTACTCTCCTCGATCTGTGTCAGCAAACAATCAACCATATAAACATCGCTTGCGGTTCCTGCTTTAGGAATTAGTATTGTGTCTACTTTATCTCCAACTTGTTCTACGATATCTATTACATCACGATACATGTAGTGAGTATCTAATCCATTTATTCTTACTGAAATCGTTTTTCCTTTTTCTCTCCAATTAATCTCCTTTAGGGCTTTAATCGTATTTTCTCTTGCAGCTATTTTATCATTTGGTGAAACAGCGTCCTCTAGATCTAAAAAAACATAATCGGCATCTGAATTGAGTGCTTTTTCAAACATTTTAGGAGCAGAGCCTGGCACCGCTAATTCGCTTCTATGTAATCTTGATTTTGCGGGTTTATAATATTTATGACTCATAATTTAATTTCTAGATTTATTTAATCAGGCAATCCGCAATAAACCTAATTTTTATAGATTTGTAGCAAATAATATATAATTAATGAAGTTATTTCTTACGTTTTTCCAGTTCGGCCATAACATCTTCTATATTTATGTTATTAGCCTCAAGATATACCACTAAATGATAAAAAACATCGGCAGCCTCATGAACTGTATTTGATTTGTTCTCTACCGCCTCGATGAGTTCACTTATTTCCTCTTTGACCTTAGCCACACTTAGTTTTTTGTCATCTAATAATTTCTTAGTATATGAGACTTCATTAAAGCTTTTTTTTCTGTCTCTTATTAAATTAATCAGTTCTTCTAAAGTATTAAGCATTATATTCTTACTGGTATTCCTTTGCTATTTAAATATTCTTTTGCTTCTATAACAGAATGTTTTCCATAATGAAATATTGAAGCCGCTAAAACTGCACTGGCATTACCCTCTTTTATACCCTCAGCCAAATGATCAAGATTACCTACTCCTCCTGATGCTATCAAAGGAATATTAACCATTGATGATATTTTTTTCATTAAGTCAATGTCATACCCAATTTGTGTGCCATCTCTATCCATAGAAGTAACCAATAGTTCTCCTGCCCCGCTATCTTCCATTTTTTTAGCAAACTCTAAAGCATCCAATCCTGAATTATTTCTTCCACCATGAGTGTATACATCCCATTTATCTCCATTTTTTTTAGCATCAATAGCAACAACAATACATTGTGATCCAAATTTTTTTGAACTTTCTAATACTACATTTTTATCTTGGACTGCTGAGGTGTTTATAGATACCTTATCTGCTCCACAGTTTAGTAGTTTATTTATATCCTCAACAGTTCTTACTCCGCCACCAACTGTTAGTGGAACAAAACATTTTTTCGAGGTTTCTTTCACTACATGATAGATTGTATCTCGATTTTCATTTGAAGCGGTGATGTCTAGAAAACATATTTCGTCTGCACCACCATCACTATAAATTTTAGCTTGTTCCACTGGGTCACCGGCATCTTGTAAATTGACAAAATTTATTCCTTTAACAACTCTACCATTCTTGACATCTAAGCAAGGTATTATCCTATTTTTAAGCATTAATCTCCTTTGCTAAATCTTCTAATTTTATATCTCCATCATAGATTGCTTTTCCAACTATTATGCCCTCTATATTTTTATTGTTAAGCACTTTTGCTTTTTTAATATCCTCTATCGAAGAAACACCCCCTGAAATTATAACAGGAAAATTTGAGGTATCAGCTATTTTTTCTGTTCCTTCAAAATTTGGGCTTGTTTTCATTCCATCTTTATTTATGTCCGTATAAATTAATCTTGATACACCAAAGTCATTTACCTCTTTCAAAAAATCCAAAGTTTTTAAATTAGAATTTTTTTTCCACCCAGAAACAGCCAAATAGCCATCTTTAGCGTCTAGACCAAGCGCAATTTTATTTGGAAATTTTTTACAGGCATTCTCTAAAAATTCCTTATCATTGATCGCAGCACTTCCTAGTATAACCTTTTCAACACCTGCATCTGCATATTTTTGGATACTATCAAAGTTTCTAACACCACCGCCTACTTCTATTTTAATATCAAATTTATTGACTATATCTTTAATAATTTCGAGATTTACTGTCTCGCCAGTTAAGGCTCCATCTAGATCGATAATGTGTAAATTTTTAAAACCATAATCTTTAAACTTATTAGCCTGTTCTACTGGAGACATTTCATACTCAGTTTTTTTATCAAAATCTCCTTTGACTAATCTTACACATTTTTTATCTTTAATATCTATTGCAGGAAATATTTTCATTTACAAATTTATAAAATTATCAACTAATTTTAAACCAGTTTTATCACTTTTCTCGGGATGAAATTGTGTTCCAAATATATTTTCTTTCTCAACTGAACAAACTATTTTTGTTGAATAATCGGTAGTTGCTGAGATAACCTTATTATCAGTAGGTATAAATTCATAACTATGAACAAAGTACATATGAGAATTATTTTCTATACTTTTAAAAATTTTACTATCTTTAACAATATTTATTTGGTTCCATCCAATATGAGGAAGCTTATACTTTCCTCTTTGATTATCGATTTTCGATACTTTTCCAGATATCCAACCCAAACCTTTTGTTTCTGTTTCTTCATATCCAACATCAGCAAACATCTGTAAACCTACACAAATACCAAGTAATGGTTTTTTTTTAACATCCACAAATTCATTAAGTGTATCGACTAAACCATTAATATTATTCAAAGCATCAACGCAACTTTTAAACGAACCTTGTCCTGGCAAAACTACTTTGTCACTTAAACTAATTTTTTTAATATCAGATGTGACTTCAATATTTACTTTATCTTGTGCCACTTCTTTAAATGAATTGATAACAGAGCTTATGTTGCCAGATTTATAATCAACTATAGATAGTTTCATTAATTCTTTAATTTTATAAAGAACCTTTTGTGGATGGAATAGCTTTTTTGTTTCTTAGATCTATTTCCATTGCAGACCTTAACGATCTTGCAAGGCCTTTAAAACATGACTCTATAATGTGATGACTATTGTCACCGTAGATATTTTCAATGTGTAAGGTAATTCCTGCAGACTGTGAGAAAGCCTGAAACCACTCTTTAAAAAGCTCAGTATCCATTTCTCCTAATTTCTCAACCTTTAAATTTACATTCCAAATTAGATAAGGTCTGTTTGAAACATCTATAACCACCCTTGTCAAAGCTTCATCCATAGGGATTAGTGCATGAGCATATCGTCTAATTCCTTTAAATTTGTTGGATGCTTTTTTTAAACATTCTCCAATTGCAATACCAGAGTCTTCTGTTGTGTGGTGGAGATCAATATGTGTGTCTCCCTTTGCTTTAATATTCATATCAATTGATGAATGCTTAGATAATTGTTCAAGCATATGATTTAAAAACCCTATACCAGTATCAATCTTGTATTTTCCATTTCCATCAATATTCATATCGACACTTATGCTGGTTTCGTTAGTTTTTCTAGTTATTTTGGCTTTTCTCTTCATTTTAAAACAACATATATATAGATTATCTATTTATATCAATAATAGTCTCATACCCTTGAAGTATAAAAATTAATATCCATTTAAGCTCTATGACAACAATTGTATTAATAAGAAAAAATAATGACGTAGTTGTGGCAGGCGATGGTCAAGTAAGTATGGGGAATACCGTCATAAAGAGTACTGCAAACAAAGTTAGAAAAATTGAAAAAAGAGATGTTGTTGCTGGTTTTGCTGGTTCAACAGCGGATGCTTTGACTCTATTTGAAAGATTAGAGTCTAAACTAGAAAAGCATGCAGGAAATTTATCAAGATCAGCAGTGGAGTTAGCAAAGGACTGGAGGACGGATAAATATTTGAGAAGACTGGAGGCGTTGATGGCTGTAGCAGATAAAGAGAAAAGTTTTATTATTTCTGGAACTGGGGATGTGCTTGAGCCTGAAGGAGATGTTATAGGAATTGGTTCTGGTGGAAATTATGCTCTCGCTGCAGCAAAGGTTTTGATGGATACAAACCTATCAGCAGAGGAAGTTGCTAAAAAAGCAATACAAGTTGCATCCGAAATATGCGTTTTTACTAACAATAATCTTCAAATCAAAAAGGTATAATGGACAAATCGAACGTAACAACCTTAAAACCAAAAGACAAAAAAGAGAATGATAATATCGCCACTTCATTGTCACCAAGAGAAATTGTTTCTGAGCTTGACAGATTTGTAGTTGGGCAAAATAAAGCTAAACGTGCTGTTGCGATTGCACTTAGAAATAGATGGAGAAGACAAGCTTTGACCGGGGATATGAAAGATGAAGTTTTACCAAAGAATATTTTAATGATTGGGCCAACTGGAGTTGGAAAAACTGAGATATCTAGGAGACTTTCAAAATTAGCTGAGGCACCGTTTGTTAAAGTAGAAGCAACAAGATTTACAGAAGTCGGTTATGTAGGTCGCGATGTTGAGCAAATAGTTAGAGATCTTCTTGAAATTGCAATTTCGATGGAAAAAGTAAAAAAAAGGAAAGAGGTAAGATCTCAGGCCCAAAAACTTGCAGAGGATAGGGTTCTAGATACAATTGTTGGGTCAAAAGCTAGTGTTGCAACTAGAGAAAGTTTTAGAAAGAGATTAAGAAATGGTGATCTTGATGAGAATGAAATCGAAATCGCTGTAAGCGAAAGTGGAAATATGCCATCTTTTGAGATACCTGGGATGCCAGGTGCTAATATCGGAATGATTAATATTTCTGATGTTTTAGGAAAATCGATGGGTAATAAACCAAAAAGAAAAAAAATGAGCGTGAAAGAATCTTATGAGATTTTAATGAATGAAGAGTCTGATAAATTAATAGAGCAAGACACAATTATTAAATCAGCCAAAAATACTACAGAAAATAACGGAATTGTTTTTCTTGATGAAATTGATAAGATTTCTGCGAGAACAGACAGAGTTGGTGGTGATGTCTCTAGGGAAGGTGTTCAAAGAGACTTGCTTCCTTTAATTGAAGGAACAACAGTGAGCACTAAATATGGACCAGTAAAAACTGATCATATTTTGTTTATTGCCTCGGGAGCCTTTCAATTGGCAAAGCCTTCAGATCTTCTGCCTGAGCTTCAAGGTAGATTACCAATAAGAGTAGAACTTGATCCATTAAATAGTGATGATTTTAAAAGAATACTTAGAGAGCCGGATAATAGTTTGATAAAGCAGTATAAAGCACTACTTAAAACTGAAAAAGTTGACTTAGAGTTTACAGAAGACGGGATAGATACAATTGCAAATATAGCAACAGAGGTTAACTCTTCGGTTGAAAATATCGGCGCTAGACGACTTCACACCATAATCGAGAGAGTTCTTGACGATATAAGCTTTACAGCCACAGATAAGGCTGGGGAGAAAATAGTAGTGGACTCAAATTATATAAATAAAAATATAGGCGAACTTACAAAAGACACCGATTTATCAAAGTTTATTTTATAACTTTATATTCAAAGTTTTGTGTTTGCTCGTTAATCTGTAAAAGCTCAGCCCCATTTCTTAAATGAAACTTTTTTGCCATCTCGGTTAATGGAGAAAGAGTAACTAATCTATTTAAGTGATTTGATTTTTTAATCATTTTATAAACTTCTTTAACTATTAATTTACCACCACCTTTCTTTTTAGACCAAACGGTATATGCAATTGCAATTTTTCCCACGTTTTGGTCACGAGTAACACTCTGTAGAAAAGCATCTTTGCTTAATTGATCTAATTCCAATACACTTTTTGGAATGTCGTTTGTAAATGCAAAACACATTACAGCATGGATTTCATTTTGGTATTTTACACCAAAAATTTTTCTACCATAACTTGTTCTAAATTCATTTGTAAGCTCTGGTCTAACCGGGTCATCGCTGATATCACATTTCTCTAGCTCTATTAGTTCTGCTCCTTTTACCCACTCGAAGAAATCTTTGAATTTACTCTTTATATTTTTTTTAACGTTAGAAAAACTTTGCTTTTCCATACTCAAACGTTCTTTAAGTTTTGTATTTAAATTTTCTGTTTTATTTTTAAATCCTTCTTTAATTTTCTTGTTAAAATTTTTAGTTTTTGTTTTTATATCAAGTTTCATTTTTTTGATTTTAGGTATATGTTAAAGCTTCCTTTGTTGCGGTTTTCGATATCCACATATGTTATTTTTTTGACTTTTTTCATTAATTCAAAGCTTTTCTTTATAAATTCAGGCACAGAGTATTTCAAAATTCCTAAGTTTTCTGATTTATAAGGATCATTATAATTTTTTGATCTAAGTCCTTTCCCTGTTATGACAGTTATCTTTTTTATTCCTAAATTATAAGATCTATTAATTAACTCCTGAATTGCATAATTTGCATCACTCAGTGTATATCCATGCAAATCTATTGTTTTTTCATTCTTAAAATTTTCAGGAGAATTGATAATATCTTTAATTTCAAGCTTTTCACTTCCATTGATAAAATTCTCCCAATCTTTTTTATCTTTATCTGAAATTTTTTTTCTCAATTAAACTTGTGTATCGATTAATAACCAATTAGGATTATTTGACTTTGAGTCTTTTGAAAATTTCCATGTATCGTAAACTTTTTTAATTTTTTCTGGATTTCCTGAAATTACTTTTTTTTCTTTGTCTTTAATTGTTGAAATAATTTCACTAACGAAATCTACAGTTACTTCTAACATATTATTGTTTTGTTTATGATCTTTTATAATTGATGAATTAATCCCAATAAATGTAGTTTCAGAAGTGTATCCCTTTGATCTTCTTTCATTTACGGCATCACTAAATTGTTCAAAAACTTTTTTATTTAACAGATATTTTATATCTTTAATATTGCCTTTTGCAAAATTTGTGATGATGGTTTCGTAGGCAATGTTAGCTCCCTTTAAAAATTCTTTTTTTTGAATATCATCAAAAGAATTGATATCGAAAATTTTCGTTGGCTTTTTGTTTGGAAAATCGTGTGGAAAACTCGTAGATATATCCTCCTCATATCCACTTTTTTTACCCAATATTCCTCTTAATCTCAGGAATATAAATCCCGCAATCATTGCGAGCAAGATAATATCTATGTATTCAAAACTGTAGTTCATGATAATATATTATTTACTATGTTGCTAAATTTCAACTGACAATTTACATTAAAGACAAATGAACACAGCATTATTGCTTATAATTGGAGTGCCTCTTTTAGAGATTTATCTATTTATTAAAATTGGTTCTCAAATTGGCGCCCTTACAACCGTATCTTTAATATTGTTAACAGCTTTGTTGGGTGTGTGGTATGCGAGATACGAGGGGTTTAATACCCTAAGATCTGGCATGACGCAATTGATGAAAAATGAGCTTCCTTTTTATGAGATAGTCTCGGGTGCTGCCTTGGCTGTGGCTGCTGCTCTTTTAATTTTTCCTGGCTTTGCGACTGACTTTTTTGGCTTACTATTAATTTTTCCTTTAACAAGAAAATTTTTACTGAGCAAAGTATCAAAGAAATATTCTAAAAAAGATAGGTTTGTAGATAAATATATTGATGGTGAGTCCGAGGATTTAGATGATAAAAAATAACATGGATAAAAAATTTAAAATCCTAATAAATTTTATTAAAGATTTATCAATAGAGACCCCTAATACGGAGACTTTAATTTTTGTTAAAGATCATATTTCTTCCTATCAACTGAACATAGATATTAATTCTAAAGCTTTAAAAAATAAAATGGTAGAAATTAACACTAAATTATATTTTAGGGATAAAGATAAGAACGAAAAAAAATCAGTTTTTGAGTTAAATTATGCGACTGTTGTAAGAATAGATGAGAGTGTAAAAGATAAAAATGTTATGGAAAAAATAATATTGTGCGATGTACAAAAAGAAATTTACCCGAAACTTGAAAATATATTTTTAAAATTACTTGATGATGCGGGTTATCCAGGTGTAAAGTTTGAGAAAAAAATTGATTTCGAGAAATTATATAACGACAGGTTGGTTTAGAAAAAATTTTTTTTCATTTTGCTTTTAAGAAATGATTTGTGTAGTAAAATTTCTTCTTCAGTAGCTTCAACAATTTTTTTAGAATAGTTTGAATTATTTATTAGTTCTTGTTTATTGGTGTTGTCCTCTGAATTTTTAAGATTAAAAGAAGGTTCTTTTTGATCAAGTAAATTTACATAAACTTTTACCAATAATTCGCAGTCAATTAATGCTGTATGTTTTACTCTACGAGAATTGTCGATTCTAAATTTTTTACATAATGCATCAAGACTAACATTAGATCCGGGAAATTTGTCTCTAGCTATTTGTAAAGTATCAACAACATTTTTATTACTAATTTTTTCAAGCCCAGCAATAGAAAGTTCGTTGTTTAAATGTGAAAGGTCGAATTCTGCATTGTGTATAACTATTCTTTTATCTTTAATGAAGTCTAAGAATTCTTGACCTATTTCTTTAAACTTTTTTTTATCTGACAAAAATTCGTCTGTATAACCATGAACTTTAAGAGCACTTTCTGAAACTTTTCTCCCAGGATTAAGATAGCAATGAAAAAAATTTTTTGTGGGAATTAAATTTTCTATTTCTACACATCCAATTTCTATAATTCTATGGCCTTCTTTAACAGATAAACCTGTAGTTTCAGTATCTAAAATAACTTCAATCATGATTTTTTATCTTTAACTTAATTTCTTTTATTTTTTTTTTAACATATTCGATTTTAAAATTATTTCTAATTATAAACTTTGATTTCTTTTTCTTGAATGAGAGAGGTAATTGGTTTTTTTTAATTATATTATAGAGTTTTAGGTTAAAATTTTTTCTTTTTCTAAGCCTTTTAATTAAATCTTTTTTAGGGGCATCTATAAAAATCAAAATCATATCACTTGATGTAAGTTTATTCTCTAATAAAAGTGGAATATCAAGTATTACAATTTTTTTACTTTTATTTTTCTTAAAAAAATATTCTAAATTTTTTTTTACAAAAGGATGAACAATTTTACCAATTTTAACAATATTTGATTTGTCATGTTTAATTAAGTTTGAAAGTTCTTTTTTATTAATTGGAAAACTTTTTACGAAACTAGGAAATTTTTTTTTAAGTTTTAAAAAACACTTATAATTTTTTTTATAAATCTTGCCCACCTCTGCGTCTGCATTAAATACGGGAAAGCCAAATAAGTTTGAAATAAAAGTTTTGCCAGAACCAATGTCACCTAAAATCCCTATTATTGTCATTTTGAAATTAAATTTATAACCTCATCATTGATTTCAGGCATAACTTTATGCCACAAGGTAAATGATAAATGAGCTTGATAAATAAACATCATTTTACCATTTTCTGTTCTATGAAAATTTTTTTTTGCCTTTTTTAAAAATTCAGTCTCGATTGGATTATAAATTACGTCATAGAAAAATTTTTCCTCTCCGGTTTCCTCATAATTTAAATTTATATTATCTACTTTATTTAAACCCAAACTCGTTGCATTTATCGCCATGTCAAATTTACAGCTTTCACCCCAATTTAAAATTTCGATTTCACTAAATCTTTCTTTCAATTTTTTTGCTTTCTCTGCTGTTCTGTTCATTAATCTGATTTTGGATACTTTAAGATTTTGTAAGGCAATAATAATCGAAGACACGACCCCGCCAGCTCCTAAAATTAAAATTTCTCTGTTTTGTATGTCATATTTTGTGTATCTTATGGCTAGTTCGAATCCCGTTATGTCTGTGTTGTGTCCTACAACTTTATTATTTACCTTATAAATCGTATTTACAGAAAGCGATTTTCTTGACTCTTCACTTAGCTCATCCAAATGTTTGATTATTTCATTTTTAAACGGAACTGTTACATTTACACCATCCAGCCTTTCCTCTCTTACATCATCAATAATATTTTTTAGGTCGTCTAAATTAGCTTCTAGCTTTTTATAAGTGGCTTTTATATTATTTTTTTTTATCCAATGATTATGTAGTTTTGGGGAAAAAGAATGTTCAATTGGATTTCCAATTACCAAAAAATTTTTCATTTATTAATTTTTACCTTATTTTTCAACTTATTAATGGCAAACAATAAAATTGCTGTTAAAAGAGCAAATAACTCTAGCGAATGTCCTGAATCTCCCAATATAAATTGCACAAAAGCAAATATTATACATACTGAAAACCAAATTAAGACTAACATTTTGTATTTTCTATATATTCTTTTATTTTCAAAATGGGTAGCCCCATGATTGTATTTTCATCTCCATTTATTTCACTAAACAAATGTTTTCCGTGAGATTCTATTTGGTAAACGTTGTAAGCGTATAAGTCGTTATCGCTAATTTTGTTTAAATATTCATCCAGCTCCTTATTGCTATGATTTTTCATTTTTAAAGAGGCCCTATCAGTAAAATTCCAAGTCATTGAACCATTTTTAGATATACATATAGAGCTTATTAAATAATGTGTTTTTCCATTTAGCTTTTTTAATATATCCATTGCTTCTTTTCTATTATTTGGTTTGGAAATCAACTCTCCACTTAGATCGATAACGCTATCTGCACCAATTACTAAACTGTTGTTAACTTTCTGGCTTACTTTATTTGCTTTAACTTCGGCAAGATTTTTTGAGATTATTTCTGGTGATGCTCCTTCGGATAAAAGACTTTTTTTTATGGATGTTTCGTCGACATTTGATGGTATTACAGAAAACTTTATCTTATTTTCTTCAAGAATTTTTTTACGGACTTTGCTTTTTGATGCAAGAATTATTTTAAGCATTTCTTCTTTTTATTTCATGAATTTTAATTATTGAGGCAGCGGTTTCTTCGACAGACTTTCTAGTCACATCAATAACCGGCCACCTATATTTTTTAAATGTTTTTTTTGCATTTTCAACTTCGTCTGTTATTTTTTTTATATTTGTATAGGTGGATTTTTCGTTTTCCCTTAAAGTTCTTAATCTATTTTTTCTTAAGTCGATTAGCCTTTCAGGGTCTGTTGTTAATCCTACTATACAAATTTTCTTTTTATTTTTTTTAATATTATCAGGAATAGAGTCTGCGTTAACAAGGGGTATGTTTGCTGTTTTATAGCCTCGGTTTGCTAAATAGATCGATGTGGGGGTTTTGCTTGTTCTGCTTACGCCCAGTATAATAATGTCCGAATCCTCTATATCATTAATATCATTTCCGTCGTCATGTCTCATTGTAAATTGAATTGCTTCTACTCTATCATAATACTCTTCGTTAAGCTTATGTTGTCTACTTGGGATATTTAGCGCTTTTTTTTTTAACAGCTTTGAAAACTTAGATATTAGATCACCTAGCACCCCGTAACACGGAACATTTATTTTATGAGCCTCAGCCAACAAAAAATCTGTTAAATGTTGATCTACTAATGTGTATAATATTATAGAATTTTTGTTGCCGCCTGCTTCTTTTAAAATTTCTTTAATTTGGTTTTCGGTTCTTGTAAACGAAAGCTGATTTATTTCATGTTTAAAGTTTGAAAATTGTGCTTTTAAAGCAGTAAAAATTCTATCAATCGTCTCACCAGTAGAGTCCGAAATTAAGTATATTTGATATGTATTTTGCATGTATAACTTTAGAACTATTTTATAACATCATTATTAAATTCACATAAAAATTTACTTGGAGCTTCTTTCTTATTTTAAAATATTAATAATTAACAAAAACAAGCCTGTTGAAAAAAGATACTAAATTATTAGTTTTTATTCATTTACAACTATTTATCACAGTTTTTTGTTGTATAAAAAGTTTATAAAGTGTTAAAAAAAAATAATTAACGTTATTCACAGTATATATAACTAAATATAACTATATATATTAAATATTTAATATGGATCCAATTAGGAAAGTAATTGTTAAAAAAAAAACCGACATTAATCCAATATGGTTGATGAGGCAAGCAGGACGATATCTGCCTGAATTTCGAAGAATTAGAAAAAAGAACCCTAATTTTATAAATCTATGTTTAAACGAAAAGTTAGTCCCAAAAATAACACTTCAGCCATTAAAAAGATTTGATCTAGATGCTGCAATTATATTTTCAGATATATTAATGACCCCATATGCATTAGGTCAAAATGTAACCTTTAAGAAAAATTATGGACCCATATTAGGTGATCTAAATTTTTCTCATATCAACAAGGTCGATAAAAAAACTTTTAAAAAAAAACTAAAACCAGTTTATAAGTCAATGAAATCTTTATCTGTAAAGCTTAAAGGAAAAAACAAATGTCTCATTGGCTTTGCAGGAGCACCATGGACCACGCTAGTATATATGATTAATAGGAAATCTCCTAAAAAAAATATTTCTACTAACCTAATTAATGATGATCTATTAGTAAAAAAAACACTAAAAAAAATTCTATATTTTACAAAGCAGCATATAAAAAATCAGGTTGAAAGTGGAGCAACCCTAATACAAATCTTTGACAGTTGGGCGGGTTTAGTTAAAAATAAAAATTTACCTAGATTGATTTATAATCCAACGCAAGAGCTGGTTAGATACACAAAAAGTTTAAAAGTACCAATTATTTGTTTCCCAAGAAATATAGAAAACTATAAAGAGTATACTCGCGTTGTTAAACCGGATGCAGTAAATATTGATTATAACATCGATATTAAAAAATTATCTAAGCAAATTGATATACCGATTCAAGGTGGATTAGATCCTAGGATATTGCTGACCGACAAAAACAGAGTTAAAAAAGAGACAAAAAAAATATTAGATATGTTTAAAGATCATCCGTATATATTTAATTTGGGACACGGTGTATTACCCAAAACAAAACCTAGTATGGTTGAATACCTAGTTAAATTGGTGAAAGATTATTAGATGGACAAAAATCATCCCCAAGTAAAATTTGGAAGCACAGGAATATTACTGATTAACCTCGGTACACCAAATTCTACGGGTTGGTGGGATATTAGAAAATACTTAAAAGAATTTTTATCTGACAGAAGAGTTATAGAGGTTAACCCTTTTCTTTGGCAAGTTATACTTAACTTTATTATACTTAACTTTAGACCATCTAAAACGGCAAAAGCTTACAAAAAAATATGGATGAAAGACAAAAACATGTCTCCTTTAAGATATTATACTGAGATGCAGTCCATTAAATTAAAAAACAGGATTGGAAACGAAAAACTAATTATCGATTATGCCATGAGATATGGGCAACCAAGTATTAAAAGCAAAATAATTAAATTAAAAGATATGGGATGTGAAAACCTAGTTATTTTACCACTTTATCCGCAATATGCAGCAGCAACTACAGCCACGGTTTGCGACGAGGTATATAGATCATTATCTAAAATGAGATGGCAACCAAGCTTGCAAATTATACCTCATTACGAATCTAATCCATTTTATATAAAAGCAATTAGCAAATCTATTAAGAGCAAAATAGACAAGATAAATTGGAAACCAGATTTAATATTAGCATCGTATCATGGTATTCCTAAAAAATATTTTGAAAAAGGGGATCCATATCATTGCTATTGTCACAAAACCACAAGATTGATTAGAGAAGAAACAAATTTACAAATACCAATTATAACAACTTTTCAATCTAGGTTTGGGCCCCAAGAGTGGTTACAACCATATACTGACAAAACCTTAGAGAGTTTACCAAATGAAGGAAAAAAAAATATTTTAGTAATATGTCCTGGATTTGCTTCAGATTGTGTAGAAACGTTAGAAGAAATATCAATCGAAGGAAAAGCAAGCTTTATTGAAGGAGGTGGAGAAAATTTCGACTTTATACCTTGCCTTAATGATAGTGAAGAGCATATTGATCTGTTCTCAAATTTGGTAAAAAAATATGTTTAATTTATGGACACTTATTTAATTTATAAATCACTTCATTTAATTTCTGTAATTTCTTGGATGGCTGGGCTCCTATATCTTCCAAGAATATTTGTTTATCATGCAGAGAATAATGACACAGAGTCTGTATCAGAGGTTTTTAAAACAATGGAGAGAAAACTTTATTTTTTTATAATGTATCCAGCAATGATCCTCTCCTGGTTTTTTGGACTAATTATGTTGCACAAAAATTCTGCTCTTCTATCAGTCGGCTGGATGCATATGAAAATAGTTCTTGTTATTTTTTTAACAATCTATCACTTTTATCTAGGGTATTGTTTGAAACAATTCAAAAATAATAGTAATTCTAAAAGTTCAAAGTTTTTCAGAATAACTAACGAAATACCTACAATATTACTTATTTTGATCGTTTTTTTGGCTATTTTAAAGCCCTTCTAGACTTGAAATTATATTACCAATATATATATTACACCTATCTAACAAACTAATCCCACACTATGAATATACAGGAACTAAAAAGCAAATCATCTGAAAATCTTATATCAGAAGCTGAAAAGCTAGGTATTGAAAATGCAAGCACATTAAGAAGACAAGAAATATATTTTGCTATATTGAAAAAATTAGCTGAAAAAGGCGAGGAAATTACGGCCGGAGGCATTTTGCAGCTACTGCAAGACGGGTTTGGATTTTTGAGAGCTATGGAATCTAATTACTTACCAGGAGCAGATGATATTTATGTAAGCCCAAATCAAATTAGAAAATTTGGACTAAGAACAGGAGACACTGTCGAAGGACCAATTAGAGCACCCAAAGAGGGAGAGAGATATTTTGCTTTGCTTCAAGTAAATAAAATAAATTTCGGAGAGCCACAAAATACGAAACATAAGATCGCTTTTGACAACCTTACACCACTATATCCAAATAAACAGTTAATAATGGAAGTTGAGACAACAAAAGTTGTAAGTAAGCCCGATTTAACACCAAGATTAATCGATCTAGTAAGCCCAATTGGCAAAGGTCAAAGATCTTTAATAATTTCGCCTCCTAAAGCCGGAAAAACAATGATACTTCAAAGTATTGCAAATTCCATAACTGCAAATCATCCGGAATGTTATTTGATGGTTTTATTAATAGATGAAAGACCAGAGGAAGTAACCGACATGCAAAGAACTGTAAAAGGTGAAGTTATTAGCTCGACGTTTGATGAACCAGCACAAAGGCATGTGGCAGTTGCTGAAATGGTAATTGAAAAAGCAAAAAGGTTAACAGAACACAAAAAAGATGTTGTTATATTATTAGATTCGATAACTAGACTTGGAAGGGCCTATAACGCAGTTGTACCTAGCTCTGGTAAAGTCCTAACAGGCGGCGTTGATGCAAATGCCCTGCAAAGACCAAAAAGATTTTTTGGGGCAGCTAGAAATATTGAAGAGGGTGGATCTTTAACAATTATAGCTACAGCACTAATCGATACCGGCAGTAGAATGGATGAAGTGATTTTTGAGGAATTTAAAGGAACAGGAAATAGCGAAACAATTCTCGACAGAAAAATATCTGAAAAAAGGATCTACCCTGCAATTGATATAACTAAATCTGGCACAAGAAGAGAAGAGCTAATATTCGAAAAAAACGACTTACAGAAAATGAATGTTTTAAGAAGAATCATTGCACCTATGGGAGCCATGGATGCTATAGAATTTATCAACTCTAAATTAAAAAACACCAAGAATAATGCTGAGTTTTTTAATTCTATGAACAAACCTGTTTAATTCATTTTAAATTAGTTTATCAATAATACTTCTATATGGAATTACTCAAAGAAATAGAGAAAGTTCATAACAATTTAAAAGTAAAAAATTATGAATATGCATTTGAAAAATGTAATAAACTTATAAAAAAATTTCCTAAAAATGCTTATCTGTACAATCTTGGTGGTTTGGCACTTCAGCAGCTTCAAAATATCACTTTATCAGTAAACTATTTTCAAAAAGCGATTGATTTAGAACCCAAAAATATTGCAGCAAAAAATAATTTAGCAAATTCTTTAAAGTTTTTGGGCAAATTTGATCTATCGGAAAAGCTTTATCATGATATTTTAGATCAAGAGCCTAATCATTTAAAATGTCTTAATAATTTTGCAAACCTTAAACAACAACTAACTGACTATAATGGTGCTATTCTTCTTTACAGAAGAGCACTAAAGATTGAACCTAAAAATATTACTGTTCTTATGAGCTTGGCCGCCTCTTATCAAAGTCTTGGAAACTTTGAAGAGGCAATTTCCACAATAAATCAAATATTGAATATTAACAAAAATATTATGTCAGCGCATAAACTTTTAAGCAGCATAGTAGATTATAAAGAGAACCAAAAACACTATAATCAAATGCTAGAGTTATCTAAAAACCCAAATTTATATAATGATCAAAAAATAGATCTATTTTATGCCTTAGGAAAAGCTCAAGAAGATATTGGGGATTACGAGAACTCCTTTAAATCTCTTGAACTTGCAAATAAACTTAAAAGAAAAAATATTAATTTTGATCTTAAAAAAGACAAAGAATTGTTTAATAGTATAATAAACGCTTTTGAAGATATTTCTTTCGATAAAATTGTTAATAACCAAATTAATGAAAAAATAATTTTTATTTGTGGAATGCCTAGGTCTGGTACTACTCTAGCAGAGCAAATAATTGCTTCCCATAAAGATGTGGATGGTGCCGGGGAATTAATTTATTTACAACAATCTATAAAATCTAATTTTTTCAGAAACGATAAGGTTGATAAGAATATTCTTAAAGAAGACCTGATTTCTGATAGATCAAAGTTATCTTCTGATTATCATGATTTGTTAAAGATGCACAAATTTGAAAGATCTATTATAACAGATAAAGCCCCACAAAATTTTCGATGGTTAGGTTTTATAAAAATTTTTTTTCCTGATTCTAAAATTATTCACTGCACAAGAAACCCAAAAGACGTCTGTCTTTCATTGTTTAAAAATGGGTTTGCCTCTAACGATATGAATTGGACATATTCCCAGGAAGAAATTGCAGAATATTACAACTTGTATAGAAAAATTATGAACTTTTGGAACTCTAAAATGGGTCATTGCATTTATGAATTAAATTACGAAAAATTAGTAAAGGACAAAGAGAGTGAAATTAAAAACCTTTTAAAATTTTGTGAATTAGAGTTTGATAAAGCCTGCTTAGATCACCACAAAAACTCGAGAACACCTATAAAAACCGTAAGTGTAACTCAAGCTAGAAGCCCTATATATTCCAGTTCAATTAACAAGAATGAATTCTATAAAAAGAATTTAAATCGGATGTTTAGTTTGTTAGAATCATAGTCTTAAAATGACTATTTATGCTCTATCTTCTGGACCCGGCATATCCGGTTTAGCTGTAATTAGAATTTCCGGGTCTGATTGTTTAAAAGTTCTTAAAAAAATGACAATAGGCTCTTTGCCGAAACCACGAGTAGCAACTCTTAAATCTATCAATAAAATTAACTCAGGTGATATTATTGATAAAGGTATAATTATATGGTTCCCCGGACCACAAAGCTATACAGGAGAGGATATGATCGAATTTCATATTCACGGAAGTAGAGCAATAATTGAAGCCATACAAAATTCATTGTCAAAATTAGAAAATTTTAGATTAGCAGAACCAGGAGAGTTTACAAAGATTGCTTTTATGAATGGTAAAATAAATTTACTTCAAGCGGAGAGTATTGGAGATTTGATAGCTTCTGAAACTGAAATTCAAAGAAGGCAAGCAATGGAAATAATGTCTGGACACCACGGAAAAAAAATACGAGGAGTGGAGAGAAAAACTTTTAAAATCTTTGTCAAGAATTGAAGCCATAATAGACTTCCCTGAAGACGATTTGCCTAAAAGCATTCTGGACGAAATTAGAAAAATTACATCAAACGTTAAAGAGGACATTATAAAAGTAATCAATGATCAAAAGGTAGGGGAGAGAATTAGAGAGGGATTTAAGATAGCCATCTTAGGCCCAACAAATGCAGGCAAGTCATCATTATTAAATTATCTTTCAAGGAGGGATGTTGCAATAGTTTCAGAGATTGCAGGCACAACAAGAGATGTAGTAGAAACACATTTAAATTTAGATGGATATCCTGTTATTTTGTCAGATACCGCAGGCATAAGAGATGCAAAAGACGAAATAGAGAGAAAAGGGATTAGATTAGCCCTCAAAAAAGCAGAAAATGCTGATTTAAATATTGTTGTTATAGAGCCTAAAAGTGGCTATTTTACAGGAGTTTTGAGGGGTTTAGTTAACTCAGATAAAACAGTTTTGGTTGTAAATAAATCTGATTTAGGAATAAAAAAAATAGAAGCTGAGTTAAGTAAATTTAACCCCATTTATATTTCAATAAAGGATGAAAAAAACCTAGATAAACTGATCTTTGCAATAAGAGGAAAATTAAAAAATAAATTTGTGTCTAACGAGGATACAATAATTACTCGAGAAAGACATCGACAAAATTTAGAAAAGTGTGTTGAAAGTTTAGAAAATTTTAAAAGTAAAAGCTCAGAAGGAGATTTTGATAAAGCTGCCGAGGATCTACGACTTGCCACAAGACATTTAGGTATGATTGTTGGAAAGATTGATGTTGAGGAGATTTTAGGTTCGATTTTTAATGACTTCTGTATAGGCAAATAGTGCCACTCTCTAATTATATTTAAATTTCTTGAAGTGTTTTCTTGTAAATTTTAAGATCAATAATAAATTAAGCTTATGAAAAATGATTTATCATTTGATGTAATAGTTATTGGTGGAGGCCATGCTGGATGTGAAGCAGCAGCAGCGGCGGCTAGAATAGGTGTTAACACCGCGCTTCTTACACATAAATTTGAAACTATAGGGGAAATGTCATGTAATCCGGCTATTGGTGGACTGGGCAAAGGCCATCTAGTTAGGGAGCTGGATGCTTTAGATGGATTGATGGGTGAGGTAGCTGATAAATCAGGTATTCAATTTCGATTGTTAAACAGAAGCAGAGGTCCCGCAGTAAGAGGACCGAGAACTCAAAGTGACAGATCTCTATATAAAAAATATATGCAAGAAAAGCTTGTAAACTACTGTAATTTAAGCATATTTTCGGACCCCGTGAATGAGTTTATATTTTCAAAAAACGCTATAAAAGGAGTTATTACTAAATCAGGAAAGAAAATTAATTCATCTAAGATTATTCTTACAACAGGAACTTTTTTAAACGGATTGATACACATAGGTGAAAACAAAACACCTGCTGGAAGATTTAATGAGAAACCTTCTTCAGGCTTAAGTGAGCAACTTCAAAAGTATGATTTTAAAATTGGTAGATTAAAAACTGGGACCCCACCTAGACTTGACGGTCGTACAATTAATTTTAAAAATTTAGAAGAGCAGCATGCTGATAAAGATCCTTACTTCTTTTCTTTTTTAACAAAAAAGAATTTAAATAAACAAATTTCCTGCCGAATGACTTATACGAATGAAGCTGTGCATAAAATTATTTCAGAGAACTTGAAAAGAAGTGCAATGTATTCAGGTAGCATCAAGGGCATAGGTCCAAGATATTGCCCATCTATAGAGGACAAAATAAAAAAATTTTCAGAAAAGCAAAGACATCAAATTTTTTTAGAGCCAGAAGGTTTAAATGATCACACAATTTATCCAAATGGAATTTCCACTTCATTACCTTACGGCATACAGCAAGAAATGTGTAGTAAAATCAATGGTTTAGAAAATGTAAAAATATTGAGGCCAGGATACGCAATAGAGTACGATTTTGTTGATCCTAGAGAATTATTCTTAACGTTAGAGACAAAAAAAATAAAAAATCTTTATTTAGCTGGTCAAATAAATGGAACAACTGGCTATGAGGAAGCTGCTGCGCAAGGACTGGTTGCTGGCGCTAATGCAGCCTTAAGTATAAAAAAAAAAGAACCTTTTATTTTAAACAGGTCAGATGCTTATATAGGCGTTATGATCGATGATTTAGTAACAAAAGGTGTAGCAGAACCATATAGAATGTTCACTTCAAGAGCTGAATTTAGACTTTCTTTGAGATCCGATAATGCAGATATAAGATTAACACAAAAAGGCTCAGATATAGGAATTGTATCAAAGGAAAGATTTAGAGTATTTAAAGATAAATTTGTTCAATTATCTGAGATTCAATCAAAAATGAGCAAACTTACCATTTCTCCCACAAAAGTCTCTAAATTCGGGGTAAACATTGCAAAAGACGGCGTAAAACGTAATGCAAATCAAATCCTAAGTCAGAAATCTGTAGATATGTTAAAAATCCGTGAAATTTGGCCTGAAATTAAGTATGTTTCACGTGAAATAGACGATCAATTGGAGATAAATTCACATTATAGTGGCTATCTAAAAAAGCAGAATGCTGATATTCTTGCATTTAAAAGAGATGAAAATTTGTTAATTCCTAAAAATATTGATTATGACTTATTTTCAGGGTTTTCAAACGAAATTAAATCTAAATTTAAAAAAATAAGACCAAAGACAATGGGACAGGCACTTAGAATTGAAGGAGTAACACCTGCAGCAGTATATATTTTGTTGTCTCATCTTAAAAGAAAGTCTATTAAGCATATAGCTTGATTGATTCGAATTTTATAAAAATTAAAAAACTAAATATTAAAAATGTTTCACGTGAAACATTAGAGGATCTTAACGAATACTCTTTATCAATACTGGAGAGAAACAAAAAGATCAATTTAATTAGCTCTAGTACGGAAAAAACAATAAATAAAAGGCACATAGAAGATAGTGCACAAGTTATTGAATTTGTTGATAAAAATGATATAAAAGTATGCACAGATTTGGGTTCCGGGGCAGGGCTGCCAGGCATAGTCCTTGGGATATTAATGAAACGAAAAAATCCCTCATTTAAAGTAATTTTTTATGAAAAAAGCTACCACAAAAGCAATTTCTTAAAGAATATAACTAATAAACTAAGTTTAAATACTGAAATTCACCAAAAAAATATATTTGAACAAAAAAATTTAGAGACCGATATAATAATTGCGAGAGCGTTTAAACCTCTACCTGTCATATTCGATATTGCTTTTAAAAATTTCAGAAAATTTAAATATATAATTTTATTTTTAGGCAGAAGTGGAAAAAAAATTTTAAGTGAAGCGTTAAAAAAATGGGACTTCGATTACGAAGAAAAAAAAAGTTTAACAAATGAAATGTCACTTACAATCAAAGTTTCAAATTTGAGAAAAAAAAATGGATAAAAAAATAATTTCGATAATAAATCAGAAAGGAGGCGTGGGTAAAACGACTACAGTTATTAATTTAGCGGCGGGATTATCAATGAAAGGTAAAAAAATTTTAGTTATCGATCTTGATCCACAAGGTAATGCCACGACTGGTTTAGGCTTATCTAATACCAGTGATCCTGATAACACCATTTATAATGTATTGAATGGAAGTAAAAAAATTTTTGATGTAATTCATAAAACTAAATTTGATAATTTAGAATTGATTAGTTCAAATGTTGACCTTTCAGGATTGGAGGTAGAAACAGCCGGAGATAGCAGAAGAGCCTTCAAATTAAAAGATGAATTAGCCGCATTATTACACAATTCTAGAGTATCTTATGACTATATTTTGATTGACTGTCCTCCATCACTGAGCCTTTTAACGATCATGGCACTTGTTGCTTCAAACGCACTTGTTGTTCCTTTGCAGACCGAGTTTTTTGCTTTGGAGGGATTAACACAGCTAATAAAGACCATTGAGAGGATCAAATCTAATCTTAATCCCCAACTTTTAATAAGAGGTATACTGTTAACGATGTTTGATAAACGTAATAAACTTTCAAGTCAGGTCGAAACAGAAGCAAGAAATTATTTTAAGAATAAGGTTTATAACACAGCTGTTCCAAGAAATGTCAGGCTATCAGAGGCTCCCTCACATGGAGTGCCTGTATTAATTTATGACAAAAATTGTCCAGGAAGTAAGGCATACTTTAATTTTACTGAAGAATTTTTAAATCAAGATAAACTGGTGGAAAGTGCTGCGTGATGAACCCATTTAAAGCTAAAAAAGGTCTTGGAAGAGGATTGTCATCTTTAATTGGCGATACTGATATAAAAATTCCAAATAATAAAATTCCAATAAGCTCAATTGT
Source organism: uncultured Pelagibacteraceae bacterium (assembly GCA_902603925.1). GTDB lineage: Bacteria > Pseudomonadota > Alphaproteobacteria > Pelagibacterales > Pelagibacteraceae > Pelagibacter. The sequence goes on along the minus strand of CACKWQ010000002.1, from coordinate 80,763 downwards.
ACCAAACAAATTTCAGCCAAGAAAAATATTTGAAAAGGATAGCCTACACGAGCTTAGTAACTCAATCAAAGAACGAGGAATTATCCAACCCCTAGTAGTTAGAAAATCAAAAAATGAAAGTAATAAATATGAATTAATAGCAGGAGAAAGAAGGTGGCAAGCAGCCCAGACCGCGGGACTGAACGAAGTGCCCGTAATAGTTTTAGACGCAGATAACTTAAAATCTTTAGAGCTTGCTATTGTTGAAAATGTTCAAAGAAAAGATTTAAATCCAATAGAAGAAGCAAATGGGTATAAAAGTTTAATTGACGAGTTTTCATACGATCAAGAAAAAGTATCAAAATTCATTGGTAAAAGCAGATCACATGTAGCTAATTATTTAAGGCTTCTAACCTTACCAGAAGAAGTGATTAAACTTATTTCCGAAAATAAAATCTCACATGGGCATGCTAAAGTTTTGGTAGGTCTAGATAATTCACAAGTTATCGCAAAAAAAATCGTTTCAAAAAAATTATCAGTTAGACAAACAGAGAGTTTAATAAGATCAATTAAGAACGTAAGAAAAAACAAAACATATACAAAAGATCCAAACATTTCTACTCTTGAAAAAATGCTTGTAGAAAAGACGGGTTTAAATGTTTTTATAAAAAACAAGAAAAACAATTCAGGGCAGTTAATTTTTGATTACAAAGATTTAGATCAGTTAAATAGATTAATTCAGATCATTAAGTCTAGTTATTAGATGACCCTTGTGTGTTTATAATAAAATCATAGACAATGTTTATTGAATTGACTGAATTTTTTTTAATCTGAAGCTCAACTTCATTAATTGAAATTATTAATTGTTCTATCTTTTTTATAGACCAATTTATAACTTGTTTTTTAACTATTTCCTTATCTTTCCAAAAAATTGGTGGTTTAAAATTTGTGACTGTTTCATCTATGTTTTTAGTAATCTCATAATTTTTCCTTAATCGTAAAACTTTTTTTGCTTTATTAAGAAAGGTTCTCAAAATTATCATACAATCATCAGAGCTATAATTATTTTCATTTAAAATTTTAATTGTTTTAGAAAAGTTATTGCTGAGACAACTGTCAACTAATTCAGAAACTGAAAAATTTTCTGCTAAACTAATTAACTGATTAACTTGTTCATTGCTGATTTTCTTTTTTCCATTTAAATATATCAAAATTTTTTGTAATTCTTTGTCAAGATTTTTCCTGTCACCATTACATTTATCAATTATTAAATTAATGGTCTCTTGTGAAATTGAAATTTTATTGTCTTTAAAAAATGCATTAGCTAAACTTGAAAGTGTTTTTAAATCGTCTGGATAAAAGGGTACACAAACAATATTTTTTTCTTTTTCAAAAAAAGTTCTCAATTTTGATCTTTTTTCGAGCAGTCCAGATTTTAATATAATTTTTATATCATGGATATTTTTATCCAACACAATCTTAATAAAATCTAAAATTTTATCAGTTACTCTCGAAATGATAATAACCTTTTCCTTATCAAAAAAAGATTGGTTTAAAAATCCTGAAATAATTGTTTCTGTGTCGTTTAAGACCTCTTTTTCATCATATCTTTCAACAGAACCCTGAAACTTACTTAAAAACAAAATTTTTTCTAGCCTTTCTTTGTGACCCTCGTTTTCACCATAAAACAAATAAAAATTTGATTCACTTGAATTTAGTTTCTTTAAATCAAAGTTTTTAATAATCATGTTTTTAAACTGATTGGAGATAGAATAAAATATTTTGAGAGAGCTTGTCTGTTAAACTTAACTTTATTTCATTTTCAAATTTTTTTAAATCAAATTTGTTTTTTTGATTATTATAATTTAAATTTTCAGAAAAGGTTTGAGAAAGATTTTTATTTTTCCCTTCAATATCAATTTTAATTATTATCATTAAATTAAATATTGATGGATTTCCTTTCTTATCTTTAGACGAAATACTCTTTTTTTCTTCTATATCGATTTTAATATTGTATTCACTATCTGAACTTTTTAAATGTTCTAGATTTCTTATAACTCTAAACGACAAGCGATCGTCACCTTTTGTTTCGGCTTTCTTATATGAAAAATTTTTATTATCAGATGTTAAAATCGGCTGGTATCCACAACCAACGGTAAACATAAACAATATTAATAAAATTTTAAATTTTTTCATTATATCAAAATGTTAATAAGTTTATTTTTAACAAAGAAGCTCTTTTTAATCTTCTTATCTTTAAGATATTTATTTAGGTTACTATCGTCCATAATTTCTTTTAAAAGATCTTTCTCATTAATATTTATTTTAGTAATTAAGTTTCCTCTTTTTTTCCCGTTAAATTGTATCACGAAATTAACTTTATCAACTTTAATTTTCTCTTTATCAACATCAGGCCATCCAATATTTTTTTCACATTTTAATGTCTCAAAGCATTCACTGGTAAAGTGTGGAATAATAGGCGAAATGATAGTTAATACTTTTTTATAATTACTTATTAAAATCTCTCCTCTAATTTCAAATTTAATAATATCTGAAAGAAAATTATACGTTTCATAGAGTGAAGCTATAAGAACATTATAATTAAACTTTTCTAAATTATAATTAAACTTAACTATCGTTTCATTAACAAACTTTTCTAATTTTTGCTCAACTATATTGTTGTTGTTTTTCTCTTTAGATTTTCTTAAAATATTTTCGTGTAAATTCCAAAGTTTCTGAAGAAATTTATATGACGCAATCATTCCTTGTTCTGACCACTGCACATCTTTTTCAGGTGGACTGTCTGATAATATAAATATTCTAACAGCATCAGCACCATACTGATTAATTATATTTTCAGGATCTATCGTATTCTTTTTTGATTTGGACATTGACTCTGAGGGGCCAACAATTACTTTTTGATCTGTATCCCCCTTTAAAAAGTACAATTTACCGTCATTAGTAATTACCTGATCTGGACTGAGCCAAGCACCATTTTTATCCTTGTAGGTTTGATGACAAACCATTCCCTGTGTAAATAATCCATTAAATGGTTCTAAGAAATCGAATTTATTATTTTTGTATCCAATAGCTCTCATGAAAAACCTTGAGTAAAGTAAATGTAATATGGCATGTTCTACGCCTCCTATGTACTGATCTACAGGCATCCAGTAGTTTATTTGATCGTAATCAAATCCATATTTATTGTTATTAGGCGAACAAAATCTCAGAAAATACCATGAAGAGTCCACAAAAGTATCTAAGGTATCAGTTTCTCTTATATAATTTTTGCCATCAATACTCACTTTTTTCCAAGCCTCATCTTTATCTAGAGGATTTCCTTTCGATCCTAACTTAATTGTTAAAGGAAGTTTAACCGGCAAATCACTTTTCGGTACCGTTTTTGGATTTCCATCTTCGTCATAAATAATTGGAATAGGACAGCCCCAATATCTTTGTCTAGATACACCCCAATCTTTTAATCGAAAATTAATTTTTTTTACTCCAAGCTTTTTTTCCTCTAAAATTTCTATTGTTTTTAAAATTGACTCCTCTGGAACCTTGAAGCCATTTAAAAATTTTGAATTAATGATCTCTCCTCCATCTACATAAGCTTTTTTTCCAACTAAAAATTCATCACTTTCATTTTCTGGTTTGACTACTGTTTTAATATCTAGATTATATTTCAATGCAAAATCCATATCCCGTTGGTCATGACCCGGACATCCAAAAACTGCTCCAAATCCGTAATCCATAAGAACAAAGTTAGCAAAGTAGACGGGTGCTTTGTGCTTTGGATCAAATGGGTTTAAAGCCATAAGATTCGTTTTAAAGCCTATTTTTTCACCTTGTGCAATAGACTCCTCAGTAGTGCCAGTTTTTGCACACTCATTTTTAAAATTTTGAAATTCTGGGTCTTTATCAAAATATCTTGACAAAGGGTGATCCACGGATAAAGCCAAAAATGAAAAACCAAAAAGAGTATCTGGTCTTGTCGTAAAACATTTAATATTTTTTATTTCACTGTTACCCTCTATTTTAAAATCGACTTCACAGCCAAAGGACTTACCGATCCAATTTTTTTGCATAACCTTAACTTTGTTGGGCCACATATCTAAATTATCCAATGCTTTAAGCAATTCATCCGAAAATTTTGAAATATTAAAAAACCACTGATTGAGTTTTTTCCTTTGAACTACTGCACCGGATCTCCAGCCCTTTCCGTCAATTACTTGTTCATTTGCTAAAACAGTCCGATCTATTGGATCCCAGTTTACATAATTTTCTTTTCTATAAACTAGTCCCTTTTCATACATTTCTATAAAAAATAATTGTTGATGTTTATAATATTCTTCTGAACAAGTAGATATTTCTCTATCCCAATCTATTGAAAGACCTAGATTTTGTAACTGTCTTTTCATTGTAGATATATTTTGTTCTGTCCAATCTTTTGGATTTAAATTATTTTCACGGGCTGCATTTTCTGCTGGCATTCCAAATGAATCCCAACCCATAGGGTGTAAAACATTATAATTTTGAAGGATTTTATGTCTCGATAAAACATCTCCAATTGTATAGTTTCGCACATGACCCATATGTATTTTGCCGGATGGATATGGAAACATTTCTAAGCAATAAAACTTTTTCTTAGATAAATTTTTTGATGACTTAAAAGATTTATTATCAAGCCAAAACTTTTGCCATTTTTTTTCAACAACTTTAAAATTATATCTATTCACGATTGATATATTTTACTAATTACCGAAACCTGTATTGCCCAAGTCTTTACCTTTTGATTTCAATTTGTTTTTTTTATAAAGGGCTGCTTTTTTAAGAATACTTTTTTTTATCTCTAATATTAAGTTTCCTTTTTCTTCATACATTGCACAATTCTGACTTGTTCCACAATCTTTTTTAAAAATTTTCACATCAAGCGCGTCTGATCGTATCTCGTTAGTTAAAAACCTAATTGTGATCTTTAAAGACTCTTTTCCACTTGCATCGTCACTATACCAGTCTGTTATAATTATCCCACCACTATAGTTTGCAGATGCTAGTGGCATGAAATCAATTGTATCTAAGGCAGCTCTCCAAAGCTCATTTGAACTTGCAAAATCAAATTTTCCTGACGATTTATTTCTATCTAAGATTCTAAAACCTTTTCCTTCCTCCATATTCTTTTTAATTCTTTCTTTAGGATCTATTGGCGCGTCCTTAACACTTACTGGTCTGTATATTCCGCAAGAATTTAGGGAAAACAAAACTAACAATAATCCAAGAAAATACAGGAGAAATTTGTTTTTCATCTTTAGTAAATCTAAGTGATCTTTTTATTAAATATATATATTTAAGCAAATTATATTAAAAAGGCTTAAAAACCACACAAATAGTGCATTTTTAATATGACATTTTTGCAACAAAATCTAAAATAATTGTCATTTTATGCAGAAAAAACTCAAATTCCACCATCCTTTTGCTAGAAATACCCTGTTTATAATTAATTATTAACAAATGGAGTAACTTATGAACAACATGAAAAAACTAGGATTGACTGCTCTTGCAGGATCTTTAGTGGCTTCTTCAGCTTACGCAGGTGCACTAGATGTATCTGGTTCAGCTAAGATGACATACTTCGGCAATGACGATGATGAAGTAACTGGAAACAGTTTCAAAATGGCCAAAGGCATTACGTTCAGTGGTTCTGGTGAATTAGACAACGGATTTTCTGTTGGCTATTCATACACAATGACTAACGCTGCTTTTTCATCACAAACAGTAACACTAGATATGGGAGACACTGGAACAGTTGGTATCTCTAATTCTGGTGCAGTAGCTGGTATGATGGCATATGCATCAGTGGTTCCTAACTCAGGTGAACAAGCTTGGGATGACATGAACCAAAATGACAATGGTATCACTACTTTTAACAACCTTTCAGAGACAAATTCTGTGTTTTACAAAAACAGTTTTGGTGATGTAGGTGTTAACTTAGCATACACAGACGATACAGGTGGATCTGACCAACACGGTGTAATTACTTACAACGGTTACGATGGTCTAAGTATCGGTATTGGTGGCGGTGAAGATGGTGAGACAAAAGATATGACTACTGCTTTTGTTACTTACTCTGCTGGCAATGTGACTGTTGGTGTACAGAGAACTGAATTTGATTTCGCAGCACAAGCAACTGCTGATGAAACTTCAACTCAGATCGCTATTGGTATGGCTGTTAACGAGAATATGTCAATTTCAGTTGGAAGAACTGAAGTAGATATGGGTGATGGTAACAGTGATGAACAATCAACTGGTGTATCAGCATCTTACACTATGGGTGGAATGTCATTCACGGCAATCGCTAATACGCAGGACAACACTAATGGTTCAGCAACTGCTGACGACGCGTACAAAGAACTTACTGTTGCATTTGCATTCTAATTTAGAAGCATAACAACAAAAATTTAAGGCCCCTTTTTAGGGGCCTTTTTTTTATCAAAATATTTTATAGCTGCAAAACCGTCGGCTTTTAGCAAATTTAACTTTTTAATATTATCTTCGTTGATGCCACCTAATGCGATTAATTTTTGATTAAAAGAAGATCTAATTTTTAAGAAACCATAAAGACCAATTATTTTTGTTTTTCTTTTAAAAATTGGTGCAATAAATATTTCCTTAACATTTTGTTGTATTTTAATATTAATTTCCTGAATATTGTGAGCAGATCCAATAATATTAAATTTTTTTTTTATTTTGTATATATTATGCGTTAATTCCCTATTAAATGACGGTATATAAACACCATCTAAATCATGCTTGATTGCTAATTTTATAGCATTACTTAAATAAAACTTTCTACCAGTTTTTCTGCAGAGTTTTTTTATGACACCTATTTCTTTGAGGCTGATATCTTTGCTATAATTTCTATAGATTATATCGACATTTTTATCTAATTTTAATATATGTTTCTTATCAAAGTAATTAATAAAGTAATACTTTTTTAAATTTTTATAATGCATTCTACAATTAAAAACATAATTCAAATTGAGAAGGAAATAAAAGAAAAAATTTCTGAATTAAAGTATCTAGATTATTCTACTCAAATTATTGCAGTATCGAAAACATTTCCAATTGACCATATTTTACATTTAGTTGACTATGGACATATAAATTTTGGTGAAAATAAAGTTCAAGAAGCTATTGAAAAATGGACAGATATTAAGGCTAAAAATAAAAACATAAAACTTCATATGATTGGTAAATTACAAACAAATAAGGTTAAAAATGCTTTAAAAATCTTTGATTATATTCATTCCGTAGATAGTTTGAAATTAGCTAAAAAAATTTCTTCAGAGCAAGTTAGTATAAATAAAAAAATTAAAATTTTTATTCAAATAAATATCGGTTCTGAAAGACAAAAATCTGGGATAGATGTTGAACATTTAGATGAGCTTTACAATTTTTGTAAGCAAAGTAGATTAGATGTAATTGGTTTAATGTGCTTACCACCATTTGAATCGAGTTCTGCAAAATATTTTTCAAAATTAAAAGATCTCAACGACAATATGGGTTTTACAGATATAAGCATGGGAATGTCTCATGATTATTTAGAAGCAATAAAATTTAAGTCTACTTTTTTAAGAATTGGATCAAAAATCTTTGGTAACAGATCTTAATAAATTTTTATCTTTGAATTTTTGTTGATAAGTTTTAATAATATTAAAAAGTCTTTTTTTTTAACAGCTATACAACCAGCTGTTTTTGAATAATTCCTCGTAAGATGTAAAAAAATTGCACTACCTTTTCCTTTTTTTGTATTATTTGTATTATAGTTGATTGTTATGAAATAATTATATTTATAATCTTTTCTAAATAATTTTTCAGACCTTATATTCTTATTTTTGTTGATCTGTTTATTATAATATTTACTTTTAATATCATTACACCAAACCATTTTTTTTTTTATCTTTACAGTACTTAAACCTGTAAATGGCTTTTTTTCTCTATCATTGCGCCAATAAACTTTGCCGAATTTGTATATTCCTTTAGGTGTAGACCCGTCCCCCTCTAGTTTGTGCAATCTTGTTCCTGATCTTCCGATACTACACTTAAACCTAAATTCTCCAGCAATTAAGGTATCTTTATTTTTAACTCTTATTATCATAAACTGCCATTATATGAATAAATCAGGATTATATATATACAATTTCTCTGAATTATTTGAGATATTGAAAGAGTTAGAAGATCATACAAGTTTTCATATAAAACATATTGAAGAAAAAAAAGATATGATTTATTTTGAAAATCTTGAGTTATCTGATTGCATAGTCCTGTCCCAAAATAACTTAAAAATTCCTCAAAAAGATAGTGTCCTAATAATTGAAAAACTACCTATAAAGTTTGATGATCTTATCCAAAAAATTAATGTATTTTCTTTAAAAAAAAATTTCTTAAATAAATCTCATCAATTGATTAAGGATTATACATTAGACACTAATGCTAGAGAGCTTACAAAAAACGATATAAAAATAAAACTTACACAGAAAGAAACTGAAATAATTCTATTTTTAAACAATGTAGATAATGATAAGTCAATTAATAATATTCAAAGAAAGGTATGGGGGCATAACTCCAAATTAGAAACCCATACTGTTGAAACGCATATTTATAGATTAAGAAGAAAAATTTTGAATTCATTTAAAGATAGCAATTTCATTTTAAGCACCGATTATGGGTATAAAATCTAAGGGCAAAAAAAACTTTATTGCAAAAAATTTATTTTCTAAGAAATATAGGCCACGGACAGTTAAACCAAAAAAAGGTAAAGGAAGTTTTAAAAGAAATAAAAAATCTTTCTAAAGCCTTGCTCCAATCTGTTGTATAATTTTTGAAGACATTTCTGTGCCTTTTTCAAGACTTTCTTTTAGAGACTTTTGATTTACCTGACCATTTAGAAAACCAGCAGCAAATAAGTCACCTGCTCCAGTTAAATCAACAACCTTAAGTCCTTGCTTGATATCACACTCTACTATTTCGTCTCCATTTATTGCTATAGCTCCCTTCTCTCCTCGAGTAACAACAATAGTTTTTTTCAGACCTTTTGAAAAATCTATAACTTCTTGGAATTGTTTTGCATTTATTAACGACATCATTTCTTGCTCATTTGCAAAAGTAATATCTATTTTGCTTTTTACTAATTCTAAGAAATGTGGCTTGTGTCTGTCGACACAAAATTGGTCTGACAATGACATGGCAACTTTCTTTGCTGAATTTATTGCTTTATCAAAAGCTTTCTTGGGTTCACCCTCATCCCATAGATATCCCTCTAAAAATATCATATCACTTTTTTTTATAGCCTCAATTTCAACGTCATTTTCATTTATTTTACCAGCAATTCCCAAAAATGTGCACATTGTTCTTTCTGAATCAGGCGTAACTAGTATTAAACAAGTTCCAGTGGGAATATTTTCTTTCTTTTTTAAATAAAAATATTCTACATTTTCTTGCTTCAACCCCTCTTCATATTTATTTCCAAGTTCATCATCAGAAACTTTTCCTATAAATCCAACCTTATCTCCTAATTGAGATAAGCCTACAATTGAATTAGCTACTGAACCTCCAGATACTGTTTTTTCTATTTTAAGATTAGTCAATAGTTTTTGAAATTCACTATCTTCAAAAATTAATTTCATTGTTCCTTTGGTTAACCCATGTTCAGTTATAAATTTATCTTCTACTTTGCATATAACGTCTACTATTGCGTTTCCTATACCTAAAATTTTCATGTCAAGCTTTCTTTGTTAATATTGGTTTTTTTCTTTCAGGATAACAAGTAGTACAGATTTTACAAGATATTCCGTAACACTCTCGAGCTTTACAATATTCTCTTCCATAATAAATAATTTGCAAGTGAAGCTTGTTCCAGCTATGTTTTGGAAATAGTTCTTTCAAATCCTTTTCAGTTTGCACAACATTTTTTCCATTTGTTAAACCCCATCTTTGAGCTAAACGATGTATATGTGTATCTACTGGAAAAGCTGGATAACCAAATCCCTGGGACATGACCACGCTTGCTGTTTTATGACCTACTCCAGGTAGATTCTCTAATTCTTCAAAAGTTTTTGGAACACCACCCTTGTATTTATTAATTAAGGTTTTTGATAATAGATAAATACTCTTAGATTTTACTCTAAAAATACCTATTCTCTTTATCAGTTTCTCAATCTTTTTTCTACCAAGTTTAACAAAGTGCTCTGGTTTATAGTATTTTGGGTAAATATCTTTTGTTACATTATTTACGTTTAAATCGGTACACTGCGCAGATAAAAGAACAGATATCAATAAAGTGAAAACATTTCTGCTTTCAAGAGGTACAGTTATACTAGGATATATTTTATTAAGTATTTTTAATACTATTTTGGCCCTTTTAATTTTATCAGATTTCCTCGAACTCATTTAAAGTTCAATATATCTCGCATTGAGTATAGACCAGGTTTTTTCTTCATTAACCATTTTGCTGCAGTAAGAGCTCCCTCCGAATATAAGGCTCTATCAAAAGCCTCATGATTTAGAGAAATAATCTCCTTACCACTTGAAAATTTAACTTCATGTTCACCAATAATTTCACCCTTTCTTACAGAGTTAAAATTAATTTTTTTTCCATAAGGAAAAGTCTTTTTATTTAAATACTTTTTGCCAATTAAAGTTTTCAAATTTTTACGTCTACCTATAGCTATGCCCTTTCCTAGCATTAAAGCAGTTCCTGATGGATAGTCCTTTTTATGTTTGTGATGAATTTCAAAAATTTTACTTAAAAAATTATTGCCTAAAGATTTTGAGGTTATTTCTGTTAAATACATAAGTAAATTAATCCCTAAACTCATATTTCCTGCTTTCAAAATTGGGATTTTCTTCGAATATTTTTCTATAATTTTTTCCTGACCCCTTGAGAAGCCCGTTGTTCCTATTACAACTCTCTTTTTCAACTTTGATGCTATTTTTAAAACTTCTAAAGTACATTTTGGCACTGTGAAATCTATTATAACATTTGTTTTTTTAAAAGATGCTTCACTGTTGAGTTCAGGTACTATTTTATTTACTTTTTTTCTCATCTTAAAACTCTCAGTAAGAGAAACTATTTTAAAATTTTTATCACTTTGTGAGGATTTAATAATCTGTTTTCCCATTCGACCCATACAACCTGTTATTGTTAGATTAATTCTCTTCATTTACTATCGTAGTTAAGTATTTCTAAATCTTTCTTATAATATTCATTCATTTCAGATTTAATATTTTCAGGCAGTATTTTTTTCCAGTCATTTTTAGGCCCCATATAGAAAAATTTAATTTTTTTATTAAACTTGTTTATTACATTCTCAGTAAACTTTCCCTCTTTTTCTCCCTCGCTCATTTTATCAAAACTAGTGGTATTGATTGAGTTTAAAAGTTTTTTTTCGTCTATTTCGCTATTAAATCTACAAATTTTGTTAACAAAATCTATAATTTTAATAAACGTAATCATTGTATTTCTCTCTAGATCTTCATATTTTATCGTAATTCTTCTAAGATCTTGATCAGACATCCAGGAAGTATAGTGTGATCTCCATGAACCAGTAAACGCAAACCTTGCATTATCTTCACCTTTTATAAACGCACTATCAGTCTTCATATACTCTAAAGTTTTTTCATAACTATCGAAATCAAGATGATTTTTAATTGATGTTATTACATTTCTAGGATCTCTTATTATATGAATAGTCCCTAGTGTAAATTCTGATTTTGTAAATTTTACTCCTTCAACAGATCCAAGCATATTATGTGTTTTTAAAAATTTAGCTTTTTTTCTTTCCAAAATTTTTTTCTGTGATGCATGCCAAAATTTATAAATTTCTCCCTCTTTTAATTGATTTATATTTATTTCTTTATTCAAAAAAATTTTGTTAGGGTAATCAGGAATTCTACTTAAATTATCAAAGTTGAACTTTCCATCTTCAGTAAAGTAATAAGATATTAAAACTGATCTAATCCATGTATTTCCACTTTTTGGATATGATGCAAGCCAAATAATCATTAATATTATAATAGATTAAAATAAATTAATTACTCCAAAAACTTTTAGCTTTTTGGAAGAATTTTTTTATACTTGGGTTGGATTTTTCATTCTCAATCTCTCTAAACTTTTCTAACAATTCTTTTTGCTCTTTATTAAGAGATACTGGTATTTCAGTATTTACTTGAACATAAAGGTCTCCAACTCCTCCACTTCTCATCAAAGGCATTCCTTTTCCTCTTAGACGAAATTGCTTACCATTTTGAGTCCCTGCTGGAATTTTAATTTTAGCTTTGCCCCCATCGATTGTGGGGATTTCAATTGATACCCCAAGCGCAGCATCTGCAATTGATACTGGACATTCAAAAAATAGGTGCTCATCAGACCTTTTAAACAATTCATGGGAATTAACATTTATAAATAAATATAAATCTCCATTCCCAGCACCTCTTGATCCAGCCTCACCTTTTCCTGCTAATCGTATTCTAGTACCATCGTCTACACCTTTAGGAATGGTAACAGATAATCTTTTTGAAGCTTGTTTCTTTCCTTGACCATTACAAGAGTTACATGGGTTAGTAATTTCTTCACCGGATCCCGAACACTGTGGACAAGTTTGTTGTACCGTAAAAAAACCTTGGCTTGATCTGACTTGGCCATTACCTCCGCACATATTACATGAACTTGCATTATATCCTGGTTTAGAGCCGTTACCATTACATATATCACATTTCTCTGAGCTAGAAAATTTTATATCTTGTTTTTTCCCAGAAAAGGCCTCTTCAAGACTTATTGATAAATCATATCTTAGATCTGAACCTCTGTAGTTTGATCTTCTAGATCTTCTGCTAGCTCCACCGCTAAATCCTTCACTAAAAAAGTCCTCAAATATATCTGAGAAGCTGCTTGAAAAATCGAAATTTCCAAATCCTCCTCGCCCACCTGAATTATTATCAAAGGCCGCATGACCAAAATTATCATAATTTTGTTTTCTTTCTGAATTTGAAAGGACATGATAAGCTTCTGAGGCCTCCTTAAACTTTTCTTCAGCAGATTTGTCTCCAGGATTTTTATCTGGATGAAATTTAACTGCTAATTTTCTATACGCTGATTTGATTTGGTCTTGACTGGAGCTTTTGTTAATACCTAAGATGTCATAATAATCTCTTTTTGCCATAACTAATTACGGACAAACAGTTGCGATCTTAAGCGCTTTTCTCTTTATTCTCGTCTTTTACTTCTTCAAAGTCTGCATCAACAACATTGTCGTCTTTTTTATCCTCTTTTTTTGACTTATTAGGTGTATCATTAGGTGTATCATCAGATTTAGTTTTTTGTTGAGATTTATAAATTGCTTCACCAAGCTTCATTGAAGCCTGTACCAAATCTTGAGTTTTTTTCTTTATTTCTTCTATATCAGTTCCCTTTAAAGAGTTTCTTAGATTAGCTGACGCTGTTTCAATGGCCTTCTTATCAGCATCTCCAACCTTAGAACCATGCTCTTTTAAATTTTTTTCAGTTGAATGCAATAAAGTGTCTGCCTGATTTCGTGCATCAACCGCTTCTCTCTTTTTTTTGTCTGCCTCTTTATTAGCTTCAGCGTCTTTAACCATTTTACTAATGTCTTCATCACTAAGCCCCCCGGATGCTTGAATTTGAATTTTTTGTTCTTTTCCGGTTCCTTTATCTTTAGCTGAAACATTTACTATACCATTTGCATCTATATCAAATGTCACCTCTATTTGGGGAACTCCTCTAGGAGCTGGAGCAATTCCTACCAACTCAAAATTTCCTAGTATTTTATTGTCAGATGCCATCTCTCTTTCACCCTGAAGCACTCTTATAGAAACAGCTGGCTGATTATCTTCAGCTGTAGAAAATACTTGGCTTTTTTTTGTTGGAATTGTCGTATTTTTATCGATAAGCTTAGTGGATACACCACCTAAGGTCTCTATCCCTAAAGATAACGGGGTTACATCAAGCAATAAAACATCTTTAACATCACCTTGCAAAACTCCTGCTTGTATGGCCGCACCCATTGCAACTACCTCATCCGGATTAACACTTTTGTTAGGTTCTTTGCCAAAAAAGTTTTTAACTTCTTCAATTACTTTCGGCATTCTAGTCATACCCCCAACAAGTATTACTTCATTTATATCAGAAGCTGATAATCCAGCATCTTTCAATGCTGTCTGACAAGGAGGGATTGTTCTTGTAATTAGTTCCTCTACGAGAGCTTCAAGTTTTGCTCTAGTCATCTTTAAGTTAATGTGTTTTGGACCAGTTTTATCAGCAGTTATAAATGGCAAATTAATTTCTGTTTGTGCTGCTGAAGATAATTCAATTTTTGCTTTTTCAGCTGCTTCTTTTAATCTTTGTAAAGCTAATTTGTCAGATTTTAAATCAATTCCACTTTCCTTTTTAAATTCTGAAAGCAAGTACTCCACTATAGTGTTATCAAAGTCCTCCCCACCTAAGAAAGTATCTCCATTAGTAGACTTAACTTCAAATACTCCATCACCTAATTCTAAAATTGATACATCAAAAGTACCTCCACCCAAATCGTAAACTGCTATTTTTTTATTTTGTTTTTTGTCCAAACCATAAGCAAGTGATGCAGCAGTTGGTTCATTTATAATTCTCAAAACTTCAAGCCCAGCTATTTTGCCAGCATCTTTTGTTGCTTGTCTTTGGGCGTCATTGAAATATGCAGGAACAGTAATAACTGCCTTAGATACCTCTTGTCCTAAATATTTTTCTGCTGTCTCTTTCATTTTTTGTAGAACAAATGCAGAAATTTGTGAGGGAGAATATTTGGTACCCTTGGCTTCAATCCATGCGTCCCCTTTATCTGAATTTACTATATTGAACGGAGACGTTTCTATATCTTTTTTAACAGTTGCATCTTCAAAATTTCTTCCAATAAGTCTTTTTACTGCAAAAATAGTATTTTCAGGATTAGTTACTGCCTGTCTTTTTGCGGGCTGTCCAACTAATTTTTCTTCGTTTTCAGTAAAAGCTACTACAGAGGGTGTGGTTCTTGCACCTTCAGCGTTCTCTAGCACTTTTGCTTGAGTTCCTTCCATCACGGCTACACAAGAGTTTGTTGTACCAAGGTCAATACCAATAACTTTGCTCATAAATTTAATTCCTAGGATGCATATAGGGGTTAATTTTAGTTGTACAAGCCATATAAAAAATTATATTTTTACTGATTTTTCTTATCTTTTTGATCATTGTTTTCTTTTTTTTCCTCTTTTTTGCTAGCTTTCTTCGAAACCCCAACGAGCGAGGGTCTAAGTAGCCTTTCTTTTAATAAGAAACCTTTTTGTATTTCTTGGATAACAGTACCCACCTCTTTTGAATTGTCCTCAATTTCAATCATTGCTTGATGTAAATTAGGATCTAATTTTTTGCCAATAGCCTCGATTAATGTAATATTATTTTTTTTAAATATTGAGATCATATCATCATAAATTATATCTATATGATTTAAAATTTTATCGACGGCATCGTTATTTTTAAGACTCTCGTCATTTTGTAAATACTGTTTTGATCTTTCTAGGTTATCTAATAAATTCAATGCTTCTTTTGCAAATGAAAAACCTCCATATTCAAATGCTTCATCTTTTTCTTTCTCATACCTTCTTCTTTGATTTTCCATCTCAGCATATAGTCTGATAATTTTATCTTCTAATTTTTTATTCTCTTCTTCTAAAGAGGTAGGTTGTTTTTTATTGGCAACTTCTCCATCATCCTTTGATAATGAGGTCTCACTGTTTTGCTCCAGCGATGAGTTATTCTCATCAGCACTTCGTTCTTTGATTTCTTCTTTCTCCATTTGTATGTATATGGTAAGTAAAGTTAAAATTTCTAGATGTTAGTTAAAAAAATTAAAGAGATATATATAGGATCGAATAATAAAGGAAAATTAAGAGAAATAAGAGATTTGCTTCCAAAAAGGATAAAAATTACAACCCCAAAGTTTTATAATATTAAAAGTCCAAAAGAAACGAGCAAAAGTTTTAAAGGTAACTCTCTTATAAAAGCTAAATATTACTCAAAAATATCTAGAAAGATATGTTTAGCCGATGACTCTGGCCTTGAAATAGACTTGTTAAATAACTCGCCTGGAATTTATTCATCGAGATGGGCGGGCAAGAATAATAATTTTAATATTGCAATAAAAAAAATTTATAAAAAAATAAATAAAAAAAAGAAAAACTGGATTAATACAAAATTTAAAGTAAAGGCAAGATTTAGATGTGCACTTACACTCTATGGGCCTAATTTTAAAACTGTTACAGTTGAAGGTAAAATAGAAGGCAGGATCTCAAAAAGAAAAATTGGATCAAATGGTTTCGGTTATGATCCAATTTTTATTCCAAATGGTAAAAGACTAACTTTTGGTCAAATGAAACCATCAGTAAAACATAAAATTGATCATAGAATAAAAGCTTTTAAAAAAATTAGAAAATTTTTTTAAACTTTTCATTTTCAGCTACGTAAAAATTTAATTCATGGGTAATAATATTTTTATTTATCTCAAAAACCCCAATTTTACCTTTAAACTTATTTTTTTCGTAAAATATTTCTTTCTCAACTTTAAAATTATTTTTATAAATCAAGTAGTAAACTAGACCAGCAATATCATAACTTAAAAAGGATATTTGATTTGGAACTTCATTAAAATTTAATTCATAATTAATTATAAATTCTTCATAATTATTTTTATTTATTGAAGGAAAATATATAGGCTGAAGTGACTTATCTTTTAATAAAGCTTTATCAAACCATTGATTTAAAGTTATATAATGAACTCTATTTGTAGATACGTCGGTATAAAGAAGAGATGTAGCAACGCTTTTAAGATTTTCGTCAAAATCCGCAATTATAACTGAGTCAAAATTTAAACCGCCAATAGTGTCCCTCTTTTTTAGTTTTTCAATTTTTTTTTCCTTGTTTGGATCATCAGAATTTTCAACTCTCTTTATCTCGTCTAATAAATTTTGCTTTCTTATATTATATTTTGTTATTTTCTCTATCTGAGAGGTTAAGACTGTTGGATCTGACTCATAAATAAAATTGTCTTTAAGATTTATCTTTAAATTTGAGATTGCAATATCAATTTCATTTTTGAAATCGGAATTAGGTTTTAATAAAACTGTTCTTTTTAAGTTTTGATCCTCTGTAAACTTTTTAATTGCTTTTAGTTGTGAAATAGCATTCACACCTGCGCTAATAACATTGTCAGGATTATTACTTAACTTGTTCGTTAAAGATAAAAATGTAACTTCGGGTATTCGATCTAAATAAATATTATTTTTCTTAAAAATTGGACCAATTATAATTTTAACATTTTGATCTTCGTAAAGCTTTTTTGCAACATTAAGTGTGGTAGTTGGATCAGATTTGTTATCTCTTGGCAATATTTGAATTTTATCGTTATTAATAGAATTTAAAGCTAATCTTGTAGCATTAATAATTGAATTTCCAATTTTACCATATTCCCCAGATAATGGAACAACCAATCCAATTTTAATTTTCTCACTCGAGCTTGCTTTTTCATAAACAAAACAAACAAAAAATAAAATATAAATGTATCTAATAAAAATTTTCATTGTATTATTAATAATATATTGAGCATAATTATGCATCTAGAACTAGACAAAAATAAGATTAAAAGTGGTTTATATATAGTTTCAACACCAATTGGAAATTTAGGGGATATAACTTTAAGAGCTTTGGATGTTCTTAAAAAGTCAAATTTTATAATATGTGAGGATACACGTGTTGCAAAAAAACTCTTAAATTATTATAAAATAAACTCAAAATTAATATTAAATCATAAATTTAATGAAGCTAGAGTTTTAAAAAACATCAAGGATATTTTATTATCAGGAAATGTAGTTTCTTTAATAAGTGATGCCGGCACTCCATTAGTATCTGATCCGGGCAAATTATTGATAAATGAATGCATTAAAAATAACATAAATTTAGTACCTATACCAGGACCATCAGCATTAACCTCAGCAATTTCGATAAGTGGTTTTTCTAATAATTTTTATTTTCAGGGTTTTCTACCTGATAAAAATTCACAAATAAAAAATGAACTTTTGTTTTTATCTAACCTTCCTGGTTCAATAATATTTTTTATCTCAAGTAAAAAAATAAACAAAATTATTCCATACCTAAAAATTTATTTTGATGATCGGAAAATTGTTATTTGCAGGGAAATTACTAAATATTTTGAGGAATTTATTAGAGATGACATTAAAAACTTAAATACTTTTGAAAAAACCTTAAAGGGAGAACTAACCATTGTGATCTCAGAAAAAGAAACACAAAAAAAAAGCTCATTGTTGCTCACCGAATCAGATAAAGTTAACATAAAAAAGTTAATAAATTTTTTGAGTGTTAAAGACATAGTGAAAATTTTAAATATAGATGACAGAGTATCTAAATCAACAATTTATGATTTCTGTCTAAAACTAAAAAATGAAAAATAGATTTATAGTTTTTACTTTTTTATTTTTGTTACTTTCTAATTGTATAGGTGCGTCTTCAACAGGTGTATTTGGAACAGGTGTATCAGTTGCATTAGACCCAAGATCTTTAGGAACGCAAATAGATGATTCAATCATGGATAAGAGCCTTGAGGCAAAAATTTTATCAATGAACAAAAATTATTTTTTGAATGTAAAGTCTAAGGTCTTAGATGGAAGAATATTTTTGACAGGAAAAGTAGATACTCCTGAAGAAAAATTGAAGTTAACAAAATTAGCCTGGGAAATTAGGGGTGCAAGATCCGTTAAAAATGATATTAAAATTAAAGATAAATTTAACTTTCAGCAATCAGCCAAAGATGTTCTCATTACATCACAACTAAGATCAGCCATGATTTTCAACAAGAAAATTAACTCTGTTAATTATAATTTGGACACTTACAAGAAAGTAATTTACATTTATGGAATATCCGAAACTAGTGAAGAAAAAGATGAGGTTATTAAAGAGGCTAAAGAAATTTTAGATGTAGAGGATGTTATTGCGAGTATTTTGATGGTTGATAATTTAAGAATCAAAAAAGATTAATTTTTTTTATTATAGTCTATCACACCAGCTGAATAAGCAGCGACGGAGGCTAAATTTAATATTTCCGATGTAGAACATCTCAAAGGTGCAATTTCAATTGCTGCACCCAAACCGATTAGCAACGGGCCAATGACTTTAGCACTGCTCATTGTTTTCATAATTTTATATGAAATTGCTGCGCTGTGTTGGCCTGGCATAATTAAAATATTCGCATTACCAACTATTTCTGACATTGGATACAATTCTTTATATTCCTCACTTAAAGCAACATCTGGCTGCATGTCCCCATCAAATTTGAAATCAACTTTTCTTCGTTTAAGAATTTCAACGGCATCTCTTATATGTTTAGTTCTACTAGTAATTGGCTGTCCAAAAGTTGAATGAGAAAGAAAAGCAACTTTTGGATTAAATCCAAATAACCTTACTACTCTTGCTGATGAAATTGCTATCTCAGCTAACTGTTTTGACGTAGGATACTCGTGAACGCTAGTATCACCAATAAATATTGTTCTTCCTTTATTCACAACCATATTTAATCCAAACATAATTTCCCCAGGTCTTGGTTCAACAACTTTTGTAATTTTTTGGAGCGATTGGCCGTATCTTCTAGTATTTCCTGTCACCATTGCATCAGCGTCACCACATGCGACCATACAAGAAGCCCAAATTACTCTATCATTTCTTACCAATCTATCACAGTCTCTCTCAAGCAAACCTTGTGTTCTATGTAGTTTTTTAAAAATAAAATTGGAATATTTTTCTCTAAACTTTTTTTTAGTTGAATTTACTATCTCAATATTAAAATTTTCACTATATCCTATCTCTTTTAGTCTTTCTTTCACAACCTTATCTTTTGCAACAAGAATCGGAATACCAAGTCCACTATTTTTAAAAGCAATTGCTGCTTTCAGTGTATTTTCATCTTCACCGTCAGCAAAAACAACTTTTTTTTGATTTTTTCTAATTTGAGAATTTATACCTTGTAAAATTGTTAAAGATGGATCTAATCTTTGTTTAAGTTGTTCAGCATACTGTTCAAAATTTATAATTTTTTTTCTTGCAACACCACTTTTAATAGCAGCCTTAGCTACAGCTACAGGTATTACACTTATAAGCCTTGGATCAAATGTCGATGGAATTATATAATCTTTTCCATAGGTCGGTCTATCACCACCCATAGCAGCAACTACCTCATCTGGTACTCTTTCCCTAGCGAGAGAAGCAATCGCATTAGCAGCTGCTATTTTCATTTCATCATTAATTGTTTTTGCCCTTACATCTAAAGCTCCTCTAAATATATAAGGGAAGCCAATTAGATTATTTACTTGATTTGGATAATCAGATCTGCCAGTTGCAATTATTACATCATCTCTTACCTCCTCAACTTCTTCTGGAGTAATTTCGGGGTCTGGATTCGCACAAGCAAAAATTATTGGATTTTTTGCCATACTTTTTACATTTTCTTTATTTAATACGCCTGCAGAAGATAACCCAAGAAAAACATCTGCATCTTTTATTGCATGATCTAATTTTCTTGCTTTAGTTTTTGATGCATAAATTAATTTCCACTTATTTAAATTTTTCCTTCCTTTAAAAATAACTCCTTTACTATCTAACATAATTAAATTATTTTTAGAGACACCAGCTTTGATTAGCAAATTTGTGCATGCCATCGCCGAAGCACCGGCTCCGTTCACAACAACTTTAACTTTTTTTATATTTTTTTTTGATATATCTAAAGCATTCATTAAAGCTGCATAAGTTATAATTGCAGTCCCATGTTGGTCATCATGGAATACCGGAATATCTAATATTTTTTTCAGTTTGTCTTCAATTATAAAACAGTTTGGAGCAGCTATATCTTCTAGGTTGATACCCCCGAAGCTTTTTGCAAAACTTTTTATAGAATTAACTATTTCATCTGAGCTATTTGAATCTATTTCTAAATCTATTGCGTCAATATCGGCAAATCTTTTAAATAGAACTGCTTTACCTTCCATCACTGGTTTTGATGCAATTGCTCCTAAATTACCCAATCCGAGAATTGCTGTTCCATTGCTTATCACTGCTACCAGATTTCCTTTAGTTGTATACTCATATGCAAGCTCAGGATTAGCAGATATCGCTTTTACTGGCGCAGCAACTCCAGGAGAATAAGCTAAAGCAAGATCTCTTTTTGTAGTCATTGGTTTTGAAGAAACTATCTCAATCTTGCCTGATTTATTACTATTATGAAAATCTAAAGCCTCTTTATCAGAATAATGTTCAATTTTTTTTCTTTTCATTTTTTAATTAGATATACTAACAGAACTACGTTAAGACTAATATGATTTATGAATCTAATTAAGTCAACTAGCACATTTAGTTTCTTTACTTTTTTAAGCAGGATTTTAGGTTATTTAAGGGATTTTCTCATAGCAATAAGTTTAGGGTCAGGTCCGGTGTCAGATGCATTCTTTGTTGCATTTAGAATTCCTAACACATTTAGAAGACTATTCTCTGAGGGCACGTTCAATTCAGCCTTTGTGCCTAGTTATTCGTCAGAATTATCTATATCAAAAAAAAAATCATCAATTTTTGCAAACGAAATTTTTAATTTTCTAATCATATTTCTATTTGCGATTGTTTTGCTTATTGAATTATTTATGCCTTTTTTTGTATTTATAATTGCCCCTGGATTTACTGAAAGCTCTGATAAATTAGATTTAACAATCTTTCTGACAAGAATTACTTTTCCGTTTTTATTATTTATAAGTTTAGCATCCTTCTTTTCAGCCATTTTAAATTCACATAATAAGTTTGGGGTAGCCGCCGGAGCACCAATAATATTAAATATTATTTTAATAGTAATTTTATACTTTGTAAAAAATGAAAAAGATATTATTGTTGAGTATCTATCTTATGGTGTATCTGTCGCTGGTTTTATTCAACTAACTTTTCTATATTTTTTTGTTAGAAAATATTTTAAACCAAAAATAAACTTTAAGTTTAAAAAGTCAAAAAAAGTAAAAATCTTTTTTAAAAAATTAATACCGAGCATATTCTCATCAGGTGTAACACAAATTAATATCTTAGTGGGAACTGTAATTGCTTCATTTCAGGCTAATGCAGTTTCTTATTTGTATTATGCAGATAGGATTTATCAGATTAATTTAGCTATTGCTGGAATCGCAATAGGTACAATTTTGCTGCCTAACTTAAGCAAACATATTAATTCAAAAAGAAATAAAAAAATAAATTTAATACAAAATAAGTCTTTTGAACTAAGTATATTTCTAAGTTTACCTGCATCATTAGCAATAATAATTGCATCTGAGCAAATTACCTCTAGTTTATTCGGTTACGGGTCATTTGATTTAGTAAGTGTAAAGAATTCTGCTAAAGCTTTATTCTACTTTTCTTTTGGACTGCCAGCTTTCTCACTTATCAAAATTTTTTCAGCATTTTTATTTGCAAGACACAATACAAAAATTCCATTTTATTTTTCTGTCTTTTCTGTAATTATAAATATATTAATTAGTTTATATTTTTTTCCTAAATATGGATTTGTTGCTATTCCAATTGCAACCACAATATCTTCGTGGATAAATGTATTTATGTTGTATGTCTTTTTAGCAAAGAAAGACTATTTTAATTTGACTAATGCAATCTTTTTTCCATTGATTAGGATAGTCTGTACATCTTCATTTGCATGTTATATTTTTTATATGATGATTTCAAATTTTTCAGAATTATTAGTTTATGAAAGTAATTATAAATTAATAACAATAATTATAATGGTTTTGGTAACGTTTTTATTATACCTTTTAACATCCATTATTACAAAAGCTTTAAAATTATCAGATATTAAATTAAAGTATTAGTTGATGAAAAAAAAAATATTTTCAGGAGTTCAACCAACTGGAAATCTCCACCTAGGCAACTATTTAGGTGCAATTAAAAATTTTGTAAATTTTCAAAATCAAGAAAATACAGAATGTATTTATTGTGTAGTAGATCTGCATGCAATCACAACCAAACAAGATCCACAAGAACTAAAAAGCAACGTAAGAGATACTGTGGCGGCCTTTATTGCAAGTGGTTTAAATCAAAAAAAAAGTATTATTTTTAATCAATCTGCAGTTTCAGCACATAGTGAGTGTGCTTGGGTGCTCGGGTGTTCTTCAAGAATGGGGTGGCTGAACAGAATGACACAATTCAAGGAAAAGGCAGGAAAAGATAAAGAAAAAGCTAGTATTGGCCTGTATGTGTATCCTATTTTGATGGCTGCAGATATTTTATTATATAATTCTACCCACGTTCCTGTTGGTGAGGATCAAAAACAACATTTAGAACTAACAAGAGATATTGCACAAAAATTTAATATAGATTTTGAAGCTAAAAATTTTTTTATTTTACCTGAGCCAATTATCCAAAAAGATTTTTCTAGGATAATGAGTCTCAAAGATGGAACAAAAAAAATGAGTAAATCAGATCCCTCAGATTTAAGTCGTATCAATTTAACAGATAGCAATGATGAAATATCAATTAAAATTAAAAAAGCCAAAACTGACTCTCACCCATTACCTGATGAAAAGAATGGTTTGGCAAAAAGACCTGAAGCAAAGAATCTTATAGGAATATTTTCATCTCTTAATAACCAGGATGTAGATAAAACTTTAAATGAGTTTTCTGGAAAAAATTTTTCAGATTTGAAAATTAAACTTACAGAACTAATAATAGAAAAAATTTCACCGATTTCCTCAGAAATAAAAAAATTAAAAATGGACGAAAATTTAATCGATGAAATTCTTAACAAAGGAGCATTAAAAGCTGACGAAATTGCCTCTAAAAAAATTAAAGAATTGAAGAAAATTGTAGGTTTTTGAGGTAAAAAGCACTTTAAATTTTTAAATTTACCATTATATATCTTTTATGTTTGTGCAAACTGAAAACACACCAAATCCAAACTCTTTAAAATTTCTTCCAGGCAAGATAGTTTCAAAAGTTGGTCCAATTGAAGTATTAGATATAAATGATACTAAAAATGAATTGGTTAAAAATATTCTTTCTATAAATGGTGTAAGAGGAATTTTTTTGTATGAAAATTTTTTATCAGTTAATAAAAGAAGCGAAGTTGAGTGGTCAGAACTTAAACATATTATAATATCATATATCAACGACTTTTATTCAAAAGGTAATGAACATGTTTTAAGCGACAAATTATCAAAAAAATCAAATGAAAATTTTGGAGAAATTGAAAAAAAAATAATTGATGTTTTAGAGACTAAAGTTAGACCTGCTGTAGCAAGAGATGGCGGAGATATTTCATTTGAAAAATTTGAGGATGGCGTCGTTACTGTAAAACTTCAAGGAAGTTGTTCCGGGTGCCCAAGTTCAACTCTGACGTTAAAACGCGGTGTAGAAAACCTATTAACGCATTATGTACCTGAAGTTAGAGAAGTTACATCTATATAGAGAAAACTGCTTAGTTTTATGATAAGAAAATTTAAATCGATGAAAATATCTGAAATTAATAAAATTCTAATTAAAAGAGGATTTAAAGTTTCCAGATTAAGAAAGAAGAATCCATTTAATTCCGAATTAAGATCTATTTATGCAGCGTCGATATTTAGTCTCATTATTATATCATTATTTTTTGTAATGCCCTATGTTTCAAATTTATTACTTACCACCTTTCAAAAACCTAAAGCATACGAAAATTATTCAAAAAAATATTTAGAAAAAGTTTTATCAGGTGAAACTCTTATTACAGAAAATATAATTGACGATGATTTGGATCAACGGCATCTTTATGAGGACATTGAATTTAAAAACGGGCCTTCAAAATCTGTAAGGATTGAAGCAAGCACTTTAAATCAAATGTTTGAGGATAAAAAATATAACTTAAACACTGTAAGAAAGAATAAAATTGTGAAACCCTTTGAAGTTGGAATGTTACCACACGAATTAAAAAATATAGAAAGCTCAAAAAATAGAAAAGATTTATTTATAAAAATAGTTCTCCCATTAGTTTTAAGTGAAAACAACAGAATTAGAAGAGATAGGCTTACATTGTTTAAAATTTTAAACAAAAACAATAATACTAAACTCGAAAAAGAATGGTTAAATAAAAAATTTAAACAATATGGAGTAACTAAAAGAGACCTATCAACTTTAAAAGTAAGAATGGATGAAATTCCAGTCTCACTAGCCATCGCTCAAGCTGCCAAAGAAACTGGTTGGGGAACATCAAGATTTGCAATAGAGGGTAATGCTTTATTTGGGCAATGGACATATTCTGGTCAAGGCATTAAGCCGTCTGGAGCAAATAAAGAAGATAAGCACAAAATTATGACATTTAGTGTTCTTAAATCATCGGTAAGAGCCTATCAAAGAAATTTGAACACTCACTCAAGTTATAAAGAGTTTAGAAAGGCAAGAGCAATTCAAAGAGACAATGATGAGCCACTGAATAGTTTAGAGTTAGCCAATTATTTGGATCAATACGCAGAAACTGGAACAGAGTACACAAAAATCTTAAAAAAAATTATTGAACAAAATAATTTAAAAGATTTTGACTCTGCAAGAATATTGCCAACGAGTGAGGAGTTTAAAAATAATATTTAATTAATTATTATTTATTGTAAATTGTAATCCTAGCCAACGCCAATTACCGTTATCGTTCAGAGAACAATTAATTCTGCCTCTCCTATCTTTAAATTTATCTCTAAATTTAATTAGCAATTTATTATTTTTTAAAGAAGTCTCAGTATTTTGCCATTGATTACCCTCGTTTGAAAAACAATTGATTCTATTTAAATCTTTTTGGTCATCAAAAAAAAATATCTCTAAATTTGGAGGATTATTTTTTTTTGAAATAAACTTATCATTTAGTGAGTCCGACCTATATTCCAAAGGTAACAGATTAATTAAAAATTTGAATCTTTCAAGATCTCCATATTTTTCATTTATTGGAAACCTAGGCAATTCATATTTATCTTTATTTAAATCTATTACACCCGAATGTTGACCAAACGCAATTTCAAAATTGTCTTTAATATATAATTTTTGTTCTAGCGTGTATTCTCCAAATGGGTATGAAAAAATTAGAGGATTATACCCTAAATTTTTTTCAAATATATTTTTTGACTCATCTATATCCTTTTTAAATGCATCAAAATTGAAGTTTACAAGATATTCATGACTATGGGAATGATTTCCTATAAATGCAAAATCTTCTTTCTCAATTTCTCTAATTTGATCCCAATTCATGTATCCCTTTCTACCCACAGGCTCAGTAGACACAAATAATATAAAAGGTATTTTATTCTTTTTCAAAAAAGGCCATGCATGATTATAGAAAGAGCTAAATGCATCATCTATAGTAAGTAATATTTTTTTTTCTTTTTTCCTTACAGAAAAATTTTCAATAAAATCTTTTGGACTAAGGAAAGCTAAATTATTTTGATTTATTAAGTTTATTTGTTTAATAAAAATGTCCATATTTACATTTGTCGAAGGGTATTTTGACTCGTTAAACCTGTGATACATTATAGATAAAGTCCCAAAATCATTTGAAAATTTTTTGTTACTATTTTCAACTGCAAAAGATTTTGATATTATTAAAAAAAATATGACAAGTTTAATTGTAGATGCCACAGGTGAAGAAATTTTTTTACAAATCATTTGTAATAATAATTATTATACCAATGAATATTCAAACAGTAGTGAAAATTTTGATAAAATTAGTCTAATAGTGTTTGATTTTTTAAAAAGAAATAAACTTAAGTTAAGAGATTTAAGCCAAATATTTGTGAATCAAGGACCCGGTAAATTTTCAACCATACGATCATCAATTGTAGTATGTAAGGCACTATGTTTTTCAAATAACATTAATTTATATGGTTTTAATCAAAATCAAATAAGCCAAAAAAATTACAATAATATACTAGACTTATTCAAAAAAGGGGTTTTAATAAAGAATAATATAAAACCAATATATAAATAAAGTTTATGACTGATAGCATCGAGGAGAAGTGTATATCAAAAGGAATTAAGTTAACTGATCAAAGAAAAGTAATTGCCAAAGTAATGTCAGAGTCAAAAGAGACTTATGGAGAAGCAGATCATCCAGATGTAGATGAGCTATACAACAGAGTTTCTAGAATTGATGCTAAAATAAGTATTGCTACTGTTTATAGAACTGTAAAAATTTTCGAAGAAGCGGGTATATTAACAAAACATGATTTTAAAGGTGGGAAGGCAAGATACGAGGAAATCAGAGAAAGTCATCATGATCATTTAATTGATGTGAAAACTGGACATATTATAGAATTTAAGGATGATGAAATTAACAAGTTGCAAAAAAAAATTGCTGAAAAATATGGATACGATTTAGTTGATCACAAGTTAGAACTTTACGGCGTAAAAAAAAAATAATCTTCAATTATGAAAAAATTATTTATTAAGACATTTGGTTGTCAGATGAACATATATGACTCAAACCGAATTTATGACTCACTAAAGGGTATTGATTTTGTAAAAACCTCAAATCAGAATGATGCAGACTGTTATATATTAAATACTTGCCATATAAGAGATAAAGCTAAAGAAAAGGTATATCATGAGGTTGGTAGAATAAAAAAAAATTATGAAAATAAAAAAAAACCAATTATGGTTATAGCTGGATGTGTGGCTCAAGCTGAGAACGAGGAGATGTTTAAGAGAGAACCATTTATTGATATTGTTATAGGGCCACAATCATATCACAAAATTAAAGATGTTATACTTAAACATGAAAAAAATAAAAAAAAAGAGGAGACAGAAATAGATACAATTGATAAATTTATACATTTCGATAACATTAAGAATAACAGCAATAAAATATCTTCATTTTTGACGATCCAAGAGGGATGTGATAAATTTTGTCATTACTGTGTTGTGCCTTTTACAAGAGGCCCCGAATACTCTAGGTCATTTTATAAAATAATAGATGAGGCTACTCAACTCATTTCAAACGGTGTTAAAGAAATAACTCTATTAGGTCAAAATGTAAACGCCTACTGTTATCGCGAAAATTCAAAAGAATTTAGATTATCAAATTTAATTAATGAGCTTGAAAAAATTCCTGATTTAAAAAGAATAAGGTATACGACATCTCATCCATTAGACATGACAGAAGATCTAATAGATTGTTACAAGTCCAGCAAAAAATTGATGCCATTTGTTCATCTACCAATACAAAGCGGATCAAATAAAATACTAAAATTAATGAATAGAAAACATACAGTTGAGCAGTTTATAGATGTTTATGAAAAATTAATGAGGATAAACAATGACATAAAATTTTCTAGTGATTTTATAATCGGATATCCAGGTGAGACAAATGACGACTTTGAAGAGACAATTAGTTTAGTAAAGAAAATTAAATTCATAAATTCATTTTCATTTATATTCAGTCCTCGACCAGGAACAAAAGCAGCAGATTATAATCTAATCAATACAAATGTTTCTAAAGAGAGACTTAAAGTAATTCAAAGACTTCTTTTTTCTTATCAGTTAGAAACGAATAAACTATTTAAAAATTGCAAGGTTGAGGTATTAATAGAAAACAAAATGAAAGACCAAAATAAACTATTTGGAAGAAATAAGTATTTAAATTCAGTAATAATAGATGGTAATGAAAATCAAATAGGCAAGTTGGTAGAGGTAATTATTAATAATTTTAATCAAAATACATTGTTTGGTAGAATACCAAATTGTGATACAAAAGTTTATAATTGAGAAAAATAATTCAAAATAATATTAATCCTGATATCAAACTAGTCTATTCAGAAAACGACTCACTAAGTATTATATTTCAAAGTAACGAATTATTATCTAATATTGTTGGTGAATTTAATAATAACATAAAAGAATTAGAGTTGGTCACTGGAACTAATATTTATACGAGGGGCAACTCAATTTCTGTAAGGGGCAGTAATGAAAAAAATGATACCATCATAAATGCTATTAAATTTCTAATTGGACAATTTTTAAGTAATGGATCAATTGAAAAAAAAGATATACATTCATCTGTAAACAAATTTATGATTGATGAAAAATCAAATAACAAAAACAGTAAAATAGAGTATATTATTAAAACGCCCAAGAAATCTGTAATTCCTAGGTCTGAAAAGCAGAAATTATATGTTTCAGCATTAAAAGAAAGCGATATTATTATTTCTTCTGGTCCAGCTGGCACTGGAAAAACTTATTTAGCTGTTGCTGTTGCTTTAACAATGCTTTTAGAAAAAAAAATCGAAAGAATAATTTTATCACGTCCTGCCGTAGAAGCAGGTGAGAGATTAGGTTTTTTGCCTGGGGATATGAGGGAAAAAGTAGATCCATATTTAAGACCGCTTTATGATTCTTTATATGACTTATTAGACTTCGAAAAAATTCAGAAAAAAATTGAAATTGGAGATATTGAAATTGCACCGCTCGCATTTATGAGGGGAAGAACCTTGAAAAACTCTTTTGCAATTTTAGATGAAGCACAGAATGCAACAGATACACAAATAAAAATGTTTTTGACAAGAATTGGTGAGAATTCCAAAATTGTAATTAATGGTGATCCTTCTCAAATTGATTTACCAAACAAATCTTTATCAGGATTAAAAAGGTCTACAAAAATTTTAGGCCATCTAAAGGAAATTTCCACAGTGGACTTTGATCATAATGATGTTGTAAGACATCCTTTAGTTTCAAAAATTGTTAAAGCATATTCACAACAAAATGAAGATGAATGATAAAAGCCAACGTAATAGTAGACTATTCTCCTTGGAAGTTAAAAATATTTAATCCTAATCTACACGTTAAAAAAAGATTAGAAATTATTTTAAAAAAAAATTTTTTAAAAAGGTCTAATATTGAATTTTCCATTATGCTTACTCACAAAAGACTAATGAAAAATCTTAATTTAAAATTTAGAAAGAAAAATAAAATTACGGATGTTTTAGCTTTTCCACATTCAAAAAAAAAAATATCTAAAGGGTACATTGGGGATATTGCAATTTGTTATGAAATTGTAAATCAAAGATCTAAAAAAACAAATTTCAAGTATGAATTTGATAAAATGTGGTTACATGGATATTTACATTTACTCGGCTACGACCACAAAAATAATAGCGATTACAATGAGATGTTAAATAAAGAACAAACAATAATTAAAGACTTTGATTATAAATTTTAAAAAAGAACAAAAAAAAAGTATTTTTATATTTATTGTTGCCTTAATTATTGGCTTTATAAGTTCATTTAGTTTACCACCCTATAACATCCCAATTTTAAATTTTATTTGCTATCCTATAATCTTCATTATTTTTTGTTTTAATTCAAATAATAGAACTTACTCTTTTATAGTTGGATGGATATTTGGATTTGGATATTTTTTATCAAATATTTATTGGATAACGAATTCTTTAACGTTTGATGCAAACTTTACAAAATTAATACCTTTCGCCCTAATATTGATACCGGCCTTTTTAGGATTATTTTATGGTGCTTCCTTTTTAATAACATCACTTTTTTCAATTAAAAAAAACTTATCATCAATTTTAATTTTTGCTTTGGTATTATCACTTTTTGAGTATTTAAGAGGGACAATCCTGACTGGTTTTCCATGGAATTTAATTGTATTCAGTATATCTAATTATTTAAGTTCATTACAAATTTTGTCTATTATAGGAACATATACATTAAATCTTATAACTATTACAATTTTTATAACACCTGTACTACTATTTACTAATAAAAATTTTTTATCTAAATTTTTTTTAGTTTTAATTATTTCTACAATAATATTAACAAATTTTTTATATGGTAGTAAAAGAATTAATAGTTACAATCTAAGTAAAACTAATGATATTAATACATCTATCAAGATAGTTTCACCAAAAATTGATATATCAAAATTTTTTGAACAAAAAGACCTATCCGACAGAATAAACAAACTTGTTGATTTAAGTAATCCAGAAATTGACAGAAACTATCTATATATTTTTCCAGAGGGGATACTTTCTGGTATTTTGCTTGATGAGTTGAAAGAATTTCAGATTTTATTTGATAGCAAATTTAATGAAAAAGATAGAATAATAATTGGTATTAATAGTGAAGAGAACTTTCAGATTTTTAATTCTATGGTTTTATTAGACTCTAAGTTAAATGTATTGTCAAAGTACAATAAAAATAAACTTGTTCCTTTCGGTGAGTTTTTACCGTTTGAAAGTATTTTGTCTAACTTTAATCTAAAAAAAATTACCCAAGGCTACACTTCTTTTAGTAGAGCAAATTTACGAGAAAAAATAGAAGTTGATGGTTTAAAAATTTTACCTCTTATTTGTTATGAAATAATTTATACTGGAAAACTTAATAATGATTATAAAAAATTTGATATTATTGTTAACATATCGGAGGATGGTTGGTTTGGTGGCTCAATTGGGCCTCATCAACATTTTTATCATTCTATATTTAGATCAATTGAAGAAGGAAAAAATATTTTAAGATCTTCAAATAATGGTATTTCTGCTCTTATTAGTCCTGTTGGACAAGTAAAAAAAAGAATAGAATCAACTCAAAGTGGAGTTATATTGATAAATAAGCTTAAACAAATAGAAAAGACACATTTCTCAAATTTTGGAAACAAGATCTTCTTTTATTTTATAGGATTTTATATTACGTTGATTTTTTTCTTAAAAAGGAAGGGGATTAAATGAAAAAAAATTATTTATTTACGAGCGAGTCTGTTTCTGAAGGACATCCGGATAAAGTATGCGATAGAATTTCAGATATGGTTGTGGACTCCTTTTTAGGCCTAGAACCTCAGGCAAGGGTAGCTTGTGAAACACTTACAACGACAAATAAAGTAGTACTGGCGGGCGAAGTTAGAGGTCCAGAGATCAAAAACGACGAACTTATTTCAAAAGTAAGAGAGTGTATTAAAGATATCGGATACGATCAGGACGGATTTACATACAAGGATGCGACTAAAATTGAAAGCCACTTGCATGCTCAATCTTCAGATATTGCTATGGGAGTTGACTCCTCAGGGAATAAAGACGAGGGTGCTGGTGATCAAGGAATAATGTTCGGATACGCTTGTAACGAGACTGATGTTCTTATGCCAGCTCCAATTCACTATTCACATAGAATTTTAAGATTAATGGCAGAAGATAGAAAGTCAGGAAAGTTAAATGGAATAGAACCAGATTCAAAAAGTCAGATTACAATTGAATATAAAGATGGTGTACCCTCAAAAGTAAAATCAGTAGTAATTTCAACACAGCACTCAAAGGATGTTAATTTAGATAAAGTTAAAGAACTTGTAATGCCTTATATTGAGAAATCGATACCAAAAAATCTATTGGGAAGTTTGGACGAAAACGAAATATATATAAATCCAACTGGGAATTTTGTGATTGGTGGTCCCGATGGGGATAGTGGATTAACAGGAAGGAAAATAATAGTTGATACCTACGGAGGTGCTGCGCCACATGGTGGAGGTGCATTTTCAGGCAAAGATCCAACGAAAGTAGATAGATCAGCAGCTTATGCTTCAAGATATTTGGCTAAAAATGTAGTGGCATCAAAAATTTCAGATAAATGTTTAATTCAACTTGCTTATGCTATAGGCGTTTCTAAACCTTTATCAATTTATGTTGATCTTTTTGACAACGATGAAGAGAAGAATAGGCATGTTGAAAAATTGATAAATGAAAATTTTGACTTAAGTCCAAGGGGTATAAGAGAAATGTTGGGATTAAATAAACCTATTTATCAGAAAACGGCGGCATATGGACATTTTGGAAGAGAACCAGAATCAGATGGTTCGTTTTCATGGGAAAAAACAGATAAATCAAGTGTTTTTATTAAGTAATATAAGTTGAAAATTTAATAAAAATACATATATTTCAAACACATTGTTGAAATTTCAAAATGGGCTTCGGCCCATTTTTTTTTAGGTATTTAAAATGTTAAATAGAAGAGCAGATAAACTAGAACTTTTAAGAATCGCTGAAGCAGTAGCTTTGGAAAAGTCTATTGACAAGGAACTTATCATCGACTCAATGGAAAGTGGTATAGCTAAAGCTGCTAAATCTAAATTTGGTTCTGAAAATGAAATAAAAGTTCAAATAAACAGAGACAACGGAGATATTGGTATTTACAGAAAACTAATAATTGTTGAAAAACCTTCTAATATGAATTTAGAGATTGCATTAAATGATGCAATTAATCTCAATGAGAACAACAAAAATAAAAAAATAGGTGATGAAATTCTTCAACCATTACCATCTTTTGACTTTGGCCGAATTGCCGCCCAAACAGCAAAGCAAGTAATAACCTATAGTGTAAGGGAAGCTGAAAGAGAGAGACAATATAATGATTTTAAGGACAAAGTTGACACAATTTTAAGCGGAATAGTTAAAAGACTTGAATTTGGAAATGTAATTGTGGACTTAGGGGGAACAGAAGCAATAATTCAAAAAAATGAGATGATCCCAAGAGAAAATATAAAAGCTGGTGATAGAATAAAAGCTTATTGCTTAGATGTTCGGAGAGAGCCTAGGGGTCAGCAAATCTTTCTATCTAGAGCTCATCCTAAATTCATGGAAAAATTATTTATTCAGGAAGTTCCTGAAATTTATGACGGTTTAATTGAAATTAAATCTTCATCAAGAGATCCAGGAAGTAGGGCTAAAATCTGCGTTAAGGCCATTGATACATCTCTAGATCCTGTAGGTGCATGTGTTGGAATGAGAGGCAGTAGAGTCCAAGCAGTAGTTAATGAGCTTCAAGGTGAAAAAATTGATATTGTTAATTGGTCGGAGGACCCTGCAATAGTTGTATCGAACGCATTATCACCTGCAGAAGTACAAAGAGTTAATGTAGATATGCAGGCAAAAAAATTAGACGTAATACTAACTGAGGAAAATCTTTCAAAAGCAATAGGTAGAAGAGGTCAGAATGTAAGGTTAGCAACAAAACTTCTTAATTTTGAAATAAATATCATGACAGATCAAGAAGATTCAGAAAGAAGACAAATTGATTTTAAGGAGAAGACTGAAAACTTAATAAAAAATTTGGAACTCGATGAAACATTGGGACAACTTTTAGTGGCTGAAGGTTTCTCATCTATAGATGAAATAAAAGATACTTCCATTGAAAAACTATCCAAAATAGAAGGTATTGAAAATGAAATCGCAGGTGAGCTTATTGATAGAGCAAAGGAATATCATCAAAAGGATCAAGAAGAAATATCAAAAAAAATCAAAGATTTAGGCTTAGATAATGAGTTAATTAATCATAAAGGACTTACACCAGGAATGTTAGTTACTTTAGGTGAACAAAAAATTTTAACTTTGGCTGATTTTGCTGATTTAGCATCAGATGAATTAACTGGGAGTTATGACATTGTGAAGGGAGAGAAAATAAAGATAAAAGGATATCTTGAGGACTTTGCACTTTCAAAAAATGAGGCAGATGAATTAATTATGTCTGCAAGGAATATAGTTTATAAAGATTAAGGCATGAAAAATGGAAAAAAAAAAATTAAAGCTTTCAATATCAGGTTCTACAAAAAAAACATTTAACAGTATCGAACAAGCAAAAATGCAACCAAAGAATTCGGTTGTAATTGAAAGGAAACCGGGAAAGACTTTTAGAAAATCAACTTTCCAAAAATCAAATAAGCCCAATAATTTTTCAAGTGGTCCAAAACAATTTGTTACTAAGAAGTTTGTACCAATTGAAACATCTCAACCTAAATCTGACTTTGAAAAAAGAAAGCTAGCAGAACAAAGAGCCACAAAAAGATTAAAAGGCGAGGCTGTTTCAAAAGATTTAAAGGGGAAGATTGGATCAAAAAAAAGAGAACTAAAATTAACTTTATCTAGAGCACTAAGTGATGATGAAATAGGCTCAAGATCAAGAAGTTTAGCTTCATTAAGAAGAGCAAAATTAAAGGAAAATAGGGAATTAAATAAAAGCGAAAATAAAATTGAGTTAAAACATGTAAAAAGAGAAATCAATATTCCTAAATTTATTACTATAAGAGAACTTGCCAATAGGATGGCCGAGCAGTCTAGTAACATAATCAAACATCTTCTTGGCATTGGACTTACTGTTACGATAAATCATACTATTGATGAAGATACAGCCGAGTATCTTGTTAGGGAGTTTGGGCACGTACCGATTAAAGAGAAAAAAGCAGAGGATATAATTGAAAAGATAAAAGAGGTTAAAACGGAAAATTTAAAAAGTAGACCTCCAATTGTTACGGTTATGGGTCATGTAGATCACGGAAAAACTTCAGTCCTAGACAGTCTTAGAGAAACAAATGTTATTGATGGTGAATTTGGTGGAATTACGCAACATATTGGAGCTTATCAGATTAATCAAAAAGATAAAAAAATTACATTTATAGATACCCCTGGTCACGCAGCATTTACAGAAATGAGAGCAAGAGGATCAAAATTAACTGATTTAGTTATTCTAGTTGTAGCAGCAGACGATGGTGTAAAACCTCAAACTGTAGAATCAATAAAGCATGCGAAGGCCGCAAAAGTTCCTATAGTAGTAGCAATAAATAAGTGTGACTTACCTGAGGCAGATCCAAATAAAATAAGAAATCAATTACTGGAGTACGAATTAATTGCTGAGGAAATGTCCGGCGATACATTAATGGTTGAAATTTCAACAAAAACCAAAAAGAATTTAGATAAATTAATTGATTGTATATTGTTACAATCAGAAATTTTAGATCTTAAAACGGATTATCGAACTGGCGCAAAAGGAATAGTTTTAGAATCAAAAATTGACATAGGAAGAGGTCCAGTTGTAAATGTAATTATTACAGCTGGAACTCTTAATAAAGGAGATTATTTTGTAAGCGGTCTCAAATGGGGAAAAGTAAGAGCTATAGTTAATGATCAAAGTAAGAATATTGAAACTGCTGAACCAGCGACACCTGTAGAAATTTTAGGAATTAACGGTGCTGCTAAAGCAGGTGATGATTTTATAGTTTTAAAAAGTGAGAAAGAAGCTAAATCATTATGTGAGGCAAGAATACAGGAAAAAAAAGATGGAAAAAGTCCAGTCATATCTGTAAATCAAGATTTTGCTTTTAATGAAAATAAAATTGAAGAACTTAATGTAATAATAAAGTCTGATGTTCATGGTTCTGCTGAAGCAATTAAAAATGCCATCTCATTAATAGAGCATGAGGAAGTTAAAACTAAAATTATTTTATCAGATATTGGGATGGTAACAGAGACGGATGTTTCATTAGCAAAAGCCTCAAATGCCTCATTAATAGCATTTAATGTAAAGCCAACAAAAGAAGCTAAAAAGCTAGCTGAAAAAGATAAAATAAATATTTACTCTTATAATATAATTTACGAGGTTCTAGATTTTGTAAAAAATAAGATGTCTGGATTATTAACACCTAATGTAGAGGAAAGTATAATAGGATCTGCCGAAGTTCTTGAAATTTTCAAAGTATCAAAAGTCGGAAAAGTAGCAGGATCTAAGGTTATTGATGGAGAAATATTACAAGACTCAAATGCAAGATTAATCAGAGATGGTAATATAATTTTTAACGGAAAAATAGGTTCAATTTTTAGAGAGAAAAATCAAGCTAAACAAGTATCAGCCGGCCTTGAATGTGGTATAACATTAAAAGATTTTAGTGATTTCCAAAAAAAAGATATTATAGAGGTCTATAATTCTAAAGTAATGGAGAGGTCAATATAATGAAAAAGTCTCATAAACCGGTAACCCAAAGACAATTAAGGGTAGGAGAAATGATCAAGCAGGCACTAAGCATGATATTTATTAGAGATGAAGCTAAGCTGCCTCAGCTTGATACTAAGGAAATTACAGTTACCGAAGTAAGAATGAGTAATGACTTAAAAACAGCCAAGGCGTTTGTTTTACCTCTTGGAGGGAAAAATTCATCTGATGTTATTGAAAAATTAAAAGAATTTTCATTTGTAATCAGAAAAACACTTTCAAAAAAAATAACAATTAAATTTTTGCCCAAATTGTTATTTGTTAAAGATGAGTCTTTTGATTATGCTGAAAAAATCGAAAATTTAATTAAACAAACAAATAAATAAAAAGGAAAAAATGAAAGAAAAAAATAGTGAATTAGCTTTACATGAGAAGGACACAGGTTCTTCAGAGTTACAAATTGCCTATCTAACTTCTCAGATAGAAAATTTATCTCAACATATTAAAGAGAACAAAAAAGACAAACATTCTTCATTAGGCTTAATAAAGGCAGTGAATAAAAGAAAAAAACTTCTTGAGTATTTAAAGAAGAATAAAATGGAGTCATACAAAAAAGTAATAAGTAAATTAAATTTAAGGAAATAAATGTTTAAAGAATATAAAAAAGAAGTCGAAGTATCAGGTAAAAAAATAAGTATAGAAACTGGAAAAATTGCACGTCAAGCGGATGGAGCAATTATTGCAAAATGTGGTGAAACAGTTGTTTTGGCAACTGTTGTTGGAGCAAAAAAGATTAATCCAGATGTAGATTATTTTCCGCTGTCTGTAAATTATCAAGAAAAATATTATGCTGCAGGAAAAATACCTGGCGGTTATTTTAAAAGAGAGGCAAGACCAACAGAAGCGGAAACATTAATATCAAGATTAATAGATAGACCTATAAGACCATTGTTTCCTGATGAATTTAAAAACGAGGTTCAATTATTACCAACTGTTATTTCTTATGATAAAGAAAACGAAGCAGACATTCTATCAATTATTGCTTCATCAGCTGCTTTATCTATTTCTGGTATGCCGTTCAAGGGACCTGTTGGAGCATCTAGAGTTGGTTTTATAAATGGAAAATATGTTTTGAATCCAACCAAATCTGAAATTGAACAATCTAAATTAGACTTAGTTGTAGCTGGTACTAGAGATGCAGTGTTAATGGTAGAGTCTGAAGCTAGCGGTTTATCAGAGGAAGAAATGTTAAATGCAGTTAAGTTTGGACATCAAGGTTTCATTCCTGTTATTGATATGATTGAAGAACTAGCGAAAGAATGCAAAAAAACAGATTGGATTATCGAAAAAAAAGATCTCTCAGAGGTTAAAAAAAAACTTGAAGAGGAATTTACAGCAACCCTGAAAAAGGCTTTTGCAACAAAAGATAAACAAGACAGATCTAACCAAATATCTGAAATTACTGAAAAAGCTAAAAAACTATTTGAGGATAACGATAATTATACTGATTTAGATGTTAATAGTGAACTTAAAGGTTTAGAAAAAACAATAGTTAGAACAGATATTCTTAAAAATAAAAATAGAATTGATGGTAGGGGTTTAGATCAAGTAAGACCAATCATGTGTGAGGTCGGAATTTTGCCAAGAACCCACGGATCTGCATTATTTACAAGGGGTGAAACGCAAGCAATAGTCACGACTACCTTAGGAACATCTGATGACGAGCAGAGAATTGAAAGTCTTGAAGGATTAAAAAGGGAGAGATTCATGCTTCATTATAATTTCCCGCCGTTCTCAGTTGGAGAAACTGGAAGAATTGGAACAGGAAGAAGAGAAGTAGGTCATGGAAAACTTGCCTGGAGAGCAATAAACTCTTCTTTGCCTTCTAAGGAGAGTTTTCCTTATACATTTAGGATCGTATCTGAAATAACGGAGTCAAATGGTTCCTCGTCAATGGCAACTGTTTGTGGTAGCTCACTTGCTTTAATGGACGCAGGAGTTCCTATTAAAGAGCCTGTTGCCGGGATTGCAATGGGACTTATTAAAGAGGGTAATGACTTTAGCGTTCTATCAGATATTCTTGGTGATGAAGACCATTTGGGTGACATGGATTTTAAAGTTGCTGGTACAAAAAATGGAATAACTTCTCTTCAAATGGATATAAAGATTACAGGTATTACTTTTGAAATCATGGAACAGGCACTTAATCAAGCAAAAGAGGGCAGAATTCATATTTTAGGAGAAATGAATAAAGCCATTAACAAATCTAGGGACAATGTTGGTAAACATACTCCAAAAATGGAGAAAATTACAGTAGATAAAAAAGATATAGCTGCAGTAATTGGTAAAGGCGGTGCAACTATTAGAGAAATTGTTGAGAAATCTGGTGCTAAAGTCGATGTTACTGATGAGGGTGTAGTTACAGTAGCAGCCCCTGATGAGGAGGCAAGAAATGTAGCAATGCAAATGATTAAAGATATAACAGCAAAAGCTGAATTAAATAAAATATATAGCGGAAAGGTTATGAAAATAATGGAGTTTGGAGCATTTGTAAATTTTCTTGGCAAACAGGACGGTCTAGTTCATATTTCAGAACTTGCAGATAAAAGAGT
Source organism: uncultured Pelagibacteraceae bacterium (assembly GCA_902603925.1). Taxonomy (GTDB): domain Bacteria; phylum Pseudomonadota; class Alphaproteobacteria; order Pelagibacterales; family Pelagibacteraceae; genus Pelagibacter. The sequence goes on along the minus strand of CACKWQ010000002.1, from coordinate 41,286 downwards.
TTCAAAGGTTACTGATGTTGTTAAAGAGGGTGATGAAGTTAAAGTCAAAGTAATTGGTTTTGACAGGGGAAAAGTGAAACTATCAATTAAGCAAGCAACGGTATAGCATTAAATTATTTAAATCTCAGCTTATAGGATTTAATTGTTATGCAAGATAATAAAGATTTTGGATTTGGGACTCAAATACGTAAATCTCCGTTTTTCGAGTCTACAATTAAATCGGGCGCAACAGGGTTTTCTGTTTATAATCATATGTATATTCCTAGAGATTTTGGGGACCCTGAAAAAAATTTTTGGAATTTGGTTAATAAAGCAATTCTTTGCGATGTGTCAGTAGAAAGACAAGTTGAGATAACCGGACCAGATGCGTATAAGTTTACGCAACTTTTAACACCTCGAGATCTATCTAAACTAAAAATTGGCCAATGTAAGTATGTGCTTATATTGAATTCTGATGGCGGGATTATAAACGATCCTGTTTTATTAAGATTAGGGAAAAATCATTTTTGGTTATCAATAGGAGATAGTGATGTTTTGCTTTGGGCACAAGGAGTTGCTGTCAATTCAGGCATGAATGTTAAAATTTCGGAGCCTGATGTATCTCCTCTTCAATTACAAGGGCCAAATTCTGCTAAGATAATGAAGAAGTTATTCGGAGATGATATTCTTAATTTAAAATATTACTGGTTAAAAGAATTAAATTTACAAGATATTCCTTTAGTAGTTTCAAGAACTGGCTGGTCAAGTGAACTTGGCTATGAAATCTTTTTAAGAGACAGTTCTAAAGGTGATTTGCTTTGGAATAAAATTATGGACGCCGGTAAGGAATTTGATTTAAAGCCAGGACATACTTCATCAATAAGAAGAATAGAGGGGGCCATGTTATCTTATCAGGCTGATGCAGATATTAATACCAATCCATATGAGTTAGGTTTAGATAGATTAGTCAACTTAGACTCAGATATAAACTTTATCGGAAAGGAATCTTTAAAACGAATTAAAAGAAAAGGAATTACACGTAAACAGGTTGGTATGGTTCTTAACTGTGAACCTTTAAAGGGTCCAAATACAAAATTTTGGAAGATATTTAAAGATATCGAATTAGTTGGTAAAGTTACCTCAGCAGTTTATTCACCTAGATTAAAAAAAAATATAGCGCTCGCGATGGTTTCTAAAAAATTCAGTGAGATTGGTACAGTATTGAATGTAGAAACTTCTAAGTCTTTAATTTCAGCAAAAGTTATAGAAAAACCATTTTATGACCCACAAAAAAAAATAGCATCTGCAAGACTATAAATCTTTACTTTTTTTTTTAAATTTTTTAAATTTCCTTTTTTCCTTAAAAGTTAACTTAGGTTTTTTCATTAAACTTGAGTCTTTAAACGATTTTCCATTATATCTTTTTGACATCTAGGTAATATTTTTTGGATCAGGCATTCCAACTTTATTATATCCAGCATCCACATAGTGTATCTCACCAGTGACACCACTTGCCATATCACTTAAAAGATATAATGCAGAGTTTCCTACATCTAAATTGTCAACATTTCTTTTCAGGAAAGAATGGTCCGCATTCCATTTGTACAAAAATTTTGCATCACCTATAGCGGACGCAGCAAGAGTTTTGATAGGACCAGCACTTATTGCATTAACTCTTATTCCTCTCTTACCTAAATCTCTTGCTAAATATTTAACACTTGATTCTAAAGCAGCCTTACATACACCCATTACATTATAGTTTGGGATAGCTTTATTTGCTTCGTAACTTAATGTTATCATGCTTCCACCTTCATTCATAATCTTAGATGCCTCTTTAGCAACTTCTGTAAAAGAGAAACAAGATATTAACATACTTCTTAAAAAGTTCTCTCTTGTAGTATTTAAATATTCTCCTGATAACTCAGATTTATCTGAAAATGCAACCGCATGAACAACAAAGTCTATCTTACCCCACTTAGATTTTATATCTTGAAACAGCTTTATAATTTCCTCTTTTTTTTCTACGTCGCAACTAAATGTTACATTCGAATTTAACTTCTCTGCTAGAGGAACAACTCTCTTTTTTAAAGCATCTCCGAGATAAGTAAAAGCAAGTTCCGCTTTAGAACTAAAAAGTTTTTGAGATATACCCCAAGCGATCGACCTTTCGTTAGCAACGCCCATTATAAGTCCCTTTTTACCTTTCATTAAATCCATTGTTAAACCTTTTCAAAAATTAATGCTGCATTAGTGCCACCAAAACCAAAACTATTAGACATAACAGAGTTTAATGTTACATCAGTTTCAACTTTTTCGATTATAGGAAATTTTTTTGCATCATCATCCATTTCATTTATATTTGCTGATGCTGCAATAAAATTATTTTTCATCATTATTAGACAATATATTGCTTCATGTACTGAAGCTGCTCCTAATGGATGTCCCGATAGAGACTTAGTTGAGCTTATTTTAGGTATTTCAGTCCCGAATGCTTCTTTTACAGCATTTAATTCAGTAATATCTCCAACTGGAGTTGAGGTTCCATGGGTATTTATATAATCAATTTTATTTTTTGAAGTTGCCATAGCCATTTTCATACATCTAACAGCTCCTTCACCAGATGGTGCCACCATATCGTATCCATCTGAGGTTGCGCCATAGCCTGTTAACTCTGCATATATTTTTGCACCTCTAGCTTTTGCATGCTCATATTCTTCGAGTACTAAAACTCCACCACCTCCTGCAATAACAAAACCATCCCTTGCTTTATCGTACGCTCTTGATGCTTTTTCTGGTGTATCATTATATTTTGATGAAAGTGCAGTCATTGCATCAAACATTGCTGTCATTGCCCAGTGTATTTCCTCACTTCCACCTGCAAATACTATATCTTGTTTTCCCATTTGAATGAGCTCCATAGAATTACCAATACAGTGTCCACTTGTAGCACATGCAGAACTCATTGTGTAATTAGTCCCCTTTATTTTAAATGGAACTGCTAGTGTTGCCGAGGCTGTGCTTGCCATAGTTCTTGGTACTATAAAGGGTCCCATTAATTTTGGAGTTTTTGCTCTTGTTTTATCAGCTGCTAAAATTACATTTTCAATTGATGGTCCGCCTGAACCCATAACAATACCAGTTTTAAAATTACTAACATCCTTATCTTCTAATCCTGAGTCTTTAATTGCTTCTTTCATTGCAATAAAATTATATGCAGAACCTGAACCCATGAACCTAATAGTTTTTCTATCAATATAATCCTCAAGTTTCAATTTTGGTTTTCCATGAACATGACTCTTTAAATTATGCTCTTTATAATCTTCAGAAAAAGAAATACCAGATTTAGAGTTTAATAATGAATTATAAACCTCAGCTTGATTATTTCCAAGACATGAAACAATTCCCAAACCTGTAATTACTACCCTTCTCATTATTTAAATAAACCCACCTTCAATCCATCTGCTGAATATATTTTTTTATCATCAGCAAAAACAATACCATTTGCTAGACCAACTGTAGTTCCTCCAGGAGACATGATTTTTTTCATATTAATTTCATATTTCACTAATTTTGCTTTTTTTAAAACTTCGCCTGTAAACTTAACTGTCCCAACACCTAATGCTCTTCCTCTTCCTGGATTTCCTAACCATCCTAAATAAAATCCAACTAATTGCCACATTGCGTCTAGCCCTAAACACCCAGGCATTACAGGATCTTCTCTAAAATGACAGTCAAAAAACCAAAGATCATTTTTAATATCCAATTCAGCCTTTATTAATCCCTTTTTAAAATCACCCCTATTTTCTCTAATTTCACTTATTCTGTCAAACATCAGCATAGGAGGTAACGGTAGTTTTGCATTTCCCGGGCCAAAAAGATCACCATTTCCACAACTTATTAAATCATCATAATTGAAGGAATTTTTACGCATAAAAGTACCTTATTACTTGATTATGGCATATTTTAATATACATTTTGAGCATAATAATTCGTTATTTTATGAGCAATATTAAGGATTTTAGTTCAAAATTAAGAAACTCAGGCTTAAGACCTACTAAACAAAGAATTAAAATTTGTGAAATACTTTTCAATAAAGAAAAAACTTTTCATTTTTCTATAAATGAATTAGCTCAAATTATTTCAAAAGAAACTGTAGACAAAATATCATTAGCTACTATTTATAACACAGTTCAAGCTTTCTTAAAAAAAGGATATTTAAAAGAAATATCTATAAATTCTGATAAAAGTTATTATGATACAAATACAACAAATCATCATCACTTTTATGATGAAGACAAAAAAGAATTAATAGACATTGATTATGAAGAAGTCGAACCAGTAATTGTAAAAAAAGTTCCACCAAGCAAAAAAATAAAATCTATTGAGGTTTTAATTAAAGTTCAAAATAGATAAGAAATTCAATATAAATTTTTTCGAGAAAAACTGTCTCATGTCAGTTGATTTCTAGTTTAGAATAGTTATAATCTCTATATGAGTAAAGAAATATTAAAAGAAAAATCTAAATGTCCATTTACAGGTAGAGGCACTCCACCAAAACATCCAACGGGCAAGGGAACATCAAATAAAGATTGGTGGCCGAATGGTTTAAACTTAAAAATTCTAGCTCTTCATTCACCATTGGTAAATCCAATGGATGCTAAATTTAAATATGCAAAAGAATTTAAAAAACTGAATTACAAAAAACTTAAAAAAGATCTTTATAAATTAATGACTGACTCACAAGATTGGTGGCCAGCTGATTATGGTCATTATGGACCTCTTTTTATAAGATTAGCCTGGCATGCTGCAGGAACTTATAGAACAGCCGACGGTAGAGGCGGAGCAGGAACAGGCAATCAAAGATTTGCTCCCCTAAATAGCTGGCCTGATAACGTAAACTTAGATAAAGCTAGATTACTTCTTTGGCCCATAAAGAAGAAATATGGAAATAAAATATCTTGGGCAGACCTATTTATACTTGTTGGAAATGTGGCACTGGACTCAATGGGATTTAAAACATTTGGTTTTGGAGCAGGAAGAGAGGATATATGGGAACCAGAAGATGATATTTACTGGGGATCTGAAAAGGAATGGCTAGGAGTAAATAGATATAGTGGAAAAAGAAATTTAGAACAACCTTTGGGAGCATCTCACATGGGTCTAATTTATGTGAACCCGCAAGGGCCTGATGCAAATCCAGATCCTTATCTAGCCGCCCATGATATCAGAGAAACATTCGGTAGAATGGCTATGAACGATTATGAAACTGCAGCATTAGTGGCTGGAGGACATACTTTTGGTAAGTCTCATGGTGCAGCGCCAGAGTCGCATAAAGGACCTGAGCCTGAAGGATCTAAGATTCACGAACAATCTACCGGCTGGAATAGTAATTACAAAAGTGGAAAGGGTGTTGATGCGATTAGTAGTGGAATAGAGGGTGCCTGGACACAAAATCCGATAAAGTGGGATATGGGGTACTTAGATTGTTTATATGACCACGAATGGGAGTTAACAAAAAGTCCAGCAGGAGCACATCAATGGACACCCAAAAAAAATGGACAACACATTAAAATGGTTCCTGATGCCCACGTTAAAGGAAAAATGCATCCCCCGATGATGCAAACAACTGATATATCTTTAAAAGTTGATCCAAGTTATGGCCCAATAACCAAACATTTTCACAAAAATCCAAAAGAATTTCACGATGCTTTCGCAAGAGCTTGGTTCAAACTTACACACAGAGATATGGGACCAAGAGCATGTTATTTAGGCCCAGATATCCCAAAAGAAGAATTGATATGGCAAGATCCAATACCAAAAAATAAGTATAAATTAACCACAAAAGATATTAGCAAGCTTAAAAATGAGATATTAAAATCAGGGCTTTCAATATCTCAATTAGTATCTACTGCTTGGGCTTCTGCTTCTACGTTTAGAGGATCTGATAAAAGAGGAGGAGCAAACGGTTCTAGAATAAGATTATCACCTCAAAAAGATTGGAAAATAAATAAAACAGCAAATGTCGATAAAGTAATAAAAGTTTTAGAGAAAATTAAACAAGGCTTTGATAGAAATAAAAAATTAGTTTCTATTGCAGATCTAATTGTTTTAGGTGGAAATACAGCAATAGAAAAGGCTGCAAAAAAAGCCGGTCATAATATTAAAGTTTCTTTTTTACCGGGAAGGGGAGATGCATCTCAAAAACAAACTGATGAATTTTCGTTTAATATTTTAGAACCAGTTGCAGACGGTTTTAGAAATTATTTAAATAAAAATATTAAAACTTCAGGAGAAGAAATGTTAATTGATAAAGCCCAGTTAATGGGTCTTACTGGTCCCGAAATGACTGTATTAATTGGAGGTATGAGAGTGTTAAATACAAATTTTGATGGTTCTAAATTAGGGGTTTTCACAAACAAACCAGAGAGTCTTACAAACGATTACTTTACAAATCTTTTAGATATGAATATTTCTTGGAGAGAAGCTGATGATAAAGAACAATTATTTTATGGAGAAGACAGAAGAACAAAAAAAATTAAATGGAAAGGAACACGTGTTGATCTTATTTTCGGATCAAATTCTCAACTAAGAGCATTAGCAGAAGTTTATGCTTGTGAAGGTTCTGAAAAGAAGTTTGTGAATGACTTTATACATGCATGGAATAAAACAATGAACCTGGATAGATTTGATACAAAAAACAAATAAAAATGACAGAATTAACACAAGGTCTATTTCATACAAGTAAGAAATTCCTAAGAGAGAGTTCCGGCTCTTTATTAAGAACATTAATATATACAATTGGTCATTTTGTAATAGCAATAACATGTTTAATGTTAATAGCTGACGTTTCTTTTTTAATAGCACTTACAGACGCCATAGTGGAACCATTAGCAAACTCTGTATGGTATTTTTTACTGGATAAGTTTTGGGCTAGCAAATATATAAAAAAATAATTAATTTTAAGATTTTCCCCAAACATTAATAACCTCCACCCATCCTGTTATTTTGTCAGTTTTCACCTGACACCAGTGTTTTTTACATTTCCTAATTAATAAAAGTCTACCTTTACCAAGCAATACAAGCGGTTTTGAAAATTTTGAGGGTTTACTAAATAATATTTGCTCTTCAATGATTATAAATGAATTAATGTCCTTTAATTGCGATCTATGTATCCAACCACTATTTTTTTTATGATCAATTATTCTTCTAAAATTATCTTTCTCATCAATTACCTCAACTGGTAAATACTTTTTTTTATAAATATATTTTATTGGATAATCGAAACTTGGACCATACCTTACATTTACTTTATTATTTTTAAGCATTAAAAAATAATTATCAAATGAGTTCGCAGAATGTGAAAATAAAAATAAAAAAAGAAGTACTATCTGTTTTTTCTTAAAATACATATTGACTAAATATTTTTGAGTTTTTTAAACTTTACTTTTCTGAAATTTAAATTTAGTAAATCTAGAATTAAAATTTTACCATTTAGATCATTCCCTATGTTTAAAATTTTTTTTATAATCTCATTCGCTTGCATGGTGCCTATAACACCCGCAACTGTTCCTAAAATTCCATCATCCTCACAATTTAATATATCCTCTGAAATATCATTTTCTTGAAAAAAACTTCGTATACAAGGTGTTTTCTTTTTTTTGAAATCAAATGTAAAAATATGTCCATCAAATTTACTGATTGCTGCAGTTACAAGAAATTTTTTAAATCTTTTGCAGAAATCGTTTATTAAAAATTTAGTTTTAAAATTATCAGAACCGTCAACTATATAATTATATTCACCTATAATTTTATTATAATTATTTTTGTCTAACCTTATTTTATGACAAATAATCTTTGTTTTTGAATTAATTCTTCTTAATTTATTTTTTGCAGCTATAACTTTAAACTTTTTTAAATCATTTGCATCATAAAGGCTTTGACGATGAATATTTGATAATTCTACACTATCGAAGTCAATAATCCCCAATTGGCCAATTCCTGCTCTAGTTAAAAATTCTGCAACAGGGCAACCTAATCCCCCCATGCCGATGATTAATACTTTTGATTGTATAATTTTTTTTTGGCCTAGTGTGCCTATATTTTTTAGTATTATTTGTCTAGAATATCTCTGAATTTGATTTTTGTTTAATTTTGAATTCATTTACCTGTTGAACCAAAACCGCTAGACCCTCTATTTGTGTTTGTCAATTCATCTACTTCGTTAAATCGAAATTTTAATACTGGCATTAATACCATTTGAGCGATTCTATCCCCATTATTTACAGTAAATTTTTCATTCCCATGATTAAATAAAATTATTTTAATTTCTCCCCTATAATCGCTATCAATCGTACCCGGTGTATTTAATACACTGATATTTGATTTTGCTGCAAGACCTGAGCGAGGTCTTATTTGCACTTCACAATCTTTAGGCATCGATATAGAAATTCCTGTCGGAATCAATTTCGATGATTTTGGATTGATTATCAAGGGTTTTTCTATAAATGCTTCCAAATCAACTCCAGAGGAACCTTCTGTCTTATACTTTGGAATTTTTACTTTAGAATTAAGTTTTTTTATTTGAACCTTAATCATTAGGTTAATTTAGACTTGAAACTATTTTTTGGACTATTTGTTTTGCTATACTCAACTTTGTTGTTTTAGACAATTTTTCAGATTTCCTATCTTCATTATTATAATAAATTGAAACTTCGTTCATGTCAGACTCGAATCCAATATCTTTTCTACTCACATCATTTGCAATTATCCAATCGCAATTCTTATAGGATAATTTTTTCTCTGCATTTTTTTTCATATCATTTGTTTCGGCTGCAAAACCAATAACAATTTTTGGTCTTAAGGAATTATGTTTGGAAACTTTATCTAGTATATCTATATTCCTTTCTAATTCTAAATATAATGCGTCACTTCTCTTTTTAATTTTTTTATCATATATTTCTTTAGCTTTATAATCAGAGACAGCTGCTGAAAATATTGCTACATCAACAGGTAAATTTTTCATAGTCAGATCAAACATTTCTTGTGAAGAAGTTACTCTTAAAGTTTTTACATTAGGCGGGCTCGGTAACTGAGTTGGTCCACTAATTAAAGTTGTATCGAAACCACTATCGCTGAGTGACTTGGCAATTTCATAGCCTTGTTTGCCACTTGAACGATTGGAAATATATCTAACTGGATCGATATATTCCTGTGTTGGACCCGCTGTTACTAAGGCTTTATAATCTTTATTACTATATAAATTTTTAAAATATCTCTCTATGTTTTTTAACAATTCTTTTGGTTCAATCATTTTACCTTCACCATATTCTCCACATGCCATTTCTCCTATGTCTGGCCCAATAAATTCGTACCCATAACCCTTAAGAATTTCTACATTTTTTTTATTTGATGGATGCTCCCACATTCTTACGTTCATCGCAGGGGAAATAAAAATTTTCTTATTTGAAGCTAAAATAACTGTTGACGCCAAGTCATCTGCAAATCCTCCACTAATTTTTGACATTGTATTTGCAGTTGCCGGGGACACTATAATAATATCAGCCCATCTCGATAGTGATATGTGATCCATATCAGACTCATTTTCATGATTGAATAATTCTGTATATACTTTTTCTTGAGATAAAGAAGCTACTGATAAAGGTGTAACAAATTTTTCAGCTGATTTTGTTAGGATTGTTTTTACATAAGCTCCCTCTTTTTTCAGAGATCTAATAAAATCCAGACTTTTATATGCTGCTATTCCACCACAAATAATTAGTAATATTTTTTTCTTACTTAAAATTTTCATATTAAAATTAAAATACCATGAAACCTAAAAATACAAGCAATAAAATACCAATAATACTTTGATTTCTTAAAGTTTTTAACTCAAGTTGTTTTTCTTTAAAAGCAGAGTAAGAATTAGAGGATTGAGGTATCTGTCCGCTAGCAAGATATGTTAGTGCTTGATTTGCCTTATCCATTATTTCGGGTAGATCGGGCAATTTCTTGACTGCGTCTGCTGTTGCCTTTAAATTTTCAGTAAAATTATTAATTGGACTTTTTGTTTCTTTCAGCCAACTCTCTAATACTGGTCTAGATGTCTCCCAAATATTTGTATCAGGATTCAACCTTCTTGCAACGCCTTCAACAACTACCATTGTTTTTTGAAGCATTAATAATTGTGGCTGTGTTTGCATATTAAACTTATCTGTAATATCAAAAAGCTGTTTTAAAAGTTTCCCTCCAGATATATCTTTCACTTTTTGACCAAAAATTGGTTCTCCAATTGATCTCAAAGCTTGTGAAAGCGGTTCCAATTGTGTGTTTGCAGGTACCAGACCAGCTAATATATGAACTTCCGCGACTTTTTTATAGTCTCTTCTAATAAATCCGTAAAGAATCTCAGCTAAAAATCTTCTATTTATTTTATCGATCCTACCCATAATGCCAAAGTCGACAGGAACTATTTGTCCATTTTCATTTATAAATAAATTTCCTTGGTGCATATCTGCATGGAAAAACCCGTCCCTAACAGCATGACGTAGAAAGTGTTGTATTACATCAGATGCAATTTGATTTATATTTATATTCTTCTCAATTAACCTATCTTTTTCTCTAATAGAAACTCCATCAATCCAATCTAATGTAAGAACCTCTTCACTTGTAAAGTTCCAATATATTTTTGGAACATAAAAACCATTATCGTTTTTAGTATTTTCGGCATACTCATTTGCTGCTGCAGCTTCAAATCTTAAATCCATTTCATGATTCGTAATCTGTTTTAACAAAAAAACAACTTCGACTAATCTTAATCTCCTAGTTTTTTTGGCAAGACCTTCAATTATATATGCGAGAAGCATTAATGCATCTATTTGTTCGTTAAATAATTTTTTTATATTTGGTCTCAATACTTTTATAGCTACATCCTTAATAATTCCTTCATCATTGATTTGGGCTTTATGAACTTGAGCGATAGAAGCAGCAGCTATTGGTTCACTTAAGTTAATTATAAGATTAAAATTTTCACTGCCTATATTATTTTTAATAATATCTTTTGCTTCTATTGTTGAAAATGCTGGAACTCTATCTTGGAGTTTCTCAAGTTTGCCTGACAATCTATCACCAATTATATCTGGTCTTGTTGATAGAAACTGCCCTAATTTTATAAAACTTGTGCCCATATTTTGTATTGAATTACATAACTTTTCCTCATCACTTATATCTTTAGAATTTGAACTCCTCTTAGAAAATGAAATTGATAAAATTCTAAACAAAAGTTTAATTAAGAGCGGTGGTTGGTGAAATTTATATATTACCTCTAATGCATCTGACAAAGCTAACGCACGTGCTATTTTAAAAAGAGTAAAAATTTTTTTTAACATTAAACTTTCCAGCCAGAGTGTATTGCAACAACTCCACCATTGAGATTAATATAATTACAATTAACAAATTTTTTAGATTTCATAACCTCCAAAAGTTCCTCTTGGTTAATAAAATCCTTTATTGTTTTAATTAAATATTCATAGGGTTTTTCTGTGCCAACTACATATTTTCCTATTTTTGGTATGATTTTTGAATATTGATTATATATGAATTCTAAGTTTGGATTTTCAATTTTAGAAAATTCAAGACATAAAAATCTCCCACCAGTTTTAAGCACTCTGTATGCTTCTGCAATCGTTTTTTCTACATTTGATGTATTCCTTAAACCAAAACTTATTGTATAAAAATTAAAAGTTTCGTTATCAATATCTAGTTTTTCTCCAGATCCAATTTTCCATAAAACATTTTTGTAATCCTTTAATCTCTCTTTTCCTTTTTCAATCATTTTTCGATTTGGATCTACATTTAAAATATACGATTTTTTTTTTGTTGCTTTGGAATATATTTCCCCTATATCCCCAGTTCCACAACCTACATCAATTAATGAGTCGTTTATGGATGGGTTCATCATGTTTACTAATTTATTTTTCCAACTTCTATGAGCACCCAATGACATTATGTCATTCATCAAATCATATTTGTCATATACATTGTTGAAAACACTTTCAACCAAACCTCTATTTTGTTGTAAATTTTGAGACATAATTTAATTTAAAATTATTATATATTAATATATGCCAGAATTACCAGAAGTAGAAATTGTTAAACAGTCACTAGAAAAAAACGTACAATATAAAAGAATTTTAAAGGTAATAGTAAGTAACAGAAATCTAAGATTTGGTTTAAAAAAAAATTTTGAGCAAAATCTTGAAAATAAGAAGATCCTAAATATTTCAAGAAAAGCAAAATATATAATATTAGAACTTTCTGGTAATACTTTTCTAGTTGTTCACTTTGGAATGTCAGGGACGTTACATATTATTAAAAAAAAAAAAAACAAAAGGACAAATCTAAGTTTTTATCATTCACCTACAATTCCCCTTAAACATAATCACATTGAAATATTGTTTTCAAATTTTAAGATTGTTTATAATGATCCACGAAGGTTTGGTTTTTTTAAATATTTTAAATTCAAATCAAATTTGGATTTTTATCTAAGTAAAAATGGATTAGATCCCTTAGATAAAAAATTTAATTTTAAATATATAAAAGATAAACTAAAAAATAGAAATAAAAATATTAAAAATATTTTATTAGACCAAAAAATAATCTCTGGGATAGGGAATATTTACTCAAGCGAAATTTTATTTTATTGCAATATTAAACCTCAAAAAAAAGGTAAATATATCAAAAATGAGGAGGTTAATAAACTGTTGAAATATTCTAGATTTGTTTTGAACAAAGCAATAACAAAAGGAGGATCTAGTATAAGAAATTTTAAAGATACAAAAGGTGAAACAGGATCGTATCAAAATGTGTTTAAAGTATATGATAAGGAAAATATATTATGTCCGAATAAATGTTCTTTCAAAATCAAGAAAATTAATATTTCAAATAGATCCACTTTTTATTGTGAAAATTGTCAAAAATAGTTCATAATTGTGTTGACCCTGAATAATTGGCAAGCTATATAAACGCGCTTATGGCAAATACTAAATCTGCAATTAAACGTATAAGAAGAATTTCAAGACAAACATTAGTAAATAAGTCACGAAAAACAAGATTTAAAAAGGCAATCAAGAAAATGAACTTAATTTTAGAAAAAAAAAATAAAAAGGAAGCGATAAGTTTTTTGCCAAAACTTAACTCAGAATTAATGAAAATAGCTAAGACTGGCATTATAAAAAAGAAAAATGCGTCAAGAAATATTTCTAGAATTACAAAAAAAATTAACAACCTTTAAGTTAAGAAAATTAAACAACTTAAAGTAGATTTTGAATTACTTTATTAAATAAAAATTAAATTACCTGAATATAATTTTACAACCTTTAATTTATTTTATTAGTTAACACTAAATATAATTTATTTTTATTTTTTGATTACTATATATGGTTAGTTTTTAATTTAAAAATAGTATTACTTTTTTTACCAATTTTTTTTTAGGGATAGTAAAACCGAATATAATGCACGTAAAAATTTTACAAGCCTAGATTTTATATTTTTTTTAAAAATTAATTTAACTTATTGAAAGAGTTCTAGTTACCATATATGGAATTAATTCCTCATGAAAAATAATTTAGGTCAAAACTCAAACCACGAAGCTAAGAAAATCATTAATTGGATTGAAGTCCAAAAAAAATTTAAAGAGAAATTTGGTAACGAAATATTTGAAAGTTGGTTAAAAAAAATAGAATTTGAAGATGAGTTTAATAACTATCTATTATTATCTGTATCTACAAGATTTATAAGAGATTGGATTACATCAAGATATCTAGATCAAATTTTACAAGTTGTAAAAACTTTTAAAAATGAAATTATAAGAATTGAGTTTTTAATAAATGATAAAGTCGTTAATGAAAAAAATATTGACAATAAAAGTTTTGCATCGAATATACAAAATTTAAACGTTTCATATATAAAGGACTCCTACCTACAATATAATAGAATTGATCCTAACAAAAAATTTGAAAACTTTATTATTGGGGAAAGCAATAAATTAGCTTTCGAAGCATCTAAAAAAGTTTCTAGAGATATTGCTCATTATAATCCTTTATACATATATAGTGGAGTTGGGATGGGAAAGACTCATCTACTTAATGCTATTGGCCTAAAATTAAAACAATCAAATAAAGTGATGTTTATATCTGCGGAGAGATTTATGTATCAATTCGTAAAATCAATTAAGGCAAATGAAATGGTTAAATTTAAAGACTATTTTAGAAACACAGATGTTTTAATAATTGACGATATTCAATTTATGAATGGAAAAGAAGCTATGCAAGAGGAATTTTTTCACACATTTAATGCTCTATTAGATAATAACTCACAAATTGTAGTTTCGGCTGATAGACCTCCAAATAAGCTAACAAGAATTCAAGAGAGAATTAAATCAAGATTTTCAGGAGGTTTAGTTGTAGATATCCAAAATGCAAACTATGAACTAAGATTTAAAATTATTCAAAAAAAGGCCGAGGAGCTAAAATTATTAAACCCTAATAATTTAAATATAAGTGATGAAGTCAAAATATTTTTAAGCGAAAAAATCAAAACTAGTATAAGAGAGTTGGTTGGAGCCTTGAATCGTATAGTTTCATTTTCAAGGATTTACAATAAAGTACCAACTCTATCTGAAACAAGTATAATTTTAAAAGATCTTCTTAATTTACCTGAAAATAAAGTATCAATAGATATAATTCAAACAGAAGTTTGTAAATTTTTCAAAATAAGTAAAAACGAAATGTTATCATCGAGAAGATCAAGATATCTAGTAAGACCAAGACAAACTGCAATATATCTTGCAAAGTCTTTGACATCGAAGTCATTACCTGAGATTGGTAGAGCATTTTCTAACAGAGACCATACAACTGTAATTCATTCAGTTAAAACTATAGATAAACTTAGAAAAAATGACTCAGAACTTAATACAAATATCGATATTTTAAAAAATAAAATAATTTTTAATAAGGATAATGAAATTTAGCACTAATCAACAAGATATACAAAAATCTCTTAACTACTGCCAGGGTGTTATAGAAAAAAGAAGCACCCTACCTATATTATCAAATGTACTAATAGACGTTTCCAACTCAGAGCTAACTGTTACTGCAACAGATTTAGATTTAATCTTTATTCACAAAATAAAAAATATCGAGGTAAAAGAGGGTGGAAAAACAACTACATCATCATCAATTATGTACGATATTATTAGGAAAATTTCATCTGGAAAAAAGATTAACTTTACATTGTTAGATGATTCAAAATTAAATTTAGAAGCTGAAAATTCAGTTTTTAATCTTAATTGTATAAGCGCATCAGAATTTCCTCTTACAGATGAAAATTTTAATGAAAATGAATTTGTAATAAATTCTAAAAGCTTACTAAAGATTTTAAGTAAATGTAAATTTTCAATATCTAATGATGAAACTAGACATTATTTAAGTGGAATATTTTTACATATCGTTAAAATTAATGATCAAAATTATTTAACCGCTGCAGCAACTGATAGTCATCGAATGTCGGTATCAAAGGTTAAACTTAAAGAGTCAATCGAATTTGAACCTATAATTTTACCAAAAAAAACTATATTTCAGTTATGCTCTTTGTTAGACGATTATGAAGGTGATGTAAAAATATCTAATATTAAATCTAAGATTAAATTTGAGTTAAATAATAGTATTTTAATTTCAAAATTAATTGATGGAAAATTTCCAAACTATGTTCAGGTTATTCCTAAAGAAAATAAGAAAAAATTAGAAATAGACCTAAAATTATTTTTGAACTCTGTTGATAGAGTGGCATCCGTCTCACTTGATAAAAAAGATGGAGTAAAATTTAAACTGACGAAAAATAATCTTGATTTATCTGTAAACAATGCAAATAGTGGTGATGGTAAAGAGAATATCAAAGTTCAATTTAATGATGAATTGGATATAAGTTTTAATTCAAGATATTTGATTGATATTGCCTCTCAAATAGAGGGAGATAATATAGAGATTTATTTAAAAGATACTGGATCCCCGGCGTTAATAAAAGATCCTACAGATTTTGATAGTATATATGTTGTAATGCCTATGAAAGGTTAGTTAATCTATCTAATTCTTTGTACATTGAATTTTCCAAAGATTTTATAAATTCATCATTTTTCATCCCTGAGTTAATAGGGTTAAGAATAGAAATTTTTAACTCTTTATTATAAGACATTTTTCCCTGTTTTGGCCAAATATCCCCTGAATTCATTACTACTGGCTGGCATTTAATTTTAAGATTATATATCCTTACAACTCCCTTTTTAAAGTTAGGACGTTCAAAACTGTTGTATCTTGTTCCTTGTGGAAAAATAATTAAAGGTCCATTAGATTTTTCTAAAGAAACTTTGATTTTATTTAAAAAATCAAGATTATCTCTATCAACCTTACCTCTTGAAATGGATATACAGCCTAATTTTTTTAAAAAGTTACCGAAAATTGGTATATTAATTAACTCTTTTTTTAAAACAAAAAAAGGTGCGTTAAAAATTGTTTGTAAATAAAATGTTTCAAACATCGACTGATGTGTACAAGCAATAAAAAATTTTTCATTTTTTACTATATTTTCTCTTCCTGTAATTGTAATTTTTGTAGATAAAAAAATTTTTAGACATATTTCAGCCCAATAACCTAGCATTTTACCACCAATAGACGTTAAATTCCTTGGTAAGAATAAAGCAGGTAAAAACAAAATACAAATTAATGATAGACCTAAATAAAAAAAAAATTTAAATATAAAATTTCTTAACATTTTATAGCGTTAAATAATATCAGTTATACTTTGTCTTTTTTTTATTATTTTTAACTTCGAGTTTTTAACTAAAATTTCTACGGCTTTTGGCCTTAGATTGTAATTAGAAGATAAAACCATCCCGTATGCTCCTACATCACAAATAATTAAATAGTCATTTTGTTTAAGTTTTTGATAACTTTTTGTGAGCATAAACTTGTCTGTAGTTTCACAAATTGGACCCACAAATTCATATTTTTTTGAGATTCTAGTTTTCTTTTTGTGTAGAGGAATTATTGAGTGATTAGTTCCATAAAGGGCAGGTCTTATCAAATCATTCATAGCGGCATCCATTATAATAAAATCAATTTTAGGGGTTTGCTTTATGTAAATTATTCTTGAAATAATTACTCCTGCGTTACCTATTATTGATCTTCCAGGCTCGAAAATTATTCGAGAATTAAATGACTTTAAAAACTTTTCTATCAGCTTACAATAAATTTTATAATTCAGCTTTTTATCTTTATGACTGTATTTTATACCCATTCCACCTCCTAAATCTATATACTCAAATGAATGGTTGCTTTTTTGGATACTTTTTTTGACTATACTTAACATTTTTTGAAATGGTTTATGAGATGTAATTTGACTTCCAATATGAACGCTCAAACATGACATTTTAATATAATTAGAGCCTTTATATTTATTAAGTATTTTAATAAAAGTTTGTAAGTTTACACCAAATTTATTTTCTTTTTTCCCAGTTGAAATTTTGCTAATAGTGTTTGCATCCGTATCTGGGTTCAGCCTAATTCCAATTTTTACTTTTATATTTTTACTTTTCGCCAATTTTTCAATTTCTAAAATTTCACTTTCGGACTCAGCATTGATAAGAAAAATTTTTCTATCTATAGCGAATTTTAATTCTTTTGTGGTTTTTCCGACCCCAGAGAATACTATTTTATCAGGCTTAATTCCTGCCTTAAGAGCAATCATCAACTCCCCTTTAGAAACTACATCTGCACCTAATCCAAAACTTTTGATAATTTTTAAAATTTGTAAATTAGCATTTGATTTTACCGAGAAACATATGATTGGTTTGATTGACTTAAAATTCTTTTTAAAATTATTTATATTTTCTTTAATTTTATCGTACGAATAAATATATGACGGCGTTCCAAATTTTCTTACAATTTTTTCAGCATTTATATTCTCAATGTGATATTGCCCATTTTTGTATTTCATTAAACAATCACTTTTTCTTTATTTATAACTTTATAGCTTTCCTTTAATTCTAGGTCACCTTTTCTTCCACAAGACATTAAAAAGCCAAAAATTAGAACTAAAAGTATAATTTTTTTTATCATTTAATTTCCTTTTTGTAGATCTTTATCATTTTCTTTATGTTATCAAAAGATGTTCCTCCAAAAGACTTTTTTGATTTTACTGAATTATTAAGATCAAAGATGTTTAATACATTTTCATTAAGCTTAGGTTCAATTTTCTTGATATCCTCAATTCTTAAATCTTGAAAACTTTTTTTATTTTTCTCACAGTAATTTACTAAATTTGCAGTAATATTATAAGCTTTCCTAAAAGGATAATTTAACTCTCTTACAATGTAATCTGCCAAATCTGTAGAAGTTAAATATCCAATATTACACAGTTGATACATTCTTTTTTTATTAACAGTATAATTATTTAAAACTTCATTTGAAATCAAAATACATTGTTTCAATTTGTCGAAAGAATCAAATACAATTTTTTTGTCTTCTTGAAGATCCTTAAAGTATGATAGAGGCAAACCCTTAAGAATTGTAAGCATTGAAAATAAGTTTCCGTACAAGATACCTGTCTGTCCTCTCAAAAATTCTAAGGGATCTGGATTCTTTTTCTGTGGCATTATTGAAGAACCAGTAACAATTTTATCATTAAGACTAATCAGGTTAAAAGCATCTGAATTCCAAATTATAAACTCCTCTGCGAATCTAGACAAATGCATTGAACATACCGATGATGCATACAAAAAATCTAACACAAAATCTCTATCAGAGACTGTGTCGATAGAGTTTTTTGTTGAGGAATTGAAATTAAGTTTTTTTGTTGTATAAGTTCTGTCAATATTAAAAGTCGTTCCGGTCAATGCTGCAACACCTAACGGATTTTCTAATAAACTTGTAAAATTATTTTCAAATCTTTTTTTGTCTCTAATAAACATTTCTATATAAGCTAATAAATAATGGGAAAATGAAATTGGTTGTGCATTTTTTAAGTGTGTAAATCCAGGCATTAAAGTATGCACATTTTTTTCAGCATTTTTTAAAATAGTTTTTAGTAAACTATTAATTAGTTTTATGATTTCATTACTGCTATTTTTTATCCAAATTTTAAAATCTGTTAAAACTTGATCATTTCTTGATCTTGCAGTATGCAGAAAGCCTGCATCTTCGCCAATAATCTCAAATAATCTTCGCTCAATACTCATATGAATATCCTCGTCCTCTTTATGAAATAAAAAATTTTTTTTTATAATTTCGTTTTTTATTTTTTTTAAACCGAATATTATTTTATTTTTAATTTTAAAGGATATTATTTTTTGCTTATGGAGCATTTCCACATGTGCAATTGAACAAGAAATATCCTCATTGTATAGTCTCTTGTCAATATCGATTGAACTACCAATTTTGTCAAAATAAGACAATTTTGTTTTTGATATTCTAGATTTCCAAACTGTCCGATTGTTTTTATTAATGACCATGTTAAGTAATATCCTTTAAATGGTAAAATTTTTTAAATTATTCATACTTCTGATATATGTATTATCACCAACATCAACATATTCAATAGATCAACTAAATATTAAAAACTTGGTCATTCATAATAAGCCCAAAAAACTGGAAAAACTGGAATTTAAAAATGTTGAAAATGAAACTATTTTGCTTTCCGATTTTAAAAATAAATTAATTGTCTTAAACTTTTGGGCAACATGGTGTTTGCCTTGTAGAGATGAAATGCCATCCCTAGATAATTTAGCTGTCAATCAAGAACTTAAAAATCTAGAAGTGATTGCAGTAAATATTGGAAGAGAGCATGTCACAAAAGCTAAAGAATTTTATATAGAAACAAATATTCAAAACTTAAAAATATATTATGATAAATCACTAAATATAACAAAAAAACTTTTATTGAGAGGTATTCCAACAACCATTTTCATAAATAAAAATGGTGAGGAATTTGGAAGAGTTATTGGTGAAGTAAATTTTGAAGAAAAAAAATTTATCAATTGGTTAAAAGAATATGATTAAATAATAAATATGCAAAAATTTTCTCTTAATTCAGTAATTATTGAACCTGATAATAATCAAAAAGTTAAAAAGGCTATTATTTTATTGCATGGATATGGTGGAGATGGAAAAGATATAAGTATGTTATCTTATAATTGGAAGAGATATCTTAGTAATACAATAATAATTTGTCCTGATGCGCAAGAAAAATGCTCAATTAGTCCATCAGGTTTTCAATGGTTTGATTTATCTAATGACGACAAGGATTATATTTTAGAAGAGTCTTTGAAAGCAGAAATAAAACTTAACTTTTTTATAGATGAAATAAAAAAAGAATATAATTTAGAGAATGCTGATATTTGCATATCCGGGTTTAGTCAAGGTTGCATGTTAAGTATAAATATAGGATTAACGTCTATTCAAAAGTTTAATTGTATAGTTGGATTTTCTGGAAAAATTATCAACAAAGATAATCTTTCGGAAAGAATAAAATCAAAAACTAAAGTTTTCTTATTACATGGCGACACTGATTCTATAGTCCCAATTAATAACTTATTAGAGGCTAAAGATTTTCTTATCAGGCATAAAATAGAGGTTAATACTAAGATTATTAAAAATTGTGAACATAGTATACCTTTGGACGCTTCAAGAGAAGCAATAAATTATATAACAAATAATCTTTACAAATAATTAATAAAAAATTTTAATAATATGCTCCATTGAAATATTTATTCTTTTAGGTTACCATTATTAAAATGTTTAAGATGATAGAACAAAATATTTCCCTGGAAAAATGTCCCGCTCTAGTTTTAAACGCAGACTATAGACCCCTGAGCTATTACCCTTTGTCGTTATGGAGCTGGCAGGACTCAGTTAAATCAGTTTTTCTAGATAGAGTATCAATAGTAAGTTACTATGATCGAGTTATTAGAAGTCCGTCTTATAGCATGAAACTTCCAAGCGTAATTGCTCTTAAGTCATTTGTAAAACCACAATCAAATCCAAATTTTACGCGGTTTAATGTTTTTTTAAGAGATAAATTTACTTGTCAATATTGTGGAAGCAATAATGAGCTTACATTTGATCATTTGCTTCCAAGATCTAGGGGTGGAAAAACAGATTGGAACAATGTGGTTACAGCTTGTTCAAGTTGTAATGTAAAAAAAGGTGGAAGACTTTATGAAAACTCAGGTATGATTTTAAACCAAAGACCTTTTAGACCTAGCACTGAAGATTTGCATAAAAATGGAAAAAATTTTCCCCCTAATTTCTTACACAAAAGCTGGATGGATTACTTGTATTGGGATGTAGAGCTAGAGCCCTAATCTAAATTTTTTCAGATATATTTATTGCTATTTTTGAACCGGTTTTAATTATTTTATCTAATATTGAGTAAACACCTTCCTTCGACGCCCCTTTTTCGTATGCAATATCTTTATGATGAAGCTCATCTTCTCTAAACTTTATAATTTTCTCCTTTAATTCTTTTTCGTCATCTTGTATTTGATTTATTTGGCTTTGGTAGTGTTCATCGATTACCTCTTCTACAGATGCTGTACACAACATTGCTGCCTTCTTTCCTAATAAGGTAGTTCCAAATCCTAAACCGACACCCAATAAGTCCCATAATGGTAAAAATTTTGTTGGTTTTATATCTCTTCTTTTAATTTCTTTCTCAAAATAATCACAATGTTCTCTCTCGTGTTCTCTCATTTCTTCAATAGTTTTTCTCAAAGTATCATCTTTACAAATTGTATTGAGAGCAAGTAATTGACCTTCATAGATCTTTATAGCTCCTCTTTCACCAGCATGATCTACTCTAATAAATTCCTCTAATTTTTTTTTATCTGTCTCTGACATTTCTAACTAAAGTAATTGCTAATATCAGTACAGTCAATGAAATGATTAGATTTATGGTCGCAAGTGAAAAACCAAAGATTCTAAAGTTTACATCTTTACACGAAATATTTTGATTTTTGATTGCCTCTAGAAGACTTTCTTTATCGACAATTTTGAGATTATCATTTTTACAACCAGTAAATTCTGAAAAAAAACCGTTTTCAATACCAATGTGATAACCGGAAAGTAAAACACTAATCAAAAAAATTAAAATAACTAAATAACTCCAAAATAAATTTGTTGGATAATTTATACCTAATGAACATATAAAAATAGCAAAAATATACGGCAATCTTTGGTAAATACATAAAGTGCAGGGTTTTATGCCAATGATATATTCAATATAAATTGCACTTAAAATCGATATTAAACTTAAAAAAAATACACCGATAAAAAAATTCTTATTATTTAAAGTAATCATATACTTACAAAATTAATTAAAAATTTATAAACAAAATATGCTACCAAAATTATTAATAAAGTTAACAAGATAGAAACAAAAAATAATTTTTTTTCAATTATTTTTTTCATACCTGAGCCAAAATTACCTATCAAAAAAGCAATAAGAAAAAATCTTGATCCTCTAGTCAATAAAGAAATTAATATAAAATAAATAATATTAAAATGAACAAACCCGCTAGTTATCGTGAGTAATTTAAAAGGGACAGGTGTAAAGCCAGCAATTGCCAAAAGCGCTATCCAAGCTATAACTCCACCATCGGATGAAACTTTATCTTTAAAAAAAGATATATTATTAACTCCATATAATTCAAAAATTTTTACTCCAATCTCATTAAAAAAAATATACCCTATGAAATATCCAAGGACTGCTCCAATAACAGAGCCAATAGTAGCAATTAACGCGATTTTAAACCATTCAGTTTTTTTTGCTAATGTCATTGGAATAATTAAAACATCAGGTGGTATAGGAAATATAAAACTTTCAATGAAAGAAATAAATCCAAGGATTCTTTTTGAATTTTTATGACCAGCTAAACTTAAAGTTTTATTATATAGATTTTTAAACATATTTTCTTTTAATACAAATGATCTTCTTATACTATTAAATATAATTTTAGTAAAAATTGGGCGAATGGCGGAACTGGTAGACGCGTTGGACTCAAAATCCAATAGTAGTAATACTGTGAGAGTTCGATTCTCTCTTTGCCCACCATTGATATGTATTTAAAAAAATTAAATAATTTAATTGAGCTGTTTTATGATCAATATAAATTAAAAAATAAAGATGAGGTTTTTTTAACAAGTCTTAAAGATCAAAAAAATAGTTTTACTTGGGAAAAAGTAAAAGAATCAATTGTATTGATTTCAAATAATTTAAAAAATTTTTCAAAAAAGGGAGACAGATGTTTATTAATTTCTGAAAATAGACCTGAGTGGTTAATCATGGATATCGCAATAATGTATTCAAATTTAATAACAGTTCCAACATACACTACATATTCTCAAAAAGATTATGAACACATAATAGACGATTGTTGTCCGTCTATAATAATAATTTCAAATGAAGAGCAATTGAATAAAATTAAAAATATTATTAAAAATAAAGACTTTATAAAAAAAATTTACTCAATTGATGCCCTGAAAAAAGAATATAAATTTGAAATTTCAAATATTAAAGATTTGATTGAAAAAAAAAATCCAGCAAAAGATGATTTTTCTATTCCAAAAATTTTAAGGTCAGATCCCGCATGTATAATTTATACATCCGGCACTCAAGGAAACCCAAAGGGAGTCGTACTTAGTCATGGAGGCATTCTGAGTAACTGTAATGGTGCAATTAATCTTCTTAAAGACCTAACTAGCAAAGAGCCTTTAAGATTTTTAACATGGTTACCACTTTCCCATTCATATGAACATACTGTTCAATTTGTTCAGATTAGTCTTGGAGCTAAAGTATATTATGCTGAAAGTATTGAAAAACTAATAAAAAATATGAATGATTGTAAACCGCATATAATGACAGCGGTTCCAAGATTTTATCAAAATTTATATCAAAAAATTAGTTCAAGTTTTAATAAAAATGTAGGAGTTAAAAAATTATTAATTAACAGAATGGTTGAATTAGGTACAAAGAAAATAAAAAAAATTAAACTAAATATACTTGAGAAAATTCAGGATGCAGTCTTAGATACTATAATAAGAAAAAAAATAAAGTCCCAATTTGGCGGATGTTTGAAGACTTTTGTTTCAGGTGGTGGAGCTTTAGATAAAAAAATAGGACATTTCCTGAATGCAATAGGCCTTCCCACACTTCAAGGATATGGTCTTACTGAAACATCGCCTGTTGTAAGTTGTAATCCAATAAATGATATAAGAGTAGAAACAGTCGGTCCACCATTTGAAGAAAACAAAGTAATCATAGCTGAAGACGGTGAAATTTTAGTAAAAGGCGAAAATGTAATGATAGGATATTGGAATAACGATTCTGAAACAAAAAAAGTTTTAAAAAATGGATGGTTACATACAGGCGACATAGGTGTTATTGAAGAAAATTATTTAAAAATCACAGATAGAAAAAAAGACATATTAATTTCACCTGGTGGAGATAACATATCACCATTAAAAATTGAAAATGAAATAACAAATTCAAGTTATTTTGAGCAGGCTTTAGTTTATGGCGATAATAAGCCGTACTTGGTTGCATTATTAGTTTTAAGTGATAATGGAAAAACAAAAGAAATAAATGAAATAGAATTAGAAATAGAAAAAATTAATAATAAACTTGCAAAAATAGAAAAAATTAAAAAATTTTTCGTAATAAAAGAAAAATTTTCAATTGAAAATGGAATGTTAACACCAACGCTTAAGTTAAAAAGATTCAAAATTATTAACAGTTACCAAAATAATTTTGAGAAACTTTATAAAAATTTGTAAAAAAAAGTGTTTATTAATCGCAATTTACTTATCTTTTTTATTAATTAATTTTTTAACAAATTAAATTTATTTTATAATTTTTTTATTTAAAATTAAATAATTGACATAAGTCTTTAAAAAAAATAAAAATTAATAAATCACGAATCATTTTGATTCGTACAATAACAGGGAGCTAAAAATGGCTAAAAGAAGAAAAAAAGCTAAAAAGAAAAAGAAAGCTAAAAAGGCTAAGAAAAGAAGAAGAAGATAGTTAAGTTTTCTTTCCTTAAAAATAACGCTTCTCATGGCGCTTGCGTGGGAAGCGTTTTTTTTATTCTATAGATTGTGGTGCTTCAGGATCCCCAGTAATTTCGGTTTTCTCCTCTATCTTGACCTCTTGTTTAGGAGATTGATTTTCTAGATTTCTTTTAAGTGCTTTATCTAATTTTTTCTGCGTTGCCTCATATCCAATACCTAAGATAATTTGAAATTCGGCCAATAACCTTTCATAAGCCTTTTCAAAAAGTTGTCTCTCACTATATGATTGATCAATCATTATATCATCGCCTTTATTCAAATCTCTGACTACTTCTGCTAGATCATAAATTTTTCCAGATGAAATCTTGGCCTCATACTCTTGTGCTCTTCTACTCCACATTGATCTTTTAATCTTTGGTTTTCCCTTTAATATACTAATACACTTATTTACTTGATTAATTGTTGCAAGAGGTCTCAGATGAGATTGTTTGTTAACAGGTATCATTCCATTAGCTTTATCTTTTTCGAATTTTAAAACATATGTCTCTACATCAATTCCACCAATATTTATTTTTTTAAATTCAGTTATTTGACCTACACCATGTTTTGGATAAACTACATAATCTTTAATTTTAAAAATTCTCTTTTCTGACGACTGTTTTTTAATTTTTTTTATTTCAGGCTTTTGATCATTTATGTTTTTAGTTAGTCTCAGACTTTGATTATTGGTTTCTTGTAACTTTGCTTTTTCTTTCTTATTAGACTTAGCTACCTTTTTCTTTTTTTTTTTAATTTCTTTAATTTTAACTATTTTTTTTGGCTCCTTAACTTTGTTATTGTTTTTTTTAATTGTTTTTTTTAGGTTTTTTGATTTTGGAACCTTTGATTTTTTTTTAAATGTTTTCTTTAAAGTACTTATCAAATTTATTTTTTTCATCTCTGAATTTTTCGTTATCTTTGGGTGGGTCTTTCTTTTGTGTTATGTTCGGCCAAATTTCTGAATACTTTGTATTTATTTCTACCCATTTATCTGTTCCTTCATTTGTGTCTGGTTCTATAGCGTCTACAGGACATTCAGGCTCACAAACGCCACAATCTATACACTCATCAGGTTTAATTACAAGCATATTTTTACCCTCGTAAAAACAGTCAACTGGACATACCTCAACACAGTCCATTAATTTACATTTAATACATTTATCGTTAACAATATAGGTCATTTAATTTGTTCACTTATTATTTTTTGTTTGATATCACCAACATCTTTGGGATCTAGATATAATAAACCCGTAAGTCTCCTCATCAAATTTGCTTCATACATATCCGAATTAGAGTCTGAATAAATAATTTTCCATAAAGCCTCTACTACTATTAACTTTTTATTTTGATCAACATTTTTAATGTTTTTTGTAAAATCAAGTATTTGATTAGAATTTTGCTCAATTTTTTCTGCATTCGAAATAATTTCTTCAACATTGTCATCACTAGCCCCTAAATTAATAATAGTTTTTTTAATTATCTGTTTTTCATCTACTGAATAATTTTCATCTATTTTGGAAGCATGTATCAAAAGGCATGCAACTTCAACCAAGGACTGATTTTCTTTTTGAGGATCATCTTTTTTTTTTAGGAAATCGAACATTACTTGATATTAAGTTGATTTAAGATATTGAATGGATTATCTAAGCTTTTCTTGGACTTAATTTTAAAACTAATTTTTTTAGGTGAGTATTTAAAATATGTTTCATTATTTTTTTCAAAGGATTTGTAATT
The DNA here is from genome assembly GCA_902603925.1 of uncultured Pelagibacteraceae bacterium. Taxonomy (GTDB): domain Bacteria; phylum Pseudomonadota; class Alphaproteobacteria; order Pelagibacterales; family Pelagibacteraceae; genus Pelagibacter. Next base: position 14,419 of record CACKWQ010000002.1, on the reverse strand, counting down.
CATAAAATGAATTAGTTTTAAAAAGTTTTCTTTATTACAACCTAATAAATTTAACATTTCTGGCACTATTTTGATTTCACTTTCTTTTTTCTCATTTGATTTTATTATATGAATAAAGAGTCTTTCTAAAATGTCAATTCTCACAAAGAACCTATCAAATTTTTCAAAACCGCATAAAAGCATGAAATTCTCATTTGTACCTAACTTGTCCTCTATAAAGTTTAATCCAAATGTTGGTGGTTTAAGGTTAAGGAATTTTTCATGGTAATTTTTCCATAATAAAATTCTTAATGATACTGCCTGAGGCTTGAATAATTTATACAAAAAAATATGGTATCTTCCAAACTTTACTCCTATATCTCTTAGTACTCTCCTTTGATCTTGTGATAGTTTCTTGACTAATTCTTGTACAACTTCTCTCTTAATTACACCGTTATTTTCATATAGTTGAAAAGCTAATGCTCTTATTTGAGGGTTTGTATCTTTAATAAATTTTAATTTGTGAAGAGACTCTAAATCATTATTTATTTTTTTTGTTAACCAAATATTAAGGAACTCTAATAATTTTTTTTGATCATTGAACTCAACCATATCATCTATTATCAACTTAATTTCAGGACTTAAATAGTCTTTCCCTGGTATAATGAAACCAATTGGGTTTTTATTCCAATAAATTTTACAATCATTATTAAGTTCTAAACTTTGGGTTTTAGTTATTTGATTTATTCTATTTAAAATTTCAGGTGTAACACTTTGTCTTGCAGCTTTTTTAAGTGACTTTACATCAGAGTCTAAGGCTCCAACTTTTAAATCCAATTCAAGTTTTAGTCCCTTTAAACGACCGATAAATTGTTCATTAATAATTACAGACTCATCGTCTAAAATTTTTGTATCAAAACTTATATCTTGTTTTAATCCCCTAGCCAAAACACTCGCCCTTTTATCAATAAAACTTTTTGTTAATTCTTCATGAAGTCTATCAGATAGTTTGTCTTCAAGATATTTAGTTCTTTCAACCCAATAATCTTGATTTTCTACCCAATTAGCCTTATTTGATACATAAGACCATGTTCTAACATTTGCGATTCTGTTCGAAATAGAGTCTACATTACCGTCTAATTTATCTAAACTTGTTAACTGCTCCTTCATATATTGATTTGGAATTTTACCATTTTTACCTCTCAAGAACTGAAATACTTTACTTACAATTTCAAAGTGATGACCATAGGTCTTTTTTACAAAATCCGGGATTTGACAACACTCCCAAAGTAATTCTATTTCTTTTTTGTCGTCTCCAATTTTAATTGAACTATCCTTTACTAAATGTTTTAAAACTTTCTCGTCTTCACATTCATGAATTCTTCTTAACCAACTTTTTGAGGGTTTTTCATCTAGTGACCGAATTAATGTTTGTACACTTCTAAAATCTAAATTAGAATTTCTCCAGAACAAAGTTCTTATCTCTTCAAATCTATGATTTTCAAGTAAATCTATTTCTTCTGAGTTAATATTTTTACATTCCCCCGTAATACCGAATGATCCATCGTTTAAATATCTGCCTGCCCTACCTGATATTTGACCGATTTCTGACAAATTTAATCTTCTAAGCTTTTTTCCATCAAATTTTTTAAGGTTTGAGAAATATATATGATCTAAGTCCATATTAATTCCCATACCAATTGCATCAGTAGCAACAAGATAGTCAACATCGCCTGATTGATATAACTCAACTTGAGAATTCCTAGTTTTTGGGCTCAAAGATCCCATAACTATAGCAGCACCACCTTTTTGACGTCTAATGAGTTCTGCAATTGCATAAACTTCTTCAGCAGAAAAAGCTATGACAGCACTTTTCCTCTCGATACGTGAAATTTTTTTATAACCGCTGTAAGTTAATTGAGATAATCTATCTTTATTTATAAATTCTATATCTTCATTTAAACTAGAAATTATATTTTTTATGGTATTAGAGCCCATAAACATAGTAAGTTTTTCGCCTCTTAAATATAAGAGTCTTTGTGTAAATATATGTCCTCTCTCATGATCAGAGCACATTTGTATCTCGTCTATCCCAACAAAATCAAGATGCTTATTCAACGGCATTGACTCTACTGTGCATAAAAAATATTTTGCACTAGATGGAATTATTTTTTCTTCTCCAGTAATAAGAGCGACTAAATTTATATTAACTTTTTTTATTACCTTGTCGTAAACTTCTCTTGCCAGCAATCTTAAAGGAAAACCAATCATACCACTCTCAAAGGAAAGCATTGTTTCAATTGCTAAAAAGGTTTTTCCAGTATTTGTTGGTCCTAACACTGCTGTAATTTTATTTTTTTCCATTTCTACCATTGGTATATAAATTATTTAAACTACTACATATTGTTATTTCAAAAGAACAAAAATAGGATAAAAATAGTCCGAATCACTGCCTAAAAAGTTCTCATTTTTGTATCTTATAATTTAAAGATTAACATAAATTTACAAAAAATTATAAAACAAAAAAATATCAAAGAACTATAGAAATTAAACTAAACTTATTCCATTTTTATAAAAGTAAATGGCCATTACAATAATTATTAGTAAATAAATTACACTATAAAAAATATATTTAAATTTCTTTTTCATTAAGTTACAAATTTCCGTTTAGTTTTTTTCCATACACCTGTTCCGATAGCTACAATATTTTTTTTAGTGACTAATTTACATCTCATAAAAATAAGAGAATTTGTTATTTTTTGTATTTCTACATTTCCAATAATTAAATCACCAAGTCCACTTGATCCAATAAATTTAACATCTAGAGATATCGTGACACAAACCTGATTGCCTGATGCCCTATGAACTGCCGTCCCAGAGCCTGCATCTATAACACCTGCTATAAACCCACCATGAGTTATGCCAGCTCTATTAAGGTTAAACTTTTGAACTCTTGCTTTAAATTGATATTTTTTTTTTGATATTTCTCGAAATAAAAGTCCTCCATTATGTTTCATAAACCCAGGTTTTTTACTTATGTTTTCAAATTTTTTTTTCATATAAATAAAGTTATTAAAAATAACACTAATCCGATAGCTATAAAAAAGTAAATTACCGAGTTTTGTAAAGATATTTTCATAGTTTCCTTTCTTGGTGCGCCTGCTAGGAGTCGAACCCAGAGCCTCCTGGTCCGTAGCCAAGCGCTCTATCCAATTGAGCTACAGGCGCATTTTATAAATAATATACTTCATATTTCTAATGAAATTTATTAATTTAGCAATTATTGTATTAAACATGAGTAAAAATTCTAAAGATATAGTTATTACTAATGCCTTAAGAACACCGATAGGCAAGTATGGGGGGATTTTAAGTAAATATGAGGCCCATGATTTAGGAGCAAATGTCATTCAAAATTTGTTAAAGAAATCTATGATATCTCCCAATGATATAAATGAAATTATATTAGGGCAGGTTTTGACAGGAAATAAAGGACAAAATCCAGCTAGACAATCTTCAATAAAGGCAGGTGTGCCTTTCGAAAAAACAGCATATGTTATTAATCAAGTATGTGGCTCTGGTTTAAGATCTATTGCATCTGCTTATCAATCAATCAAAGCTAATGATGCAAAAATAGTTATCGCTGGCGGACAGGAAAGTATGACTAATTGTGATAAAGACGTAATGCTCAAAGATGGTTTAATCGATGTTTACAATAAATATCATATGGGGGTTACTGCGGAAAATGTTGCAATTAAATGGAATATATCTAGAGAGGATCAAGATGCTTTTGCATTTGAGTCTCAAAAAAAAACAAAATTGGCTTTAAAAAATAACAGATTTAGAGATGAAATAATTTCTGATTTAGCTGATAAAGATGAACACCCAAGACAAGACATTAATTTGGAGAGACTTTCTTCTTTAAAAACTATTTTTAAAGAAAATGGTACAGTGACTGCAGGTAATTCATCAGGAATAAATGATGGTGCGGCAGGTGTAATTTTGATGACAAGAGATGAAGCTGAAAAAAGAAACTTAGAACCGCTAGCTAAAATTGTATCTTGGGCAACATGTGGGGTTGATCCTGCTTTAATGGGGTCAGGACCTATACCTTCATCAAAAAAAGCAATTGAGAAAGCAGGTTGGAAAATTAGCGAAATAGATTTAATAGAGTCAAACGAGGCTTTCGCTGCTCAGAGTCTTGCGGTAATAAAAGATTTAAAAATTCCAACAGAAATTGTAAATGTAAATGGCGGGGCAATCTCTTTAGGACATCCGATAGGAGCATCCGGTACAAGAATAATGGTTACATTAATACATGAAATGGTAAAAAGAGATTCAAAAAAAGGGTTAGCAACACTATGTATTGGCGGCGGAATGGGGATAGCAATGTGTATACAAAGATACTAGTTTTTGAGAAAGGATAATTTTTTTTTTAAAATGGAGATTTGTATCCAATATTTTGCATCTAATGCATTATCAAGATTATTACTGAAAAATTTTTTATAAATTATTTTAAACATTCTGTTATTATTGATATAAAATTTGTCAAAAAATCGATCTAAATATGGTAAAAATAAATTATTATAAAAACTTATTTATTAAATGATAAAAAACATTAAAATTTTTCCAAATAAAATTAAAGTTTTTTTTGCAAATAGGATTAATGATAGTTTTTTAAATATTTGGCTGAGAGATCATGCAAAAGATAAAGGAAGTTGGGACTCAAGAAGCAATCAAAGAAAAACTTTTACCGCTAAAATTAATCCTAAGATCAGTGTAAAAAATGTAAAAATTAGAGATTTTGGAAATTCAGTAGATATATTTTGGTCGGATTTAAAAAAACCTATAAATTATAAATCAACTTTTTTACTTGAAAATACAATTAAAAAAAAAAAAATAAAAAATCCAAATAGTTTGTGTCTATGGACAGCTGATAAAATTAAAAAAGATATTTATATAGACTTTAAAAATGCAACGTCAAAAAAAGGTTTTAAGATCTTACTAAAAAATTTACATAAATATGGATTTTCTGTAATTAAAAATTGTGAAAAAAAAATGATATCAGTGGAAAAAATTGCAAAAAAAATAGGATATGTAAGAGAGTCTATTTTTGGGGGTTTATGGAGTTTTGAGTCAAATAAAAATATGGCTGATAGCGCTTATACGCAGGACGAATTACGGCCACATACAGATGCAACTTACAGCAATGATGCTCCCGGCCTTCAACTTTTACTTTGTTGTCATTACGATGCGATGGGAGGTGAGTCAATAATGGTAGATGGATTTAAAATCGCTGAAAAGATTAAAAAAGAAGATAAAGCGTTATACAATTTATTAGCAGATATTGAGGTTAAAGGAGAATACAAAGGGGACGGTGTGTATTTAGAGGCGAAAAGACCAATATTTAAGTTAAATAAAGAAAATAAATTAGTTCAAGTAAGTTTCAATAATTATGATCGTGCACCATTCAGACTTAACGATAAAAAAACTTTAAAATTCTACGATGCAATTAGAAAGTTTGATCTCATTGCGAATGATAAAAAGTTTCAATGGAGACACGTTTTAAAACCAGGTGAGCTTTTAATTTTTAACAATTGGAGAATCTTACATGGTAGAGGTTCTTTTAATGGAGCAAGAAAAATTTCTGGCTGCTATATTAATAAAGAGGACTTTGATAGTTCATGTAGAATGAACAAAATAATCTAAATTAGTTTAAATGAATAAAATCACATCATTATTATGTGCTTTAATTACAACTTTTATTTGGGGTACAGCTTTTATTGCCCAAGATACAGGCATGGATAATATTGGTCCTTTAACTTTCAACGCCTCAAGGTTTTTTGTCGGTTTTTTAACTATCTTCCCTATTGCAATTTTTTTTGAAAGAAAAAAAATTAGAGAGGATATTAATACAAATAAGAAACTATTTTATAAATTTTTATTATTTATGGGAACATCACTATTTTTAGGAACTTTTCTACAACAAGCAGCGTTACAATATACAAACATAGCAAATGCAGCATTTTTCACGGTTTTTTATGTACCATTGGTTCCAATATTACTATTTATTATTTACAAAATAAGTGTCCATTGGAGCATATGGCCTTCAATTATGCTTTGTATAATTGGATTTTATTTTTTAAGCGACTTTTCAGATTCTGTAATTATGTTCGGAGATATTTTGGTAATTTTTTGCTCAATTTTTTGGGCTTTACATATTATTTTTGCAGGCAAATTTATGGAAAAATTTAAGATACCAATGTTTTATGCATCTCTACAAGCGCTATTTGTGGGAATTTTATCTTTAATTTTTGCATTTATTTTTGAGGAAATAAAATTATATAAAATACTAATGGAAAGCTCATCCATAATTTATGCTGGTGTCTTATCAGGAGGTATAGCATTTACACTACAAATGTACGCTCAAAAGTATATTGAAGAAACGCCTGCGGCAATAATTTATTCTTTAGAGGGTGTATTTGCAGCAGTAGCCGGTTGGATAATCTTAGATCAATTTTTAGAAAAAAACAATATTTTAGGTTGTTTTTTAATATTACTGGCGGTTTTATTATCACAGTTAACCCCAAATGTAAAAAAATTTAAGTATAAGCAATAATCAATAAAATAAAAAATAAAAAAATTCTATAAAAAACAAAAACTTTCAGAGAAAATCTATTTAAAAAATATAATAAAAATTTTATTGTAAAAAATGAAAAAATAAACGAAAACAAAGTTGTAAATATTATTACGTTATTGAAATCTATTCCTTCTTTAGATATATCATTTAAACCTAAAAAACTTGCACCAGCTAGAGCGGGAATAGATAAAAAAAAAGAAATTTTTGCAGAATCTACTCTATTGAATTTTAAATATCTGCAACTAGTCATTACTACTCCTGATCGACTTGCACCTGGTATAAAAGCAAGTATTTGGCTTAATCCAATAATTAATATATCTTTTATCTTGAGATCATTTTGAATTTTTTTCTTTACTTTTTTTTTATCTGAAAAAAAAAGCAAAATTGCAAAAATAAGTGTAGACCAAGTTATAACTTTTATGTTCCTCAGATTATAAATTAATTCTGTTGAATACAAAATTAAACCAACTACTAGCAAAGGGGTTGATCCAAGGAAAATTAAAGCAAGTAATTTTTTATCCTTAAAAATTCCAATTAAGTCTTTCCAAAAATATAAGAGTATAGCTATCAATGACCCAGCATGGAGGCTTACATCTATTTGTAATGTATTTATATTAAACTGATTAATTTGTGATGCTAATATTAAGTGTGCGGAGGAACTTACAGGAATAAACTCAGAAATTCCTTGTATAAGAGATAGAACTATTATTTCTAAATAATATGCAAACATTAAGGATGTATGTTTTTTAAATTAATTAAAGCTAAAATAAAGCAATTCCTTGAATGCATAATAGATATGCAACTATAGAAAAAAGTCATAAAAATATGGATTTTTTAAAAAATTAGGTAAATTATACTGTCCTAATTATACTTTATAAAATTTTTCTTATAGTATAAGAGTCGCTCACTATGTCAGAAAAAATGCTAAAATTTGTGAAATTAGGTCAACAATCTCCACCTAAAAGGGAGGTTGCTGATAGAAAAGACGATTTTAAAGAGATTTACGACGAATTTATAAAAGACAGGGCTAAAGAACAATCTAGCAGATGCTCACAATGCGGGGTTCCATTTTGTCAGGTTCATTGTCCATTAAGCAATAACATCCCAGACTGGCTAAAATTAACTGCAGAGGGAAGATTAGAAGAGGCTTATCAGCTTTCTCAAAGTACAAATAACATGCCAGAAGTTTGTGGAAGAATCTGTCCCCAAGATAGATTGTGTGAAGGCAATTGTGTAATAGAGCAATCTGGCCACGGAACAGTAACAATAGGATCTGTGGAAAAATTTATTACAGAAAATGCATGGGAAAAAGGCTGGGTAAAACCTATCGAAGTAAAAAATGAAAGATCTGAAAGTATCGGTATAATTGGAGCTGGTCCCGCAGGATTAGCATGTGCAGAAGAATTAAGAAAATTAGGTTTTCAGATAACTGTTTATGATAGATATGATCGATCAGGAGGTCTTTTAATTTATGGAATTCCAAATTTTAAGCTTGAAAAAAAAGTAGTTCAGAGAAGAACAAAATTACTAGAAAAAAGTGGAATAAAATTTACCCATAATTTTGAGGTAGGAAAAGATGTTACATTAAAACATCTAAGAGATAAGCATGATGCAGTCTTGATTTCTACTGGCGTTTACAAAGCTAGAGAAGTAAATTTACCTGGTAGTGATTTAGCAAATATATTTCCTGCAATGGATTTTCTAACAGCTTCTAACAAAAAGGGTTTAGGAGACGAAGTTGAACTATTTGATGACGGAACTCTCAACGCAAAAGGGAAAGACGTTATAGTTATCGGTGGTGGAGATACAGCAATGGACTGTGTGAGAACAGCGATTAGACAAGAAGCTAGATCAGTGAAATGTCTATATAGACGAGACAAAGAGAACATGCCTGGTTCAGCGAGGGAGGTACAAAATGCTGAAGAGGAAGGAGTCGAGTTTGTGTGGTTAAGTAGTCCATCTAAATTTATTGGAAATAACAAAGTAGAAAAGGTTGTCGTAAATAAAATAAAACTTGGTAATCCTGATGATAGCGGTCGTAGAAGACCTGAGATTATAAAGGACTCACACTATGAAATAAGGGCAGACTTAGTAATAAAATCACTTGGATTTGATCCAGAGGATTTACCGAATTTATTTAATGAAGAAAGATTGAAGGTTACGAAATGGGGTACTTTAAAAGTAGATTTTAAAACAATGGAGACATCTGTTCCTGGAGTTTTTGCAGCAGGTGATATTGTAAGAGGTGCCTCACTTGTAGTATGGGCTATCAAAGATGGAAGAGATGTGTCTAAAAATATTTCAAATTATATTAACTCAAAAAGAAAAAAAGAAGTTGCATAATGAATTTACGAAAAAAAAATCTCAAATTATTAAAAAGGGGTCATGTCTACGATGAACGTATGGAACACGACGCTTGTGGCGTTGGACTAGTGGCATCTACAGAAGGTAAAAAAACAAGACAAGTTGTAGAATTTGGTATTCAGGCTTTAAAAGCTGTTTGGCATAGAGGAGCTGTAGATGCAGATGGAAAAACAGGAGATGGTGCTGGTATACATATTGAAATTCCGTCAGATTTTTTCGTAGAGAAAATAGAGGCAACTGGACACAAGCATGATACTAAAGATGCCGTATGTATTGGGATGATATTTCTACCAAGAAATGACTATGCTTCACAAGAGGCTTGTAGGACAGTTGTTGAGAGCGAGCTAACGAAAAGTAATTTTTATATTTATGGATGGCGACAAGTTCCAGTTAATCCAAAGGTACTTGGAGAAAAGGCAGAGTTTACAAGACCTGAAATAACACAAGTTTTATTTAAAGTTAATGATGCAAAGATTTCAGGAAAAGATCTCGAAAGAAAACTTTACGAAACTAGAAGGAAAATAGAGCATCATTGCTTATCGAAAAATTTAAATAATTTTTATATATGCTCATTTAGTTCAAAATCTATAATTTACAAAGGAATGTTTCTTGCTGAGTCTCTTGCTGATTTTTATAAGGACTTAAATGATATTAGATTTAAATCAAGATATGCTATTTTTCATCAACGATTTTCAACAAATACTGCTCCAAGCTGGGATTTAGCTCAACCATTTAGATCCATAGCTCATAACGGAGAAATAAATACTCTTAAAGGAAACATAAATTGGATGAAAGTTCACGAGGAAGAAATGTTTAGTACCAATTATGAAAATATGGAAAATTTAAAGCCCGTAATACCTGATGGTAATTCTGATTCTGCATCTTTAGACAATGTATTTGAACTGCTGACTATGTCAGGTCATTCAGCACCATTAACTAAATTAATGTTAATTCCCGATGCATGGTCTAAAAAAAGTAAAATACTACCAAGTAATCAGATGAAACTATTCAATTTTCTTAATAGCACAATGGAACCATGGGATGGTCCTGCTGCAATAGCAGGTACAGATAACGAATGGGTAATAGTTGCTTCAGACAGGAATGGTTTACGACCTTTAAGATATACAGTTACAAGAGATAAATTATTATTTGCTGGATCAGAAACTGGAATGGTTGATTTGAATGAAAAAAAAATCATAAAGAAAGGAAGATTAGGTCCTGGGGAAATACTAGGTGTCAGAATTGAAAAGGGCAAAGTTTTTACGAATTCTCAAATAAAGGATTACTTAGCAAAAGAATATCAAAATTTTAATAATCAAATTATTGATCTAGATAAAAAACTACCAATTGAAAAAGAGTTTAATAAATTTGAGGGATTGGAACTAAAGAGAAGACAGCATGTGTTTGGTTATAGTTTAGAGGATTTAGAGTTAATTCTACACCCAATGGCTGAGGATGCAAAGGAAGCAACAGGCTCAATGGGAGATGATACTCCTCTAGCGGTTTTGTCTGATAAATACAGACCCCTTTATCACTATTTTAGGCAAAATTTTAGCCAAGTTACTAACCCACCAATAGACTCTTTAAGAGAAAGCAAAGTGATGAGTTTGAAAACTAGATTTGGAAATCTAGGTAACATTTTGGATTTTAATAATCTTATAGAGGAAAATATTTATGTTTTAAACTCCCCAATTTTGTCAAACTCACAATTTGATAAATTTATTAATTATTTTGGACAGAACAACAAGATATTTGATTGTACATTCTCTAAAGATAAAACATTGGAGCAATCAATAAATGAGTTAAAAAATAATACTGAAGAGGCAGTCAGAAAAGGAATAACCCAAATTGTTTTATCAGATAAAAATATTAGTGAGAATAGATTTCCAATTCCAACGTTGTTAAGTGTTGGCGCAGTTCATACTAACTTAGTAAAGTTAGGCTTAAGGGGCTATGTTTCAATTAATGTTCAATCTGGAGAATGTTTAGATACCCATTCTTTCGCTACAGTATTAGGTGTTGGTGCGACAACTATTAATCCATATCTAGCCTTTGATAGTTTGTATCAGAGGTACAAAAGAAAACTTTTCTCAATCAATTCATTTGATGATTGTGTTATTAGATATATTAAATCAATTAATCTTGGATTATTAAAGATCATGTCTAAAATGGGGATATCAGTCTTAAGCTCATATAGAGGTGGATGTAATTTTGAGACAGTGGGTCTATCAAGAACTGTTGTAAACGAGTTTTTTCCAGGAGTGACATCGAAAATATCAGGAATTGGGCTTTACGGGATTGAAAAAAAAATTAGAGAAATTCACTTTGATGCTTTTAAAACGTCATCAGATATTTTGCCAATTGGTGGCTTATATAGATATAGAAAGAATGGAGAGAAACACCAGTATCAGGGAAAATTAATACATTTACTACAAAGTGCTGTTACAAATGATTCATATGAAACGTATAAAAAATACTCAAAAGGCATCTATTCTCTACCACCAATAAATTTAAGGGACTTAGTAGATTTTAAAAAAAGAGACCACATTGCATTGGAACAAGTAGAGCCAATTGAGAATATTCTAAAAAGATTTGGTAGTGGAAGCATGTCGCATGGAGCCTTATCAAAAGAGGCCCATGAAACCTTGGCTGTTGCTATGAATAGAATTAAAGGAGCATCTTGCAGTGGAGAGGGCGGAGAAGACTCAATTAGATTTAAAAAAATGGAAAATGGTGACTCTGCTAATTCTCGGGTTAAACAAATTGCATCCGCAAGGTTTGGTGTAACTGTTGACTATTTGAACAATTGTAATGAAATTGAGATAAAAATTGCACAAGGGGCAAAACCAGGTGAAGGGGGACAATTACCTGGATTCAAAGTTACTAATGAAATTGCTAGATTGAGACATTCAACCCCAGGAGTAACACTAATATCACCACCACCTCATCACGATATATATTCAATAGAGGATTTAGCGCAACTAATTTATGATCTTAAACAAATTAATCCTAATGCAAGAGTTAGTGTAAAGTTAGTTGCCTCTTCAGGAGTAGGAACCATAGCTGCCGGAGTGGCTAAAGCAAAAGCAGATATAATATTGATATCTGGCCACAATGGGGGAACAGGTGCATCACCGCAAACAAGTGTAAAATATGTTGGTATTCCTTGGGAGATGGGTTTAACCGAGGCTAACCAAGTTCTAACATTAAATAATTTAAGACATACTGTAACACTTAAAACAGACGGTGGAATTAAGACAGGACGAGATGTTGTTATGGCTGCAATGATGGGAGCAGAAGAATATGGAGTTGCAACAACCTCTTTAGTCGCTATGGGATGTATAATGGTAAGACAGTGTCACTCAAATACATGCCCCGTAGGAGTTTGTACTCAAGATGAAAAATTAAGAGAAAAATTCACAGGAACACCGGATAAAGTAGTCAATTTATTTAAATTTATTGCGACTGAAGTAAGAGAAATTTTGTCTGAATTAGGATTTAAAGAATTAAACGAAATAATCGGCAGAACTGATTTGCTCAAACAGGTTAGCAAAGGATCACCGAATTTAGATGACTTAGATCTCAATCCCCTATTTGTTCAAGCGGATTCAGGGAAAAATAAAAGGTATTGCGAAAAGCCGATTATAAATAAAGTTCCAGATACTCTAGATCAGAAGATTTGGGATGATGTTGAGAATAAAATAGATAATAATAAGTCAATTGAAAAAACTTATTCAATTCAAAACACTGACAGAGCTGTCGGAACTAGGATCTCTTATAACTTATATAAAAAGTTCGGTGATAAAAAATTAGATTATAACGAAGTTACAATTAACTTTAAAGGTTCAGCCGGTCAATCTTTCGGTGCATTTGGCATTAAAGGTTTAAAATTAAATTTATTAGGAGATGCAAATGACTATGTCGCTAAAGGTCTTTCAGGAGCAACCATTGCAATTAAATTACAGGCGGAGAGCAATTTAGTTTCAAATGACAATACAATTATCGGAAATACCGTTCTTTATGGTGCTACGTCTGGAAAATTATTTGCAGCAGGTCAAGCCGGGGAAAGATTTGCAGTCAGAAACTCAGGCGCTACATCAGTTGTGGAAGGATGCGGATCAAATGGATGTGAATATATGACTGGTGGAAATATTGTGATTATTGGAGATACGGGAGACAATTTTGGAGCAGGCATGACTGGTGGCATGGCATTTGTTTATGATGAAAAAAACCAATTTGAGAAAAAAGCAAATTTAGAATCAATAATTATTCAAAGAGTAGAAACAGATCACTGGAGAACATTTCTCAAAAGTTTAATTTCTGAACATTACAAAGAGACAAAATCGAGAGTGTCAGAGAAAATAATTAAAGATTTTGATAAAGAGGTAAATATGTTTTATCAAATATGTCCAAAAGAGATGTTAGATAAATTAGAACATCCAATATCAAACAAGAATATAAAAAATCTTGCCGTTTAACCAATTCGATAAATTATATTTTTTAATTCTTTCAATATTTTTTTTTGATATTTCTTATTAAACAAACTATGGTCTCCATTTTTTATTATAACTAGTTTTTTTTCAGCTTTTGTAAAAATTTTAATTAATTTTCTAGAATATTTAACTGGTATAGACTCATCATTAGTTCCATGAAATAAAGTTACAGGTATATTTAAGTCAATTTTTTTATTTAAAATTTTATTATTTTTTGAGTCTTTTATTAGTTGGTATGTTATTGGGTATTCATAACCGCCGTGTTTGAGGTTATATACACCTTTTTTAATTGTCTCATTTTTCATTTTTTTTGAAAACTTCTTCCACATTACTCTTTGTAAGAATTCTGGTGCAGATCCTATACCTATAAATCCTTTAATTTGTTTTTTAAATATTGGAAATTGATTTGCCGATATCCATGACCCCATACTTGAGCCAATTAAAATAAAACTATTTTTTTTTAAGATTTTTTTTAAAACAAATTTAACCTGTTGGCTCCATTTCGATATATTACCGTCAGTAAATTTACCTGATGACTTACCATGACCAGAATACTCAATTGCTAAAAAACCAAGCTTTAATTTTGAACAGAATTTATTAAAAACTTTGGGTTTATCTCCATCTAAGTCTGACATAAATCCATGTAGAAAAACAATGTAGGGATTTTTATTAAAATTGTTAGTTAAATATCTAATTCTGATATTATTTGATATTTTTACGTATTTTATTTTGTTCATAAAAGTTTATTAGAGCAATTAATAATATATAAATACATTAAATGTCATCAAAAAAAAAAGTTTTACAGGTAATACCTAAGCTTGGTTATGGAGGTGCGGAGACAGGGTGTTTTGATTTAGCTCATTACTTATATGAAAATGAGTGCAAATCCTATGTAGCTACGAGCGGTGGTCCTTTACTAAAGTATATTAATAAAAAGAAAGTAAAA
>CACKWQ010000001.1 GCA_902603925.1 uncultured Pelagibacteraceae bacterium | reverse complement strand
AATGAAAAAACTCCCAAATTTATATGGAGATATTTGTCAAACTATAATCTTTTAGAAGAAATAAGTGAAATAGATTTAGAAGATGGTAAAAATATAATAGCGATTGAAAAAGCGACCCATGAAAAAAATTATGAAGAACAAGAACTCTTAAATTTGTATAAAAGATTCCAGTTTACTCTTGACGATTTATTAAATGTAAAAGATAAATATTCTGCCCTTCCAAACTATAAAAGTAGGGCTTTATTATATCAAAGGCTGTTGTTAACCTATGACATAGGTGAGAAGCTTTTTTTGTTAGAAAAACTTAAAAAATCTACAATTAAAGACTCAATAAGCAATGCCTTTAACGTTGAGCTTTCTAATATTTTAAAACAAATAAATGAGAACGAAGTACCCGCACAATATTCGACTTTCTACAAAAAAAATATTATTCCAAGTAGTGAATCGAGTAAAAAAATTAAATTTAATAATAAGATACTACATCAATCAAAACTGCTAAATTACTTCTCAAAGAGTTATAGTCTTGAGAGATTGTCAAAAGATACTAATGATTTATTAAAAAAAGTGAAGGCTAATAAAAAATATATATTTTCTAATAAAGATAAAATGCTTTTGGACTCAATTATATTTGATGGAGCTAACATACAAAAGAAATTTAATAACTTGTACGAAAGAGACCCAAATGTACCAACTGATTTACAAGTATTAATTAATAATGATGATGTTGGAATGATATTATTAAGATTAGTTGAGATTATAGGTGAAGATAATATCGAAGATTTAGGTACAGAAACGCAATATTTTATTATTACAGTTTTAAATCAAATAAATTTAGATAAAATTCGTAATAATATATTATTAGAAATATTACCTTTAAGAGTATAATTTTAAATGTCTATTCAAAATATCATTACGGTTCCTGACGAAATGCTTAGAAAAGTTTCTGAACCAATCGAGAAAATAGGAGTCAATGAAAAAAAATTAATTAAAAGTTTATATGATACGATGTATAATTCAAAAGGCATTGGTTTAGCCGCAATACAAATTGGAATACCAAAAAGAATTGTTGTTTTGGATGTCTCAAAGAAAGAAGATAAGCCATCACCTTATTGTTTTATTAATCCTGAGATTAAAAAATTTAGTAAAGAAACCTCAGTTTATGAAGAAGGATGCCTTTCAATCCCTGAAACATTTATTGAAATTGAAAGACCAAGATATATTTGGTTGGAATATATAGATCAAAACGGAAAGAAAAAAAATATTAAATGTGATGGTCTATTGTCTACTTGTGCCCAGCATGAAATTCAGCACTGCGATGGGAAATTAATAATCGATTTTCTCTCTAAACTGAAGAAAGAAATATTAATTAAAAAATTATCAAAGAAAAAAAATTCATCTCAAAAGCTTATAGTATAAATGGCAAATATTATTTTTTTAGGAACTTCAAATTTTGCTGTTCCTATTCTTAAAAAAATTGCAGAAAGTGATAATAAGATTTTAACTGTATTTTCTCAACCGCCAAGTAAATCGAATCGTGGACAAAACATCATTAAATCACCAGTCCATAAAATTAGTGAAGAATTAAAATTAAAAATTAGAACACCATCAAAATTAAATGAAGATTATAAACTAATTAAAAATTTGAATGTTGATATAGCCATCGTAGTTGCATACGGACAAATTATTTCAGAGGATATATTAAAACTAAGTAAATTTGGATTTATCAATATTCACGGTTCACTTCTACCAAAATATAGAGGAGCTGCTCCTATACAAAGATGTTTAATTAACTCAGAAAAATATACAGGAGTCTCAATTATGCGCATAAATAATAAATTAGATAGCGGACCAATTTGTAATAAATACATAGTTGAGATTAAGGACAATGAAAATTTTTTGTCTTTATCAAAAAGACTAAGCATTTTAAGTGCGGAAAGAATATTAGAAAATATTCAAGGAATTTTAGAAAAAAAAATAAGTTTTGTAGAGCAAAATCACGCTAATGCGACTTTTGCAAAAAAAATTCAAAAAATTGAGAGTAAAATAAATTGGAGTCTTGATGCGGTAAAAATACAAGCAACTATAAATGGTCTTTATCCTAACCCAGGAGCATGGTTTGAATATAATGATGAAAGATATAAAATTTTAAAATCCAAAGTTGTGCAAATTCAAGGATCTGCAGGAAGGGTGTTAGATGACGAATTAATTGTAGGATGTGGAAAAAACTCACTTCAAATCATAGAATTACAAAGACAGGGAAAAAAACCTCAAATAACAAAGCAATTTTTGCTTGGTAGCAAGATTGAAAAAGGTTCTTTACTAAAGTAAATGTTTTACAGATATCAAATTTTAATCGAATATTTAGGAACAGGTTTCGTTGGATGGCAAAAACAAAAGAAAGGTAGATCAATACAAAGCTGTATTCAAAAATATATTTCTAAATTGCTTAAACATAAGGTAAATATTTATGGATCCGGTCGGACAGATGCAGGTGTTCACGCTATTGAACAATCAGCTCATTTCGATACGAACCAAAAAATTAAAAATCTTAATATATTCATTAAATCTTTAAATTTTTTTTTAAACAAACAAAATATTTCAATACTAAAAATTGCTAAAAAACCGCTTAAATTTCATGCACGTCATTCAGCAAAAAAAAGATATTATATATATATAATTAGAAATGGTATTTCACCCTCAGTAATTAATTTTAATAAAGAATGGCATATAATTAAACCTCTTGATATTGATTTACTTAAAAGGGGAACAAAAAAATTAGTGGGAACTCATAATTTTTCAACATTTAGAGCATCTAATTGTAATTCGAAATCTGCAAAAAAAACTATATATAAAATTCAAGTAATAAAAAAAAAAAACATAATTAAAATCAGATTTATATCAAGATCTTATTTAAAAAGCCAAGTAAGATCAATGGTGGGTTGCCTAAAGTACTTATCAGAAAAAAAATGGAGTTTACAAAAATTTGAGAAGATTTTTAAATCATGTAATAGAGAAAGTTGTGCTCCCCTTGCACCACCACACGGGCTGTATTTAGAAAAAATTACATATTAATTTTTTTTTTTTTAAACTTTTTATTGATTCTCCAACGCGATCCCTCTCTTACAATATAACCGCAGCAATTATCTGAACCACATTTGCAAGGAAATTGCTTATAGTCTTCATCATAACCAAAACCATAGTCATAAGACAACTCTTCTCCTTTTTTTATATCTTTAATAGAAGATATCCATAACTTAAGTCCTTTACCATCCACCTCACAATTAGGATTACAAGAGTGATTTATTAGTCTAGCGGTATTATATTTGAAGTCCCCATCTAAGTCATATCTACTATTTAAATTATATAAATATATTGCTTTGTTGTTATCAAATTTAGGATTTTTATCAGTTTCGCTTTTGGTTATAATTTTTCCAACATAATTAATTATCTTTGTGCCTTTTTTAATATCTTTAGATGCATAAAGTCCTTTATTGTCTATTTTTGACCTTCCAATTTTATAAAGTTTCATTTGTTAATTTGACTCAGATAATGCATTTACATGATTAAAGGCACTTTCCGCAAGGGCGTTAAGGTCGTATCCTCCCTCCAAAACTGATACTACCTTACCGTTTGTAAATTCATTTGTTGCTTTAAGAGTTCTTTTTGTAATCTCATAAAAATCTTCTGACTTTAACTCGAACTGAGCAAGAGGATCAGCAATATTTGCATCAAACCCCATACTAAAAATTAGAAATTCTGGCTTAAATTTTACTAATTTATCAAGAACCCTATCTAATGCATTCATATAGTTCTCAGTATTAGTTCCTGCTGGAAGAGGAACATTAAAAATATTATCATGATTTCCTACTTCCTTATCACCTCCAGTTCCAGGGAAAAAAGGATATTGATGAGTTGATAGGTATAAAACATTTTTATTATCAAAGAAAATATCTTGTGTCCCGTTTCCATGATGAACATCTGGATCAAAAATAGCTACTCTTTTATAATTAAATTTTTCAATAAGATAATGAGCTGCAACTGCACAATTATTATAAATACAAAAACCCATTGCTTTATCTTTTTCTGCATGATGACCAGGGGGTCGTACTGCACAAAAAGCATTTTTAAATTTTTTATTTTCAATACCATCAATTGCTTTGATTACAGAACCCACAGCATCTATTGTAGCATCTTTACTTCCTGGTGAGATAATTGTGTCTCCATCCAAAAATTTTATCCCCTCATTTGGAAAACTTTTTTGAACCATATTTATATAATTTTCGTCATGAGCTTTTTTTAAAATATTATGATCAAAAGTGCTTGGCTTATCCCAAATTAAATTTTTTTGTTTCTTTAGTTTTTCAGTAATTGCTACAACTCTTTTTGGCTGTTCCGGATGACCATCACCTGTTAAATGATTTATTGAGGCATCTGATGAAATTATTGCAGTTTTCACGAAAAATACTTATCTAGGATTAAAGAATAAATTTTTGTTAATTTTTTCAAATCACTTAAAGATACTGCCTCATCAGTTTTGTGCATAGTTTTTCCAACTAATCCAAATTCTAAACATGGAGATATATTTTTTATGAATCTTGCATCTGACGTTCCACCAGTCGTAGAAAGTTTTGGTTTTATTTTTGTTATTTTCTTTACAATATTTTGAATCATAAATGTTGTTGTATTTGGCTTTGTTAAAAATGCTTCCCCAGAGACTCTATATTGTATTTTAAATTTAGATTTATTTTTTTTACTAATTTTGTAGAAGATTTTATTAAGTTTTTTTTTCAAAGAATTTGACGAATGCTTATCATTATATCTAACATTAAAAGTTGCTTCAGCTTGCCCTGGAATAACATTGTCTGCATCATTATTGATATTTATTTTTGTAACTTCTAAGTTTGATGGTTGAAAATTTTTTGTTCCTTTGTCAAATCTGATATTTTTTAATTCATCTAAAATTTTAATTAATGTTGTAGAAGGATTGTTAGCTCTTTGTGGATAGGCAACATGTCCTTGAATACCAAGTACTGTCAACTTTCCAGTTAAACTACCTCTTCGGCCGATTTTAATCATTTCACCTAGTTTATTTGGATTAGTGGGCTCACCAACAAGGCAAAAATTAATTCTCTCTTTTCTTTTTTTTAAATATTCTACAACTTTTTTTGTACCATTGACTGCATCACCTTCTTCATCACCTGTAATTAATAAGCTAATTGATCCATTAAATTTTTTATTTTTTGACAAAAAAGTGCTAACAGCAGAAACAAAAGCTGCAATAGAACTTTTCATATCATTTGCACCCCTCCCAATAAGGTGGCCATTTTTAATAGATGGTTTAAATGGATTTACGGTCCAGTCTTTTATATTTCCTGGAGGAACAATATCAACATGTCCAGCAAACATGAAATTTGGAGTTTTAGAACCAAATCTGGCATATAAGTTTTTTACAGGTTTAAATCCTTTCTCTTTGAATTCTAATATTTTTGTTTTGAAACCTAGTTTTTTTAATTTTTTTTGTAAAAATTTCATTACCCCAGCGTCAACTGGTGTTATTGATGGAAATCTGATCAGCTCTTTAGCTAATTGTAATTCACTTATTCTTGACATTATTAGTCTCTTAAAAGGTCATTTAAACTAGTTTTTGACCTAGTTTTTTCATCTACTGTTTTGATAATAACAACACAGTAAAGGTTTGGTCCACCAGGTTTTTTTGAAGGTAGTGTTCCTGGAACAACAACACTTCCAGCTGGTACTTCACCTGAAACAATCTCTCCAGTTTCTCTATAAACTATTTTCGTGCTCTTACCAATATAACAGCCCATTGAAACTACGCTGCCTTTTCTCACAATGACACCCTCAACAATTTCTGAAAGAGCCCCTATGAAACAATTGTCCTCAATAATAGTAGGTTTAGAACCAATGGGCTCCAATATACCGCCTAAACCGCAACCTGCAGACAAATGACAATTTGCTCCTAGTCTAGCGGCCGAACCAATTCTAGCTCCCGTGTCTACCATTGAATTTTCTCCACAGTATCCACCTATGTTAATAAATGAGTTTGGCATTATGACAGCACCCTTTCCAATAAAAGAACCGTTTCGAACCACACAATTTGGCACCATTCTGAAACCAGCTTTAGCAAACTCTTTTTCAGTCCACCCAGCTGTTTTACCTGGTAAGTGCTCAAAGTCATTCCATGCATTGTATGGTCCTCCAATAATTTTTCTATCATTTACTCTAAAAGAAAGAAGTATTCCTTTTTGAATCCAATCATTGATTTTCCAGTCATTACCATTAGGCTCGGCTACAGTTATTTTACCCTCATTTAATAAATGGATTGTCTCATTAATTGCGTCAATTATTAATTTATCAGATTCTTTGTTGATCTGACTTTTCTTTTCCCAAGCTTCATTTATAATTTTTTCAATAGTCATAGCTTATTTACTTTTTAATAACCTTATTTCTTTTAAAAATAAAGATAGATTTTCAATTTTATAATCAATGTAATCTTTGTCAGACTCCATTTTACCCCACTGCTCATCATTTATTAGCCAAACAGTTGTGCACCCTCTTTTTTTACCTATTGATAAATTTTTGGCAATATCCTCTATATAAATTGTATTATTTGGATCTATCCCAAATTTTTTTACCATCAGATCAAATGCTTTTGGTTCAGGTTTAGGAGCATATTCTGCATCACTGATATCAAATATCCCCTCAAATAAATCTTCAATACCCAAATGACTAAGTACATTCTTTGCATGATCAGTACTTCCATTTGTAAAAATTAGCTTTCTCATATCTAAATTCTCTAATTGTTCTCTTAAAACTGTATCTTTCTTCATAAAGGAAAGATCTATATTATGAACATATTTTAGGAATTCTTTTGGTGGAATATCATGATGTATCATTAATCCATTGAGACTAGTATTATATTTATAAAAATAATTAGTTTGTAATTCTTTAGCTTTAATTAAGTTTATATTTAGTTTTTCTGAAATATATTTAGTCATTAATTTTGAAACTTGACCAAATACAGATTCTAAATCTTGGTATACTGTTCCATCAAGATCTAATAATAAATTTTTTTTAAAACTTAATTCCTTCATTTTCTAATTAAAGTTCCTGATCCTTTATCTGAAAAAATTTCAAATAAAATGGAGTATTTTTTTCTCCCATCAATTATTGCTACTGCTGTAACACCATTATTTACGGCATCTAAACAGGTATTAATCTTCGGAATCATTCCCTCAGTGATGGTTCTATTTTTTATCATTTCTAAAATCTTCGAGGATGAAATTTCTTGTATTAACTTATTATCTTTGTCTAAAACACCTTCCACATTAGTCATTAATAATAATCTTCTAGATTTTAAAGATTTTGCTATAGCGCCCGCTGCCGTATCACCATTTATATTAAATACTTGTGAATTTTTTCCTAAACCAAGAGGAGAAATGATTGGAATTAAATTTTCTTGTAAATTCTTTTTAATAATATTTATGTTAATTTTGTTTGGTATTCCGACAAAGCCCAGTTCCTCAGACTCAGGAATGACTTCAATTATATTACTTTCTCTTGTGTTAATGGATACTGCTCCTGTTCCTTTTTCTTTTAAAGATGAGACAATATCATAATTAAAATCTACAAGAACTGACTCAACAATATTTATAATTTTTTTATCAGTAACTCTTAAACCTCTAATGAATTTCGAAACAATCTTGGACTTTTCTAATTCTTTTTTAATTCTAGGCCCGCCGCCATGAACCACCACAATAGAGAGTCCTAGTTTATTTAAAATTACTAAATCATTTATAAAATTATTAAAAATTTCCCTATCTATAAAAACATTACCACCATACTTAATAACGATTAATTCATCTTCATATTTATTGATATATTTTGAGACCTCGTTTAGGTTTGGTCCCTCTTCAGGAAGAATTTTTTTTAATTCCTCTAAGTTTTTATTCATTATTTTAGCTTCTAACAGTAATAGATCTGTTAATAATATATTGTTGAATAATTGTTAATATATTCGTACATACCCAATAGAGGATTAAACCGGCGGCAAAAGGAGCTAAAATTACTGTTAAGAACAAAGGCATTAGCATGAATATTTTTTTTTGCATTTTTTGCATTTCAT
The DNA here is from genome assembly GCA_902603925.1 of uncultured Pelagibacteraceae bacterium. Taxonomy (GTDB): domain Bacteria; phylum Pseudomonadota; class Alphaproteobacteria; order Pelagibacterales; family Pelagibacteraceae; genus Pelagibacter. The sequence goes on along the minus strand of CACKWQ010000001.1, from coordinate 110,061 downwards.
CAGAGCCAGATGGTTGTGGAGAAAGTTTCATTTGAAGCCACATCGATGACCCCATTAGCACAGGTAACAAGCCGATTTCTAAAAAACTCGGCACACTATAAGGAAGTAAACCAAAAAGATTAAAAATTGTTAAGGGGTCCTTTGCAGAGAGATCGCGCCATACCCAAACAAATGGGGAGTGTCTCATTGCAAGATCTAATAATAAAAGTTTATACAGACTAAAGAATATAGGGATCTGAATTAATATTGGAAAACAAGAACTTGCAGGATTTACGCCATTTACTTTATAAAGCTTCATCATCTCTTTTTGGAGTTGCTGTTTGTCATCTTTAAATCTTGTTTTTAAATTTTCAATTTCTGGACCTAAACTTTTCATTTTACCCATCGATTTCATTGAATATTGATTTAAAGGAAAAAATATCACTCTTACTAAAATAGTTAGTAAAATTATTGCATATCCATAATTTCCGGTAAAGTTGAAAAAGTAGCTTAACACCTTATGCATCGGAACAATAATAAAATAAAGCACTCCATAGTTAACAATGAGGTCTAACTTTTCAATTTTTAACTCTTCTTTGTATTTATTTATTTGTTTTATTTCTTTTGCACCAATTAATGATTTAACACTATGTTCAATTACAGTATTAGGTCTAGCTTCGTAACCCTTTAAATCAATATAACTAGCTCTATATTTATCTTTATAATCTAAATCAAATCTAAACTTTCTGCCTTGCTCAGGTATAATTGATGTCATCCAATATTTATCACCTTGAATTAGTACTCCTGTTGAACCTTCTTTAGAATATTTTTGCTCCTCAACATCGTCATAATCAACTTCTTCTACATTATCGCCTGTAATGAAGGTATAACCTTCGTGTAAAATATAAAAATCAGTTAAGTCAGCAGGCAGATTGTTTCGATTTATGATAGCATATGGATAAAACTTGATAGTATTGTCTGACTTATTAATTAAAGTTTGCTTCACCTCAAAGAGATATTTATTATCAATTGATATGGTTTTTTCAAATCTTATACCTTCGTCATTTTCATAAAATAGTTTTACTGGATTATTTGGGGTAAGTTTATTTGATCCTGAAATTTTCCAAATCGTATCTGACTTTGGCGTTTTAATATCTGACTTAGTGGCCCAACCAGTTCCGAAGGTATATCCTTGATTAGTAGACTGAGGATTAAGCAGTTGAATTTTTTCGTCGCTTCCTAATGATTTATCATAAATTTTTAGTTCAAGGTCGTCAATAACTCCTCCTTTAAGTGAAATAGATCCTTTTATAAACTCATTCTCGTAAAATACTCTCTCTACAGAACTCAAGGCTTCACTTCTAGATATTGATTTTATTTCGAATTTTTCCTCAACACTAGGAACATCCGAATTATCAGACAAAATCTCATTATTTCTATTTAATTCACTTTCATCTATATTCTTCTGAGTTGGTGCAAAAAACAATCCGTACAATACGATTACGGCTGCTGATAATGCAATAGCGGCTATAATATTTTTGAGGTCCATTAATTTTTACTCTCGTCAGTTTCTTTAGAATAATTATTTAGTTGAAACCAAGGATTACACTTAATTATTCTAAATAAAGTTTTAAAAAAAGCTTTAATTAAATTGTACTTTTTAAAGCATTCTAAAGCGTAATCACTACATGAGGTCTCGAATTTACAAGAACCATAAAAAAAGGGACTGATAAAAAACTTGTATATCTTAATTAAAAATATGAACGGTGCATTTATTTTTCTCATACTAACTTATTTTTTTTAAATCTTTTAACAAACTGTCTTTAATTTTAATATAATCATCTTTAAATACATTTCTTTTAGCAATAAACAAATAAGAATATTTCAAGGAAACTGATGTTTTTTTTATGCCTTCTATCATAATATTTCTAAGTCTTCTTTTAATTTTATTTCTTATAACAGCATTTCCAATTTTTCTTTTTGTTACAAAACTTACATTGCAATCATTTTTATTCTTTTTTGGAATTTTTTTAAAAAAAAGAGTTCCATATTGATTTATTATTTTTTTACCATTTAATAAATTTTTAAAATCTTCATTTTTGGAAAGACTTCGTATCTTTATTTTCATTAAACAGACAATTTTTTTCTTCCTTTTTTTCTTCTGTTATTAAGGACTTTCTGTCTTTTCTTTGTAGACATTCTCGATCGAAATCCATGTTTTCTTGCTCTTTTCACTTTTGATGGTTGCCAGGTTCTTTTCATAAGATAACTTTGAATGATCTTATAGAAAATAAAACTATATAAGTACAGTTATTTTTATTAAATTACATGTATGGATTCTGCAAAAAATATAAAAATAATCATTGGATTGATTTATATTTTGATAATTCTCATTTTTTTGTGGTTTTTTTTCAAATACTTTTCAATTAATGATTTTACTAGTTATGAAATAATTAAATCTAACAGAGATGCTTTAAATGATATCAAAGAAAAAAACGTATTATTATCTTCTATAGTTTTTTTTATATTTACAATTTTATGGGTTCTCCTGCTTGGATTTGGATCACCAATATTTCTTGTAGGTGGTTTTATATTTGGCAAATGGTTGGGGACATTATTAGTTTTAACGGGACTAACATTTGGAGCAACATTTCTATATATTTTTGCGAACTATTTATTAAAAGATTTAATAATTGAAAAATTTTCATCACGTTTCGAATTTCTGATCTATAAATTTAAAGAAAAGGAATTTATTTATTTTATTATCTATAGAGCAATTGGTGGTATTCCTTTTTTTCTACAAAATATTCTCCCAACACTTTTTAACATTAGTGTTAAAAAATATTTTTTTGGTTCTTTAATTGGTTTGGCACCTCAATTATTTATTGGTGTTTCTCTGGGCTCTGGCATAAATAAACTTATAGATCAAAATGAAAAAATTCCCAGTCCTGCCCAAATGATTTTAAGTCCTGATATTTATATTCCCATATTAAGCTTAATAGCTTTATTTATAATTACTTTTTACATTAGGAAAAAATTTTACAAAGACAATTAATGGTGCCCTGACCCAGAATTGAACTGGGAACTGATCCTTACCATGGATCTGTTATACCATTTAACTATCAGGGCAAAATCTCTACAAGATTAGTGTATAATTCGAAAATTGACAAATTATTGTCTTAATTTTTTTTAATAACTTGTGTATATTAAATAAAGGATGAAACCATGGGAATACACTTTAATTATAAAAGCACTAGAGGAGCGAAAGCCATGGAAAAGCAAGCAAAACGAGAAAAAAAACTTGCTGAGAGAAGAGCTAAGAAATTAGCTAAATCAAATCCTGAAAGTCAAGTAACAAAAAAGGAAGAAGCAATTCCTTTAGACACAGTTATCACACTAGATCATTTGACAAACCCAAATAAAAAATAAAACGTCAATGTCAAAAAAAAAGAAAGCAAAAACGCTCGATTTAAATAAAGCTTTACGTAAAAATTTAAGAAAACGAAAGATTTTTCAAAAAAAGAATAATTTAAATAATGATTTTAAACGACAAACAAATTAAAAAACTTGTTAAAGATCATGATATGATAACTCCTTTTATAAGCGAGTCGATTTCTCAAGGCATAAGTCATGGATTAAATAGTTTTGGTTTTGATCTAAGGTGTGGAGATGAGTTTAAAATTTTTACAAACATAAAAGGTGCTACTGCAGATCCAAAAAATTTTACAGATGATAACTTTATAACAATAAAAGGAGAGCCTTCAATACTTATACCTCCTAACTCATTTGCCTTGGCCAGTAGTTTAGAATATTTTAAAATGCCACGAAATGTTACTGGTCTTGTTACTGCAAAATCTACATACGCTAGATGTGGTTTGGGTACACCGCCAACAGTCTTAGAGGCAGGATGGCATGGTAACTTAGTTTTAGAATTTTCAAATCATACAAGCAACTCTATAAGGCTCTATGCAAACAGTGGAGCAGCACAAATTTTATTTTTTCAAGGGGATCAACCAGAAATATCTTATTCAGATAGAAAAGGGAAATATCAAGGTCAGACTGGTATTACATTAGCAAAATCAAAATAAAATGCAAAAATTTCTAATTAGAGGTCCTACTAAAGGTGTGAAAGGATTTATAAATGTAAGTGGTGCAAAAAATTCATGTTTACCGCTAATGGCAGCATCTATCTTATTTAAAAAAAATGTAATTTTAAAAAACGTTCCTTTTGTAAAAGATGTTTTTACAATGAAAAATTTATTAGTTTCTTTAGGCTCTAAAGTCAAAATTGACGAAAAAAGAAAAATGATGGAAATTAAAAATACTAAGCAACATAAACTAGTCGTACCTTATAAACTTGTATCCACTATGAGGGCTGGTGTGCTAACGATGGGTTCTTTATTAGGCAGATATCAAAGAAAAAGTATTTTTGTTGCAAAGGGTGGAGGCTGCAGCTTGGGTATCAGAGATATCAATTATCATCTAGCGGGCTTTGAAAGTTTAAATGCTTTTAACTCTTTATCAAATGGATATGTTAAGATTTCATCTAAATCAGGCTTGATCGGGAATATTTATAAATTTCCTAAAGTAACAGTCACAGGCACTGAAAATATTATTATGGCATCTGTATTAGCAAGAGGTATTCACGTTGTTAAAAATATATCAATAGAGCCTGAAGTTATTGATTTAATCAATTTTTTAAACAATTCAGGTGCTAAAATAAAATTTATAGGGAAAAGGTCACTTAAAATTATTGGCATACGAGAGTTTACTAATGGGACACATAAAATTATAGGCGACAGGATTGAGGCATTTAGTTATTTGTGTGTAGCGGTGATTACAAAGGGAGAGATATTAGTTAAAAATATTAACCCTAAATTTTTAGATAGTGAGATTAAAGCTTTAAAAAAATTAGGATGTTTAATTAAATTAAATAAAAATAGCATTTATTTAAAAACAAAAAAAAAATTGAGGCCCATAAACATTAAAACATCACCTTTTCCTGGTTTTGCTACTGATAATATGCCGATTATCTTAGCTGTGCTTTCTATTGTTATAGGCAAAAGCCAAATTGAGGAAAATATTTTTTCTAATCGTTTTATGGCAGTTCCTGAACTATTAAGAATGGGTGCCAACATCAAAGTAAAAAAAAATAAGGCAACAATAATCGGACAAAAATCCTTAAAATCGGCAGATTGTATATCTTCTGATTTAAGAACTACTTTTTCAATAATTTTAGGCGCTTTGTCAGCAAATGGTGAAACAGAAATTAGCAGGATATATCATGGTCTAAGGGGATATTATAATTTGAAAAATAAACTTAAGAAACTTGGAGTTAGAATTAAATCTACTGTATAAATGACAACCGTATTTTTCAAAAAAATTATTGCACAAAACCCTGAAGATCTTAGAGTTATTTCAGCTTTATGTTCAGAAGCAAAAATAAAACAATCACAAATCAAATTTTTAAGAAGTAATAAAGTTTTTATATTACCTCTTGAAAGAGAAAACAAAGAGTCATTGGAAACTTCTCAAAAAATTAATAGTATTCTTAAGTTTGAATTTATAGAAAATTCTAAATCAAAAAATATTAATCAAAATGAAAAAGAAAATATATTGCAACTTTTAGCTATTGATCTATTTAAAAAAGATAATAATTTTGAAATAGTGCTATTATTTTTAAATAATGCCGCTATAACACTTTCAGCTGAAATAGTAGAAGCAACTTTAGAAGATGTTCGATAATTAATGATTAAAAGGCTACATTACTCAACTAAAAGTAAGAGAAACTTAGAAAGTTTTCTCTCAAAAAGAAGACAAGGTAAAAATATTGATACTACAATAGTAAAAAAAATTCTTAGAGATATAAAAAAAAACCGGGAAAAAGCAGTAATTAAATATGAAACTAAGTTTAATAATAATAAAAAGATTAAAGTAAGTAAAAAAGAAATTATTCAAAGCATAAAAAATTTAGATTTTAAAGTTAAAAAGGCGTTAGACAATGCATATTCAAGAATATATAAGTTCCACTCATTACAGAAAACAAAAGATATAAAGTTTGTAGATAAGTTAAACAATAAAATTGAATATAAAAATGTTCCTTTAAAGACTGTTGGTATATATGTTCCAGCAAATTTGCCCTCAACTCTCCTAATGAACGCAATACCTGCAAAAATTTCAGGTGTTAAAAACATCGTTCTTGCAAACCCTAGATTAAATCAAAAGCTGAACCCGGCAGTAATGTATGTAGCTCAAAAGTGTGGTATCACAAAAGTTATAAGTGTTGGAGGAGCACAAGCAATAGGATGTTTAGCTTATATAGAAAAAGTTGATAAAATAGTTGGACCGGGTAACGACTACGTTGCACAGGCTAAAAGAGAAGTTTTTGGTGAAGTTGGAATTGAAGGAATGATAGCGGGTCCCTCTGAAATTACAGTTATAGCTGACAAAAAATCAAATGTTAATCAAATTGCAACATCACTGATTGCACAATCGGAACATGGAGTTAATTCTCAGAGTATTTTAGTTACAAAGGAAAAATCAATTGCCTCTAAAGTAGAGAGTAAATTAAAAGAAATTATAAAACGTTCGCCAAGAAAAAGTATTATTAAAAAAAGTTTAAAAACAAATGGACTTATTATTATTGCAAAAAATGAAAATCAAATAATAGATATTGTCAATACAATTAGTCCTGAGCATTTAGAAATATTAAGTTTTAATTTTAAAAAATATTTAAACAATATTTTCAATGTTGGAACTATTGCTATAGGTAAATATAGTCCTGTAGCTGCGAGTGATTATAACGTTGGAACTAACCACACTTTAGGTACACTGGGCTCAAGTAGGTTTGCATCTGGCCTAAATTTAAATGACTTTTACAAAAAAATAAGTCGATTCCAATTATCTAGAAAAGGTTTGAAAGTAATTGGCAAGCAAGCTATAACACTTGCCGAATATGAAAATTTATTTTCTCATGCTCTTAGTATTAAATCTAGAATTAAAGAAGAATAATATCTAATGGCAAAAGAACAGACTATTGAGATGACAGGGATTGTTACTGAACTCTTAAAAAATGCAATGTTTAGAGTTAAGTTAAGTAATGGCGCAACTATCATTTGTCATAGCGCAGGAAAAATTAGGAAAAATAGAATACGTATTTTACAGAACGACTCAGTTAAAGTTTCTGTGTCACCGTACGATACTACTCGTGGGATTATCACGTTTAGAGGACATTAATACATATTCTACAAATATGAGCTTCGATAGCTCAATGGAACCCTGGTGTAGCTGGTGCGCACAAATGCCTGAAAAGCATTGGGACCTGATTCGATTTCAGGGGGTTCCACCAAATTTTATTAATCCAATCTTATTGCTTGCATTAAATTTAGAAATCTAATATTTAGTTGATGCTAATATTAGCAAAAGTAAATAATAACAAAGAAAGAGTAACAATGAGTAAAAAAGGTAAAGTAAAATGGTTTAATGGAAAAAAAGGTTATGGTTTCATTGAACTTATTGGAGAAGAAGGCAAGGACGTGTTTGTACATGCCTCGGCTGTTAGAGACGCTGGGTTAAAATTTTTGAACGAGTCGGACGAGTTAACCTTCGAAATCGAAGATGGAGAAAAAGGTCCAGCAGCTGTAAAACTGCAAAAAACCTCTTAAGTCAATTCATCATTTTTGTATAGGAGTACTACAGATAATGTAACTGTATTATTCCTATACTTAAGGTGTTGCTTTTATGTTCAAAAATGCTATTTAAAATGCAATGATTATAAAAAAAAAAATTACTGCAAAATCTAACAGACTTCACTTACACGCTGGCTGCAAGCTAGCGATTTAATCATTTTATAAATTTAAAATTAACAATAATTAGTATAAAAGAATATAAGGAGCAGTTTTGGTGTAATAGCAGCACGTGATCCTGTGGAGATCGAGGCGATGGGGCAGAACCATCAAACTGTACCAACAATGAATAAAAAAGAGAAATTAGAACCATGTCTACCTAACGGTTTTCAAGATAGTTGGGGAGCAGATCTTATTTTAAAGAAAAAATTATTAAAAATAATTGAACAAAACTTCATAAAATTTGGGTTTGCACCTCTTGAAACTAGTCCTATGGAATTTAGTTCAATGATAGGAAATTCATTGGCTGAGGACGATGAAAACCCTATGTCTGATATTTATAGCTTTGATGATGATGGCAAAAGTCTTTCCTTAAGATATGACTTGTCAGTTCCGTTAGCCCGTTTCTATAGTCAAAATTATTTAAATTTACCTAATCCGTATAAAAGGTTCCAGCTAGGAACAGTCTTCAGAAGAGAAAAAAGTTCGAATGGAAGGTGGAAATCATTTGAACAATGTGACTGTGATATCATCGGTAAATTTGATACTAGACAGGCAAATTCTGAATTAATTAATCTTGTAGCAAGTACTTTAATTGCTTGTGGCTTAAAAAAATCTGAATTTACTATAAATGTAAGTAATCGAAAAATTGTACAAGGCCTAATGAATAAACTTAAAATAGTTGAAGACAAACAGAAAAAGAAAGTTTTAAGGGCAATTGATAAACTAGATAAGCCTGGATTTGGTTTAAAAGGTGTTGAGGAACTTTTAAAAAAAGAAAGAATAGATTCCAGCGGTTCTATAACTAAAGGTGCGAACTTAACAGATAATCAGGCTAAAGAAGTTATAGATTTTCTGAAAATAAAAGATTTGAAAGATCTATCAAAAAAAATTGATGACCCATTAACAAATGAGGGCATCAAGGAGATTAAAGATTTGTTCAAAATTTTAAAACTAGGAGATTACGCAGAATTAGTTAAATTTGATCCCTCAAAAATAAGAGGCTTAGATATTTATACAGGTTTTATAGTTGAAACTAATTTGAATTTTGAAGTTAAAAATGCGAAAGGTAAAATTGTAGATCCTGGATCAATTTGCAGTGGTGGGGAGTACTTTGTAACTAAATTTAAAGGAGATCCATTTCTTGGATCTGGAATTTCTATAGGAATATCCCGATTAGTTTGGTGTTTATCTCAAAAAATACAAAAAGAAATTGATGATCAAAAACCTGTTCTTATATGCATAATGGATGAAAAATATTTAGATAAATATTACTCATTATTAAAAACTTTAAGAGATAATTTAATTAATTCGGAAATATTTTTAGAAAGTAAAAAAAAACTCTCTAAACAATTAGAATATGCAAATCGCAAAAATTTAAAATTAGCAATTATTTGTGGAGAAAATGAGTTTAAAGATAATACAGTTACGATTAAAAATCTTAAAGGTCTTAAAGGCAGCAATCAATCTACAGTTTTAAAAGATAATTTAATTGATGAAATCAAAAAACTTATATAATCAAATAAAAAGCTTTATTAAATCAAAAAATTATAAAGAGCTATCATTGAATCCCGTAATAGATGTAAAATATATACGTAATGAAAAATTAAAAAAATATCTTTTTACATTTAAGGATAACAAAACTAATAAAACCTTCGCATTGAGACCGGATTTAAGTTTAATGAGTCTTATTGAGTTTTCAAAATCTAAAAACTTAAAAAAAACAAAGATTTATTATTCAGGAGAATCCTACAGAAAAAATCAAAAAATGAATACTCAAATAGGTTTTGAAATTTATAATTACAACAAACAAAAAGATGAAAAAGAAATTATTTTAAACTCTGCGAAAATTTATCAAAAAGTTATAGGTGTAAATGGAAATTTAAAAATTGGAAATGTTGAATTGTTTCAAACTGTTTTAAATCAACTTAACTTAGCTAAGAGGTGGCAAGATAGATTAATTTCATTGAGACAGAACAAAAAATATTTTAATGAAATATTAAAAAGGCTAGAAACAAATAAAGATATAGACGAAAACGATGTCGAATTAGATAAAAAATTATACATTAAACTAAAAAAAATTAATCCAAATGAAATCATAGCAAACAGAAGTGTGAAAGACATATTAAGACGTTTTGAGCAAAAAATATATATTCAACCAAGACCAGAAAATGGAAAAAAATGTGTAAAAATTATTAGACAATTTCTTAAAATTAAATGTCCTATAAAAAAAGCACCATACGTTTTGTCGAAATTTTTTAAAAAGAATAAATTAAACATACTAATTTCAAAGGACTATTTTCCAATTAAAATTAATAAAATTGGTAAATTAAATATTTATTTTAATAGTTCTGAACTTCCTGAAGTCGATATTTATAGTGGATTTGTTTTTTCAATTAGACCCAAGTCAAAAAAAATAAAAAGATCTATAGTGGGTGGTTCTTATAATTCTTTGAGCAGTTCCTTAGGTTTAAGAAAAATTAATGCATGTGGTGCGGCTATTAATTTATGAAAAAAGAGATAATAGTAAGCTTAGTTAGTAAAGGTAGACTTAGATCTGATACCTTGAAATTATTTAAAAAAAAAAAATTAATCATTAAGTCAAAGGGAGATAGAGACCTTATAGGCTTTATAAATTATAAAAATATTGTAATAAAGTGTTTATTTCTCCATGCTCGAGAGTGTATAGACTCATTGGCAAATGGAACTGCTGACATAGCTATATCTGGAAAAGATTTATTATTTAATTCAGAGCAAGAGATTCAAAAAAAAATCAAAATCTATAAAAATTTAGATTTTGGGCATGCAAAACTATCAATTTTTTGTATGAATACATGGATTGACTGCCAAACAATGTTAGATGTTTCGGAGATAGCTTCAGAAATGCTAAAACAAAACAAACAACCAATGAAATGTTCTACTAAATATAGAAGATTAGTCGAGAATTTTTTAGAGGAAAAAAATGTCAAAAATGTAGAGGTAATAGAATCAAAAGGCGCAACAGAGGTGATGGCAAGAATTAATCAATGCAGTCTTATAGCGGACATATATAGCACCGGAATCACAGCTATGGATAATGGATTAAAAAAAGTTAAAGATGGTCTCATATTAAATTCCTCCGCATCTTTACTTGTGTCGAAAAAATCCTCAAAAAATAAGGATGTTTTGGGTTTTTTACGTTTACTTTCTAAGTAAATCTTTCCAATATTTAAGTATTATTTTAATTACGTCGATATTTTTGAATATTAGATAAACTAATATAATAATACTTATAAATGATACTAATTTTAAAAATAAAAATATATCCATAATAACAAATTTATTTATTATATACTTAACTTTAAAATGAAGTGGAATACAAAATTTAATTATCCAAAGTCCTCGCGGTCTAATGAAGAAGGTATGAGAAAATATTTATTAGGCAATGAGAAATATCCAAGCGTAACTAGTGTATTATCTTTGACTAAATCAGCTGAGGATAAAGCATCATTAGAGTTATGGAAGCAGAGAGTAGGATATAAAGAAGCTAATAGAATCAAAACTGATGCCTCAAAAAGAGGAACCTCTCTTCACTCATATATTGAAGATTATTTAAGAGGTAGGGTAAATGACACTTTTTTTGAAAGTAATGAGCAGCATAAAAATATGGCTAAGGTCATCATTGAAAACGGTATTAAGGGAAAGCTAGACGAAATTTTTGGAATGGAGGCAACTCTTATTAACCCAAATGATAAATATGCCGGTACCGCAGACCTGATAGGAATTTATAATGGAAATGAAGCAATAATTGATTTTAAACAGTCCAACAAACCGAAAAAAGCTGATTATATTCAAGATTATTTTTTACAACTTGGTGCTTACACATTAGCGCATAATATTGTTTTTAAAACGAACATTACATCTGGAATAATCCTTTTATGTACTGTCGATAACTTATTTCAGGATTTCATAATTGAGGGTTCTGAATTACAAATGTATCAAAATTTGTTTCTTGGAAGATTAAAAATGTTTAATGAACTTAAGAATACAGCTTGACATTAAACTTTTATTAACTAAAAGAGTTATATTAACTTAATGCTAATTGTTTATATGCGAATAGTTAAGTTCTTTAAAACTTCAAATATTCCTCAAAACAAAGCTAACAAAGGATAAATATGAATTTAGCTATATGGGACATTGAAAGCTCAAGTGCAAGTACAGATTTTGGAAGTATAATTGAAATAGGAGGAATATTAGTCGATAAAAATTTTAAAGAAAAGGACAGATTTAATCTAAGATGTAGATTACCAGAGGGTGAAATACCTCAAGCAATGGCATTAATAGTTAACAAAACAAGTATAAAACAACTAACTCAGGTAAATCTAAGTCACTATCAAATGTTGGGAGAAATAGAAAAAATTTTTAAGCGTTGGACGCCTTGCTGCTTTCTCGGCTGGAGCAATATAGGATTCGATGATGAAATGTTGAGAAAAGAATTTTTCAAGGGAATTAGATATCCATATATTACTAATGCTTCACCAAACAGGCGTCATGATGGAATTAATATTGCTAGAGCAGCCTATGCTGTAGATCAAAATGTACTTGAGACAGAAATAAATGAAAAAAATAACCCAGTATTTAAATTAGAGTCATTAAGCAGGATGAACGGATTTGACTCAGCCGGAGCCCATAATGCATTATTTGATGCAACTCTAACTGCTAAAGTTCTTGGTTTAGTAAAAAAAAAACAACCAGAAACTTGGAATGAGTTTTTGAGAACATCGAATAAAATAGATACCGAAACAATTATTAAAAAAGAAAATATACTTACTCTTAATGAATATTTTTATGGCAAAAGTAGATTGTATTTAGTAAGCCCATTACATCCAAAATATTGCATTCATCCAATTTACCAATGGGGTCAAGCGGTAGATTTAAAGGTTGATATAGAGCCTTTATTAAAAATGTCTGTAAGTGAATTGAAAGTAGAAATGAAGAAAACTCCTAAATTTTTAAGAACAATAAGGTCAAATAAAGCCCCCATTATTCTTGATAAAAAATACGGTATGCAAGTAGAACCATATAATACCATTGATAAAGAGTTAATTATTAAAAGATCAAAAATGGTTAAGGAAAATGAACCTTTCTCACAAAACATATTAACGGCTTTGAGAGAAATTGCAGAAGATAAAGAACAATCTAAAAATCAGGAAGATATATATGCAGAGGAAAGCATTTATACTAAATTCACATCAAATAAAGATACAGTTTTATTTCCTGCCTGGCATGCTGCAGATTGGAGGGATAAATTAAAACTTCTATCAAAATTTGAGGACGAGAGGTTGCATGGTTTTGGAAAGAAAATTATTTTTCAAGAAGCACCAGAGGTTTTACCAAAAGATATAAGAAAAAAGATAGAGCAAGGCATTGCAAAGAGAATATTAAGTAATGGTAACGAAAAATGGTGGACAGCTGCTGATTGTTTTAATGAAATTGATACTCTAAGAGATAAATATTCAGATCAAAATGATGAGGAAAAACTTAAATTTTTAGATGAATTAAATGATCATGTTATGTCAATACAAAAAAAATATGAAAATGTGTAATGTGGATAATTTTAAAATATTAAAATTATGTATTGATTAAAAATTATTTTTTTATATATAAGAACTATGCCTACAGTCAAATCTACTGATGAAACTTTTGAAAAAATGATAAAAGATAATAAAGTCGTTGTAGTGGATTTTTGGGCAACTTGGTGTAATCCATGTTTAATAATTGCTCCTCATCTTGAAGCAATATCTGAAGAGATGAAAGAAGTTGTTATCGCTAAACATAATATAGACGAGCAGCCAAATTTTCCTGTTAAGTTCGGTGTCAGAGGAATTCCTACGATGCTATTATTTAAAGACGGAGAATTAGCAAGCACAAAAGTTGGAGCCACCACAAAGTCTGATTTACAAGGTTGGATTAAATCAAATCTTTAATTCAAATTCAAAACTTCTCCAGCCAAGTATAAAGATCCAGTAATCAATAATATATCACCCTTTTCTAGATTAATTGATTTGATAGCTTCGAATATATTAGGTTGATATTTTACATTAGGTAAATTCTTAAACTTTTTCATTAAATCCTTTCCACTTAATGAATTTGGTTGATTTGGAATATCTACAGTAGTTAAAGATGAAATATTTTTAAAGTAGCTGATGTATTTTTCGTGATTTTTGTTAGCCATCATTCCAACTATAATGTGCTTGTTACAGTCTAGGCTTTGAAGATATTCATTTAATGCTCTTGCCCCATCTTCGTTATGAGTTCCATCAATAATTAATTTGTTGTATTTAATTAACTTTTTTAGCTTACCTGAATTAATTTCTTGAAGTCTTGCTAAGTTAGATATTTTTGTGATACCTTTTTGAATATGCTCTTCCTTAATTCCAAAATTTAACATTCTAAGAGCTGCAATTGCAGTTGATATATTTTCAAGTTGAAATTGTCCTTTTACATTTGGCAATGGAAGCCTTAATTCTCCTAATTTATCTTCATAATAAAAGAAATCATTCTCACCAACTGAATAATTAAAATCGTCTTTAAAAAATATTTTAGTAGACGCGTTTTGAGAAATAGTTTTCTTAATACAATTCATGGTTTCAATTGTGTTCTGTTTACCTATAATTATGTTCGAATTCAAAAGTGCGGATGTTTTTTCAAAAACAATCTTTTGAATTGTTCGTTCATTTTTTGGAAGCCAATCTAAATGATCTTTGCTGATAGATGTTACTACACTAGCGAGGTTTTGTTTTAATATGTTAGTTGCGTCAAAACGATGAAACAACCCAGCCTCTACAAGGTTAATATTTTTAGGATATTGAGCAGCTTTATAAAAAAAAGAAGCTGTTAATATTTCGAAGAATGTAATTGGATTATTGCCATTGATATTTTCGACCTCTTCAAATAAATCAGCCAACTCATCATCGCTTAATTCCTTATTATTAAACACAAATCGTTCATTTATTTTTAAGATATGAGGGCTTGTGTAAACATTACAATTAAAATTAGCTTCTTTTAAAATAGCAAATTTTGCACTTATCGAACTATTTTTACCATTTGTACCTAAAATAGATATAACCTTAATTTTATCTTGAGGATTGCCTAATTTTTTACAGAGTCCTTTAATGCGCTTTAAACTAAGATCTATCTCTTTAGGATGCAGCTTTTGAAATCGATTTAATATTGTCTGAAGTCTCATTTAAAAGCTCTGAGTTTACACTTTGATTTTTCTTTAACAATATTGACAGAAGTTTCATTATTTCCTCTCTAATGTTAGCTCTACTTACGATTTTATCTACGAAACCATGCTTTTCTAAAAATTCTGCAGTTTGAAAATCTGGACTTAATTCTTCTTTCACTGTTGCTTGTATCACTCTTTTTCCTGCGAATGCTATTAAAGCTCCTGGCTCGGAAAAATGAACATCTCCCAACATTGCAAAGCTAGCAGATATACCTCCTGCGCAAGGGTCAACAAAACATACAATGTAAGGTAATTTTTTTTTTTTTAGCTCATTTATCGCTAAAGTAGTCCGAGTCATGTTGGCAAGCGCTATAGAGCTCTCAAACATCCTTTGTCCACCACCTGAGGCGAAAAATATATATGGTGTGTTGTTATCGATTGCATGTTGTGCACCATAAATTATGGCTTCTCCTTCTGCTGCGCCTACAGAGCCTCCAATAAAGTCAAAATTAATAGCTCCAACAGTAATATTTATATTTTCCACAGTTCCACTTGCGATCATAACAGCACACTCTTGCCCTGTTTTTTCTTGTGCATCTTTAAGTCTCTTTTTATAAGGCTTTGTATCAACCCAATTTAGAGGGTCTTCATCAGGCAAAGGCGTTGTGTGAGTTTGGTAATTTTCTGTACCAAAAAAAATATCAAAGCGTTGTTTGCAACTAATTCTGTGATGTTTCCCACATGAATTACAAACAAAAAAATTATCCTCAAGATCTTTTTTAAGTATAGGACCGGTACAACAATTTGTCCAATCAGAGTTTTCGATATCCTCTTTAGAAGGTCTCTTCCTTAAAATTTTTTTTATTTTTTCACCAAAATTTAAAGCTTTTGTTATCCAATTCATAAAATTTTATTTTTTAATTTATTTACCAATCTAATAACATTTGTTATAGGATCCTGTCTATTGTTTATGCTTCTAGTAATTTCGCTGCATAATGAGCTTCCTACTACAAGTCCGTCAGCTGATTTTAATTTTGAAATAGTACTTTCAGTAATTCCAAAACCTATGACTACATTTTTTGATTTATTTTGATTTTTAATATTCTTAAAATTTTGTAGAATTCTCTTTGGTGACACTTTTAATTTTCCTCCAGTGGTTGAGAGCATACTTATATAATATATCATGTCATGTGAAGCCCTAATTATTTTTTTTAGTCTTTCTTTTGAAGTTGTAGGAGAAACAAGTTGAATAAAATTAATATTTTTTTTTTTACACTTATTAGCAAATATCTGATTTTCTGGATATGGTAAATCAACAACTATTAATCCGTCAACCTTTACTTGTTCACACTTTTTTAAAAATTTATTTTCACCCATTTGGAATATTATATTATAATATCCCATCAGTATAAGAGGCTTATGTTTGTTTGCTAATTTAAATTTTTTTGCAATATAAAAAACGTCCTCAATTTTTAAACCGTTTTTTAAAGCTCTGTAAGTACTAGTTTGTATCTGCCCGCCATCAGCTATTGGAGTATTATGAGGAAACCCAAGTTCACAGATATCAACAGTTTTGGATATAGCGTTAATAATATCTAAAGATTTTTTTTTAGTATTATCTCCAGCAACTGTATACGTTATTAAAGCAGGTCTTTTTTCTTCCCTGCATTTTTTAAACGCTAATTTTAAAAGAGACTCTTTCATATTAATATTTTCCTAATTTTTCTTTTAATATTTTTTTATCTTTTATCGCATCACCGCATGAATTTATGATTAAAATATTATTCTTTTTTAACTTTGGTGCCTCTGCACAAGCTACAGCAAAAGCATGACAAGGCTCTAAACTAGGATTTAAGTTTTCATATTTAGTAACTAGCTTATATGCTTTTAAAGCTGCCTCATCGCTTGCTGATGTATATCTTGCTCTTTTAGAATCCCTCAAAAAACAATGCAAAGGTGAAACTCCACTGTAATCTAATCCTGCAGAAATAGATTCTGTTTCTTCAATTTGTCCTTCTTTATTTTGCACAACATATTGCATCGCTCCATGCAAAACACCAAGTTTTGAGTTGTTAGTTAATGGTGCTGCATGTTTTTTCGACTTCAATGGTCCTCCAGCCTCTACGCCTATAAACTCAACTTGGCTTTTTTTATAGTCTATAAATTCATTCCAAAATCCAAAACTTGAACTCCCCCCTCCTACACAATTATAAAGTTTAACTTTATTAGGTATTTTTCCAAATTCTTTCAAAATTTGGGGTTTTAATTCTCTTGAAATTTGAGATGTGCTCCATCCACAAATTTTTACAAATATATTTGGACCGACAGTTGAGCCTACACACATATGCGTTGTATCACAATTTGATACCCAATATCTCATACACTCACTAACTGCATCAATTAAAGTTTGACTACCTGAGTAAACTGGAACTATTTCTGCCCCATTTTTTTTCATTGCATCACAGTTGGGCTTTTGTCTTTTTATATCTTTTGCTCCCATAAAAATTTTAGCTTTAAGACCAAACTTTTTTGCCGCCATACTTAACATTTTACCAGCATATCCTGCGCCGGTATCACCAACTATAAATTTCTTTCCTGCTTTTTTTGCAATCAAGCAGTGAACAGTCGCATTATATATTTTATGCGCTCCACCATTAGCATCTGAAACTACCTTTGCCCATATTTGACCTCCATTAAGATGATTTGTTAAATTCTCTAATTTAATAAATCTTGTTGGAGCACCAACCCATTGTTTAAAGTGTTTATCCCTATCTTTAATAAATTCCTTATTTTTACGGAGTTTAGAAAATAAAATTTCCAAATCCATGACAGGTTTTTTTAAAGTTTCTGGGATATAATTTCCACCAAATTTTCCTCCCCATAATCCAAATTTATCGTGCTGATCAATTAGAGGAACTTTATTTTTAATTTTCATTATTAACTTGATATACGTTTTTCAAAAAAATTTCTATTTTGGATAAATCCTTAAAACCAGATGTCTCAACTCCCCCAGATATATCTATAATATCTGCTATTTTTGAGTAATTTTCAAGATTATCATTAAACTTTATATTTCCAGCAATCATTAATTCTTTGTTAATTTTTATGTCTTTAATTAGATTGTGATTAAATGACATACTCTTTTCATAACCCTTGCTGTCAAACAGATAAATATCTGCAACATCTTCATATAATTTATATTTTTTTACATCATCTGAATTTTGGATAGTTAAGGCTGTTATAATCTTTTTATTAAATTTTTTTTTTATTTCTAGAGTATCTGCAGGGTTACAATCGTAAATTTGATAATAGTCAAAATCTAATGTACCCATTTTCTCTAAAATTTGAGGATCAGGTTTAACTAAAACAGATACAAACTTGATATTTTTTTTTTTAATATTAATTAAATTTTTCAAATTATCAAAATTTACATACCTAGGGCTTTTTTTATAATTACAAATAAAACCAATAAATTGAGGTGGATAAGGATGATTTATTAAATAGTTTAATGTATTGGCATCGGATACCCCACAGATTTTAGAGTCCATATTTACCTTAGCTGATTTATTAACTTTTTAATATTTTTTTTTATGTTCCCTTTTGTAATAGGTCTACCGACAACCAACCAATCACTTCCATTATTGTATGCCTCCATAGGGGTACAAACTCTTTTCTGGTCATCAGATTTCTCATCGAATCTTATTCCAGGGGTTATTATTTCTTTTTTAAATATTTTTTTAATTAACTTAACCTCTCTAGCGCTACAAACAATAGCATCTAAGTTTGCTTTTTTTGCTAATTTAGCTTGATGTAATACTAATTTCTTAATTTCTTTGGTATAACCAATATCTTTTAAAGATTTTGAGTCTAAAGATGTCAGTATTGTTACACCTACTAATTTTGACTTACCTGAAACTTTTTTCGCAGATTTTAAAGCGTTTAGTCCTGAGCTTATATGTATTGTTAAATAGTTAAATTTTAAATCCCTCACAGCTTTAATTGCTGAAGCACATGTATTAGGTATATCTGCGAACTTATAATCTCCAAATGTAATTTTATTCTTTAATTTTGAAATAAAAATTCTTCCATTTTTAGAATTTAAGAACTCTAAACCAAACTTATAGCCAATTTTTAACTGATTATTGTTTGTGTTTTTTATTATTTTATTTACTCTAGAAATATTAGTGCTATCGCATGCTATAAATAACTTATATTTCTTCATTAATTTTTTTTGCCCATTTTTTTGAGATTTTAAATCTTATAATTTTTTTTTCCGGCACAAAAATTATCTCATTTGTTTTTGGATTTCTAGCTTGTTTACTCTTATATTTTTTTGCCTCAAACATAACAATATCTCTTAATTCTGTCCTACCGTTATTTTTAAGACTTTCTCTAATATTCTCTAGTATTACCGAGATCACCTTTGATAAATCTTTTTTTAAAAAATTCGGAAAGTTATTTGCAAGCTTGTTTAATATGTCTGATTTGTTAACAGCCAAAATTATTTATCTTTATCTTTTTTATCTTTATTGTCTAACTTTTCTGACAAATTCGCAAATGGTAAAGATTTTCCACTTGATAAATCAGAATAGTTTTTAATAGCTATTTCGTTATTAATTTCTTCTACTCTTTTAATACTTAAAGAAACTTTTCTTTTTTCCATAGATATCTCGGTTATAGCCGCATCCACTCTGTCCGAAACAGTGAATCTTTCACTTCTAGCATCCTCACTTTGAATAGCTATCTGATTTTTCTTAATAAAAACTTCAAAGTCTGAACCTTCAGGTTTTACAATTAGGCCTCTTTTATCTACTGATATAACTTTGGTAGTTAATATATCATCAACTTTCTTTTGTGACCAAAAATTCATAGGATCTTGTTCAAGTGCCTTTTTACTTACTAAAATTTTTCTATTTTCAACAGAGATATCAACTATTTTAACTTTTATTTTTTCACCTTTATTGATTTTATCCATTTGATCTTTGCCATTTCCTGACCAGCTTAATTGATTTTGATGCAAATATGCATCTAAACCAACACCAGGTAGCTTAACAAATAATCCACTATCATTTTTATCACTGACTGTTACATCAATAGGATCGTCTTTTGAAAAGGTTTTGGATACGGTTTCATATGGGTTTTCTTGTGTTAATTTGTAAGATATCGAAACTCTTTGCGTTTCTTTATCTATTGAAAGTATTTGAGCATCTATTTTTTGGTCAAGTTTGAAATAATTTTTTGGGAAAGGATTTTTTTCGGTCCATGATATCTCTGATTGATGTAACAGGGCAATTAAAGAGTCCTCAAGTTCACAGAACACTCCATAAGCTAAAATTTTCTTGACAGTTACCTTATATGTGTTTCCTACTTTGTAATTATCTATATTATCGAATGGATTCTTTAAAAGAGCTTTAATTGATACCCCGATCTGTAATTTTTTATCATCTATGCTAATTACTTCTACAGGTATTTTTTGACCAACTTCAAACATATCGTTTAAGTTCTCAATTCTTTGATAACTACAACAAGAAGAATGACAAAGAGCGTCTATCTCTCCGTTTATTTCAAAAAATAGTCCCCAATCTGTAATACTTTTAATTATAGCGTCATCTACTCTGTCACCTACATTATATTTATCGAAAATTTTAATTTTATCACCTTTCTTATTTTCTGTAATTAATTCTCTTCTTGAACAGCATAAATTTGCTCTTTTTCTGTCTGCCTGTATAATTTTTACATCCATTTCAGTGTTAATTACATTGAAACTTTCTTTTGTTGGTCGGTTGGATAATTGAGATGCTGGCATAAAAAGGAGATGCTTTGTTTCACTTTCCTCGCAGACATATCCACCTTTAATTTTACTTTTTATTTTAATTTTTATAACTTCATTTTTTTCATATTTATCTAGGAGCTTATTCCACCCCTCAATTTTTTTGGCCTTAGAGGCTGAAACTATAATTTCTCCAGATTTAGACTCAAGATTTTCAACTACTATTTTAATCTTTGATCCCTCTTTAATTTGATCAAAAAGATTCATTTCTTTTATTTCGTTTATATCAATCGCAGGCTCACTCTTAAGTCCGTCTAAATAAACCCAGCAATATTTTGGTGAGATTTTTGTAACAGTTGCCTCAAAGATTTTACCTTCTTCTATTTTATTTTTAGATTGGGAGTTTAATAAATTTGCAAACTGTTGTTTTTCAGATGAGTTAAGATCTTTATATATTTCCATTATTATTATTTTATAAATTTTGTGAGGTTTTATTTAAATTTAAAGAATTAATCAAGATTGAATTAGTGTTTTATATATTCATAATTGTTATATTTTTGGTCTAATTTTGAAATAATGTAATTTATTGTATTTTTGCACCTAGATTTTCTAAAATATTCAAAAAGTTTGGAAAAGAAGTTTTGATAGAATCCCTGTCTTTTATAGTAAAATTTCCACCAAGAGTTAGAGCTGCTACGCAAGACATCATAAATACTCTATGATCCTTTAAATAGTCTTTAATCACATAGTTTCCATTTAATTCTAAATTAGGATTCCCATAAATCATTAAACCGTCTTTGCTCTCTTTTATTTGAACTCCTATCATTTTTAAAAAATTAGATGCAACTTTTAATCTATCACTTTCTTTATTTCTTAGTTCGCCAATTCCCTTAAACTTTGATAAACCTTTTGCTTTCGCACAAGTTAAAAAAATAATTAAAAATTCATCAATTGATCTTGTATTTAATGATTTAGGGCAGTTTATGGACTTAAGACTTTTAGTGCTTTTTACAATTATGTCACCAACAAACTCTCCATTATATAATTTTGTATTTATGATATTTATCTTAGCATTCATCTTCTTCAAAATTTCAATAATACCTGTTCTTGTTTTATTCAAGTTCACATTACGAATTTTTAATATCGAGTTTTTTGATAGAATTGTCAAAACAATAAAAAATGATGCAGAGCTTATATCCCCTGGTACTTTATAATCAAAACTTTTAAACTGTTTAAGACCGGAGACTTTGATAATCTCTTTTGATTTTTTTTTTAATATTTTAATAGGTATATTTAAACAGTGTTTAAAAATATTTTCAGTATGATTTCTAGAGGGCACAGAAATTATCTTAGTTTCACCCGGAGTGTTCAAAGCAGCTAACATTAATGCACTTTTCACTTGTGCACTTCCTTTTTTCTCCTCATATATAACTGGTCTTAAAAACTCAGTTCCACTTATAATAATTGGCAATTTATTATTTGAAGACTTGAATTTCATACCGAATAACTTTAGTGGATTAATTACTCTTGAAAAATCTCTTTTAGATAAACTTTTATCACCGTATAAATTTATTTTTTTATTTGATCTCGCGACCAATCCACAAAATAATCTTGCAAATGTTCCTGAGTTTCCTGCATTAATTTTAGTTTTTTTTTTAAGATTAAGTCCCTTTATGCTTACACCATTAATTTCATAATAATTTTTAATTTTATTTATATTTACTCCTAAAGACTTCATAGATTTTAATGTGTTAATTACATCCTCAGATTCTAGCAAATTATAGATTTTTGATTTACCTATAGCTAAACTTGCAAGTAGTATTAATCTGATTGAGATAGATTTATCACCAGGCATGCTTAAATTTTTTTTAAAATTAGAAATTTTATTTCTGATAATAATGCTCGATTTCATTGAAATTAATTAATATTAAAGGCATCGCCAAAATAAAAATTTCTGGCATTTTGATCTTTAACAAGGTCCTTTGGGGCTCCTTGGGCTATAATTTTTTTATTTGCTAATATTAATGCGCGGTCTGAAATTTTTAACAAATCCCTAGCCGCATGATCAGATATAATACAACATCTATTTATGTCCTCTGTTTGTAAATTTACAATCGTTTCTTGTAAATAACTCGTGGACATCAAGTCCAATCCTTGAAATGGCTCATCCATAAGTACTACTTTAGGATTAGATAAAAGAGCCATTGCAATACAAACTCTTTTTCTTTGTCCTCCGGATAAATACTTAGCTTTTATATTTTTAACTGCATCAAGTTCAAATTTTGCAATTAATTTTTGAATTTTAAAAATCCTCTCCTTTTTTTCTTTTATTACTAAATCAGCAATGGCTGTTAAATTTTGAAAACATGTTAAATCTGAAAATACCCCCCCATTCTGGGGGACCACGCTAACATTAAATCTCTTAGCTCTTTCATAAATTGGCAAATGTGTAACATTAATTTTGTCGATAAAAATTTCTCCAAAATCAGGTTTTAGGATACCTATAATAATATTGAAGATAGTTGACTTGCCAACACCGTTTGGTCCTAGTAAACCACAGATTTCACCTTCACGAATAGTAAGAGAAATATTATCTAGAATTTGTCTTTTATTAAATGATAAAGAAATATTTTTTAATTCTATTTTTGGTCTATCTTTTTTAAATTTTGTTATATAAAATTTTTTAATTATACCCATTTTTTATTTGTACAAGATTTTTATTTTAGTATCATTTTTATACATATTAATACTTAGATCCCTAGTCAATATATTGAGTGTAATTTTATCTGCAATTAGTTGGCTTTTTTGGTAAAAAGCCTTTTTTATATTATAAAGATTGACTAAATTTTTTTCGTACATTAAATCAAGATTTTCAGAACTAATATTTAGATCAGAGTGTTTGATAACAACATTTTCATAAAATTTTGTATCAAAAGATATCTTATCATGTTTAGCAAAGTCCGAATAAATATAAATAGGCTCCTTATCTTGCAAGTACACTATTGCTGAAACATCTATTAGTTTCAACAAATTTAAATTTTTTAAGTCGCTTTCTGCAGATTTCGATTTAATTACATATTCGTTTCCTAATGCATCAGACGATTTATATTCTAGATTTAAAATAACGTTTTCAGCACCCGTAGATATATTCTTATCAACTTCTTTTTCTATAATTTCTGAATTTTCAAATTTTTTTTTTGTACTTAAATTTAGATCTTTATTAAAAAAAATTTTAAAAAAAATTATTAATAGAAAAATTATTAGAATAAAAATTATTAATTGAATGAGAGATTTATATTTCATTTATTGAATATTTGCATTCAAAATATGATGTATGTGAAGTATCCCAATTGTTTTATTTTTTTTACCATTTTTATGCACACAAAGACTAGTTATTTTTTTATCAGACATGATCGCTAACCCTTTAGCAGCAAGCATTTGATTATCGATGCTTATTGGATTTTTTGTCATAACTTGTTTAACTTTTAGTTTAAACAAACTATTATTTTTTTCTGTCGATCTTCTAATTTGACCATCTGTAATAATTCCTGTAGTAAATTTTTTATGATTAGTAGCAATTAAAACACCAAGTTTCTTTTTTGTAATTAATTTTATTGCTTCTTTCATAGACTTGTTTTCATTAACAAAAGGAATACCATTTTTTTTGATCATTAAATCTTCAACAGTTTTAAGTTGATTTCCTAGACTTCCATGTGGGTGTAATAATTTAAACTTTTTCTTATTGAATTTTTTTAAATTTAATGCTGCAACTGCAAGACAGTCTCCAATAGCAATTTGTTCTGTCGTACTGCTTGTAGGAACAATGCTCAGAGCCGCTTCTTTGACCTCAGGTATTAAAAGTTTAATATCTGATGCTCTGTAAAGCACTGAATTTTTTCTAGATGTTATACCTATTAAAATAATTTTAGATCTGTTGGCATACTGAATTACAGGTTTCAACTCTTCTGTATTACCAGAATTGCTAACTAAAATTAAAACATCCTTTCTCGAAATACTACCTAAATCGCCATGGGAACATTCATTTGCATTGATAGAAAATGAAGGGCAACCGACCGATGACATTGTACTACTTACTTTGGATGCGATTAGATAACTCTTACCAACACCGCATACTATAACTTTAGATTTACAATTAACAATAGCGTTTACAGCCTGCTCGAACGATTTATTAAGTGATTTTTTTAATTTTCTTAATGCAAGGATTTCTAAATCAAGAACATCTTTTGCTATTTTTACAACTTTATTTTTTTTCATTTTAATGTTCAAAAGTTGATATTTTAAAACCAGAAATTTCCATATCAACTAAAGTTGGTATCACTTTCATACATTTTTTAAATAATTCAATTCTTTTTTCGCGCATCATCATCTCTGTCAATTTATCCTTAATCTCAAATAGAAACTGTGTATCTTGTGCAGCGTAATTTATTTGTTTTTCAGATAAATTTGGATCTCCCCAATCACTTTGTTGTTCTCTCTTAGAAATTTCTTTACCAGCTATTTCTCGGACTAAGTCTTTATATCCATGATTTTGACTGGCTGTTCTAGCAATTTTAGATGCAAGTTTAGTGCAAAATATATTTTTTGGCTCAACTTTAAGATGATATTTTAACCACAATAGATCCTGTCTAGCGTAATGCATAACAAATTCTGCATTTGAAACTGATAAAAATTTTTTAAGATTTGGTGCATCATAATTTTCTCTATTCAATTTAATTAGATAACATTTTTTTGACAAAAGTCCTATTTGTATTAATGTGAGTGGATCTCTTCCTAAAACTAACCCTAATGCCTCATTATCAAGTGCGACTACTTTTTCATTAGATAAATCAATATCTCCTGGAAGATCATTATTAAAAATTTTGATATTCATTTTTATTTTATATATATAAAGTCAATTTAGAATTGTCTATTTTAGAATTATGATTAAAAAAAAAGTCTTAATATTTGGATCCACAGGCCAAATTGGCAAACATCTTATAAGAAAGCTTACTAAGAACAATTATAAGGTAATATGTCAAACAAGGAATTCACATAAAGCCATTTTTTTAAAATCGAGTGGTTCTATAGGTTATATAGACATTCAAGAGGCTAATATTTTTGACATTGAAAAAATAGAAAGCCTAATATCAGAGATTGATGTTTGTGTAAATTTAATTGGGATACTTTATGAGAAGGGAAAATTAAATACATTTAAAAGAGTTCATGAAGATTTTCCAAATATTCTCTCTGAAATTTGCAGCAAATATGACAAAGATCTAGTGCATATCTCCGCGCTATCTGTTGAAAATGCAAATGACTCACTTTATGCATTAAGTAAATACGCGGGTGAAAATAAAATTAAAAAAAATTTAAAAAGAGCAACCATTATTAAACCCTCTGTAGTTTTTTCAGTGGACGATAATTTTACTACTAGATTTATGTCATTGTTAAATATACTACCTTTATTTCCGTTATATTATAATGGTAATACAAAGTTTACGCCTATACATGCATCTGATTTAGCAAATTTAATATTTAATGTTATATCTAATGAGATTACATCAAAAGAAATTGAAGCAATTGGACCTGAAGTTTTAACTTTTAAACAAATGATAGAAATTATTTTAAAATGTATTGGAAAAAAAAGGCTCTTGATTCCTCTTCCCCTAATATTTGCAAAAAGCTCAGCAAGATTTTTTCAAATGTTTCCGAATCCTTTATTAACAATTGATCAACTCAAACTGCTTAAATATGATAATATTAAATCTTTGAAAGGCATATCAAACTTTGATATTAATTTTCCAAGCAAAATATCTTTTGAAGAGGGGTTAATGAAATATGCATATAATTGGAGAGAAGGTGGACAATTTTCAATTAGTCATATAAAAAAAAATAAATAATGTTTATAAACTTAATTTATATAACTATAGCTGCTATACTTATCTTTGTGCTGTATTTAGCTGTAAAAGCCATTACAAGAGGTGTTGAGGCCAAAGGAGAAATAAAAGAAACAAAGGAAGACCAACTGTTAAATAGCAACATTACAAACGACATACTTAAACTTAAAGAGTTATTAGATAGTGGTGCGATTACTGAAGAAGAATTCAAAAAAGCAAAAGATAAAATATTAAAAAATTAAGCAGTTTTAATTTTTTTTTCTATGAATTTAGGAATTTCGTCTTTATCAACTAAATCCTCTTTTTTTCCTTTAGGCTGATAAATCATCATTAAATGTAATGGACAATAAGAAAATTTTTCTACAGATTTCCTTCCACAAAAAGACGAGTTTTTATCGTCTGGATGTCCGTCCATAAATTTACAAGTTTCCTCAGTAAGCTCCTCTAAAGTAAGATTTTTTGCTGGTTCAAAATTTTTATCAAGAAGCAATGACTGAAATCTAGATTTTCTGCTTTTTTTTACGGAAATGTTATTATAATTATTTTTTTTATCAGTTTTATAATTATTTGTAGCTGAAGTCCTCGTTTTTAGTTTTGCACTCAAATTTAATCTGTGTGCTTTACCAATTACAGCGTTTCTGCTAATTCCACCAATAATCTCGGCTATTTGACTGGCAGTATTTCCAGTCCCCCACAGTTCTTTAAGTTTATTTACTTTTTCATCGGTCCAGCTCATAAATACTCTATTTAGTAATTTTGGTTTTAAAATATACAATATATAGATATTATTTTAGCCTATAATTAACAAGTTTTTTTTTTAATTTATTAACAATTTTAATGATTTATATGATTTATATGAATGAAATTGGAAACAAATACCAAATTGGAGTTAGAAGATTTGGTATAAATTGGGTTGGAGTTTATTCTTTATACTGCAAAGAAACTCTAAGATTTCTATCTGTATATGGTCAAACAATTATTGGTCCTATAGTTACTGCAATTCTATTTCTTGTTGTAATCTCCTTAGCTATTGGAAATGAAAGATCTAACGTAATGGGCGTAGAATTTATAACATTTTTGGCACCAGGTCTAATTGCGATGCAAGTAATTTCTCAATCTTTTGCTCATTCTTCATCATCTATACTTATGGGAAAAGTAATGGGAAATATTGTTGATTTAATAGGTGCCCCATTATCATCAGCAGAAGTATCATTATCAATTATTTTTGCCTCAATCACACGCTCGATAATTATTTGCACTTTATCAATTTTAGTTTTTACTTTTTTTATCGAAATTAAAATTCAAAATTTTTTAGTTTTAGTGTCCTATCTTATTCTATCCTCTTTTATTTTAGGCACATCTGGTTTTATCGCTGGTTTATGGGCCGAAAAATTTGATCATATGGCTACCGTGACAAATTTTTTAATTGTTCCTCTATCTTTCCTCTCTGGAACCTTCTACTCAATCGACAGACTTCCGGAGTTTCTCAAAACTATCAGTTTTTATAATCCTTTTTTTCATATGATTGATGGTTTTCGATATGCATTTATTCTTGAAATGGATGGGTCTTTAAAATTTGGACTAATATACCTCTCGATTATCTCTATTGCTGTTTGGCTAATTGCATATTTTCTTTATAAGAAAGGATACAAAATCAAGACATGAAAACAAGTTTTTTAGTCAAAAATTATAACAGAAAAGAATTATCCTTTAAAAGAGGAAAAGGAAGCTATTTATACTCTTCAGATGGAAAAAAATATTTAGATTTCGTACAAGGCATTGCTGTAAATTCTCTCGGACATGCTCATCCAAAATTAATAAAAACAATTAAAGATCAATCGAAAAAACTTTGGCATGTTTCTAATGCTTTTCAAATTCCTGAAGGAGAAATATTAGCAAAAAAGTTGTGTAATAAGACATTTGCTGATTATGTTATGTTTCAAAATAGCGGAGCAGAAGCAACAGAGGCAGCTATAAAAATAGCTAGAAGATATTTTTATTCTATCGGTAAACCAAAAAAAAATAGAATTTTATGCATAAAAAATTCTTTTCACGGAAGGACTCTTGCAGCAATATATGCTAGTGGGTCAAAAAAAATGACAGAAGGGTTTGGACCTAAAGTAGCAGGATTTGATCATTTTATTTTTGGTGATCACGAGTCTCTAAAAAAAAAAATCAAGAAGAATACAGCAGCAATAATGGTTGAAACAATAATGGGAGAAGGGGGCATCAAAGTTATTCCCAGTTGGTGCTTAAAAGAACTAAGAAAGATCTGTAACCAAAAAAAAATATTGTTGGTTATAGATGAAGTTCAATCAGGAATTTCTAGAAGTGGTGATTTTTTTGCATTTGAAGATTCGAAAATAAAACCTGATATTGTCCCAATAGCTAAAGGGATTGGAGGAGGTTTTCCCATCGGAGCAGTTTTAATGAATAAAAAGGTCGCTAAAACAATGACACCGGGAACACATGGTTCAACTTTTGGCGGCAACCCTCTTGCAATGGCTGTTGGCAATACCGTGCTAGATATAGTTTCAAGTAAAAAGTTTTTAAATAATGTTAAAAGTTTGTCTAAATATTTTATATCAAATCTTAATAAGATTAAAGATGAACACCCAAATTTAATTAAAGAAATAAGAGGCAGAGGGTTATTAATTGGAATACAACTTTATAAAGATCAGACAAATTTTATTAAAAAATTAATGGACAAAAAACTCTTGTCTATTAAAGCAGCTGAGAATGTTATTAGAATTTTACCACCATTGAATGTAAAAAAAAAAGAAATTGATTTATGTCTAAAAATAATAAGAAAAACGTGTCAAGAAATTTAGAAAAAATAAACCACTTTGTTAACATTAAAGATCTTAATTTAAAAGATCTTAGAAAAATTATTTTAGATGCCAAAACAAGAAAAAATAAAAGAAAAAAAATGGGCACTCTATCAGTTGATAAAGATGCTCCACTTAAAGGCAAATTTCTTATACAGATGTTTGAGAAGTCTAGTTTAAGAACTAGAATTAGTTTTTATTTGGCTATAAAACAATTAGGTGGTAGCACGTTAACTCTTAGACCGGACGAATTGCACATGGGGAAAGGAGGAGAGTCTATTTCTGATACTGCAAAAATAATTAGCTCTTATGGAGATATTTTCCTTCTGAGAACAAATGATGATGGGAAGATTTCAAAATTTAAATCTAGTTTAAAAATACCAATAATTAATGGTTTAAGTCCATCTTCACATCCTGCTCAAATACTCTCAGATATTTTTACAATTGAAGAAATTAAGAAAAAAAATATTTCAAGTCTAAAAATTTGCTGGATAGGCGACTCCAACAACGTCCTTAACAGTTTAATTGAGGCATCTGTAAAGTTTAATTTCAAGTTAAATATAGGCTGCCCGATATCGTATAAGCCCGCAAAGAGAGTTTTAAAATGGCTGAGAGAGAATAAAAATCAAGTTAAGATTTTTCATAAACCTATTAATGCTATAAAAAATTCTGATGTAGTAATTACAGATAAAGTTATTTCAATGAATGATAAAGTAAATAAAATTAAAAAAATAAAGAGTTTTAAAAACTTTATTATCAATTTGAACTTAATGAAATTTGCAAAAAAAGATGCTATATTTATGCATTGTCTACCAAGGGGATCTGAAGTTACAAACGAGGTATTTAATAGCAATAAGTCTAAGGTTTGGCAACAAGCCACCAATAGAGTTTGTGTACAAAAATCAATTCTACTATATTGTCTGAAAATGTTAGGGTAACGGATAAGGTTCACTAGACATTTCATTAAGGTACAAAATTACACTTGCTCTATCTTTATCTTTTTTGAGGCCCGCAAAACCCATCTTATTACCTTTAATCCATGTTGCTGGTTTTAAAAGGAAACCATTTAGTTCAGCAAAACTCCATCTTTTATCATATGACAAAAGAGATTTTGAATATTTATAGTCCCCAAGTTCACCTGATTTTCTCTGCATTACAGCCCATAATGCAGGTCCAATTTTATTTTTTCCACCTTCTTTTATGCTGTGACATGCAGCACATTTCTTAAATACTTTCTGTCCATGCTCAACCGTACCCATTGCAAGGAAAGCACTTATATCTATTGTTTCTTCCTCTACTGATCCCGTCTCTCTTTCTTGAACTTCAACTTTGTATGCAACGACATTCTCTTCAACTTTAAATATAAAATTGCTTAGTTTTGCTATTCCTATAATTACAAGCACAACTATAACAATTGAAGTGATTATTTTTTGAATTTCGTATACCATTAGACTTAAAAATAATCGTATAACATTTATTTTTGTGAAAAAAACAAAATATTATCATGGTATTTTGCGTCTGAAAGACGCATAAAGTTGTTTAAAATGTCTAAAACTTTAATATTAATACCCTCTAGATTGTCTGCCTCAAGATTACCGGGAAAGCCTCTTTTAAAAATTAAGGGAATTTCTTTAATAAACCATGTTTATAGAGTAGCCGAAAAAATAAGTCCAGGAAATGCTTATGTAGTTACTGGGGATAAAAAAATTCACAAAAATGTAGTTAATAATTCAGGAAAATCTATTTTAACCGAAGGGAATCACAAAACTGGAACCGATAGAATCAATGAAGGCTATAGAAAGATTAATAATTTTAAATATAAATATATACTTAATCTTCAAGGAGATGAACCGTTAATTGATATACGGGATGTGAAAAACTTAATTAACAGTATTTCAAAAAAAAATCTTGGAATGGGAACTTTAGCATGCAAGCTTGAGGATTATAGTTTATTTGAAAATAAAAATGTAGTCAAAATAATCACAACAAAGCAATTGCGTAAGACTGGAGTTGTCAAGGCAAAAAAATTTACCAGATTTTTAAGAAATAAAAAATTAAATAATGTTTATCATCACATTGGAGTTTATATATATAGATCAGATGTATTGAGCAAATTCACATCATTAAAACAAACCATAAATGAAAAAAAAAGTAAGCTTGAGCAATTAAGAGCATTAGAAAACAACATACCTATAAATGTACATTTGGCCAAGAAAGTACCTGTTGGTGTTGATACAATTGAAGACTTTTATAAGGTAAAGAAAATATTGGAATTAAAAAATTAATATATTATAAGAAATTATGAAATATGCATATCAGGGTGTGCCTGGCTCATACAGTGAAAGTTGTATCAAAAAAAATTATCCCAATTGTAGTGAGGCAATTTCATGCAGAACATTTCAGGACGCATTTGAATTAGCAAAAAATGATAAGAATATAAAAGCCTTAGTGCCTGAGCAAAATCAATTAATAGGTTCAATTAATATCGAAACTTTGATACTAAAATATAGATTAAACATAGTTGCTGAACATTTTTATCCAATTAATCATAGTTTATTAGTTATACCAGGATCAAAATTAAGTGAAATCAAGGATGTCTATTCACACACCGCAGCCTTAAGTCAGACAAGTAGTTTTATTAGGAGAAATAATTTAAGAGAAAATGTAATGGCTGACACTGCAGGTAGTGCAGCTTTTATAGCAAAAAAAAAAGATAAAACAAAAGCTGCAATAGCGTCTGATGACAGCGCTAAAATTTATGGACTAGAAATTATCAACTCAAAAATACAAGATGAGAAAGAAAATTTCACACGTTTCTTAGTTTTTCAAAAAAATATAGATCAACCAAAATTTGACTTAAAGAATAAATATATTACTTCTTTTTTGTTTAAGTTAAAAAACAAGCCTTCAGCCCTTTTTCAGTCTTTAACAGGAATGAGTTTGAGGCAAGTAGATATGACAAAACTACACTCATTTCCTGAGAAGGGAACTTTTTCATCTTACTATTTTTTCTGCGAGGTCCAGGGTCATATAGAAGAGGAAAAAATATCAGGAGCTTTGAGTGATTTAGAACTTCATTGTTCCGAGTTTCAATTGTTAGGTGTGTTTAAACAGTCTTCCTTCAGAAATAGATAAAATAATTTTAAACATTTATTAAGAAAATATTACTGATATAATAAATAGGGTCAATCAGGTGAATGTGCAGTAAATCCTGTCAGGTTCGAAAGAAAGCAGCAGTAACTAGTATTTTTCAGGTTGGTTGGCCCTATAAAATTATGCAAAATTCAAAAGTATTAGCTTTAAAATATAGACCTCAAAACTTAAATGAACTTGTTGGTCAAGAGATAGTTGCTGAAACAATTTATAATTCCATTAAATCTAATAAAATTCCAAATGCTTTTTTATTTACAGGCATAAGGGGAGTGGGCAAAACTACAATTGCAAGAATAATTGCTAAATCTTTAAATTGTAAATATAAAATAGATGAAATCACCAAAAATAAATTTTGTGAGAACTGTCATTGCGAGTCTATAGCAAATTCAAATCATATTGATGTTTTGGAGATGGATGCGGCAAGCAAAACTGGCGTTGACGATGTAAGAGATCTAATTGAATTTTCCAGGTATGGACCAACATCCTCGAAATTTAAAATATTTATAATTGATGAAGTTCATATGTTGAGCAAACAAGCTTTCAATGCGCTTTTGAAAACGTTAGAAGAGCCACCAAAATATTTAAAGTTCATCTTTGCTACAACTGAAATTAAAAAAATTCCAACCACCATAATATCTAGATGTCAAAGATTTGATTTATCTAGAATAGACTCCGAGAAACTATTTAATTATATAAAGGATATATCAATAAAAGAAAATGGACGGATATCCGATGAGGCATTGAAACTAATTTGCAAGTGTTCAGAGGGAAGTGTGAGGGACGCACTTTCTTTGTTAGATCGTGCAATTTTAAGTACAGACGATAATTCTATTTTAGATTTATCAAAGGCCCAAAAAATTTTTGGTCACATAGATAAATCGCAATTAATTTTTCTTCTTGAAAAAATTTTTAAAGGTGAGGAAGAAAAGTGCTTAGAAATATATAGAGGTATATATAGTGCTGGTGTAGAACCAAGTGCCTTTTTAAATGATTTCTTAGAAATTATATACTACGTTAAAAATATACACTCCTTAAAAAAAGTTGGAACTAATTTTGATTTAAATGACAAGGAATTCTCCTCATTACAAGATTTATCAAAGATTATAGATAATCAAACCCTATTAATTTTTTGGCAATTTACGATAAAGACAACATCAGAACTTAATATGGTTTCGAACCCAAATATTGCAGTTGAAATGTTCTTACTTCGGCTTCTATATGTTAAAAAAATAACGCAGGAGGATTTCGATAATAAAATAAGCGCTAACTATATCGAAAACAGTCATTCAAAAACAAAAAGTGACCAAACTTTAATTGGACAACCAGTTAATCAAATAAAAAATGTTATTCAGAAAGAGGAGCTATCCGAAAAAAAAAAAAATAAAAATGAAATAAACTCTTTTAATAAATTAATTGAAACATGCTCAAAATATAAGGAGATGAGGCTTAAATATGATCTTGAAACAAATGTCAATTTAGTAAACTTTGAAAAAAATAGAATTGAAATTTCCTTTAATGAAAATTTAGATAAAAATTTTGTTAAAATACTTTCAGAAAAACTATTAGAGTGGACTGATCAAAGATGGATCATAACATTATCTAAAAATAAGGGAATACACTCTAAAAAAGAGGAAAATAAAATTAAAATTGATAAGATTATAGATGATTTTAAAAAGACTGACGATTATAAAAAAATAACGAGTTTATTTAAAGATGCTAAACTAGAAAATATAGAATAGTTTTTATATGACCGATTTTAACAATATTTTAGGCAAAGCAAAAGAGCTCGAAGAAAAGATGAAAGAAAGTCAAAAAAAAATAAAGCAAATCCAGGCTGATGGTTCCTCTGGTGGAGATAAAGTAAGAATAACATTGAATGGTGATGGAGAAATAATCAAAATTTTTATTGCAGACGATTTATTGAAAGACAGTAAAAATATTCTTGAGGATTTAATTATTGCTGCTCACAATAACGCTAAAGAAAATTTAAAAGAAAAAACTTCAAGCGAAATCTCCAAGATTACTGGCCAATTTGGAATACCAGGTTTTAAGTGGCCATTTTGAAAAATGCAGAACATTAACGAAATTGAGGATTTGGTAAAAATGATTTCTAAATTACCAGGTTTAGGGCCAAAATCAGCAAAAAGAATAGTTCTAAAATTGATAAATAATAAAGATGAACTAATAAAGCCCATGGCAAAAGCATTGGCTGATGTATATAAAAATATTACAAGATGTAATATTTGTGGCACGCTAAAAACTATTTCAATTGAATGCAGTTATAATAATTGTAATGTTGTTGAAAAAAAGTATGACAAAATTTGTGTTGTGGAAAATATATCTGATCAATGGAGTATAGAAAATTCAAATATATTTAAAGGATATTTTCATATATTAGGTGGTACTATTTCTTCAGCTGGCCAAAAAAAAAATGATTTATTAATAAATTCTTTAATTGAGAGGGTTAAAAAAAACCAAATTCAAGAGGTTATTTTAGCTACAAGCTCAACAATTGAAGGCCAAACTACAGCATTTTACATTCAAGAAAGTCTTAAGAAAACTAATGTTAAAATTACTAAATTAGCCCAAGGACTACCAGTTGGCACTGAAATTGAGACATTAGATGATGGCACTTTAATATCCGCATTTAAAAATAGAAAAAATCTTTAAGCAATTTTAATTTTTTTTTATGAGTCTATTTAAATGTAATAATGGTTCAGTGTAACCCGAGGGCTGATCTTTTCCTTGAAAAACTAGTTCACAAGCAGTTTTAAAAGCTATAGATTTGTCGTAGTTTGGAAACATGGTTTGATAATTAGGATCATCTTTGTTTTGTTGATCAACTACTTTTGCCATTTTTTTCATTATCTCCAAAACTTGTTTTCTGCTACAAATACCGTGGTATAGCCAATTCGCAATTAGTTGTGAAGATATTCTTAGAGTGGCCCTATCTTCCATTAAATTAATTCCATTAATGTCAGGTACTTTAGAACAACCAATTCCTTGATCTATCCATCTAACCACATATCCCAAGATACTTTGTGCAGAATTAGCTATTTCCTCCCTAATTTCGTTAATAGACCAATTTGGTCTTTTAGTAATTGGTATTTTTAAGAGATTATTAAAATTTATTTTTTTATTTTTTTTAATTTCATCATGCTTTTTAAAAATATCAACTTGATGGTAATGAATTGCATGAAGAGCCGCCGCTGTGGGTGAGGGCACCCATGCACAATTTGCCCCGGCATTTAAGTGAGAAATTTTTTCATTTATCATTTTTAACATGTTGTCAGGCTCTGGGAACATGCCCTTACCAATTTGAGCAATTCCACTAAAACCACACTCAAGTCCTACTTCTACATTATTTTTTTCATAAGATTTTATCCACTCTGACTTTTTCATATCGCCTTTTTTAATCATTGGACCAGACTCCATGGATGTATGGATTTCGTCGCCAGTTCTATCCAAGAACCCAGTATTTATAAAAAAAACTCTGTGCTCAAGTTTTCTAATACATTCTTTCAGGTTTAAAGACGTTCTTCTCTCTTCATCCATTATACCGCACTTAATTGTATACTTTGGTAAATTCATGACTTGTTCAACTTTGTTGAAAATCAAATCTGTAAAAGCACATTCATCGGGACCATGTTGTTTTGGTTTGACTATCATAATCGAACCAGTTCTTGAATTCTTTTTAATTTTTAAATCATGCAAAGAACATAGAGTAGTTATGAATGCATCCATTATACCTTCAGGTATTTCTGAACCGTCTTGAAGGAGTATGGCAGGATTTGTCATTAAATGCCCATTATTTCTATTAAGCAACAATGCTCTTCCATGTAATTTTGATAACTTACCATTTTTTAAAATAAATTTCCTGTCTGGATTTAGTTTTCTCAATAGAGATTTCCCTTTTTTTTCAAATTGGGTTGTTAAATTACCTTTCATAAGGCCAAGCCAGTTTCTATACCCAATAACTTTGTCCGAAGCATCAACACTTGCCACAGAGTCTTCATGATCACATATGGTTGTAACAGCAGCCTCTACTATGATGTCCGAAATACCAGCGGCATCACTTTTTGCACTAAATGCATTAGGATTAATTATTATTTCGACATGTAAATTGTTGTTTTTTAAAATAATTGCCTCAGGACTTTCTTTGGCTCCTCTATAGCCAATAAACTTATTTTTATTTTTTAGTATTGAGTTTTTTTTGTATGTTTTTAAAATAAGTTGATCATCATTTATATAAATTTTATTTATTTCTCTCCAACTCGCTCCCGATAAAGGGAAATGGTCATCTAAAAATTTTTTTGAAAACTTTATTACCTCTAACCCTCTTTCTGGATCGTATCTTTCGCTCGCTGACTCTTCGGACTGGATTATATCTGTGCCATATAAACTATCGTAAAGAGATTGAAATCTTGCATTAACTGCATTTAGTGCGTATCTTGAATTATTAATTGGCACAACTAGTTGTGGACCTGGAATTTTAGAAATTTCAACATCTAAGTTTTTTGTTTTA
Source organism: uncultured Pelagibacteraceae bacterium (assembly GCA_902603925.1). Lineage (GTDB taxonomy): Bacteria > Pseudomonadota > Alphaproteobacteria > Pelagibacterales > Pelagibacteraceae > Pelagibacter. The sequence goes on along the minus strand of CACKWQ010000001.1, from coordinate 72,855 downwards.
ATTTTAAAACTTGGGCCTTCTCTTTTAATATATCCAATTTTTTTTAGAAAAGATTTATAATTTTCAATTTTAAACTCTTTGTCTTTGTTTAAAAGATGCCAACGATCTATTTCAAGTTGAATTTTTCTTCTTTCATCAATTAATTTTTTATTTTTAGGAGCAAGCTCGTGGGCATATTTATCAAACCCTTGCCAAAAATTCTTACTATTTATATTAGTACCCGGTAAAGCCTCTTGATTTATGAACTTAAAAAGTTTTTCCGAGACAGACAGATTATTAATATTTATATATTTTTCAGTCAAATTATATCCCCTAAATACATATGTTTATGAAAAAATTTTTTATATCATATTTCCTTTTTAAGTTATAATAAACAATATTTTAATGAAAAATTATTTAAATTTTGAGACCGATATTAAAAATTTGGAAATAGAGTTAGAAAAACTCAAAGATCCATATAACCAAGATGGTATCAGTCAAGTAAATACTGACAAAATAGTTAAAGTACAAAATGAAATTGATCAAAGGCTGAAAGAAATTTACTCAGACCTTAATCCATGGCAAACAACTTTAGTTGCAAGACACGAAGATAGACCTAAAGCAAAGTTTTTTATTGATAATTTGTTTCAAGATTTCGTATCTCTTTCTGGGGACAGATTTTTTGGTGATGACAAATCTTTAATAGGTGGATTTGCAAGATTTAATGGTAAATCAGTTTTAATATTAGGACAAGAAAAGGGCGAGGACCTTGATACTAGGATTGAAAGAAATTTTGGTATGATGAGACCTGAGGGCTACCGAAAAAGCATAAGATTATTTAACTTAGCAAATAAATTTAAAATACCAGTTTTATCTTTTGTTGATACTCCAGGAGCTTATCCAGGAGTAGGTGCTGAAGAAAGAGGACAGGCAGAAGCAATAGCAAAGACTATAGAGTGCTGTATGAATTTAACTGTTCCAACTATTTCAATAATAATTGGTGAGGGTGGATCAGGAGGCGCCATAGCTCTCGCTTCCTCTAATAAGACTTTAATGTTAGAAAATGCAATCTATTCTGTAATTTCTCCGGAAGGTTGTGCAACAATATTATGGCGAGATCCAAAAAAAACCCTCGAAGCATCGACTGCTATGAAATTAACATCAAAAGATTTATTAGACTTAAAAATAATTGACGAAATAATTCCTGAGCCACTAGGGGGCGCGCACAGGGGTAAAGAAATAATATTAGAAAACGTTAGAAAGATTTTGATTAAAAATATTGATTATTTTACTAACATGAGTGATGAAGAAATACTAAATCATAGAAAAAAAAAATTTTTATCTATTGGCAGACATAAGGGATTTAAAAGTAATAATGATAAACTAGATAGTCTGACAGTCGATAAAACAGATTTCGATTTATATAAATCTAGAATTATAAAGTATAAATATAATATTTTTTTTCTTTTGGCCTTTATAGCTTTTATATGTTACCTTTTGTTATAAAGATCCACAGCAATGCTTGTACTTCTTTTTTGAGCCACAAAAACACATTTCATTTCTTCCTATTTTTTTTCCTTGCATTTTTTTATCGATATTATTTTTTTTAAAATTTATCTTATTTGCTTCATCCTGGTTTTCAACAACTGCTAGATTAAACAAGATTTTAATTAAATCTGTTTTTAGTCTTAAAAGCAAATCTTCGAATAATATATATGCCTCCTTTTTGTACTCTATAAGAGGATCTCTATTACCATATGATCTTAAACCAATGACTTGTCTTAGCTGTTCTAAATACTGAATATGATTTTTCCAGTTCTGGTCTATAATTTGTAAAAAAATTCTCTTTTCTAATTCTTTATTTTGCATCTCACCTAGTAGATTTACTCTAGTCTCTTTCTTGCTTGAAAATTCATTTTTTATTTTCTCGGAAAATTCATCATCCGTTTTTTTTAAAATTTCATCTATTTCTTTCTCGTTAAATAATTTTCCAAAAATTGTGCTAAATTTAGTTTTTATTATATTGCCTCTAGGATTAGCTATATATTTCCGTTTTTCACCAATGAGATCTAAAACAACCTCATCTAAAAAATTCTCTGCGTAATTAACACTTTTATTATCTATAATCTCATTTCTCTGAGAAAAGATTACCTGCCTTTGGTCATTGAGCACATCATCGAATTTTAGAAGTGTTTTTCTTATATCAAAATTTCTAGCCTCAACTTTTTGTTGTGCCCTCTCGAGTGCTTTATTTATCCATGGGTGATCTATACTTTCTCCATCTTTTAAACCAAGTTTACCAAGCATATTATTCATGGAATCTGATCCAAAAATCCTCATTAAATCATCTTCGAGGCTTACATAAAAAATTGAACATCCTTCATCACCCTGTCTTCCCGATCTTCCTCTTGCCTGATTATCAACTCTTCTACTTTCCATTCTTTCTGTACCAAGAACAAACAACCCTCCAATTTTTTTTATTTCCTCTTTATAATTGTTTTTATTCTCCCTACCACCAAGTTTAATATCAACACCCCTTCCTGAAATACTTGTAGTAATTATTACCGAGCCCTTTTTGCCAGCATTAGCAATTATATCAGCTTCCCTCTCGTGATTTTTAGCATTTAATACTAAGTGCTCTATTCTTTTTTCATCTAACAATTTAGAATAATGTTCTGATTTATTTACGCTCGATGTGAAAACTAATAGTGGTTGTCCCTTGGAATTTATGTCTAAGATTTTACTAATTATAGCATTATCTTTTTCAAATTGTGTTCTGAATATTTGATCATTAATATCATTTCTTATCATAACTTTATTTGTTGGAATTGAAACCACTGGAAGATTGTATATTTCAAAAAACTCCTGAGCCTCTGTTACAGCTGTACCAGTGCACCCACAAATTTTTTTGTATAACTTAAAATAGTTTTGATAGGTAATAGAGGCTAGAGTTTGATTTTCTGACTGAACCTCTAGGTTTTCTTTAGCCTCTAAACTTTGATGAAGTCCGTCTCCAAATCTTCTTCCAGGCAATTGCCTTCCAGTTTGTTCATCAATAATTACAATTTGATTATCTTTAACAATATAATCTTTACCATTTTGAAGCAAATGATTTGCTCTTAAAGCCTGATTAACAAAGTGCACTAATGAAATATTTTCTGGATCATAAAAATTATTATTTTTTAAAATACCTGCCCTTGAAAATATTCTTTCAACGCTATCTACACCTTTATTTGTAAGTAATATATTTTTGTCTTTCTCATCGATTTCAAAGTCCTCTTTTTTTAATGAACTAATTAGTCTGTCAACAGCTTTGTACTGATCAACTTTATCATTTGCTTGTCCGCTAATTACCAAAGGTGTTCTTGCTTCATCGATAAGACATGAGTCTATTTCATCAACAATTGCATAATTATGAGATCTTTGAACCATAGTATCTCTAGAAAATTTCATATTATCTCTTAAATAATCAAAACCGAGTTCACTATTTGTTGCATAAGTTATATCGCAATTATAATTTTTTTTTCTTTCTTCATCTGATTGGCCATTATTAATGTATCCACAAGATATACCTAAATAATTATATATTTTACCCATGTTTTCAGCATCTCTTTTAGCTAAATAATCATTAACAGTAACAACATGTACACCTTTCTTTTCTAATGCATTTAAGTAAGCCGCTAAAGCGATTGTTAATGTCTTACCCTCACCAGTTTTCATTTCTGCAATTTTGTTTTCATTTAAAATTACTCCACCCATAAGCTGCACATCAAAGTGCCTTTCATTATAAATTCTTTTTGAAGCTTCTCTTACTAGAGCAAATGCTTCGGGGAGCACATCATTCAAACTGATTCCTTGGGATATTTTATTAACGAGTCCATTTGTGATTGATGGAAAATTTTCTTTATCTAAATTTGTATATTGATCCTCCAATTTATTTATTTTGTCTATAAACTTTTTGAGTCTATCAAGCTCTCTTTGGTTGCTCGATTTTATTAGTTTTGAAAATAAATTTAGTGGATTTAGCATTAATTTATTATTTTAATGTATAATTTAATTTATCAATTCTATATAGTCATTAAGTAAAAAATTTAAACCGCATGGCAATTAACATTAACAATTTCTTTAATTTCCAAAATAAAAACTCAAAAATAGGAGATTATCAAGATTTAGAGCACTTAGACGGGGTTTCTATATCGACAGTTTCGGCAAATTTGTATGAGATTAAAAGAGACGATCTTGTTCTATTCTATTTTAGAGATGGAGCAAACTACGCAAATGTTTATACACAATCAAAAATAATTTCAGAGAATTTAAAATGGAACCAGTCAATAAAATCAAAAAAAATAAAATGTATTCTAGTCAATACAAGAAATGCAAATGCTTTTACTGGTTCTGATGGACGTAAAGCTTTAAGGAGTCTTGCAAATGAACTATCAGAAAAACTTACCATAAAACAAAAAGAGGATGATGAGAAACCGCTAAAAGTAAAAAGTGATGAAATATTATTCGCTTGTACTGGCACTATTGGAGAAAGATTCCCGATTGAAAAAATATCATCAAAAATTAATGAACTAATTCAAAACATAAAGTATACACAAAACAAATATATTTGGATGAAAGCTGCAATGGGCATCCTAACTACAGACCTTAGACCAAAACTTGCTATGGAGGAGTGTAAGATTGGTAACTCAAAGGTTAAAATATATGGAATAGCAAAAGGAGCTGGCATGATATTTCCCAACATGGCTACTACACTTGGTTTTATATTTACTGATGCAAATTTTTCCTCAAGTTTACTTAAAAAATTGCTTAAAGATAATATGTCCTCAACATTTAACGCTATTTCCTGCGATGGAGACACAAGCACTAATGATATGGTATCAATTTTCGCAACAGGTAAAGCAAATAATACTGAAGTTAAAAATTTAAATGATAAAAGAATAAAAGATTTTAAAAATAAATTAAATTCTGTTTTGTTGAGTTTGGCAAAGAGTGTAGTTTCTGACGGCGAAGGTGCAACCAAGTTTATTGAGGTAAACATTTTAAATTGTAAAAAAGATAGTGATGCAAAAAAAATTGCCTTTTCAGTTTGTAATTCACCTTTAGTTAAGACTGCAATAAACGGAGAAGATCCAAATTGGGGCAGAATAATAATGGCAATAGGAAAAGCAAATGTGAATTTAAATGTAAAAAAAATTGGAATCTCATTTGGAAAAATTAAAATAGTTGAAAATGGAGAATTAAATAAAAATTATAATGAGAATAATGCAAAAGATTATATGAAAAATGAGAAAATTGAAATTACTATAAATATTGGAAATGGATCGAAGAGTTTCACTGCTTATACAATGGATTTTTCTAAAAAATATTTGGAAATTAATGGAGATTATCGTACATAAAAATAAATAAACTAAATTGAAATTCATTAATGCAAACCAATGATTAAATATAATCTAACTTGTAAAAGTTGTTCTTATATATTTGATAGTTGGTTTTCATCTTCTAAGGAATTTGAAAAAATAAAAAAATTAAATCTTTTGAATTGCCAAATTTGTGGTTCTAAAAAAATTCAAAAAATCGTTAATGGCACCTAATTTAAATAATACAAAAAAAAAAATTAAAACTTTAGATAATAAAAAATTTAACAAAATTAAAAATAGAATTATTAAGTATCAAAATTTTATAAAAAAAAACTTCGATTATGTTGGAGATAGGTTTTCATATGAAGCAAGATCAATACATTACAGTAATAAAAAAGATAAAAAAGGTATTTACGGCAAAGCTACGCCCAAAGAAGTCAAAGAATTATCTGATGAAGGTATTAAAACTGAATTATTGCCATGGATAAATGACAAAGAAAATTAATTTTTTATGAATAAAGAAATGTAGTTTACAGATTTGTCAGTGCTCAAATTCCAGCTGTTTTTTAAAGGATTAAAAGTTACACCATCCAATCGATTTAATTTTAATGAACTTTTCGAGGCTGATTTTATTAAGGATTCGGGTTTTACAAATTTATCCCACTCATGTGTTCCAATTGGCAACCACCGTAGTACATACTCAGCTCCGACTATTGCAAAAATATATGATTTAAGAGTTTTATTAATCGTAGCTATAAACATCAGTCCATTTTTTTTTAAAAAAAAGGAAGATCTCTTTATGAAAAGATCTAAATCTTTTACATGTTCAACGATTTCCATATTTAAAACTACATCAAATTTTTTTGTAGTTTTAAAATTCTCAGGGGAGGCGCATATATAATTTATTTTCAAATTACTTTTTCTTATGTGTGCTTGCGCAGTTTTAATATTCCTTTCAGATGCATCTATTCCAATTACTTCTGCTCCTAATCTTGACATTGGTTCTGATAACAAACCGCCACCACAACCAATATCAAGTATTTTGAGTTTATTTAGTGGTTTTGATTTATTAGTAATACTGAAATGTGATTTTAACTCAGATTTAATATACTCAATCCGAATTGGATTGAATTTATGAAGAGGTTTAAACTTACCTTCAGGATTCCACCATTCATCAGCAATTTTACTAAATTTATTGACTTCTTGTTTATTTATTGTTGTTTTATTCATTGATTGTTAACTTTACAAATTAGATGTATTTTATCAATATATTTAAATGTAAATAAAAATTTATCAATGAAAATTGTTGTATTAAAATTTGGTGGGACATCTGTCGGAAGTTTTAAAAGAATTAGAATAATTTCTAAAATTATAATTAGTTATATTAAAAAAAAATACGCAGTGGTTGTGGTATCGTCTGCTATGAGCGGCGAAACAAATAAATTAATCAAAAAATCTAAAGAAATATGTAATAATTTTGATAAATCTGAATATGATGTTTTACTATCGGCTGGAGAACAAATCGCATGTGCCCTGATATCTGGTAATTTAATTAGATTAGGCTACAAATCTAGATCATTTATGGGCTGGCAAGTTCCGATATTAACAGACACAAATCATGGGAATTCAAAGATAAATTATATACAAAAAAATAACTTGATAAAATTTTTAAAATCTGGTGGCACACCTATAGTTGCAGGATTTCAAGGAGTAAATAATAAATTCAAAATTACTACTTTAGGAAGAGGTGCATCAGACTATACCGCAATCATGATTGCGAAATATTTAAAAGCACAAAAATGTATAATTTATACTGATGTAGAGGGTGTAATGACTACAGATCCAAAGGTATACAAAAATGCAAAAAAAATAAAGATAATTTCTTATGAAGAAATGTTAGAAATGTCATCTCTTGGTTCAAAAGTTATGCAATCTAACTCAGTGCAGGATGCAAGATTAAATAGAATTAATTTTGATGTAAGATCGTCATTTAAAAGTACTGTTGGGACTTCTGTTACTAAAAGAAAAAATATTAAAAATAACAAGGTTATTACTGGAATTTCATTAACTAAAAATGATGCAAAAGTTACAATCGTAGGTGTAAAAGATAAGCCGGGTATTGCGGCTTCAATTTTCGAACCCTTTTCAAGAAATAATATAAATATTGATATGGTAGTCCAAAATATTTCAGCTAATAGACATGATACAGATATTACTTTTACTTTAAAACAAGACGATTTAAATAAAACTCTAAAACTTCTTAAACTAAATAAAAAAATTACATACAGGAAAATACTAATTGACAAAAATGTATCAAAAGTTTCAATTATTGGGGTTGGAATGATCACTACACCTGGTGTTACATATAGGATGTTTAAATCTTTGAGTAGAAAAAACATAAATATTTTAGTAATTTCGACTTCTGAAATAAAAATATCTGTGCTTATAAAAAGTATTAATGTAAAAAAAGCAGTATCAGCACTCCATAAAGAATTTAAATTAGATAAATGAATATTAGACCATTTAGAGAAATAAAACGAAATAAGACAAAAGAGATAAAAGTTGGAGACGTTAAAATAGGTAATAATAATCCTATTACAGTTCAATCAATGACAAACACGCTTACGACTGATATTGATTCAACCATCAAACAGATAAACGAGCTAGCTGAGGAGGGTGCAGATTTAGTTCGTGTTTCAGTACCAGATCAAGAAAGCAGTAAAGCTTTGAAAAAAATTGCAAACGAGTCATCAGTGCCTTTAATTGCCGATATACATTATCACTATAAAAGAGCAATCGAATCTGCCGAAAATGGAGCCAAGTGTTTAAGAATAAATCCAGGAAATATAGGTGATAAATTTAAAATTAAAGAGATTATATCTGCCGCAAAAAATAACAATTGTGCATTAAGAATAGGTGTTAATGCAGGGTCTTTAGAGAAGGATATACTTGAAAAATACAAGGAGCCATGTCCAGAAGCATTAGTTGAGAGCGCGATAAGAAATATAAAAATAATTGAGGATCAGAGTTTTTTTAATTTTAAAATAAGTGTCAAATCCTCAGATGTATTTTTGTCAATTGCAGCGTATAGACAGCTATCAAAAGTTACAGATTACCCATTACATTTAGGAATTACAGAAGCTGGTGGATTTGTTCCGGGAAGTGTTAAATCTTCCATTGGAGTTGGATCTTTGTTACTTGATGGTATAGGTGACACTATAAGAATTTCTTTGTCAGATGATCCATTAAGTGAAATAAAAATTGCAAATGAGATACTTAAATCTCTAGGCTTACGACATCGTGGTGTTAAAATCATTTCTTGCCCTTCATGCGCTCGACAGGGATTTAATGTTATAGAAACTGTTAAAATACTGGAAAAAAAACTTTCTCACATAAAAACTCCTATAACTTTGTCAATAATAGGATGTGTTGTTAATGGACCAGGCGAGGCCGCACAAACAGATATTGGAATTACAGGTGGTGGAAAGGACAGTAGCATGTTATATCTTAATGGACTACAATCTGAAAAACTTCCCAATTCTTCTATAATAGCAAGAGTAGTTAGTTTAGTTGAGAAAAAAGCTAATGAACTAAATAAAAAGTAATGATACCAAAACAAAAGGTTAGAGATTTAATATCTAAACACGCTAATCTAGAAAAAGAACTTTCAAGCGGAAATGTAAGTAAAGATACATTTGCTGAAAAGTCTAAAGAGTACTCTAATCTTAATGATATAATAAAAGTTGCAATTGAATATGAAAAATTTGATAAAAACGAAGATGATCTAAAAAATTTAATTAATGATGACAAAGCAGACAAAGAATTAAAAGATATTGCCAAACAAGAATTAGATGATTTGAATCAAGTTCATGAAATAAACAAAAAAAAATTAAAGCTTTATTTATTACCAAAAGATGAAGCAGATACTAAAAATGCAATCATAGAAATTAGGGCGGGAACCGGGGGTTTGGAAGCAAGCTTATTTGCCTCAGATCTTTTTAAAATGTACGAGAAAATTTGTACAAAAAAAAAATGGAGTATTGAGATAATGAGCATATCTAAAAGCGACGCTGGAGGTCTCAAGGAGGTAATTTCAGTCATAAAGGGAAATAACATTTATTCCTCTTTAAAATATGAAAGTGGTGTTCACAGGGTTCAAAGAGTTCCCGACACCGAAACACAAGGCAGAGTCCATACCTCAGCAGCAACCGTAGCAGTCTTGCCAGAGGCAGAGGATGTTGATGTAAAAATAGAAGAGAAGGATTTGAGAATAGATGTATTTAGAAGTAGTGGTCCAGGCGGGCAGAGTGTTAATACCACAGATAGTGCAGTAAGAATTACTCATTTACCGTCAGGGATTGTTGTAAGCCAACAAGATGAAAAATCTCAAATTAGGAACAAGGAAAAAGGTCTTAAGATTTTAAGATCAAGAATTTATGAAGATGAAAGAAGAAAAAGAGATGAAGCTAGATCAAAAGATAGAAAAAATAAAATTGGCTCTGGAGATAGGTCAGAGAGAATTAGAACCTATAATTTTCCTCAAGGTAGAGTTACCGATCATAGAATAAATTTAACTCTTCACAAATTAACAGAATTTATGGAGGGAGAGATATTTGATGAAATGATCGAAAACCTATCCTTATTTGCCCAAGAGCAAGAGTTGAAGAACTTAAATTAATGAGATTAAACGATTTATTAAAACTGGGGACACAAGAATTAAAAAATAATTCCATAGAAAACTCTTCTTTAGATGCTGAATTAATTCTTTCCAATACTTTGAAATATAAAAGGGAAAAACTTTTATGTAATTTAAATTGGAAAGCAAATAAATTGCAAATTAGAAAATTTATAACCGATATCAAAAAAAGAAAGAACAAGATACCAGTAGCATATATTCTAGGTAAAAAAAATTTTTGGAAAACGAGTTTTTTAGTAAACAGAAATGTACTAATACCTAGACCTGAAACGGAATTAATAGTTGAGTATTTACTTAAGATAAGTAAATTTAATTCAAAAAATAACATTTTAGATATTGGAACCGGCAGTGGATGCATACTTATCTCTTTGCTGCTGGAAAGAAAAAATTGGAGGGGAACAGCTCTAGATATTTCAAAAGATGCAATTAATGTTGCAAAAAGTAATGCAAAAATGCAACATGTTTTAAATAGAATTACTTTTGTTAATTCAGATATTGACAATTTTTCAGGTTATAAATATGATTTAATCGTATCCAATCCTCCGTATATAAATAGCTCGAGTATTAAAAATTTAAGTGAGGATATTAAGTTTAATGAACCAATCTTAGCCTTAGATGGCGGGTATAATGGATACTCTGAGATTGAGAAAGTTATAAAAAAAAGTGCAAAATTATTAAAATTAAAAGGTAAATTAATTTTGGAAATCGACCATAATCAAGTTTTAATGACAAGAAAATTTTTAAAAAAAGACAACTTTTATATCAACAGTGTACTGAAAGATTTAAGGGGTTTAAACAGGTGTATAATATCAACTAAATTTTAGTATGAAAAATTTTAGGAACAACTTTAGAAAAAATAGATTTAGAGGCAACGGGGATAGAAACTTTAAAAGAAATGGGGGTATCCAAAAATTTGACAGTGGTTACGGGGATATATCTGAATTTAATAAGAAGAAAATTAATAGAAATAATAATGCTTCAAAATTGGCAGAAAAATATACCACTCTTGCAAAAGAAGCTTTAACAAATGGTGATAAAATTTTGTCTGAAAATTATTTTCAACATGCAGATCATTTTAACAGAATAATTGAAAAACAAAGCTTGGCAAAACAAGAAAAGAAGACATTTGAAAACCAAAATGGCTTGCAGGCAAATGATAACGAAAATTCAAATAATAATATTGAAGTAAAATAGTTTTAACCTTTTTTATTAATAACCTCAGATTTTAAAACATTTATATTTATTTTTGTTATCTCAAATTTTTTTCTTTCATCTCCCTTTAAAGTTTTTCCCGAGGGAAGTTTTAAAGTTTGAGAATTTATTTTTTTTCCATTTTTAATTACTTCATAATGCAAGTGTGGACCAGTAGACATGCCCGTTGATCCTACAAAACCAATAATACTTCCTTGTTTTACCCTAACACCTTTTTTTATTCCTCGAGCAAACTTTGATAAATGCGCATAAACTGTTGAGTATGTTGAGTTATGTTTTATTTTAATACAGTTCCCTCCACCACCACACCAAGATGCCTTTACTACCTTGCCATCCCCAGACGCCATTATAGGAGTACCAAGTGGGGCTGCAAAATCTGTCCCTCTATGCATTTTATTAAAACCCAAAATTGGATGTTTTCTCATTCCAAATGAAGAGGAAAGCCTCGCACCATTTATAGGTGTTTTCATTAATGTTTTTTTTATGCTTTGGCCTCTCTCATCGTAATGGTCTGAAAAGTTATTATTGGAAAAGTAATACAATGGATACTCTCTTCCCTGCAAAACTAGATTTGCAAAAAGAATATTTCCATAATCTAGAGTTTCACTTTGATCGTTCATATAGCTCTCATATAATATTTGGAAACTATCATTTTTCCATATATCCCTTTGAAAATCGATCTCAAAACCATAAATTCTAGCAAAATCAATTATTAAACCTGTTGGTATATTTTTTTTAACCGCACTTGCGTAAAGACTATTTATAATTTTTGATTCTTCATAAATAATATTTTTTTTTAAGTCTTTTTCTATTTTTTTTGTATCAAAAATATTTTCATTTTCTTTTCTAGTCACAATCAAGCTATTTGTTTTTGTCATGAAAAATGTAATTTCCATAATCTTAGATGGACTACTTCTATCTATTAAAAAATTAATTTTTTGGCCTTCATATATTTTAAGTAAATTTTTATTTTTACTTAAATTTTCAATAACTACTTTCCTTTCTTTATTTGATATTGATAATTTTTTTAATATATTATCAAAATTTTCACCTGATTTAACTTTGTAAGTTATATTTTGAAATCTTGGATCAAGACTATCAAATATCGTTTTAGCTGATTTTAACAAGTATACGTTGTCCAAAACTTTTTTAACTTGTTGAATTTGACTTTTTTTAAACGCATTGTATGCAGTGATAGAAGCCCCTCCTAATATCAATACCAAGCATAGGAGTATTATATGAAGGTTGTTTTTAATTATGTTTTTTGACAAAATTTTTTTCATTAAAAAACCCTTATTTATCTCGCTTTTTTATCATATTTTTTTAAATCTAATAGCTTGATTTCCTATTTATTTAGCATATAAGCGTCAAACTCAATACTTACAAAAAGTGTGAATTATTAGGAATTATTTCTAATTAGCTATTAAAATTGTTAAAATTCGAGAAGAGAAGTGTGGACGGTTAAGGTTACCAAAATTTGTCGTACACACTTCAACTTAACACAAACATTATTCTTAGTGTTTGTGTTGAAGCTAGTGTGCGCCGTTTTTAAACTTGAGAGTTTGATCATGGCTCAGAACGTACGCTGGCGGCACGCCTAATACATGCAAGTCGAACGAAGTAGCAATACTTAGTGGCAGACGGGTGAGTAATATGTAGGTATCTTCCCTTTGGTGAGGAATAACACGAGGAAACTTGTGCTAATACCTCATAAGTCTTTACGGAGAAAGCTTTATGCGCCAATGGATGAGCCTGCACTTGATTAGTTTGTTGGTGGGGTAATGGCCTACCAAGACTTTGATCAATAGCTGATTTGAGAGGATGATCAGCCACATTGGGACTGAGACACGGCCCAAACTCCTACGGGAGGCAGCAGTAGGGAATCTTGCACAATGGGGGAAACCCTGATGCAGCGATGCCGCGTGAGTGAAGAAGGCCTTTGGGTTGTAAAGCTCTTTCGTCGGGGAAGAAAATGACTGTACCCGAATAAGAAGGTCCGGCTAACTTCGTGCCAGCAGCCGCGGTAATACGAAGGGACCTAGCGTAGTTCGGAATTACTGGGCTTAAAGAGTTCGTAGGTGGTTAAAAAAGTTGGTGGTGAAATCCCAGAGCTTAACTCTGGAACTGCCATCAAAACTTTTTAGCTAGAGTATGATAGAGGAAAGCAGAATTTCTAGTGTAGAGGTGAAATTCGTAGATATTAGAAAGAATACCGATTGCGAAGGCAGCTTTCTGGATCATTACTGACACTGAGGAACGAAAGCATGGGTAGCGAAGAGGATTAGATACCCTCGTAGTCCATGCCGTAAACGATGTGTGTTAGACGTTGGAAATTTATTTTCAGTGTCGCAGCGAAAGCAATAAACACACCGCCTGGGGAGTACGACCGCAAGGTTAAAACTCAAATGAATTGACGGGGACCCGCACAAGTAGTGGAGCATGTGGTTTAATTCGAAGATACGCGCAGAACCTTACCAACACTTGACATGTTCGTCGCGACTTTAAGAGATTAAAGTTTTCGGTTCGGCCGGACGAAACACAGGTGCTGCATGGCTGTCGTCAGCTCGTGTCGTGAGATGTTGGGTTAAGTCCCGCAACGAGCGCAACCCTCACTTTTAGTTGCCATCATTTAGTTGGGCACTCTGAAAGAACTGCCAGTGATAAGCTGGAGGAAGGTGGGGATGACGTCAAGTCCTCATGGCCCTTACGTGTTGGGCTACACACGTGCTACAATGGCATTTACAATAGGAAGCAAGATGGCGACATCAAGCAAATCCTAAAAAAATGCCTCAGTTCGGATTGTACTCTGCAACTCGAGTACATGAAGCTGGAATTACTAGTAATCGCGGATCAGCGCGCCGCGGTGAATACGTTCCCGGGTCTTGTACACACCGCCCGTCACACCATGGGAGTTGGTTCTACCTTAAGGCAAAGGTTAAAAACTTTGACCACGGTATAGTCAGCGACTGGGGTGAAGTCGTAACAAGGTAGCCGTAGGGGAACCTGCGGCTGGATTACCTCCTTTCTAAGGATGATCAGGAAAAATTTCCTAGATCTAAATATTTAACAGGTTAATGTTGACCGTCCTCATTTCTCTTTTCGAATATGTGTTTCTCTTAATCTCTACACACGGGCCGGTAGCTCAGTTGGTTAGAGCACACCCTTGATAAGGGTGGGGTCGAAAGTTCGAGTCTTTCTCGGCCCACCAAAGTATATTTGGGGGATTAGCTCAGCTGGGAGAGCGCCTGATTTGCATTCAGGAGGTCAGCGGTTCGATCCCGCTATCCTCCACCAAGAGAAACTTAGTTATTCAAATAGTGAAAATTTTAATTAATATCAATATCTATATCCGATTGTTCGAATAGATGAACAATCATGAATGTTTGAATAAATAAACATTCCAACAAAATTTGATTCAACACAGAAATTTTTTTCTGTGCATAAATCAAGCGTTTAAGGGCGTGTGGCGGATGCCTTGGCACTAAAAGACGACGAAGGACGTGGTATACTGCGAAAAGTTTCGGGGAACTGTATGCAAGTTTTGATCCGAAAATATCCGAATGGGGAAACCCTACACTTTATGTGTAACTTTAAATTGAATACATAGATTTAAAGAGATAACCTGGAGAACTGAAACATCTAAGTAACCAGAGGAAAAGAAATCAAACGAGATTCCGTAAGTAGTGGCGAGCGAAAGCGGAACAGGCCAGTAAGTTTATTAAAAAAATTAGAATAGTTTGGAAAAGCTAACCATAGACGGTGATAGTCCGGTATAAGTAATGTTTAATAAATTTCTTGAGTAAAGCGGGACACGTGAAATCTTGCTCGAATATGGGGGGACCACCCTCCAAGCCTAAATACTCTTTAGTGACCGATAGTGAACTAGTACCGTGAGGGAAAGGTGAAAAGAACCCCTATTAGGGGAGTGAAATAGAACCTGAAACCGCATGCCTACAATCAGTCGAAGCTCTTTTTAGAGTGACGGCGTACCTTTTGTATAATGGGTCAGTGACTTAATTTATAAAGCAAGCTTAAGCCATCTAGGTGTAGGCGCAGCGAAAGCAAGTCTTAATAGGGCGAATAGTTTTATGAATTAGACCCGAAAACGAATGAGCTTACCATGAGCAGGTTGAATGCAAGGTAACACTTGCTGGAGGACCGAACCAGTTGACGTTGAAAAGTCTTTGGATGACTTGTGGTAAGGGGTGAAAGGCCAACCAAATTCGTAGATAGCTGGTTTTCCGCGAAAACTATTTAGGTAGTGCGATGAGTAAATATATGTTTAGAGGTAGAGCACTAAATGGGCTAGGGGGAAGAGATTCTTACCAAACCTAATAAAACTCCGAATGCTAAACATAGTTCCTCATCAGACAGACTGTGGGTGCTAAGGTCCATGGTCGAGAGGGAAAAAGCCCAGACCACCAGATAAGGTCCCAAAATTATGATTAAGTGTGAAAGGATGTGGAAATTCCTTAACAGCCGGGAGGTTGGCTTAGAAGCAGCCATCCTTTAAAGATAGCGTAACAGCTCACCGGTCTAATAGAGTTTCTGCGCCGAAGATGTAACGGGGCTAAAATCATATACCGAATCTGTGGGTTTATAAAATTTCGATTTTATAAGCGGTAGCGGAACGTTCTGTAAGCCTGTAAAGGAGTACCCGTGAGGGACTCTGGAGGTATCAGAAGTGCGAATGCTGACATAAGTAACGATAAATAAAGTGAAAAACTTTATCGCCGAAAATCCAAGGGTTTCTGCGCAAGGTTAATCCGCGCAGAGTTAGTCGGCCCCTAAGGCGAGGGCGAAAGCCGTAGTCGATGGAAATAAGGTTAATATTCCTTAACCAGATGGTAGTGACGAATTTCGTAAATTGTGAGTTCTTAATGGATTGAACTTGCCGTGAAGAAGTTCCAGGAAATAGCTCCATCATTAGACCGTACCCTAAACCGACACAGGTGGATTAATAGAGTATATTTAGGCGCTTGAGAGAATGATGTTGAAGGAACTCGGCAAAATGCTTCTGTAACTTCGGGATAAAGAAGACCTTTATTTGGGCAACCATTTAGAGGTGGCACAAGCCAGGGAGAAGCGACTGTTTATCAAAAACACAGGGCTCTGCTAACACGTAAGTGGATGTATAGGGTCTGACGCCTGCCCGGTGCTGGAAGGTTAATGCGATGGGTGCAAGCTCATTTCTGAAGCCCCAGTAAACGGCGGCCGTAACTATAACGGTCCTAAGGTAGCGAAATTCCTTGTCGGGTAAGTTCCGACCTGCATGAATGGCGTAACGATTTCTCCGCTGTCTCCAACATCAACTCAGTGAAATTGAATTCTCCGTGAAGATGCGGAGTTCGCGTAGTTAGACGGAAAGACCCCGTGCACCTTTACTGCAACTTTACATTGGTGTTAGGAAAAACATATTTAGCATAGGAGGGAGACATTGAAGTGAAGGCGTCAGCTTTCATGGAGTCACCAGTGAAATACCTCTTTTGTTTTTCTTGATATCTAACTGATAGCCGTTATCCGGCATCAAGACATTGTATGGTGGGTAGTTTGACTGGGGCGGTCGCCTCCCAAATAGTAACGGAGGCGTGCGAAGGTAAGCTCAGAACGGTCAGAAATCGTTCGTAGAGTGCAATGGCATAAGCTTGCCTGACTGTGAGACTGACAAGTCGAGCAGAGTCGAAAGACGGTCATAGTGATCCGGTGGTTCTGAGTGGAAGGGCCATCGCTCAACGGATAAAAGGTACGCCGGGGATAACAGGCTGATACTGCCCAAGAGCTCATATCGACGGCAGTGTTTGGCACCTCGATGTCGGCTCATCACATCCTGGGGCTGGAGCAGGTCCCAAGGGTTTGGCTGTTCGCCAATTAAAGTGGTACGTGAGCTGGGTTCAGAACGTCGTGAGACAGTTCGGTCCCTATCTGCTATGCGTGTAGAAGAATTGAGAGGAGCTGTCCCTAGTACGAGAGGACCGGGATGGACATACCACTGGTGGACCGGTTGTAGCGCCAGCTGCAGTGCCGGGTAGCTAAGTATGGACGAGATAACTGCTGAAAGCATCTAAGCGGGAAACTCACCTCAAAACTAGTTCTTCCCATAGAGCCGTGGTAGACCACCACGTTGATAGGCTGGGTGTGGAAGCGCAGTAATGCGTGCAGCTGACCAGTACTAATAGCTCAATCGGCTTGATTTATGCACTGAAAAAAATTTTTAAAAGATTGATACACTTAATTTAAAAATAATAGTTCTAATGCTGTCTTATTAATAATTAGTTGATATTTATTTTCACATCGAAAAATCAGTTAAATTACTATTAAAAATAATCATAACAATTAAAGATAAAAAAAAATAGAATTATTTTTCCAACATCAAGTTTTTTAAATGGTAATTTGATAAAATTTATATAGATAATATTTGAATGAGGTGCAAAATAATTTGGTTTACTGGGCTTTCTGGTTCAGGAAAAACTACTTTATCTAATTATATTTCAAAAAAGTTAAAAAAAAAATTTAAAGTTTTGAAAATAGACGGAGATACATTCAGAAGAAGAAAAAAATTAAATATATTTACAAAAAAAGCTATAATTAAAAACAATATATCTATAATAAATTATATAAACAGAAAAATAAACAAATACGAATACATCTTAGTTTCTGTTATTTCGCCGCTAAAAAAAACTAGAATTTATGCCCACAGAAAATTTGGAAAAAATTACTTTGAGGTTTACACAAATTGTAATTTAAAAGAATTAATTAGAAGAGATACAAAAAAATTATATTTAAAAGCTAAACAAAAAAAAATAAATAATTTAATAGGCTTCAATTCAAAAATAAAATATGAGAAAACAAGATATAAAAAAATCATTGTAAATACAGCTAAAGAAAAAGTTGTAACATCAGCTAACAAGATTTTAAAAATTATTAATTTATGACTAAAAAGTTTAATTGGAAGAATAAAACAGCTATTTATATTGGAAGATTTCAGCCCTTTCACACAGGCCATGAGACGCTATTTTTAAATGCCTTAAAAAAAAATAAACAGGTAGCAATATTGGTAATGGATAGCTATAAAACGAATAAAAAAAATCCATTTACATTTCAGACAGTAAAAAAAAAAATCTCAAAATACTTAACTAAATTTAAAGGAAAGTTTATTATAATAAAAATACCAGTGGTTTCGGAAGTAATTTACGGTAGAAAAGTAGGATATAATATAAGACAAATTAAAGTATCAAAAAAGATTGAAAAAATCTCAGCCACAAGTATAAGAAAGAAGATTTTTAAGTTGGATTAAAAACTTAATGAAAAAAATTTTTTATTATAACAATATTATAAATATAAAAAAAAAAGAGGTTATAAAATCTCTAAATAAAAATCATTTTGTGATTTTGAGAAACCTTTTTAAAAAATCACAGGTTAGAGAAGTTCTTAGTAACATTAAAAAAAAATTTAATCCCAAAGAAGATAAAATTAGAAAAGAAAAAAATTATGACTTGATAAAAACAAACTATCAAAGATTTATGTTTGGGATGTCAGGTGGTGTTAAAGGAGCACTAAATACTAATCCAAGATATTTTAGAGTTTTTTATAATCCTTTGTGGTGCAAAGATATTTATAAAGGTAGAAATATTCTCATGAAATTAACTAGAATCCAAAATTACTTTTATAATCTTGATTCAAATTACGGGATAAATGAAAAAAAAACAAAAGATGGCTTATTTGTTGCTTCAAGGTTCCAACATTACCCAATTGGAGGGGGTTTTTTAGCTCCACATAAAGATATATCTGCAATTAAAGCTGCAAAGCAACTCGGAATTAATTTGTATTATAATTTTTTACTAATTATGACTAAAAAAGGCAAAGACTATAAAAATGGAGGGGGATTTGTCTCAAAAGATAACAAAATAATTACTTTCGAAGATATTGCAGAAGTAGGTGATGTAATCATCTATAATTCTAAAACTGTACACGGCGTACTGGATATAGATTCTAATTTATTTCCTAATAGAGCTACAAAAGATGGACGATACATTGCCTTAACAACTTTGTTCAAATGGTAAAAAATAATAGAAAAATCAAGATTATTGCTACACTTGGTCCTTCTAGTTTAAAAACAAACATTTTAAGCACTCTTAAAAAAGATGTAGACATATTTAGGCTAAACATGTCTCATCTAAGCCTAAAACAACTAAAAAAAAACCTTAAATTTCTAAAAAAAAATAATGTTAAGAATATCTGTATAGACACAGAGGGAGCACAAGTAAGAACATTGTTATTAAAAAAAAAAATTTTTTTAAAAAAAAATAGAAAAATAAAAATTTCAACTAATAAATCAAAATTAAAAAATTGTTTTCAACTTTATCCAAATTTTTCATTAAAAAACATTAAAATTAAATCTAAAATAAAAATTGGCTTTGATGGGTTGGAGTTGAAAGTTGAAAAAAAATTTAGGAACCTCATTGAATGTAAAATTTCTCACCAGGGCTTTTTAGAGTCAAATAAAGGAGTTCATTTTGACAATAATATCAAACTTGATCCTTTGACTACGAAAGATATTAATTCAATATTGATTGCAAAAAAATTTGGTGTTAAAATTTTTGCATTATCA
The DNA here is from genome assembly GCA_902603925.1 of uncultured Pelagibacteraceae bacterium. Lineage (GTDB taxonomy): Bacteria > Pseudomonadota > Alphaproteobacteria > Pelagibacterales > Pelagibacteraceae > Pelagibacter. The sequence goes on along the minus strand of CACKWQ010000001.1, from coordinate 52,997 downwards.
TTTGCAAATTCTGCGCAAGATGTTTTATTTTTTAGAAAATTAATCGATAAAAATGATGAGTTAATTTCAAAAATAGAGACAAAAAGAGGTTTTTTTAATAGAGTAGAAATAACCAAAGCTTCTAATGCAATACTTATAGATAGGGGTGATTTGTCTAGATATATTGACATACCCAAAATTCCTTTAGCACAAAGGATAATAATTAATGACGCAAAAAAACAAAAAAAAAAAGTTTATATAGCTACAAATTTATTAGAGACTATGATTAACTCTAACGAACCAACACGAGCAGAAAGTAATGATATTTTTTCGTCTCTAGAATCTGGTTGCTCAGGATTGGTTTTGGCTGCAGAGACCGCAATAGGTAAATTTCCAGTTGAGTGTGTTAGTTTTCTAAAAAAATGTTTGTATACATTTTATAATAAAAGAAATTTTTTAAAATTTAAAAAAAGTTTTTTTAATTAAGACTTAAATTTTTTTAAAAATTGCTTTTATTTTATAACCCTTCATTTTCTTAAGAATATTTTTATCATTCCATTTTTTTAATAATGGGCTTTTAATTTTAGCATTTCCTAGGTACGGATCTTGCATATTAAGATAATTATTAATTACACTCAATTCAGATGTAATAGTGGTACAAAATACTTGCTTAAAAGAGTGTTTGTACATAAAATTTTTTAATGTATTTGGATCAAACATTGTTATGTGTGACATACCTAAGAACATATTACACCTGCTCTGCATAATATTTGATGCAAGCGAGTCTACATTAGGCACAATTATAACAATCAAACCATTAGGTTTAAGTGCTTTCCAAATATTTTTAATAACTTTCCCGGGGTTATGAACATGTTCTAAAACCTCCAGCATAGTTATTAAATCAAAACTTTCCTTTTTGACAAAATTTGAGTGTATTTTACTATTGTAAACAATATGTCCTTTTTTTAATGCCTCTTTTCTTTCACTATCATTGAGCTCAAGACCATACGTATCCCATCCACTCGCTTTACAAGCATCTAAAAATTGACCATTTGCACATCCAATATCGAGAACTTTATAATTTATGTTTTTAATTTTTTTAATATCTTTAATTAAGGAATTAAACTTGTTTTGATTAAATTTTACTTCAGTTTTATTTGCTAGAATCTTACCCCAAGAATTTGAGTATGATGAATTTTTATATAATTTCATGAGCTTTTTTTCTTTTAAAGCTGGTGAAACATATATTAGATTGCATTTAGAGCATTTGTTATAAGTAAAAAAATCCTTCTTAAACAAAACAAAAGAATTTTTACAAATTGAATTTCCCATTGGGCAACTTCTTTTTTCTACTAAATTTTCTTTCAAGCCAAGTTTTTGTTTATCTACAAAATTATCATATATAAATTTTTTTTGTAGTATTGTTACTTTCCATCTTTTTGTTTTTTGTTGGAATTTTTTTGTCCCTAATGTAAGGCTTCCTTCATCACTTTTTTTCATATTTTAATACTTAATTGTTTTTTTAATTTTTTCAAATTTTTTATATATGTCCTACCATCTTTACTATACATAAATTTTTTTTTATTTTTTTGTCCATCTCCCCAGGTTTTAAAGTCTGTAGGATCATTTTGAAGCTGATCTGTGCCTTCATTTTTTTCAAAGTAAAGTTTTAAACATTTTTTTAAATAATTGCTTTTTTTGAGGCAATTCAAAAAAGTATTCATATTTTCTTTTTTTGTATTTATCACATTATAATTCCACCTTTTCATTTGATAATTTAGAAAAGTTTGGATTACGAAAATTTCTTCATCATTTAAAAATCTTTTCCAGGAGTCTTTTCTATTTTTATAAAAACCTGAAATTTTTTTTTTTTCTATAGATGACCATCCTAATTTTGCATTCTTAGTTTTAAATATTCTTTCCCAGTTTTTTGGTCTCACCATATCTCTTGAAAATTTTATATTTAAAAATTTACAAAAACTTTTTGCGTATGTTTGTGGACTATCTAATATATCCTCAAATTTAACAACCATATATTTCTTTGGGCTAAGTAGTTTGGAATAATGATCTGCATAATTCATATTGTCCAAACAATTAAAAATACAACCCCAATAATCTATTTTTTGATATGTAGCTTTTTTCCAGGATGCAAAAATACTTCTTGGATCTCTTATTAAATGTATAATTTTTGCATCTTTATAATAATCATTAAATTTTTTTATAAATCGCCAATTCAAAGCAGAGTCTTCGCCAATAATAGACAAATTATTTATTTTTTTTTGATCATTTATAAGCTCGTCATACATATTTTTATAAGTAAGCTGCTTCTTAAACAATTTTTCGATTACAATATCTGAATTGACTTGGAAATTGTATCTAAGTTTTAGTCTTATTGCCATTTCTTTAATTCTGTATTTTATAATTTTTCTACTTAATTTTTTTCCATCTTTATAAATAAATCTTTGAAAATGAAAATTTTCTAAAATTAGAACATCTTTATGTGCATTTAAAATGTTAGAGACCAAAGTACTTCCACTCCTCATTGCTGCGGAAACATAAATTCTAGGAATTTTAGTTGACATAACTAATTAATTAAAGGTTAATTGATATAAGTAAATTTTTTTAAAATAAAGTCAATATTTTAAATTAAATCTAGCAATTTATGAAATTTCCAACTAAGTTCATATTTAGGACATTTTTATGTTCATAAATTGAACAATTATGGAAAAAGATCAAGACTATTTAAATTTATTAAGGAAGATAAACAGTCAGCCAAACTCTTCTCAGAGAATGTTAGCAAATGACTTAGGTTATAGTTTAGGTAAAATAAATTATTTATTAAATGCTCTTAAGTTAAAGGGGATGGTAAAAATTAAAAATTTCCGAATGAACCAAAACAAAATTAATTATATCTATGTTCTGACTCCAAAGGGAATAAGTAAAAAAACACGTTTAACTTTAAATTTTATGAAGAGAAAAATGCAGGAATATGAAGAGCTTAAAAAAGAGATTTCAAAGAACAAATGATTTTAATAAATTATAATTTTTAGAATGATAAAATACGATTTTAATGGAAGACTGTCAGAAGAATTTCCATCCCAAGTCATGGTAGATATTACAGAGGTTTGTAATTTAGCATGTATTCATTGCACTCATCCAAAATTCAAAGAGAGCAATGTTTATGCAAAGGCAATGCTTGATCCTGCATTAAATAAAAAAATGGTTGATGAGGTTTCAAAATATGGGAAAGGCAAGACTGTATATATTAGATATACTAGCAATGGAGAACCATTAGTGCATCCTAAATCTTATGACATAATTTATGAGGCAGTGAAAAACTCAGGAACGAAGGTAACCTTGACTACAAATGGGACTATTTTAAATGAGAAAAGAATGAAAAAACTGATGAACACGGGTCTCCATATGATAGACGTTAGTATTGATGCTTTTAAGAATGATACATACAAAAAAGTAAGAGTGAATGGTGATCTAAATGTTACAAAAACTAACGTTATAAACTTAATAAAATTTAGAAATGAAATTAAAGCTAAAACAAAAATAATTGTAAGTTTTGTTGAGCAAAAAGAAAATCAAAATGAAATTGAGGAGTTTGAACATTTTTGGAATAATCAAGGCGCAGATGAAGTTTTAACAAGAACTTTACATACCAACAGCGGTTCAAATCTATTAGAGACTGAAAAGGATAGTGATGTTAAAAATTCTATAATTGAGAAAGATAGAAAGCCATGCTTATACCCTTTTGAAAGGGTAGTTCTAACTGCTAAGGGTTTTTTAGCATTTTGTCCAACTGATTGGTTTGGTAAATCAATTGTTTCAGATTATAGAAATTCATCAATTAAAGATGTTTGGTCAAACTCTTTTTACAAAGATCTAAGAAAACAGCATCAATCCTGCAAATTTAATAATCTTTTCTGTAAAAAATGTCCTGATTGGAAAAATACTAGTTGGCCACAAGATAATAATAAAAGTTATGCTGACTTAGTTGAGAGGGTTTTATATGAGGAAAAATAGAAAACAAAAAAAGGTTTTTTTTGTTACTGGTGCGATGGGATTTATTGGCACTCATTGGTGTAAAAAGTTACTTGATGAGGGTCATATAGTATATGGTTTGGATATAAAAAAAAATACTATTAAAAATAAAAATTTTAAATTTTTCAAAAACACTGTCTTTAATTTTAAGCTCTTAGAAAGTCTTATAAAAAAATCCAATATTGTTTGCCACTTTGCAGGAATAGCAGAACCTAGATTATACCTCACAAATACCAGTGAGGTAATAAACTTAACAGTAAAGCCGTCGTTTAAAATTGTTGAATTATGTGTAAAATATAAAAAAAAAATTTTATTTACATCAACATCTGAGATTTATGGTAAGTCAACAAAAATCCCTTTTAAAGAAAATGGCGATCGATTATTAGGATCAACTAATTATTCAAGGTGGTGTTATAGTACTTCAAAATCTTTAGTTGAACACTTAATAATTGCTAATGGAGAGGATAAAAAATTAGATTATATTATATTTAGATTATTTAACGTATATGGCCCCGGCCTAAAAGGAAGAGTTGTAGATAATTTTATAATTAAAGCACTAAACCAAAAACCACTATTAATAAATGGTAGTGGAAATCAAACAAGATGTTTTTTATATATTGATGATTGTATCGAAGCTTTTTACAAAATTTTCAAAAAAAATATAAAAAAAGAGGTTTTTAATATTGGTCAAAGCAAAGAGCACACAATTAAAGACTTGGCTAAAATAATAATAAAAATTACTGGCACTAAGTCCAAAATAGTTCTTAAATCTAATCAACTTTATAAATTTAAAGGTTTTCAAGACATCGATAGAAGAGTCCCAGATCATCAAAAAATAAAAAAAAAAATAAACTGGAAACCCATTTATTCCCTAGAATATGGATTAAGAAACATGATTGCAGATTTAACAAAATAGCACATGAGAAAAAAAATTTACATAGAAGATATACCAATTGGGGATGGGGAAAGAGTACCATTTATCGCTGAACTAGGAGTTAATCATTTAGGAAGTTTTGATAGAGCAATTGATATGGTTGATAAAGCTTTAGAGGGTGGCTCAGATTTTCTTAAATTACAAACCTATGTTGCAGAAAAAAGGTACGATAAAGGAAATCCAAAATACAAAGAATTTACTAAATTACTAACTGATTGGCAGCTTTCTAAGGAAAATGAAACTAAACTTTGGAAATATGCGCAAAATAAAAAAGCTAAACTATTCACATCAGTATATGATGAAAGCAGTGTCGATTTCGCAGTATCATTAGGTACAATAGCATTTAAGGTTGCAGCGTTTGAGTTAACAAATAAAAAATTAATTAGAAAAATTATAAAAACTAGAGTACCAATTATAATATCCTGTGGTATGACCAATTTAGATGAAATTAAAAAAACAACATTAATACTTGATGAATCTAAATCGGACTATATTCTTTTACATACTGTTTCATCATATCCATTGAACGAAGAGGATAGCTATTTAAATAAAATAAATTTCCTTAAGAGTAATTTTAATTGTCCTATAGGACACTCAGACCATACTTCAGGAACTAATATTCCACCTTTAGCTGCTGCAGCTGGAGCACAAATTATAGAAAAGCATTTCACAAATAATCCAAAACATAGGTTATCTGACAACTTTTTTTCAGTTACTTCAGAACAAGTAAAAAAAATAAAATTTGATCTAGAGCATGTATATAAAGTTATGAATTCTCCGAATTTCGAGAAGCATGACCCAGAAAAATATATGCGGGATTTTAAAAAGTATTCCTAATAAATGCTTTCATATTTGAGATGTTCAGCTGGAGGAAATGAGGGTTGGGGTAATTTATTCAGACTTTTAATAATAAGGCGATATTTAATAAAAAAAATTAAATCTAAAGTAATTCTATTAATTAATTCAAATTCAAAAGTTAAAAATTATTTAAAAAAAAATAAAATAAAATTTATTTATTTACGTACTAAAAACTTGGTTTACGAAAAGAAAAAAATTAGTAATTTAAAAAAATCTGATTTAACAATAATTGAAATGCTTGATCCAAAAACAAACCTTCAGAAATTATATTCACAAAATTCAGAAAAAGTTGTAATTCTAGATGATTTACTTAAAAATAAATATTATTGTGATTTTGTAATTTCTTGTCAAAAAACGCAGAGAAAACCCTTCATTTCAAAAAATACAAAATTTTTTTCAGGATATGAATATTTTCCTTTTAGAGAAGAATTTAATAAATACTTTAAAAAACAAAAAATAGTAAAAAAAAGTATAAAAAAAATTACAGTTTTTTTAGGGGGCAGTTCATATGAAAAAATAAATTTTAAAATTGCAGAATTATTGAAGAATTATAACAAAACAAAATTTATTTTTGGTGGAGAGCTAAACAAAAAATTTAAGTCTAAAATTTTAAAACTAAATAAATCGTTTGTTATACATGAATTACCTAAAAATATTCCTAAAATTCTCCACGAAAGTGACTTGGTAATTTCAGGAGGAGGATATACTAAAATAGAAACAGCTTGTGTAGGAACACCTCAAATTTGTATAGCCGTACACACGCATCAGATTGATCTTTTAAGTGTCTTTAGTAAGAAGTTTAAGACGAAATATATAACTTTAAATAATTTAAATTTTTTATGCAAAACGATTGAGAATTTTAATTTTAAACAAAGGTATCAGGAGTCGAAAAAATACAAAAGTTTTTTTCTAACAAATGGTATAAACAAAATTTTTAAAAAAATTTATAATGATTAAAAAAAAAGTACTTGCGATTGTTCTTTGTAGAAATAATTCTACGAGATTAAAACAAAAGCTAAAACTTAAAATCCAAAATCTTTCATGTTTTGAATTTTTTTTTGACAGGCTTACTAATTGTAAAAATATAGATGATATTATAATTGCTACTACAAATAATAAAAATGATGAATACTTCGTTAGATTTGCTAAAAAAAATAAAATTAAAATTTTTAGAGGAAGTGAGAGCAATGTTCTTAAGAGAATGGTTGACGCTTATAAAAGTATAAATCAAAATTTTGATATAATTGTTAGAGGTAATTCCGATAATACATTAATTATGCCAAATATAATTGACGAAGATGTAAATGATTTTTTAAAAACTAAAAGTGATTTTTATTCACCTTTTGCAGAAAACAAAATTCCATTTGGTTATTCTTTAACCTTATTTAAACCTACTAAATTAGTTCAAATATCAAAAAAAAAATTAAGTAAAAAATATAAAGAACATATTGATAATTACTTCTTAGATAACAAAAAAAAATTTAAAATTTTAAAAAAAAAACAAGAAAAATATTATTGTCCGAATCTTTTTTTGACACTTGACACCAATTTCGATTATAAAAGAATAAAGTTTTATGCTAATAAGTTAAAAAGAATTTCACTGAATAATCAAGCAACAGAATTAATTAAAATTTATAAAAAACATAGATGAAAATAATAGCAATTTGTCAGCCACATTTTTTTCCATGGATTGGATATTTTAATATGATTTATAATTGTGACGAATTTATTTTTTTAGATAACGTTCAGTTTAACAGGAGATCTTGGCAAAATAGAACTTATATAAAACATTTTAAAACTGGAGAAAAAAAATGGTTATCTATGTCTTTACTAAAACCTTCAAGATCATTAAAAATAAATGAGCTTAATATATCAGAGGAAAATCTTCCAAAATTCAAAAACCAATTGTACGAAAATTATAAAAATACAAAATATTTCGATAAGTACTATAAATTTTTTATATCAATATTAGAAAAAAATATAAATAAGGATCTTTCAAAAATTAATATACATATAACTAAAGAAATTTGCAGGATTTTAGATATAAATATTAAATTTAAGTTGAGCTCAGAGTTTAATATTTCCGAAAAAAAAGAAAATTTAATTTTACAATTATTAAAAAAGAATAATTGTTCAAATTATTTAGCAAATAGTGGATCAAAAAATTATATAGATAAAAATTTTTTTAAAATTAATAAAATTAAAATCAAATTTCACGATTATAATTACCCAAAATATTTACAATTAAAAAAAAATAAAGGTGACATTTTTTTAGATGGATTAAGTATTATGGATGTAATATTTAATATTGGTGATGAATCATCCAAATTAGTAAAAAAACAAAAAGTTAAGTTTGATGAAGATTTTTTTTAAGACAATAATTTTAAATTTTTTTTTTCAATTAATATATCTTGGATGTGTAATTGATAGTCCAAAATTTGTATCGTTGATAATTAGATTATCTTTAAGGAAAATAAAATTAATAAATAATAGTCTAAAAGGAAAAAAATTTTTAGTTCTACATAAAGCAAATGGAACAGAGGAAATTATTAATGCATATAGAAAAAAAAAATCAAAAAATATTTATTATGAATTAAAAAGAAATACCTTGAAAACTATTTGCAACTATTTTATCAAGGATCTAATTGACTATAATTACAAATCTTATCTCAAAGAGCATGATCAAAAGAAATCTGACTATAGAATGTTCTTGGAAAAAGTATTTACAGATATTAAGTCTAAAGAACAAATTTATGGAATAATTAATTTCAATATATTTTATAAATCTGATTTTGAGCTTGCAAAAGTATGTAAAAAATTAAATATCAAGCTTATAACATTTCATAAAGAGGGAATATCAACACCTAATCAATCTGAAAACTTAATTCGAATTTATAAAAACTTAAATGATAAATATTTAGGCTTTAAGGTTGGGGTTACAAATTTGGAAGAAAAAAAAAGAATTACAAAATCAAAAATTTGTAAACTTAATCAAGTTTATTTAATAGGCTCTCCAAAAATTAATTACTTTTACAATCTACGCAGTAACGTAAAGGAGAATAGTAAAATTTCTATTGTTTTTTTTCAGTATACGAAAAAAAGAGGAAATTTTCTCAAGGCAAAATCTAAAAACATTTATAAGGATTATAGAAAAAGAGATCACGACTGGGACAGCACTGAAACAAAAACTATTAAGAGTCTTATTGATATTTGTAAAAAATTTAAAAAAGAGGTTCAGGTAGTGTTTAAAATAAGAGAGAATACTTGGATTAAACCTAATATTTTTGAAAGAGTAAAAATTCCAGATAATTTTAAGCTAATTTCATCAGCATCTTCATTTTGGCATCTAAAGAATTCAGATGTGGTTATTAGCTACAACTCATCCACCCTAATTGAGGGTTTGGCAGCAAAAAAAATCGTTGTTATGCCATATTTTTCAAAAAAAATTGATTGGAATAGATCTCTAGATGTAAGAGGTGCAGTCAAAGTGACCACAAATCAACATGATTTTAAAAAATATATTGAAAAAATTATAACTTCAAAAAAATATTTATCAGATTTTTATAAAAATAGAAAAATTATGAGGTCTAGAAAAAGAATTATTCAGAAGTATTTTTTTAACAGCGACGGAAAAGCTGATATAAGAATGCTGAATTTTTTAGAAAAAAATATTTAATTATATGAAAAAAAAAAATTCATTTATTCCTTACTCTAGACACTATTGTGATAGAAAGGATATTAAAAATTTAATTAATGCATTAAAATCGAACTATGTTTCTCAAGGACCTAAGCAAAAAGAATTTGCTAATAATTTAAGAAAAATTACTAAATCTAAATATGTTACAGTTTTAAATAGTGCAACATCAGCGTTGCACACAGCCTGCGCATCATTAGGACTTAAAAAAAATGATATACTATGGACAGTTCCAATAACATGGCCTGCATCCGCAAATTGTGGTTTATATTGTGGCGCAAAGATTGATTTTGTAGATATTGATGAAACCACTTATAATATTTGTACTAAGAAATTACTTAAAAAACTAATATACTCAAAAAAAAAAAAAATATTACCAAAAATCTTAGTAGTTGTTCACCTTGCTGGAAATCCATGCGATTTAAAAAAAATAAAAAACTTATCTAAAAAATTTAAATTTAAGATAATTGAAGATGCATCACATGCACTTGGGTCCTTTTATAATAATATGCCAATAGGTAATCCTAAGTATAGTGATGCAGTGGTTACTAGTTTTGGACCACTCAAATCAATAACCTCAGCAGAAGGGGGAGCAATATTTACGAATAATAAAAAAAATTATATATTTAATGAAATTTTTAGACAAAGTGGAGTTCAAAAAAATAAAGATTATTTTTATTTAAAAAATAAAAGTTATTGGTGGAATGAACAACAAGTACTAGGATATAATTATAAATTATCTGAATTACACGCCTCATTAGGCATTTCTCAACTAAAAAAACTAAAGTTGTTTGTAAAAAAAAGAAATAAATTATCTGAAATTTATGAAAAAAAACTTTGTAAAAAAATTAGATTTCAAAAGTCTCTTAATAAAAATTTTATTTCAGCAAGGCATATTTTTATAATTAGGGTTAATAAGAGTTTACGTTCTAAGCTTTTTAATTTTTTAATTGCAAATAATATTGGTGCTTCAGTAAATTACATTCCTATTTACAAATATCCATATTACAAAAAGGTAGTAAAGGTAAATCTTAAACATCTTAAAGAAAGTGAAAATTATTATTCAGAGGCAATTAGTATTCCTCTTTTTTATGGTATGACCAAGCTGGAGCATTCGAGGGTTATCAATGTCATAAATAAATTTTTTGATAAGTATTTATAGATTATTTGATTAATCTTTAGCTCTAATAAGTTCATAATTTAAACACTTTTTATGTTCATTATTTGAACAAATTTATAATAAAGTGGTAAAGAATAATTATTTAAAATGTTTCAATACAAAATTTTAGAAATTTTTGAAACAAAACATAAAATAAAAATGTTTTTTATTTTTTTGTTTCTCTTTTTAGTTTCAATATTAGAATTACTCAGCATAGGATCTATTCTACCGATATTTACAATTATATTTGATCAACAATATTTACTAAAAGTAAATGATTTTTTAGAAAAAAATATTTCCTCAGGTATAAAGTTAGAAGATCATGATAGCCTAATATTTTTCTCTTTATTAATGTTGTTTTTTTTATTTACTCTTAAAAATTTAATTTTATTAGTATTTAACTGGGTTCAACAGAAATTTTCAAAAGACCTTATTGATCATTTATCAATTTCATTGTTTAACGTCTTTATAAATCAGCCTTATGAATATTATTTTAATGCCAAAACTTCCAACCTAGTTAGAAATATTAATGCTGAACCAGCAGGATTAATTAAAAATTTATTTATTCCTTTTTGTATTATGATTATGGAAGGGTTTATATTACTAGGATTAATTTTTTTTTTAATATTGGTTTATGGGAACAATGTAGGAATTGCATTATTTCTCATTTTATTGATTATAGTAATTGCATTGTATTTTACTAGAAATATTATAAAAAAATGGGGAGGAATAAGATTCAATTTTGAAACAAAAAGAATTAAATCTATAACACAATCTTTCGATAATATTAAAGATATTATTCTTAAAAAAAAAATTAATTTCTTTTTTTTAGAATTCAAAAAAAATACAAAATCTGTCTCTGAAGCATCTATGTTTGGTGGGTTTTATAAGTCTTTACCGAAACTTTTAATTGAGCAGTTAATAATAATCTTATTCATACTATATTTTTTATATTATTATAGTTTTCAATCTCTAGATGATAATTTCTTTTCAAAACTAATATTTTTAGGAGCTATCTTGATAAGATTAATACCTGGATTAATTAGAATTTCTACTTCTTATCAAGCTATAAAATTTGCGTCGACTCCAGCCGAAAAAATTTATCAGTTTTTTAGTTTAAATAAAAAAATTGAGACCAATAATAAAAAAAAAATAGAATTTAATGAATTTATAGAATTTAAAAATATTGACTACAAGTTTAGAGGTTATAACGAAAATGTTTTAAATTCTATAAATCTAATAATTAAAAAAAATCAAACAATAGGTATAGTTGGCAAAACAGGCTCCGGAAAAACAACTCTTTTAGATTTATTTTTAGGTTTGCTCAAGCCTAGCCGTGGAAAAATTTTAATCGATGGACGAGATCATACATTCGACTTAAATCAAGCTAACTGGCATAAAAAGATCGGTTATGTTGCTCAAAACGTAACTCTTATAGATGACACAATAAAAAATAATATCGCCCTAGGAACTATTGAAAAAGAGATAGATAATGAACAAATTGCGACAGTTATCAAAAAGGCAAATCTTTTGGAATTTATAACAAATTTACCCGACGGTATCGAAACGATGGTTGGAGAAAAAGGCATAAAGCTGTCAGGTGGACAAATCCAAAGAATTGGAATTGCTAGAGCAATTTATTTGAATCCAGATATATTATGCTTCGATGAGGCTACAAGTGCTCTAGATTACGATACAGAGAATGAAATTTTAAAAACAATCCTATCAGTAAAAAAAAATAAAACAGTCATAATAATTGCTCATCGTTTAAAAACCATTGAAAATTGTGATCAAATAATTGAACTCGACAAAGGTACAGTAAAAAGGGTTACTACACCTCAAGAAATATTAAAGAATTACTTTAAATAGAATGTGGTTTTAAGAGCTTTTTTAAATAGAAATAAAAAAAATGAAAAAAAACATTTATATATTAAGTGAACATTTTAAAAAAGAATTCCATGGGAATGCTCTTTTATCACTATTAGCAGCTGAAAAAAATTTTAACGTCTTTATAGGAACAAATAGAGTTTACAAAAAATTATTAAATGAAAATTTAATTTCGCCTGGTATATTTCATACCAAAAGTATTTCGCATGGAATAGAAAAAACTGAGCTAAATAGAAAATTATACAAGAAAAAATTTATACTTACAGGTATAGATGAGGAAAATGGACTAATACATAAAACAGATTATTACAAAATTTTTATTAAATCTCGAGTGCAAATAAAAGATTTAAATTTCTTTAGTGCAGTGTTTTGTTGGGGCAATTATGACTATAGGAAATTTATAAAACATTTGAAACCTTATAAAAAAAAATTCATTTGTACAGGATCGCCAAGAGTTGATTTATGGAAAAAAAAATTTAGTAAAGTTTGGCATAATAGAGAACTTAAAAAAAAAAATTATATATTGATTGTTTCAAATTTTGCATATAGTAATAATTTCTTTCCATTTAATGAACTTGTTAAAAGACAGGAAGCCGCTGGGTATTACAAAAGAAGTCCAGATTTAAAAAAACAAGAACTTGCTTATTATAAATATCAAAAAAAAACGATGTTTAAATTTGTAGATTTAATAAATTATTTGTCAAAAAATTTATCTAATAATCAAAAGATAATTTTTAGACCACACCCGAGTGAAAAAAAGGAATTTTGGGATAAAGAAATTGGTAAACTAAAAAATGTTGAAGTTGAAAATAAAGGGAACATAGCTCAATTAATTCAAAACTCAAAATTAGTGATACAAAACGGATGTACCTCGTCTTTAGAGACTTTTATTTCCAATATTCCAATTTTTAACTATATTCCAATAAAAGCAAAGGGACATAAATTTGGAGAATTTGCTAAAGACTTTTCTTTAAATTTCGAGTCAAAAGAAAAACTATTAGAATTTTTCAGAAGAAAAAAGTTTGTGAATTTAAACAAAAAGAAATTAGTAAATGATAGAATTTTACATTTAGATAATAATCTATCCTCAAATAAAATTGTTAAGCATTGGGTAAAGATTATTAAAAAAAGAAATTTTTCAAATACAAATAATATTTTTTTAATTAAACTGAGACTAATTTTATTTGAATTTACTAATTATCATTTAACAAGATTGATTTTATTTTTAAAAGGCAAAAACGAACTTAAAAAACTTATATTTCATAAATTTTTGGATTTTAACTACAACGAAATAAATAAATTCTTTTTTGGTTTAAAAAAAATTTTAAAAATAAAAAAGAAAATTGAAATAAAAAAAATAAGTAAAGAGCTATATTTAATTTCATCAGAATGAAAAAAGTGATTATATTAGCAGCTGGAAAACCACATTACGGATCAAAACCGAGCATTTTTTTTAATCAAAATAAACATTATAACAATTTCGATGTACTTAAAAATGCATTATCAGATTATAGCAATAAGATTACTTTAATTACTGGATATAAACATAATTCATTAAAAAATAAAATTAAGGCTAATATAATACACAACAAGAAATGGAAAAAAACAAAAAGTGTTTCTAGTTTATTACTTGCAAATCTAGAAAAAACTACTGAAATAATTATTGTCTATAGTGATATAGTTTTTAATACTAAAGTGTTAACTCGTTTAATTAATTCGAATAAACAAATTACAATCTTATCTAGTTCAAAAAATATTAAATACGAAAAAGGAAAAGAATATATTAATTTAAAACATAAAAAGATTAATTTAATTGGATCCAATATAGAAAAACAAAAAGTTAATTCAGAATTTGTTGGCTTGATTAAAATTAGAGAAAAGGGGATAAAAAAAATACTAAAATATAAAAAAAATAAATCAAATTTATCAAATTTACAAATTTCAGATTTAGTAGATATCTTAATTAAGAATAAATTATCTTACGAAGTAATAGATATTGGCGATGAGTGGATAGAGATAAAAGATGACTTTGAAAATGTCAGAAAATATCTGATAAGCAGCAAAGCAAATACACTTTCATTTGCAAAAAGATATTTAAAAAGATCATTCGTATACCCACAAATTTCATTTACAATTAATGAATGGAATAAAAAAAGAGAAAAAATAATACAAAATATCAAAAAATTTTCGTCAAAAATTATCATTAGGTCAAGCTCATATGAAGAAGATAATTTTTATTACTCTAGCGCAGGCAAATTCTTGTCAATTAATAATGTTTCAACAAAAAAATCTTTTAAAAAAGACGTAGAAAATGTCATTAAATCTTTTGGAAATAATAATAAAAAAAACCAAATTTTAATCCAACCTAGTGCAAAAAATATAAAATGTAATGGTGTCGTTTTTACATCAAATTTAGAAAGTTTTTTTCCAGCATATAAAATTAATCTAGAGTTTAAATCTAATGATACCTCGAGTATAACAGCCGGTATAAGTAAAAACGATAAGACTTTTACAATAAATAAGTATAATTTAAATATTAAAAAAATTAAAAATAAAATAATTAAAAAAATTATTTTAGCTTGCAGAGAAATTGAAGATCTATTTTTATATGAGTCATTAGATATTGAGTTTGCAATTGACAAAAATGACAAAGTCATAATTTTTCAAATTAGACCTATTGTTACAAAATTAGCCAAAAATTTTTCTAAAAAAATTTTTTTTGATAATAATGACAAAGAACTTAATAAATTTAATAAAAATCTTAAAGAGTTAAAACATAAAAATTATTTACCAGTTTTGTTAGGCTTTATGCCGGATTGGAACCCTGCTGAAATAATTGGTTTTAAACCAAATAAATTATCTCTATCTTTATATGAGGAATTAGTAACAAATAAAATTTGGGCCATGCAAAGATATCAATTTGGATATAAACATCTAAAAAAACCCAAGTTATTATATAATTATTTTGGAACACCTTTTGTTAATGTAAACAAAACTTTTAATTCTTTTTTACCTCAAAACATTAATCAAAACTTAGAAAAAAAATTACTTATATTTTATAATAAAACGCTTTCTCAAAAAAAACATCTCCACGATAAAATTGAGTTTGAAATCGTACCGACTTTTTATTCACTGAACTTTGTATCTTGGGAAAATAAGTTAAGAAAAGCAAAATTTTCTAGGGCTGAGATCAACGAATTAAAAAAAGGTTTGAGAGAGATTAATAAAAATATAGTTAGAATATTTTATAGCTCAAAAAAAAAAATTAGCAAACTAAACGATAATTATGAGAAAATAGTTAATAAAAAATCAACAAAATTAGAAAAGATTAGATTGTTAGTAAAAGAGTGCAAAATAAATGGAACATTACCGTTTGCTCACTTCGCTAGAATTGCATTTATCTCAATTTCAATTTTTAAAGATGCTGTAAAAAAAAAAATAATTTTACAAGATTCGTTTGATGAATTTTTAAATAGTATTAATACAATAAATAAAACTATGTTGGAAGAAGTAAATTTATGTAGAAAAAAAAAGTTAAATAAAAAAATATTTTTAGAAAAATATTCTCATCTAAGGCCTGGTACTTACGATATAACCTCAGACAACTATTCTAGTAATAATAATAAAATTTTAGAAGATATACTTAAAAATAATAAAATAAATAGTAATAATAAATTTAGCAATTGGAAAAAACAAAAAAAGACTTTTTTGAAACTTATAAATTTAAATAATATTTTTCACTTAAAAAAAGAACATGATATAGAAAATTTTTTGAAAACCTCCATCGAATTCAGAGAATTGTCAAAATTTTATTTTACTAAATATGTAAATAAAATATTGGAATTAATTAAAGAAATATCAGCTCAAAAGAACTTATCCGTAAATGATGCTGCATATTTAAGTTTAAAAGATTTTTTTCTTATAAATAAAAGCAAAACTCTAAAACTAAAAAAAAAAATACATAAAAATAAACTAGCTTTTGATATTAATAAAAATTATGAACTCCCACACATCATAAAAAATAGAGATGACTTATTACAATTCGAACATTTGAAAAATGTCCCAAATTTTATTGGTAATTTTTCTGCTTCTAAGGAGATTATGTTAATTGATAAAAACTATTCACAAAATCAAAACTTAAAAAATAAAATAATAATCATAGAATCTGCAGATCCAGGCTATGATTGGATATTTGGAAAAAAAATATCAGGTCTAATAACAATGTTTGGAGGTGCCAATTCACATATGGCAATTAGAGCCAGCGAACTAAATTTACCAGCAGCAATTGGGATAGGAAAAGTTAAATTTGAACAACTGATTAGCTCATCACATATCAAACTAGATCCAATAAATAAGAAAGTTGAAATAATTAAATAATGAACAAGATTTTAATAAGTCAAGCCATTCACTTCGATAAGAAAAGAAAAACTTATTATGATCAATTAGACATTCGTTTAATAAAAACTTTTTATAAATTAGGTTTTCAGCCAATAACTATAAGCAATTTTTTCTTAAATCCTTCTAAATTCTTAAATAATTTAAATATTAAGGGAATAGTACTCTCAGGTGGTTCTGATATAGGTAAATCTACTTTAAGGGATAATAACGACCTTGAATTAATCTCGTATGGAATAAAAAAAAAAATTCCTATATTTGGAATTTGTAGAGGAATGCAAGTTATAAATAAGTATTTTAACGGTCGATTGAAGAAAATAAAAAACCATGTAAGAAAAAAACACTTGATAGAAAATTTTTCTAAGAAAAAAAAGTTTTTTGTTAATAGCTATCATAATTATGCAATTGATCCGCAAAAATTGAGCAAGAGCCTAAAGCCAATTTTTATTTGTAAAAAAGATAAGTCTATAGAGGCATTTTTGCATAATAAGGACTTCATTTTAGGAATTATGTGGCACCCAGAAAGAGAGAAGGTACTTAAGAAATTCGATAAAAAAACTATTAAAGATTTTTTTTTAAAATCAAAAAATTTCAGAGACAAATATACATTTAAAAAATGAAAAATTTTAATATTTTAATTTTAGCAGCAGGGCGAGGTAGTAGACTAGGCAAAAGAACAAATAAAAATCCAAAACCATTAATAAAATTTAAAAAAAAAGCTATATTAGACTATCAACTGCAAGTTTATGAGAAATTTAGAAATAAAAAATTGTATATGGTTTTAGGATATAAGGCTAGCAAGATCAAAAGGCACTTAAGAAATAAAAAAATTAAATTTTTTATTAATCAGGAATATAAAGAAACAAATATGTTTTATAGTTTTTTATCTGCAAAATCCTTATTACAAGAAAAAAAAGATTTAGTTGTTATCTATGGTGATATTATTTTTAAATCTAATATCTTTGAAAAATTAATAAGGAATAACAGCGATATAGGTATTAGTGTCGATCAAAATTATTTGGCATACTGGAAAAAAAGAATGAAAAATCCTTTAAATGATTTGGAAACTATGATTATTAAAAAAAACCTTATAACACAACTTGGAAAAAAAACATTAAATTATAAAGAAATACAAGGCCAGTATATGGGATTAGTAAAATTTTCGTATAAAATATTTAATAAAATAAAAAAAATTATAAAGAATATTAAAATAAAAGATAAAAAATATAAAAATTTATATTTTACAGATTTTATTCAAATACTTATTGATAACAAAATTAAAGCTAGACCAATCAAAATCAAGGGTAATTGGCAAGAATTTGATAATCCAAAAGATTTTAAAATTAATAATTTAAATATATGAGAATAGGGATATTTTTAGAGGGAAACTATATTAAAAATTATGAAGTTGAAGAGATTAAAAATCTTTTAAAAACCAAAAATAAATTTATTTTTTTTATATTTAATAGTTTTAAGAGAAATCCCAAAAAGTTTAGCCTAGGTAGGCTCCTATTTTTTCACAAATTTTACTCTTTAGTTTTAGCTGAAAGAAAAATTGCAGGTTATTTTAGAAAAAAATTTTCTTATAAAAAAAGAATTGATGAGCTAAACAAAAAAATACCTATTTATAAAGTTGTATCAAACTTCAATAAATATCAAAAATATAACTTTAGAATGCGAAAGCTTGAAAATGCTTATATATTTGACAGGGGTATACAAAAAATTATTAAAAAAAAATGTGATGTATGCATTTTACTAGGATTTAATAAAGTGATTCATGCAAAAATGCTTAATATATCAAAAAAAGGTATATTGAGTTTTCATACCGCTGACACTAACTTTTATAGGGGGAGGCCACCAGGATTTTACGAGTTTATTGACAATGTTAAGTATGGCGGGGTTACTCTTCAAAGATTAAGCAAGGATTTGGATAGAGGGGAAATAATTTTTAAAAAAAAAGTTAATATTCAAAAATCAAGGTCATTAGACGAAACATTGTACATGATGATGAAATTAAAAAAAAATATGCTTATAAATGGTATTAAAAAGATATCAAAAAACCAAAAATTTAAAAAACCCGTTAACTCTAGAATAAATTTAGAGATCGAAAGTAAAAAATTAGGGGTTGTTCTACAATGTCTAAAAAAAACCATTTATCGAAGATATTTTATTTAAAATGAAAACTATAATTACAATTGGAACGGGTTATAGTGGATCATCAGCAATTTATGATTTTTTGAAAAAAACCAATAAATTTACTGACCCATTTCCAGATAAAGAGTTTTCTTTAAGCTACGATCCTGGTGGTCTTTTAGATCTAGAGGAGAAAATTTTAAAAGCAAAATCAATTAACCAAGTTAATTTTACTATTAGTCAATTTAAGAAAAACTTTTACTATTATACAAATGCTGAAAATTCTATAAAGCCTGGAAAAAATTTTTCAAACAAAAAAAGGTTAAAAAATCTATTTGATGAGTACATAGACAGTATAATCGATTTCGAATACATGGGTGAGTCTACATTTATGAAACATCAAAATAATTTTTCTTCATATTTAAATTCAAAAATTTATGAGAAATTAAACATAAAAAAAAGAAAGAAAATTTATTCCTTAGTCGACTATAGTAAATTCAAAGAGGAAACTAATAATTTTATGCGTAAGCTATTTTTTGTTAATGGTAAAGATGATGATGTCATATTAGATCAAGGCGGGATTATTACTGATATTTTTAATAGTACAAAATTTTATTCTTATCCATATATTATTCTTGTTTATAGAGATCCAAGAGATATTTTTGCAGAATTCAAACAAAAATCTGCTTATTCTTATCCAAAAGAAAATGTCAATATTTTTTGTAAATGGTACCAAAAACTAATTAATAATATTAATAATCAAGACTTTAAAAATTTGAAAATATTAAATCTAAATTTCGAAGACTTTGTTTTAAATCATAAAAATACAATACAGAATATTTCTGAATTTATTTCAGAGGATTTAAGCAACTCTTTAGAGGATTTTAATTTAGAAAGGTCAAAAAATAATTTGTTTAAATTTAAGAATTTGCTTGAGGATCATGAAATATTAGCAATCGAAAAAACTCTCAAAAAATATTTATATAATAAATAAAATGAAGATAAAATTAAATATTACTCATTTACTTAATAAACTATATAAAGTAAAAGAGAGTTTTACATTAATATCGACAAATTTGGATTATGATAAATAATAAAGTTATTTTAGTAACAGGTGGCACAGGTTCTTTCGGGTCTGTTTTTATTGAATATTTGCTAAAAAATTTTAAACCAAAAAAAATAATGGTTTTCAGTCGTGATGAGCAGAAACAATTTTTAATGGAAAAAAAATTACAAAAATTTCGAAATAAACTTCGATTTTTAGTAGGAGATGTAAGAGATTTACAAAGATTGGAGTTTGCAACAAAAAATGTTGATATACTTGTTCATGCGGCAGCGATGAAGCATGTACTGATTGCAGAATATAATCCATTTGAAGTTGTCAAAACTAACGTTATGGGTGCTCAAAATGTAATAGATGCATGCTTAAAAAATAATGTTAAAAAAGTAATAGCACTTTCAACTGATAAAGCATCATCTCCAGCAAATATATATGGGGCAAGTAAGTTAACCTCCGATAAATTATTTATAGCCGCAAATAATTATGCCGGAAAAAATAAAAATAAATTTTCAGTTGTTAGATATGGAAATGTTTTAGGAAGCAAGGGTTCAATTTTGCCTCTATTTTTTAAAGGCGCTAAAAATGGCTTAATTACCATTACTGATAAAAGAATGACAAGATTTAACATTACATTAAAAGAGAGTGTTGATTTAGTTATTAAAGTATTAAAAAATATGGTTGGTGGAGAGATTTTTGTGCCGAAAATTCCATCTTTTAAAGTTATGGATCTTGCAAAAGCAATTTCCTTAAATTCAAAAATTAAGTTTATTGGAATAAAACCTGGTGAAAAACTCCATGAGGAATTAATTTCAGTTCATGAGTCAATGAATACAATTGAATATAAAAAACACTTTGTAATAACTTCAACTTCAGAATTTTTCTATTGGAACAAGAAAAATTATATGAAAAAATTTAAAGGTAAAAAATGTGATATTAATTTTAGTTACAATAGTGACAACAACAAGGAAAAATTAACAATAAATGTGTTAAAAAAAATAGTACAGCAAGAGATCAAAAAACTTAATCTAAAATGAAAATTAAAAATAAGAGAATTGGTGATAATCATCCCACCTTTTTTATTGCAGATATTGCTGCTAATCATGATGGTAATTTAAATAAAGCTATAGATCTAATTCATTTATGTGCTAAAAACGGTGCCAATGCTGCTAAGTTTCAACATTTTAAAGCCGATACTATAGTCAGTGATATTGGTTTTAAAAAACTAAAAGCTAAAAAATCTCATCAATCAAAATGGAAAAAAAGTGTTTATGAAGTATATAGAGATGCATCTATTAACTTAGAATGGACTAAAAAACTAAAAAAAGAATGTGACAAATGTGGAATTGTTTTTTTCACTAGTCCCTATGATTTATATCTTGTAGATTATGTCAATAAATATGTACCCGCTTTTAAAATAGGATCTGGAGATATTACTTATTTAGAAATAATTAGAAAAATTGCTAAAAAACAAAAACCTGTCATTTTGGCGTCTGGTGCCTCAACTTTAAAAGATGTTGATAGAGCTGTTAATGAAATTTTAAAAATAAATAAAAATTTATGCCTAATGCAATGTAATACGAATTATACTGCAGAAAAAAGTAATTTAAAATATATAAATTTAAATGTTCTTAAAACTTTTAAAAAGAAATATCCAAAAATTATCCTAGGATTAAGTGATCATACAGAAGGACACTCAACAGTTTTAGGAGCAATAGCACTGGGTGCTAGAATGGTAGAAAAACATTTTACTGATGATAATAATAGAGTAGGTCCAGATCATAAGTTTTCAATGAATCCTAAATCGTGGAGGGAAATGATAGAAAGGAGCAGAGAATTAGAGAATAGTTTGGGGTCTGGTAAAAAGGAAATTGAAAAAAACGAAAAAGAAACTGTAATATTACAAAGGAGAGCATTACGAGCTAAAAAAAAACTCTTCAAAGGGTCGAGATTAAAATCATCTGATCTAATTAGTTTAAGACCTTGCCCCTCCAATAGCGTATTGCCTTATGAAGTGAAAAAAATTACAGATAAAATTCTTAAGAAAAATATTGAAAAAGGTGATTTGATTAAATGGGAAGACTTAAAATCGTAGCAGTAGTTCCTGCGTATAACGAGGAAAAAACTATTTCAAATGTTATCAAGAATTTAAAGAATTATTCAGACATTATAGTTGTTGACGATAACAGCAAAGATCAAACATTTAAGATAGCAAAAAAAAAAAAAGTTATATTAATTAAAAACTCAAAAAATTTCGGATACGAAAAATCTCTTAGTATTGGGTTGTTTAAGGCAATAGATTTAAATTATGATTTTGCAATAACTTTCGATGCAGATGGACAACATGTAGCCTCGGATTTCAAAAAATTTAAAAACTTTATAAATAAAGGTTATGATTTAATTTTAGGTGAAAGACAATATATTCTGAGATTTTCTGAAAAAATTGGTAAACTAATTTTTTTTAATAAATGGGGTATAAAAGACCCATTTTGTGGTTTTAAAGGTTATAACTTAAAGAAAGTAAAGAAGTTTAATTTTTTTGAAAGATATAAATCCGTGGGGACAGATTTGTCCTTATCATTTATTAAAAATGGATATAAATTTGTAAATGTTAATATAAAAACACTTGAAAGAAAAGATAGCTCTAAGTTTGGAAACATTATTTCTAGCAACTACAAAATTTATAGATCAATTTTTTTAAGTTATTTATATCATTAATTATAAAACTAATATGTATCAGGTCATTTAATAAATTATTTTTATGAAAGAGATATTTATAAATAAACATATAAAACTTAAAAAGTTAAAAGAGAAAGATATAAACGAAAATTATTTGTCGTGGTTCAAGGATGTTACAATAAATGCGAACCTCGTAAATATAAATTATAAGTCTGTAGATCAATTAAAAAGATATTTTTCTAAAACAATTAAAAAAAAAAATTTATTTTTTTTTGGAATTTTTTTTAAAGGGAAGCATATAGGCAATATTAAATTCGAAAATATTTATATTAATTCCTCTAAAGCTTCCTGGGGTATCTTGGTCGGAGATAAAAATTTTAGAGGAAAAAGGGTAGGTTACCATGTCCTTTCAAAATCAATGGACTTTATAGAAAAAAAGTTCAAAATAAAAAATTTTATTATATCTGTCACTCATAAAAACAAAATTGCAAGAAAATTATATTTTAATCTTGGATTTAGAAAATTTAAAATACAAAAAAATAAAATTTTTATGAAAAAAAATTGTATATCTTCAAAAATTATCTTAGGAACAGCCAATTTTGGAAATGTTTATGGTTTAAATAAAAGCCATATAAAAAGTTTTGAAACCAAAAGTATTTTAGCTTTTGCGAAAAATAAAGGTATCAATTTTTTAGATACAGCAAATGTTTATGGAAATAGCGAAGAAACATTAGGTAAGAGTAAATTAGATAGTTTTGAAATAATTTCTAAGTTTTCGAAAATTTACAATAAAAAAAATATAAAAAAATTTATACACGATCAATTAAAAATGACGCTTAAAAAAACAAAAAAAAAATCTTTATATGGGTACCTTATACATAATCCTAATGATTTATTTATTAAAAAAAAAAATATTTTGAAAACTCTAATTGATCTTAAAAAATTAAAAAAAATTAAAAAGATTGGTATATCTGTTTATGAAGTTGAAGAATTAAAAAAAGTTTTAAAATTTTTTAGACCAGATATAGTTCAGCTGCCAATAAGTATACTTAATCAAAGTTTTTTAAAAAATAATTTTTTAAAAAAATTAAAAAAACTTGATATTGAAATTCATGTAAGATCTATTTTTTTACAAGGATTATTATTAGAAAAAAAGTCGTCAAATATGTCAAAAATATTGAAAACTAAAATCAAAAAAATTGATAAAATTTGTAAAATTATGAGAATAACAAGACTTAAATTTTTAGTTAGTTTTATTAAAGGAATTCATGAAATTGATAAAGTAGTAGTCGGTATTGATGGTATTGCTCAACTGAAAAAAATAGTTAAATCGATGGAAAATCCAATAACAATAAATAATTATAAGAGACTAGCAGTATCTGATAAAAGGATTATAGACCCTAGATTATGGTGAAAAAATTAAAAACTACAATTATCCTTCAAGCTAGAGAAGACTCTATTCGATTTCCAGGAAAAGTTTTGTATCCAGTTTCAGGCATACCTTTAATATTAAGAATTCTAAAGAGATTAAAAAAATCAAGATTAAAGGATGATATAGTTGTAGCAATACCAAATAATAAACAAAACACCAAGCTTGAGAAAATTCTAAGAAAAAATAAATATAAAATATTTAAAGGTAGTCAACAAAATGTACTTAAAAGGTATTATGGTGCTGCAACAAAATATAAAGCAAATATTATAGTAAGAATTACAGCAGACTGCCCATTTTGTGATCCAAAATTAATTGATAAACTTATTAAAATATTAATTGATAAAAATCTTGATTATATCAGCAATACAATAAATCCAACATATCCTGACGGATTAGATACTGAAGTTTTTACTTATAAAGTTCTAAAAGAAGCTAACAGAAAAGCCAAAAAAATTTACGATAAAGAGCATGTCACCCCTTATATTAAAAACAATAAAAATTATAAAAAGTACAATTTACAAAACAATATCAATTTATCAAAATTCAGGTTAACTGTTGATGAAAAAATAGATATAGAATTAGTACAATTTGTTTTTAAAAATTTTAAAGATAACTTTAGTTGGGAAGAAATTATTAAATCAAAAATAATACATAAAATTTTTTTCAATAAAGTTAAAAGCAATCAAAGAGATGAGGGCGCCACAATGCCATTAGGTCAGAAAATGTGGAGGAGAGCAAAAAATATAATACCTGGTGGTACAATGCTTTTTTCTAAGAATCCTGATTTATTTCTACCCAAAAAATGGCCATCATATTTTAATAAAGCCAAAGATTGTTATATTTGGGACTTAGAAAATAAAAAATATTTAGACATGTCTTTTATGGGTGTAGGTACTAACGTATTAGGATATGCAAATTCAAATATAGATAAACAAGTTATCAAGTCTATTAAAAATTCAAACATGAGTACTTTAAATAGTAATTATGAAATTTTCTTGGCTGAAAAATTAATAGAAATTCATAAATGGGCAGAAATGGTAAGATTTGCGAGGACAGGAGGAGAAGCAAATTCTATAGCAATAAGATTGGCAAGAGCATTTACAAAAAAAGATAATGTAGCGGTTTGTGGTTATCATGGTTGGCATGATTGGTATTTATCATCAAATTTAACTAATAACAAAAATCTTGAACAGCATTTATTGCCAAATCTTTCAATTAAAGGTGTTCCAAAAAAATTAAAAGGAACTGTTTATCCTTTCAAATATAATGATTTTAACTATTTAAAAAAAATTATTAAACAGAAAAAAATTGGTGTGATTAAAATGGAGGTAGTAAGGAATATAATGCCAAAAAACAATTTTCTTAAAAGAGTAAGAAAAATTGCCACAGAAAATAATATTGTGTTAATTTTCGATGAATGTACTACTGGATTTAGAGGTACTTATGGAGGTTTGCACAAGGTTTTTGGGGTTAATCCCGACCTAGCTATTTTTGGGAAGGCAATTGGCAATGGCTACGCTATTAACGCGATTATCGGAAGAAAAAAGATAATGAATATGGCTAATCAAAGCTTTATTAGCAGCACTTTTTGGACTGAGAAAATCGGATATGTTGCTGGTTTAGCCACAATTAAGGAAATGGAAAAAATTAGATCTTGGGAAAAAGTAAATTCAATTGGAAAAAAAATTAAAAAATTTTGGTCAGACTCCGCCAAAAAAAATAGGCTTAAAATTAATGTTCAAGGAATGGATTCATTGCCATCATTCACTATCATTTCTCAAGACTGGCAAAAATATAAAACACTAATTAGTCAAGAGTTGCTGAAAAAAAATATTTTGGGGTCTAATGTTTTTTATCCATCAACAAAGCATACTCAAAAGATTACAAAAAAGTATATCATTATTATGCAAAAAATTTTTAAATTGATTTCTTTATGTGAAAAGAAGAAAATTAATATTAATAATATATTGGAGACACCCATTGCAATATCAGGATTTAAAAGACTCAATTAATGGCCCTCAAAAAAAATAGAATATTAATTTTTGGGGGAACTGGTTTTATAGGTCATCATTTATCATTAAAATGTGTAGAATTAGGGTGGGACGTTACGAGTGTTTCGAAAAATTTCCCAAGGAAAAACAAAATTTTAAAAAAAGTTAAATATATAAATATGAATCTTGAAGATACAAAAAATCTAAAAAAAATAAATAAGGACTTTGATTATTTAGTGAACGCGGCTGGTTATATAAATAATAATGATAGTCTAAAATATAAAAATCATAATTTAAAAATTACAAAAAATATTTTTACACATTTTAAAAAGACTAATATTAAAGCATTTTTGAGCGTTGGATCTAGTGCAGAATATGGCGGTAGAAACTCTAAAAAAATTGAAAATTTTATATGTATACCAAAATCAAAATATGGAAAAGATAAACTTAACTGCACAAATTTTTTGATTAAAGTATTCAAAAAATTTAATTTTCCGTCTATTGTATTTAGAGTTTATCAAGTTTATGGACCTAAACAAGAGACAAACAGGCTGATACCGATCGTAGCAAAAGCGTGTTTTCATGGTAAAACATTTAATTGTTCAGACCCTAAATTAATTCGAGACTTTATTTATATAGATGATTTAGTTAATGCAATTTTGAGAGCTTTAAAGAATAATAATGCTAAAGGACAAATTTTTAATCTTGGTTCAGGAAAAGGAGTTTCACTGAAACATTTAGTTAGTTCAATAAGAAATTACTATAAAAAGGGTCTTCCATTATTTGGAAAAATAAAATTAAGAAAAGATGAAAGCAAGATTATTATTGCTAATATTTCTAAATCAAAAAAAATTCTAGGTTGGAAACCAAATTTTACATTTAAAACTGGGCTATCTAAAACATTAAAATATTACAATAATGTTTTCAAATGATAATTTTTAAAAAAAAACGAACTAATTTTTTTCAACTTGTTGCAAAATACCAATCTCTTTCCAATCCTCTAATGCAAGAAAAACTGAATTATATTTATCTATATATTTAAGATCTCTAATTCTCCTATTAACAAAAATCTTTTCCATAAAAATAATTTTGTCATGTTCTAAATCGAATTTTAATCTGTAAAGACTGCCACCATTAAGAGAAGCTAAAAGATAGTTATCATACCAATTTTCCGAGAATTTATTAGGTATCTTTATAATTTCAGAAATACCTATAGAGGGCACAAATGAATAAATCGGCTCTATAAAATCGTTACCGTAGTGATCTTTTAAATATTTTTTTTCTTTATTAACTTTTACATGATCATACGACATTCCATATGAAGCAATTGGCCATCCATAATTGCCTCCAAAGATAATCTTATTTATTTCATCGCCCCCTTTGGGTCCATGTTCTGTAGCTATTATAAGATCATCTTTTACAAATAGCCCCTGGGGGTTTCTATGACCTATTGAAAAAATCGTTTTTTTAGCTGATTTAAAATCAATAAAAATTATTTTTCCAATATCTGATAGTTGATCTTGGGGTTTGTTTGAGGCTTGGTTAAGTTTTTCACCTCCTATAGTTGCAATCAAACCCATTGAACCATTAAAATTAAAAACTTTCATTCTTCCAGCATTAAGATTTTCACCGCAGCTTTCTGACTCAAAAAAATTTTTAAAAATTAAACTTTCAAAATTAATATTTGCATTTGCAATATTATATATCTGGCAATTATTTTTATACTTTAAAAAAGAAATATATATATTTTCATCATGAATTAAAGTCCCCATGATCTTAGAATTACCACTACCTTCAATTTGTAAATTTGAATTAATTATTTTAAATTTTATATCAGCATTATCCTTTTGAAAAAATTTATCAACTTTAGCGTAAAGAATTTCACCATTGTTATTAATAACAATTAAGTTTTCGTCAAAAAATTCAATATAAAAAGGTTGAAAAAAACCATAACCTGAATCGTTTTTTTTATTCTTTATCTGCGTAAAATTAATCTTATAGGTTGATAAATTAAAATCATCTGTTTGTGTTTTTGGCAAAAACTTTACATTGTAATCATTATTTAGATTATTAATATTTGGATTAAGCCTTTTGTATCTAGTTTGAAGTTGTTTAAATGGCTCTAATTTTAAAACTCTAATAAGTATCTTGCTTGTGTTACTTAAATTTTCATACTTGTCCAATATATAGTTTTTAACAATAATTTTATTATCTACTGGCAAAATTTTATAAATATTTTTTAAATTAAATATAAAGATAAAAAAAATTACGATTGAAATTAAAATAAAAAGTTTTTTCATAAAAGACTTTATTATTAGATAATTTTAATACATTCAAGTTGATAATTAGCCGGTGATTATTTAAGTGAGTATAAAGAATAATTATTTCCAAGCTTAAAGTTCTCAAGTTTCTTTGCGGATCCTCCATTATATAAAAACTTTATTACATCTCTCAATCCATTGTTATAATATGATCCCTCCTGATTATAAGTTTCATCAACTTTTTTATAGTTACTTTTTATATATTCATTTAAATTATTTGACACTAAGGCACTTTCTTGTATTGAAACAAAATTATAATTATTTTTAATCTCTTTAAAAAAAAGATCATAATTTTTAATTTCAAATAAGTGGATATTAAATAAGTTTAAATCTAAGATTTTTTCATTTTTTAAAGAAAAATCGGAATTTTTTTCAATTTGAATTTTTTTTTGTATAGAACTGTAGTTATCTTTTTGAAAAAGTTTATTCGTTATTATATTTTTTTCATGTAGATTTTTATAAAGGTTTAAATTTTTTAAATTTTTTCTACTGTCTAGACCTGGTATAAGATAAACAATATCATGGTTTTTAGTGCTATTTTTCTCATAAAAATCAATGAATGTATGATTTGCTGAAATTACATTATTTAACTTTACGTAATTAATTACCTTTTCAGTAACAATACCTATGTTTACTAGTGCAAAAATTAAAACGATATATTTCGATTTATAATAATTCAATAAATCTTTAATTATTACAGTAGATAAAATAAACATTAGACATATGAGTCCTGAAAAATATCTTAGTTCAGGAATAACTTCGTCCCCAGCTAAAGCAAAAATTAAAATTGGCTCAAAAATTAATATCGTTAATATAATAACCATTTTTTTATTTTTAAAATTCTTAAGCATATAAAAAATAAACATACTTAGAAAAACCAACATAAATATCTCAGTATGAAAGATTATGAGAATAGTAAAATTTATTTTGTCAAATATATTATTTAAAAATGGAAGGAGAGGAAAAATACTTCCTTGACTTTCTCTAAGAAAAAAATTTAAAAAAAAATAGTCCTCAAATAATAAACTTGGCAATAAACCAAAAATAATAAATATTACTATAAAACTTAAAATATAAGAATAATTCTTCAATTTAAACTTTCTATAATGGAGGATTAAAATTCCGTAAATAGAGACTATTGAACTCCAATAATTAATTCCCCATGCTGCAGACGATAATATTGCAAATAAAAAATAAGTATTTTTATTAAATTTTTCTAATTTTAAAAAATATTTAATAAAAAAATATAACTGTAATAAAAAAAAGAAAAGATAAAAGGAATTTTTTCCATTAACCAAAGCAATTGGTGTCATAAACAAAGAAAATGACAAAGATATTAATATAGGAAAATAAATAACAAATTTAATTTTCAATTTTTTAAAAATTAAATATAAAAAAAATAGACAAAAAGTTGATATTAAAAGACTATTATATCTTCCATAGACGATTAGTATGGAGGGATCATTATATACTTTTAATTTAATCTCCTCGAAAGATAATGAATTTAAAACAAATTCATTTAAAAACAAAAAATTTCCACTAAGAAATAAATTTATCAAGGGTGCAAAAAAAGGATCTGACATTTCGCCTTTTATTCCGGTTATATAGCTTATAAATGAAATAGTACTTTTCAAAAAAGCGTTTTCATCCTCTTGAAGAAAAAAAGGTAATCCATAATTAATAATATTAGCGTTTACTACGAAAAATATAATTAATAATAAGAATACTAAAACAACTTCTAACTTTTTAAATATCATCAAGACTATTTTTCTAAATTTTGTCTACTTAAATTAAGGATTATTTCGTTCCATAAATACTGTTCATAATTCATATTACCAATTAAATAAGAACTATATTTTTTATCAAAATATTCGCTATTAATCATATATTTCTTTTTTAAATTTTTATAAATTAGATTTTTATCTTTTAATATTTCTCTTTTATTAAATGCGAAACCGTGTTTTTTTCTCTCATGTATTTTATTTAAATCATTCTTGAATATTTTTTTCATTAAATATCTTTGAGTAAATAAACTAAAATTTTTATTTGCGGGCAGGTCTAATGAATAATTCACAAGATCCTTGGAAAGATATGGAGCCCTACTTTCCACAGAATTTATCATGCTTGAAAAGTCAGCTTTTAACAATATTCCTGGTAAATAATACTTGAAAAAAAATATTTGTGAAAATTTCATTTTATTAGTGTGATTATTATATAATTTACTAATAAAATTTGTATTTTTAGATTTAATATCAGGATTTTTATTATAGTATTTTTTTTGTTCAAGATTATCAAAATTGGAAATCCAAGATATTAATGCTTCATAATTTTTTTTGTCTATATTTTTAAAAAAAAAACTTATTTTTTTTTTATTGTCTAGATATTTTTCAGATATTTTAAGATTTCCTAAAAAAAACTTTAATATTCGTAATAAAAATTTAGGAAATATTAATTTTACTTTTTCTAAAACATAAAAACCTTTAAAAGCTAGATACCCAAAAAAAAGTTCATCTCCACCGTCGCCCGTCATTGTTACGTTGGTGTGTTTTTTGACTAAATTAAATACTTTATAAGTTGGAATTATAGATGCATCTCCAAATGGAAAATAGATTTTCTTTTTAATAGAATTAAAAATTATTATGTTATCTTTTTTTGATAAAATCTTCCTATAATTCTTGTTAATTGATGAAGATTTAATAAATTTTGATTCATCATATGTTTTGTCTTTAAATCCAATAGTAAATGATTTTAATTTTTTAACAAATTTTTCTAAGTTTACTCTTATTAATTGAGAGTCTAAACCTGAACTGAGACATAAACCTACCTTTTCATCTGCAATAGCGAAATTTCTTACAATTTTAAAAAACAGTTTTTTTGTAGATTCATAATTATTTTTTTTAAAAAAAATATTATAATTTCCTCCATTTTCAATCCTCCAAAAAAACTTTTTATTAATTCTCATGTTTCTGAATTCTAAAATCTCGCCCGGACAAACTTGGAAGATACTTTTATATCCAGTTAGTGGAGCTGGATAATGATTAAATTTAAAATATTCTAATGTATTTTTTTTTGAAAATTCAAAATTCCTTTTTATTTGGAATATTCCGTTAATCTGAGATGAAAAAGAAAGCATATCTTTGTTACTGTTATAAAAAAGAGGTTTTTGACCAACATAATCCCTAGACAAAATTGTACTTTTTTTTTTAAAATCATAAATTGCGACTGCCCACATACCGTCAAAATATTTAAAACACTTTTCACCCCAAAAGTTATAGGAATTAATTAATACTTCTGTATCAGAATTAGTTTTAAAAATAATTTTTTTTTCTAAATATTTTTTAAGCTCTAAAAAATTATATATTGCTCCATTAAAAATTATTAAGTGGCGTCCATCATGAGAAATCATCGGTTGATTTCCTTTTTTTTTATCTATAACTGCCAACCTATTCATGCCAAATGATAGTTTATGATTTTTACTTGTATAAAATGCCTGATTATCTGGTCCTCTATATAATTGACATTTAGACATTTTTTTTAACAAACCGATATCTGATTTTCCAATTATTCCAAAAATTGCACACATATTTAAAAAAAAATATTATATAATCTTGTTTTATACTATAATCTATAATTAATGAATTTTTCAATAGTTATACCTTTATATAACGAAGCTGAAAATATTATTCAGCTGAATTCAGAAATTTTACATGCGATTAAGGATTTAAGAAATGATAATTGTGAATTTGAGATAATATATATTGATGATGCCTCAAACGATAATTCTTTAGAAATTTTAAAAAGCTTAAATAATCATATTAAAACAATTATTTTAAAAAATAATTATAACTTAGCCCAATCCAAATCAATATTAAATGGAATTGAGGTGTCAAATTATAATAATGTAATTTTATTAGATGGTGATCTTCAAAACGATCCTCAAGATATAATTAAGATGATAGATATTTACAATAAAAATCAAAACGTACTTGTGCATGGGTATAGGAAAAATAGAAATGATCCTTATTTATCAAAAGTTTTACCAAGCAAAATAGCAAATTTTATTGTGAGAAAATTTACAAACTCTAAGATATTGGATCATGGTTGTTCATTAAAAATTTTCGATAAGAAGATTGTGAATCCGAATGATTTTTTTGGAGATTTTCATAGGTTATTCGCAGCTCAAATAAGCAAAGATATAAATGTTATTGAAATTGAAGTAAATCATAGACCAAGAACAAAAGGTAGAAGCAAATATGGTTTTGAAAGAGTGTTTAGAGTTTTTATAGACTTAATATTTATGAATTTTTCGAAGAAAGAAAGATCATCATTTTATACCTTAGGAATTTTAGGTTTATTTTCATTCTTCTTTTCTTTCATTGCACTTCTTTATATGATTTTGTTGAAGTTTTTTTATAACAAATCTTTTGTAGAAACTCCTCTACCTATAGTTTTTATTTTTTTTACACTTAGTGGTTTTATTTTCTTCGCATTAAATTTAGTTTTAGAGACTGTAAAAAGGGATTTAAATTCAAATACCAAAGGTATAAAAAACTATAAAGTTTTAAAATAATAAAAATTTATGAAAATCGATCATAAAGAAAGTGTCAAAGATTTTGGAGACCAGTTTTTAACTGATAAAGATATAGGGGGTTACTGGGGTAGCATTGAACTTTTGAATGAAATAGTTTTTCCTTTTGATTTAAATTTAATAAAAGGAAAAAAAATTATGGATATTGGAATTGGGAGTGGTCGAATATCCAAAAACTTACTGAAATTTAAACCGTCAAAATTAATTGCAGTAGAACCTTCTGAAGCAATAAATATTGCCAAGGAAAATATCAAATCAGATAACATTGAGTATTTTAAGTTAAAGGCACAAGATGTAAACTTTATTGGTGAATTTGATTATGTTTTTGCTTTATGTGTAATCCATCATATTCCTGAATACAAAGAGGTTTTAAAAAAAATGGAACAATCGCTCAAACCAGATGGTAAATTTGTAGCTTGGGTATATGGAAAAGAGGGAATGGAATTTTATATATTTATGCTTAAAAACCTGAGAAGAATAACAAGTATTATGCCTGATTATGTTTTAAGAAAATTTTCTCAGTTTTTGGCTCTATTGACATATCCGTATGGTTTTTTATGTAAATTTCTTCCGTTACCTTTAAAAAAATATTTCGTTACAATGTTTAATAATTTTTCATTTAAACATAAAAGTTATGTAATCTTCGATCAATTTAATCCATCCTTCTATAAATATTTCTCAGAAAAAGAATTAAGAGAAACTCTAGATGATGCTGGATTTAAAGTTGAAAGTTTGTTTAACAAAGTTGGTCATCAATACACTGTAGTGTGTAGTAAAAAATCTTAATTTATTTTTTTTATAGCCATCTATAATTAAATAATATAGAAGCATCGAATAATATACTTTAATCAATATGTGTGGAATTTCAGGAATAATATCTTTAAAAAGGGAGCTCAATGATAATGATTATTCTACTGTTAAAAGAATGAGTGACTCGATAAGTCATCGAGGGCCTGATCAACAAAAAATCCAAAAGTTTAGTAAAATAATTTTAGCAAATAACAGATTAAAGATAATGGACTTAGATGATAGATCTGCTTTACCAATGTCATCTGAAGATGGATCGATTTGGATTTGTTATAACGGAGAAATATCAAATTTTAGGGAGTTAAATGATAAATATAATTTATCATCTAAGTATAATTTTAAAGGGACCTCTGACACTGAGGTTATGATTTATTTATATAAAGAATTGGGAATATCTTTTTTAAACGAACTTTCAGGTATGTTTGGTTTTTGTCTAGTTGATCTTAAAAAGAAAAAAACTTGGATAGTTAGAGATTTTTTTGGAATTATTCCTGTTTTTTATAGAATTAAAGAAGATAAAATTTATTTTGGTTCTGAAATTAAAGCTTTTTATGAAATAAATTCTTTCGATAGATCCTTAGATTATCATTCTATATACCACTATTTTACTTTAGCCTATATCCCAGGGAAATATACTCCTTTTAAAGAGTTAAATGAATTAAGAGGAGGACAGTTGATTGAAATTGATAACGAAAAAAATACATTTGATATTAAAAAATATTACAACGTAAAGTATCCAACTGACCATTCAATAACAGAGAAAGAGGCAGCAAAAAATGCTTATGATTTAATGCTAGACTCGGTAAGACGTAATATTCAAAGTGATGCACCAATAGGCACTACTCTTTCAGGAGGAATAGATACAAGCTCTATTACATGTTTAATAAAGGACTTAGGAAAAAGTAAAAATTTTCATACCTATTCTTTAAAAATGGGAGAAAAGAGCTTTGATGAGTCCAAATATCAAAGATTGATTGCAGAATACTGTCAGACTAATCATCACGAAATTGTGGTTAACCAAGAGGATGTATTAAATTCAATTTACACCCATATGGCACATATTGATGAGCCTAATGGAAATGGTGCCGCGATTCCAAGTTTTATATTGGCAAAAGAGGCAAAAAAAGAGGTTTCTGTTCTATTAAATGGAGAAGGAGGTGATGAGACATTTAGTGCTTATTCTATTTACGGAGCATATAGAGCAAAAAATATTTATACAAAATTTGCACCAAAACCTTTAAGAAAACTAATTTATAATTTAGTACATAAATTGCCAACCTCGTATAAGAAATTAAGTTTAGATTTCCAGCTTAAAAGGTTTACAGAAGGTGCTGAGCTACATCCGGCCTCAGCACATATTTACTGGAGACATGTTTTAACTGATAACGAAAAAGAAGACACAATACTTAATAGACAAGGATATGTAAAAACAGAAAAAGTAATGATAGATCTGTTTGAAAAATTAGATTATTCAGAGGATTTTAATAAGATAAATTTTTTAGATATTGAACATTTTTTTATCGATGACTTATTAGTTAAAAACGACAGAATGTTTTTAGCAAATGCAGTTGAATCACGTTTTCCTTTTATGGATAGGATTTTATTTGAGTATATGGCTAAAGTACCATCAAGTCTGAGAATGAAAGGAATTACCAAAAGAAGATATATCGAAAAGCTTGCTATGAAAAATACTGTCCCAGCAGAAATTTTAAAAAGAGGTAATTTTGGTTTGGAAATGCCACACTCTATTTGGTTCTTTGATACCTTGAAACCACTATTAAAAAAATACTTAAGTGAAGATATGATTAAAAAAACGGAATATTTAAGCCATGAAAAAGTTGATAAACTTTTACAAATGCATTTTTCAGGAAAAAAAGATTACGGTAGAGCATTATGGTGTATTTTGATGTATCAAATGTGGCATGAGATGTTTATAGAAAAAAATAATTACAAAAATTATTTAGTAAGGTGATCAATATAAAAAAAATTTTATCTATTTTAATAAGTTTATTTTTCATTTATTTATGTATTAAAGACATACCTTTGAAGAATTTATTTAATTCTATAAATTTTAACTTAGGTCTTCTGATTTTGGCAATTATATTATTATTTTTAATAAATATCTTAAAGGCAGCAAGACTAAGGCTGTTAATGAAAAATTATAAAAAAAGGCAATTTAATTTTTATTTAAGGCCAATTCTTTTAAGACAATTTCTTAATACAACTTTTTTTCTTAATGCTGGCGAGCTTGTTACACCAATTACTTTAAAAAGATATTTTAAATGCTCCTATTTTGAAGGATTATCAATTTTATTTTCTGAGAGATTAATAGATCTTACGGTAATTACTTTTATAATAGGAATTTCATTGTTATTTAATGATTTTAATTTGAATTATAAAATAATTTTAATTTATTTTATTATATATTTCTCTTTGGTTTTTTCTTTAATTTTTATAGTAAAGTACAAAAAAAAAATTTTTTTTATTCCGAAAAATATAATTGATAGTGTTGTTTCAGGTTACAATTATTCCATTAAAAATAAAGATATTTTATGGATGTCTTTATTTTTTTCGTTAGTGGTTTGGATTATATTTATATTTATTGACCTTTTAATATTTAAAGCTTTTGAAATTACTAGTCCAATATCAACAGTTTCAAATATTGTTTTTTTGACTGGTGTTATGGTTTTGTCACAGTTCATTCCAGCAGCACCTGCATCTATAGGTGTATTTAATTATTTTATTATTGAAACTATCGAGGCATTTTACAAGGCAAAAAATATTAATTATGATCTAGCTATTCAAACCGAATTGACAAGTATTTCAATTATAATTTTATTAATTTATATATTGCCTGATATTACTTGGGGTGCATATGTTTTTTATAAAGAGTCTCTACAAAGTTTTAAAAAATTAAAATAAAAAATTATTCTAAAAGATAAATAAAATGATATTTTGGATTAGACAAAAAAAGTAGAAACTTCGGATGATATCTATTATTTAAAATCTTATATTTTAAAGCAAGATTTAAATCACTTATTATTTTATTAAATTGTTCTACTGAAAAATATTTTTTTGGTGTTTTTATATCGCTATTTAAATTTCCAAAAAAGTCGAGAAATCTTAAAAATTGATTACTTGCTATTCCATATTGAAAATGGTCTTTTATAATTATATATCTTGATTTTGACCTAATCATATTTAAAGTTTTTTTTATTAAAGTTATATTTTCGACGTCCATATGATGTAAAACGTCACTTATTATAGCAAAATCGTAAATTTCTTTAGAATTGTTTAGTTCGCTTGCTTTAAAATAAAATTCTTTTTTTTGTTTATTTTTAAGTTTAGCAATCTGCTCATCATCATAAAAATCGTATCCATGACTAATAACATCTATGAATTCTTTCGATAATTGTTTTTTAATCAACTGAATTAAAGATGGCTCAATACCAGAGCCATAGTCTAAAATTTTCAATTCTTTTTTAAAATTGTTTTTTTTTATTATTTCTACGATAGATTTAGATAAAGTTTGTTCATAACGTGATCTAACAAATATATCTCTTAAGTACTTAAATTTGCCACTTTTAATTACCATATATTATAATACTTATATTAAAGAATATATTTACTCTATTAAATATTTTTTACTATATATTAATTAATTGTAATAATTGTCTTATAAGATAACCAACAATGAAAATTGTATATATAGCTGAAACATCATTAACAAATAAGAGTGCTTACACGCACCATGTTCTTAAAATGTGTGACGCTTTTTCTAAGAAAGGAGAGGTTAAATTAGTCTTGCCTTATATAAAAGAAAATATCAAATTAAAAAAAATAAAAAAAAACTTTTTATTGAAGATAAAAAAAAAAATTACAATTAAAGGAATTTTAAGAAATAAAATTAAAAATTTTTTAGACCGTATCCGTTTTGGTTATCAATCTGCAAAATATATTAAAAAAAGCAATTCAGTGGTTATTATTACTAGAAGTATAATTTCTAGTTTTTTCTTGTGTATTTTTAAAGAAAGACATTTTCTAGAGATACACAATGAATTGAATGGTCTTACAAAATTTTTAATGATCAACCTAAATTTTATTAATTCACAATATATAATAAAAAATATACTAATTTCTAAAACCTTAAGTAAAAATTTTCCATCAATTAACAAAAGTAAAGTTTTAATTCTTCATGATGCTGTAAATATAAAAAACTTTAAGTATAAAAAGGGTAATACCAAAATAAGAACTTTTACTTATGTTGGCAGTTTTTATAAGGGAAAAGGAACTGAATTAATATATAAACTAGCAAAAAAATTTAAAAAATTTAATTTTAATATTTACGGTGAACCTCTTGGTAATATTAAAAATATTCCAAAAAATATAAAAATTCACGGCTATATAAATTATGAAAAGGTGCCAAATGTGTTAATTAAGTCAGATATACTTTTACTACCAAATGCAGATCTGCAATTTGGTAGGGGAAATATCAATATTGCAAATTATAATTCCCCCCTAAAAATGTTTGATTATTTAGCAGCAGGAAGAATAATATTGGCATCAAGACGAGATGGTATTACTGAGGTTTTAAAGCACAACTATAATTCGATTATAGTAAATAAATATAACTTAAATGCTTGGTCTCAAGCAATTAATGAAATTCTTGATCATAAATATAACGTAACTAAATTAAGAAAAAATTCAATTTTAACAGCCAAAAAATTTACATGGGATAAAAGGGTCAGTAAAATTTTTGATATAAATAATTCTTTAAATTATTAATTAAATACTTTAATTAAGTTAAGAAACAAATCTATAAAATGAAAATACTTATAACAGGATCTGCAGGGTTTATAGGGTTTAGCTTTGCTAAAAAGCTGCTTGAAAAAAAAATATACAAAATAGTAGGTATAGATAATTTCAACGATTATTATGACATAAATCTTAAAAAAAAAAGAAATAATATTCTTAAAAATTATAAAAACTATAAGTTTAATAAGGTAGATATAACCGACAAAAAAAAAATTGAAAAAATTTTTAAAAATGAGAAATTTGATTTTGTTTTCCATTTTGCAGCACAAGCTGGTGTTAGATATTCAATTAATTTTCCGCGCAAGTATATGGAAAGTAATCTAATGGGGTTTTTTAATATTTTAGAAAATGTTAAAAAATATAGGGTTAAAAGACTATTCTATGCATCATCAAGTTCTGTTTATGGAGAAAATAAAAATTTTCCTTTAAATGAAAAAGAAAATATATTTCCAAAAAATATTTACGCATTATCAAAAAAAGTAAATGAGGAAATTGCCAATATTTTTAACAGATATTATAAAGTTAAATTAACTGGATTAAGATTTTTTACAATATATGGTGAGTGGGGCAGACCAGATATGATGATGTTAAAATTTATAAACAGCTATTACAACAACAAAACATTTGAATTATATAATTTTGGAAATCATGTTAGAGATTTTACATACATAGGTGATGCCGTGGCTATAATGTATTTACTTTTAAAAAAACATAAAAAACTAGACAATAATGAAATTTTTAATATTTGCTCAAATAAACCGATAAATTTAAAAGAAATTATTTTGTTCATGAAAAAAAATGAAATTAATCCTAAAATTAAAAAGGTAACCTTACAAAAAGCTGATATACTAAAAACCCATGGTAATAATTCTAAATTGATAAGATTTACTAAATTCAAAAAATTTAGTGATTGGAAAGAGTCTCTGAAAAGAACCATAGAATGGTATCAGAAAAATATGCTTTAATTTTTATACTTTCCTTACTAAAATTAAGTTGTTGTTCGTTATTTTTTTGTTCTTCTCGTCATTTAGTGCAATTAATTCAATATTATATTTATTTAATTTATTCGCATATTTGGGAATATCCACTAAGAATATATCCTCGATTACATAAATTCCATTTTTTTTTAATCTATCAAATGAGTTTTCAAAAAAATTTATGTTAGCATCAAATGTATGCAATCCATCATCTATAATTATATCAAAATTATTAATGTTAATTTTTGACCACATATCTTTAATGGAATTTGTATTTAATTGATCAACGTAGAATGTTTTTATTTTTTCCTCTTCAAACAATATATTTTTGTCTATATCTGCCCCATATATTTTGCTATTTTTAAAAAAATCTCTCCAAACTCTTAAAGATGCACCAGGTTTGCCTCCAGAACTCATATTTGCAGGAATTTTTTCATTTTTACTACCAATGCCACACTCGAAAACTAGCTTAATATCGTCTTTACAATGATTAAATAAATTATAATAAAAGTTAGCATATGTATGCGCCTTCCATCCAAATGGTGTAGCAGAATCATAGTCCACATAACCCTTATCCGAGCCGTGAATTTCGCAGAGTTTTGACAACATATTTTGAGGGTCACTTAAAAGGTGAATATTCGTGAATCTAGTATTTTTTTTACTTAAATTTAATAAAAATATCAAATTTGGGATTTGTTTTAATAGTTTGTAAATTTTTCTTAATTTTGTAAATTTATCAAACATTTTTTTCATAGAGCTTAACAATTATAAATATAAATTTATTTTTCTAAAATGAAGTTAAAACCACTACATTGTTGAAGATTTTTCTCATCACTTGATAATTTATCTAAAAAAATATTTATATTTGTTTTTTCCATATAATTTTTCCATCTACCAGCAAACATCATATGAAAAGATGAAGAAACTCTTCCCCTTATGGGAAAGAGCTCAACATTAACAAAATCTTTAAATAAATATGCCAATGCATCTTTAGAAAATCTAAAATAATCCTGAAATTTTAAATCTTTAGGAGCATGATAATGGTAAAGATACGGAACCATCCCATATATTTTCCCACCATCTTTGAGCATCTTTTTTAGATTTGAAACTGCTTTGAATGGATCATAAACATGTTCGAGGATAGCTATGCATATAATTTTACTATATTTATTTTCCAACTCAGATATATCCGAACAAATATCACAAACTATATCCGGATAACTGCCAAAATCATTTACATCTAAGGTCTCTAAACTTTTACAATTTATTTTATCATGTCTATCCCTCATAGCTTTACCAATGTCCAAAACATCGTCATCGGCATTAATGTTGTCTAAAATTTGATCCCTAAAATCTTTTTTATTTTTCAAATAAAAATTATTAACCTTCACTCTTTCTATTAAAGATATAAGTTTTTTGTTTGTTTCACTAGGTTTTCCAAGAACTTTTTTCATAAAATAAGGTCATAACATAAATATTATATTCTAGCTATTTATTTATTTTTTTAATAAGGACAGAGTCAAAATAAAAAAAATTTTTAATATCTTTCAATAAATTTCTTAAAGAAAAATTAAACTTCGATTTTAAACTCACAATTTTCAAGTTTGAACCCTTAATCATGGCTTCAAAACTCTTTTTTTTCAATAAATTAATGTGTTCAAGTGGATGAGCACAATCAGTACAAGGTTTATAGTTTTTTGATAATTTTAATTTAAAAAGGAAACTACTTGGGAAACGTAACATTATATATCCATCTTTTTTTAAAATTTCTGATAAGTTGATTAGGGTTTCTCTAGGGTCAGGAATATGCTCAAAAGTTTCTTCAGAGTATATAAAATCAAATTTTTTTTTCTCACTTTTAATATCAGAAATAACTTTAATATGATTATTCTTTAAAAATTTTATTCTTGTTTCAGATACTTCATAAGCATATGCATCAAAATTGTTTTTTTTTAAATAATTTAACCAAAATCCCCATCCTGCTCCAAAATCTAATACTGAAATTTCTTCGTTTTTTTTTTTAAAAATATTATTAATTAAACTGACTTCGTATAGTAGTTTTTTGTAATATTTCTTCTCGAAATTTTCCTTTTTTTTTAAACTCTCGTCTTTATCGATATAATTTTCATATAATTCTTGAGAAAATTTTTTGTCTGGTATTTGCTCCTGAAAAATTAAGCTACAATGTTTACATTCTAAAAGTTTATAATCATAACCTTTTAATTTATTCAAATCTATAAGGCCTTTGTAATATTTTTCTAAAAATGTAGTCATTTCTTTTGAGCTATAAGATAATGAAAAAATTTTTTTTGAGTTGTTTTTTTCACAAGCTGGACAAAAGTCCCTAGTAGTTAAAGACACTTTTAACTCCTTAAATAAAAATATTAAACTTAATTTAAGAATAACTTACTAATTAGTATTTTCAACAAAAGAATATTTAATTATATTAATTTATTTATTTCGTTAAGATATTTCTGTAAATTTAAATTTTTATCAAATCTATTTAACCCCTTGTAAGATTTTTTTAACATAATTTTACACTTTTGTTTATTTTTTAAATAATAAATTATCTTTCTTCCTAACTGTTCATGATCTTTAATTTTAAATAACAATCCACCTGTACCATTATATAATATTTCCTTTGGCCCAGTCATACAATCTGTTGAAATAGGAAATTTTTTTAATGCAATAGCCTCTAGTAAAACATTTGGCAAACCCTCGTATAAAGAGGTTAAAATAAGTATATCAGCTTGATTGATAAGTGGGTATACATTCTGTTTAAAATTAATAAATTTAACTTGATTACTAATATTATTTCTTCTTACATAATTTTCTAATTTATTTTTTAAAATACCTTTACCGACAATAACAGCTTCAAACTTAATTTTCTTGCTGATTAACTTTAAGGCCTTAAGCATTGTAAGCTGATCTTTTTGATCAACAAGTCTTCCTATATTAATAATTTTCAAAGATTTTTTATTCTTGTAAATTTTTGACATTTTAACTTTAGATTTTTTTTTGATCTCGTGAATATTGAGTGGATTATAAATACATTTAGAATCTACACTAAATTTTTTATTTAGCTGTTTTTTAAATTCAATACTATTGACAATAACTTTATTCGCTTTTTTTAAAATTGTTCTAAAAATAATATTCTTAAAAAAATTATTTGCCCAACCTGTAGGAGACGAATTTGACCTAACAATTACTTTAATATTTAAAATTTTGCATAATATAATACAATAAATATTCGCTTGAAAACTCATCACTAGAAAATTCTTTTTTTTTAAATATTTTTTAAGAAGCAAAAACAAACAAACTAAATATTTTGTTTTTCTTCCAAAACTATTCCAAATACCCAATCTAGGAGAAATAAACTCAATGTTATTATCAAATTTATTTTTGAATTCCTTTGATGCTGTGATTACAGAAATGCTCATTTTCTCTGCCAAATAATTTGTTATGATAAACGCATTTTTTTCAACACCACCCCCCTCTATAGAAGGTAAGAAAATTACCAAGTTCTTTTTTTTCATTTATTTATTTATACAAAAGATTATATTTATTTATAATAATATTTAATTAAAATATATATTTCACATAAATGCGAATAAGCTATTTGTTTAATTCTTCATTACCATCCATCAATCCTGGTAGTCTACAGGTAATTAAAACCTGCGAGTCACTATCAAAATTTTCAAATCAAGTATTTCTTATATCACCAAACACTGGTTTAAAAGTTAATATAAAAAAATTTTATGGCTTAAAAAAGTCTCCCAAAATTTTAAAAGTAAAATATTTTAAGAAGTTTCCTCAAGGTATAAATTATTATTTATTCTCATTAATTTCAATATTTTACGGAGTATTTTTTAAAACCGATATTTATATAACAAGAAATTTATTCACTTTATTTTTACTAAATTTAATGAATAAAAAGTCAATAGCTGAAATTCACCACGATTTATCTAATGAGGGAAGAATTGTAAAATTTCTATACAATAACTTTAAAATACTTAATTCAAAAAATACATTAAAAGTTATAGCTATTACCAATTCTGTAAAGAAATATCTTATAAAAGAGCAAAAAGTAGACCAAAAAAAAATTTATGTAATACCTAGTGCATCTGGAATTAAGTCCAAATTTGTTAATTTTAAAATAAAAAAATCCTATAAAATTGGTTACTTTGGAAGTTTTGAAAAAAGCAAAGGTTCAGACTTTATTATAAAATTATCAAATTTAGACCACAAAAATAAATATTATATGTTTGGTGGAAATACTAACGAGGTAAAAAAACTGAATAAAAAAAAAAAATCTAACAATTTAATTATTGAAAAATATATACCCTATAAATATTTGGGTAAGTTTATTAGTAAGATGGATGTACTTTTAATGCCATCTAATAAAAACATACTTAGATCACTTGGTGGAGTTGGAAATATTGCAAAATTTACATCACCCTTAAAGTTATTTGATTATTTGGCTTCAGGAA
The DNA here is from genome assembly GCA_902603925.1 of uncultured Pelagibacteraceae bacterium. GTDB lineage: Bacteria > Pseudomonadota > Alphaproteobacteria > Pelagibacterales > Pelagibacteraceae > Pelagibacter. The sequence goes on along the minus strand of CACKWQ010000001.1, from coordinate 8,751 downwards.
AATTAATTATCTCTAGTAAATTAAAAGTTTTTGAAGAAATTATAACAAACAATAAAGATTGTATAATGATTAATAATTTAGATCCACACAAATGGTTAAAAAAAATAAAAGGTTTAAACAAAAAGGTTAATAAAATAAATAAAATTAAAAAAAATGCATATCTTTTATCAAAAAAATACTCATATGATAATAGGGCAAAGTTAATATTAAAAAATTTATAAAATAATGAAAAAAAAAATTGCATATTGGTCTCCTTGTTTGAATCCAGTTGGCACTGTCAAAGCAACAATAAATTCAATAAAGTCTTTATCAATATTTAAAAATGAATTTGAATCTATTACTTTAATAAATGCTTCTGGTGAATGGGATCACTATGAATCTAAATTAGTTGGAGATAAAATAAAAGTTTATAATCTTGCTTTTAGTTACTTTAAATTTTTGCCAAAAACAGGGCTAATTTTAAGTAGAATTTCTTATATAATCATATCAATTATTTCTCTATTCCCTTTAATTAAGTTTTTAACAAAAGAAAAACCTGATTACATTATCGTCCATCTTATAACGTCCTTGCCTTTAATATTATTTAATTTGTTACCTTTTAAAACCAAACTTATTTTGAGAATATCAGGCTATCCAAAGTTAAATTCTTTTCGCAAAAACTTTTGGAAATATAGTGATAAAAATATTTATTCAGTGACTGCTCCTACTAATACTACCCTGGATTTAATTAAAAAAAATAAAATTTTTAAAGAGGATAAAATAACTTACCTTCCAGATCCTATTTTAGAAATTAAAGAGATAAATAAACAAAACTTAGATAATTCAGTTTTAGATGAAAACTTGAGTGAAGAGACAACTTTAATATCAATTGGTAGACTAACTAAACAGAAAAACTTTAAATTTTTAATAAATGCTTTTTTTAAGTTAAGTGAAAAATATAATAATTATAATTTAATTATTGTTGGAGAAGGAGAGGAAAAAAATGAGCTATTAAAGGAGATTGTAAAATTAAACTTACAAAAAAAAGTATTTTTAGTTGGTTATAAAGAGAACGTTTTTAGCTATTTGAAAAAGTCTAAAATATTCGTTTTAAGCTCACTTTGGGAGGATCCAGGCTTTGTTTTGCTAGAAGCAGGATACATGAATAGAATAATCATAGCAAGCGATTGTCCTAGTGGTCCTTGTGAAATTTTAGACAACGGAAAAAATGGCTTTATTTATAAAACAGATTCATTAAGCAGTTTTTTGTTTGAATTTGATAATTTGATAAATTCAGATAAGCATACGATTAAACAAAAAAAAATTAATATGAAGAAAAAGTGCAAAGAATTTACTATTTATAATCATTTTAAGATTCTAAAAAATATTTTAAATTAATGGATTTAGTAACAGTCATTATTCCATATTTTAAAAAAAAAAAATTTATACAAGAAGCTGTGAAATCAGTTTTGAATCAAAAATATAAAAACATAGAAATTATAATTATTTATGATGATGAGGATAAAACCGAATTAAAATATTTAAGGAATTTGTATAAGAAAAATAAAATATTGAGAATTATAGATAATAAAAAAAATATTGGTGCTGGTCCGTCTAGAAATCTAGGTATTAAAAATGCAAAAGGAAAATATATAAGTTTTATTGATGCCGACGATTTTTGGAAAAAAGACAAAATAAAATATCAACTTAAGATAATGAAAAAATATAATTACTTAGCTTCTCACACTTCCTATTCAATTATTGATATAAATCGTAAAATTTTAGGAAAAAGGTATGCTAAAAGTTTTGACAACTATAAACAAATTCTAAAATCATGCGACATAGGTTTATCTACGGTGATGTTAAAAAAAACAGTTCTAAAAGATAAAGTTAAATTTGCTAATTTAAAAACAAAAGAGGATTTTGTTTTATGGCTTAAAATATTGAAAAAGTTTCCAATTATTGGAATTGAAAAAAATTTAGTAAAATGGAGATTATTAAAGAATTCTTTGTCTAGTCCTGTATTTCAAAAATTGTTTGATGGTTATAAAGTCTATAATACATATATGGGATTTAATTCTGTAAAATCAATATACTTACTTTTTTGTCTTAGCGTTAACTTTCTTCTAAAAAAAATAAATGACTAGTTTGCTTTTATATATTTTTTTTATTTCTGTATGCATTTTATTCGCAAAAAAATTTAAGATTTTGCCAAATTATTCAGGACAATTACACCAAAAGTTTGTTCAGCAAGAAACAACACCCTTGATAGGAGGTTTCTTTATACTTATATTATTTTATCCAGTTTTAATAACCAATTATAAAATTTTTTATTTAGCGTTAATCGGTATTTTTTTAGTTGGCTTTATGTCGGATGCCAAAGTTCTTAATTCTCCAAAAATAAGAATCATATTACAATTAATTCTTACTTTATCTCTTGTGTATATTCTAAAATTAGAAGTAACTCCAACGAGAATTGCAATATTAGATAGTTTTTTAAAATATCAACTAATAAGTTTTGGTTTCACAACTTTTTGCATTTTAATACTTGTGAATGGATGTAACTTCATAGATGGTATGAATGGGCTTTTGTTAGGGTATTTCATTCTAGTATTATTTACTTTAAATCACACAGATCTCTTAAGTAATTTAAACTTTAATAAAAATTTTTTATTTTATATTGGTGCATCGTTGTCTATTCTATTACTATTTAACTTTTTAAATTTATTTTATTTAGGTGATGGTGGTTCCTATTTAATTGGTTTTTTAATTGGATGCTTATTAATATTTATTTACAATAATTCGAATTTAATATCTCCTTTTTTCATAATACTTTTGCTTTGGTATCCGTGTTTTGAAAATTTATTTTCTATAGTTAGAAAAAATAAGTTTAAAAACTCTCCAATTGAGGCAGACAACAAGCATCTTCATCAATTGTTATTTTATTTTTTAAGAAAAAACATTAAATTAGGTTCAGTTTATGTAAACAATCTTTCTAGCATCATAATAAATTCGTTCAATTTGATTATTTTTTTTGTAGCTTCTTCTGATATTAAAAATACAAAATTTCAAATATTTTTAATAATATCAAGTATATTGATATATTTAGTATCTTACTATCTATTATTTGGATTTAAATTTGTAAGAAAAAAATAGTTTTATCATACTTGTTAGTATTAAAAAACCATCTTTAAACGCATTCACCTTTTTTTTACCAGCTATTCTAGGTCTTTCATGACAAGGTATAGAGACTATTTTATGACCATTTAATTTTGCCTTAATAGGCAATTCAACACACAAAGCAAAATCTTTTTCTAATAAATTAATTTCTTTTGCCAAAGAGGTTTTCCCCATTACAAAAGTATAAAGAATATCTGATATATTAAGAGAAAAAAAAACATTACCCATTAAAGTAAAAATTTTATTCCCAATCAAAGTTATAATTGTATCATCTTCACTTGACCCACCATTTGAATATCTAGATCCAAAAACGAAATCAATACTATCATTCTCCAACTTATTATACATTGTATCTAGTTCCTTTGGCACAAAAGAACCGTCTGCATTAAAAATAGAAAAATAGTCTGTTTTAACGTTATTTATACCTTCAATTAAAGCATCACCATAACCTCTGTTTTTTTGGTATATTATTTTAATATTTTCAAAATTTTTAATTGACTCAATTGTCACCAAATCTTCTTTTTCTAAAACGACAATTGTGTTTAATGATAACTTACTTAATTCACTTAAAACATTTGGCAATGACTCACTTTCGTTTTTGGCCGGTATGACTAATGTCAATTTTTTCATAATTTTTTAAACACCTTTAATCTTTTTAAAATAGCTATTCAGACTTAAATTTGTCTCAAAACGTGACAACCTTTTATATCCGTACAATGTTTTTTTGTAACATTTAATTTTATTTTTATTAAAATATAAGATTTTTTCTGCTAAATCATTTGCATTTCCAGTTTTAAACAGCAGTCCCCCCTTACCATTATCTAAAATTTCCCTAGGTCCTGTCGGGCAATTACTAGATATTGCAGTTTTTTTTAAAGACAAACTTTCTAACAAAATATTTGGAGAACCTTCATATTTCGACGAAAGCACTAATAGGTCAGATTTTTTTAAATATGGGAACGGATTTTTCATAAAACCTTTGATTTTTACAATTTTCGTTAGTTTATTTTGAGATATATATTTTTTAATATTATCTAGTTGATTTCCATTTCCAATGATTAAGGCTTTGACTTTAATTTTTTTCGTAATTATTTTTAAAGATTTTAAAAAACAAAATAAATCTTTTTGTTCCGAAAGTCTTGAAATATTAATTATATTTAAACTTTGATTAGAGTAAAAACTAAAATTAACTTTCTTTCTAGAAAGTCTTTTTATTTTAGAAATATCAATTGGGTTATATATACAACAAGAATTTAAATTGAATCTTCTTTTAAGTTCATTCTTAAATTCTAAACTATTGACAATTATTAAATCAGCCAACCCATATAAAAATTTATATAAAAATTTTTTCAGTTTATTATTTGACCATCCAGAAGGTGATGTGTTTGCTCTAATAATTACTTTAACAAATAGCAACTTACATAACAATGCGCAATAAACATTTCCTTGAAATGATAGAACAATTACATTTCTATTAAAAATAATTTCTTTCATTAAAACGAGAATACAAATTATAAATTTTTTTCTTCTACCTATAGTTTCAAAGTATTTTATTCCAGGAGTTATTAATTTGATTTTTTTGTTTAACTTATGTTGAATTTTTTTTGAAATTGTAACTATACTTAAATTTTTAGATTTTAGTTGGAGATAGTTGCTGATCAAAAAAAAGTTTTTTTCAACACCACCGTCCTCAATTGAAGGCATAAATATAATGGTTCTTTTTTTTGTCATGATTTAGTATTATCTTTATAATATATAGTTTTTTAATTATGAAAAATAAAAAAAATTTAGTATCTATTTTAATAATTAATTACAATAATTGGCAATACATTGATAGAGCAATTAAATCATGCTTGAGACAATCATATAAAAATATTGAGATCTTATTTTTTGATGACAAATCAACTGATACCTCAATTAATGTTATAAAAAAATATAGAAAAAATTCAAAATTTAGAAGTTTTAGAAATTTAAATAAAAAAAAAAATATACCTGCGCTAGATGCTGCTAATGCTTATTTTTTTTTATTTAAAAAATCTAGAGGAAAAATCATTTTTCTATTAGACAGTGATGACTATTTTAAGCCTGAAAAAGTTCAAGATATAGTTACATTGTTTAATAATCATAAAGATGTTAGATTTATTCAAAATTTACCACTTGAGGTAATTGATAAAAAAAAAATTAAGAAAAATAATTTAAATAGTAAATTAAGTTTTTGGCCATATTTAGCTCCTGAAAGCTGTATATCATTTCGAAAAGAATTCATGGTTGATTATTTAAAATTTAATAAAAAATACAAATATAATTTTAAAAAGGTGTGGCTAGGCTTTCGTATGGGTGTTTATTCTTACTTCGTCAAAAAGAATTTTAATACTATAAACAAGCATCTTACTTACTACGAGAGTCTAGGCGAGTCTTGGAATTACTCAAAACTAAATTATAATTGGATTAGTAGAAGAAAACAATCCTTTGATTATCTATATCAAATATCTAATAAAAATATTAAATATAAGCTAAATTTAGATTATATGATAACATATATATTATATCATATTGTTAAAACGTTTCATTAGAATGAAAAAAATAATAAAGTTTAATAAACCATATGTAAGTTTACACACTAAAAAAAATCTATTAAGTGTTTTAAGTAATAGAGTTTTTGCGGACGGCATATTTCAAAAAAAAACCGAAATTTTAATACAACGATTGATAAAATCTCACTCAATAAAATTAACACAAAGTTGTACTAGTGCGCTAGAAGTAGCAATGATTCTTGCAAATATTGGTAAAGGTGATGAGGTAATTATGCCGTCCTATACTTTCCCATCCACTGCAAACTGTGTGATATTGAGAAAAGCAAAGCCAGTTTTCGCCGATATAAATAAATTTGATTTAAATTTAGATGTAAAATCTGTTGAAAAAAAAATTAACAAAAGAACAAAAGCAATAATCGTTGTTCATTATGGCGGAGTACCATGTGATATGAAAGTATTTATGGAAATTGCAAAAAAATATAAACTTTTAGTTATAGAGGACGCAGCGCACGCATTTCTGAGTAAATTCAAAAAAAAATTTATTGGTACCATTGGAGACTTGGGTGCTTTTAGTTTCCATGAAACAAAAAATATTGTCGGGGGCCAATGTGGAGCACTTTCTATAAATAACAAAAGATTTATTAAAAGAGCCAATATAATACTCGATAAAGGAACCAACAGATTTTCAATGGGTAAAAAAAACTATTACTCCTGGAAGGATATTGGCTCAGAATATAGAGCTCCCGAGTTAAGTTCTGCTTTGACCTACTCCCAATTAATGAAAATTAAAATAATCCAAAAAAAAAGAGGTAAATTATGGAATAATTATTTTAATGCACTTAAAGAATTTAAAAATGAACTTTACTACATTCCCTTTTTAAAAGATAAAAATAAACTAAGCTCATATCATACATTTACTGTAATTTTTAAAAAAAAACAAATAAGAGATAATTTTATTAAGTTTATGTACTCAAAAAATATACAATGTTATTTTCATTACTTTCCGTTACATAAATCCACATATGGAAAAAAATTTTGTAATTATAAATTAAAATATACCGATGATGTTTATAACGGTTTGGTAAGACTACCTTTGTATCCAGACCTCAGTATAACTGAGCAACAAAAAATTATTAAAAAATTCATTTTTTTTGTAAAAAATTACCCTTTTTATAAAATTTGATCTCTATATATTTATAGGTAATTGAAGAAAAAATAATTGTAATTGTGTAGCAAACCAGTGCTATTATCGTTGAAGTGAAAATATCGAGATTCAATAAAGTAGAACTTGTTTCTTTATCAAAATATGTATCTACATTAAATATAAACCTCAATATTTGTGTAACTAACCAAAAAATAAATAAATGGGATAAATAAATTGAGTAACTTATTTTACCTAAATAAACGAAAAACTTATTACAGATAAATCTACCATAAATTGTATCTTTATTTATTTCCGAAGAAAATAAAATTAAACCTCCAAAAAGAAAAGGAAAAAAAAATTGATAGTTACCTGAAAAATATTTTATAGATATCAAATTCAAAACTATCATAAAAAAACTTATTAAATTAGAATGCTTTAAAAAATATCTATTATTATCTAAAAGAAAATAAAACTTACAAAATATTACTCCAATTAAAAAACAATAAATGCAATCTATAAATGAGTAAAATGTTGTGCTTTGTCCAAAGCTGATAGCACTGCTGATTCTGAATAAGACTATTAATATTATTATTATAAGTATAGTGAAAAAAATATTTTTTATATTTTTTATAAATAAAAAACCAAAAAATAAATATGTATAATACTCAGCTGATATAGACCAGCTAGGAGTATTAAATGTATTTTCAGCTAAAAATGTTTGAAGGAGAAATAAATTGCATAGAAATGCGATAGTATTATTTTTAGTAAATGGCTCTATATTAGATAATAAACCATATTCTCTCTCAGCAAAAAATCTTAAAAACTCTACAAATAAAAAAATTAAAAGGAAAAAAAAATGTAATGGATATAATCTAAGAAATCTTTTTTTGCCAAAATCTATCAGATTTGAAAAATTATTTATTTTATCAAAATAATTATAATAAATTACAAAACCACTGAGCGTAAAAAAAAAGGGAACAAAAATACCAGTTGCTAAAAAGTGATCTACAATTGGTGAATTAACTTTAAAATGGACTGCTGCAATCATTAAAGCAGCGAATGCTCTATATGTTTCTAAGGCATCTAATTTTTTTCTCATATTTATCTTAATAAGTACTTTACATTACTTATAATCAGAAAAGCTAAATAATACATAAAAATTAAGTATAAAGATTTATTGGCAAATAATTTTTTGGTATCAATTTTTATATTCATCAAAATAAGTAATATTATCACTATTAACGGATCATAATATTTATGGTATATTGTAGTTTGAGGATTACCAAAAAAAATAATTAAAAATAAAAGTGAATTTTCTTTATTTATAAAAAATAAGTTTAAAATCACAAATATTGAGACTAAAGAAATTAGATAAAATAGATAATTATTTTCAAATATAAAATCTGAAAGATGAAAAAAAATTCCACCACCCGTAAATGAGATTTGATAATTAAAATAATATATAGATATAAACGTTAAAATTATAGAAGTTATTACATAATATGCTGAATTAGTGAGTTTTAGTGAGTTTATAAATAAAAAAGGAAGAATATAAAAAAATAATATTGTTGGAATGATTAGCACCTGATTGAAAATATTATAAAAAAAAATATCTTTACCAGGCAAATCCACTGTTGCTTTTGCAAAAAAAAAATAGATTTCTAATCCAAATACATAATAAATCGCAGGTATAGCTAAAAAGAAATTTATCAAAGCAATTATTGCGAACTTTTTTGAAAAAAAATTAAATTTAGACAAGTAATTATATAAGAAAAAAATCGAAAAAAGTGAAAAATTTGGGCTAATATATGATGCTAGTGCGTAAAAAAAAATATTTAAATATACATACTTAAATTTATTTTTGTTTAAAAACTTCAGAAAATAGTAAATAGAAATAGTAAAAATTGTTACACC